>NZ_JAKWJK010000004.1:0-403969 GCF_031570575.1 Pseudomonas sp. JL3
ACCCCCAGTCTAATTCCTGCGCAAGACACAAGCGGGCTTGCCCGCGATGAGGCCAGTGCAGGCCCCGCTGAATCAGAACTTGATGAAATTCTTGCGGTAGTGCTGCAGTTCGGCGATCGATTCGCGGATGTCGTCCAGGGCCAGGTGGGTGCTGCCCTTTTTGAAGCTGTCGCGTACGTCCGGTGCCCAGCGCGCGGCCAGTTCTTTTAGGGTCGACACGTCGAGGTTGCGGTAGTGGAAGTAGCTTTCCAGGGATTTCATGTGGGTATAAAGGAAGCGACGGTCCTGGCAGATGCTGTTGCCACAGATCGGCGACTTGCCCTTCGGCACCCATTTTTCCAGGAAGGCGATGGTCTGGGCTTCGGCTTCAGCCATGCTGATACGGCTGTCGCGTACCCGTTGGGTCAGCCCGGAGCCGCCGTGCTGACGGGTATTCCACTCATCCATGCCGGCGAGGATCTCGTCGCTGTGATGGATGGCGATCACCGGACCTTCGGCCAAGGTGTTCAAATTACTGTCGGTGACGATAGTGGCCATCTCGATGATGACGTCGGTATCAGGGTTCAGACCGGTCATTTCCAGGTCGATCCAGATCAGGTTCAGCGGGTTTTGCATGAGTCGGCTCCTCGGCGTAGGTGCGCAGTTTAGCCTAGGCCGGTGTCCGGGCGTGCTAAACTCGCGGCCGTTTTACCTAATCGCTGCATTCTCGATACGGAACACCCATGGCCAAACGCCAACTCAATCGTCGTCAAAACTGGCGCATCGAAAAGATTCAGGGCGAGCGCGCTGCCCGCGCCGCCAAACGCGAGTCCTCGGCTGTCGAGGCACTCGAAGGCGGCGACCTGGGTCCGGAACAGACAGGCCTGGTGATCGCGCACTTCGGTGTGCAGGTCGAAGTCGAGGCCCTCGATGGCGAATTGGCCGGCCAGGTATTCCGCTGCCACTTGCGCGCCAACCTGCCGGCGCTGGTGACCGGCGATCAGGTCGTGTGGCGTGCCGGCAACCAGGGCATCGGCGTGATCGTGGCGCAGCTGCCGCGCAAGACCGAGCTCTGCCGTCCCGACAGCCGTGGCCAGCTCAAGCCGGTGGCGGCCAACGTCGACTTGATCGTTATCGTCTTCGCGCCGCTGCCCGAGCCTCACGCCAACCTGATCGACCGTTATCTGGTCGCCGCGGAACACGCGGGTATTCGGCCGTTACTGCTGCTTAACAAATTCGACCTGATCGACGAGCAGAACGCCCCGGCGCTAAATGCCTTGCTGGCGGTTTACCGCACGCTGGGCTACCCGGTGCTGGAAGTGTCGGCGCACCACGGCGACGGCATGGAACAACTGCAGAAGCAGCTGGACGGGCACATCAGCGTATTCGTCGGCCAGTCTGGTGTCGGCAAGTCGTCGCTGGTCAACAGCCTGCTGCCGGAAGTCGACACCCGCGTCGGCCCGCTGTCCGAGCTGTCGGGCCAGGGCACCCACACCACCACCACCGCGCGGCTGTTCCACTTCCCCGGTGGTGGTGAGTTGATCGACTCCCCGGGTATCCGCGAATTCGGCCTGGGTCACGTGAGCCGTGCCGATGTCGAAGCTGGTTTCATTGAATTCAACGACCTGATCGGCACCTGTCGCTTCCGCGACTGCAAGCACGACCGCGAACCAGGTTGCGCCCTGCTCAAGGCCCTGGAAGAGGGCCGCGTGCAGCAACAGCGGATGAACAGCTATCGCTCGATCATCGCCAGCTTGCCTGAAAGCAGCTATTAAACAGACGTGCCAGCCGCCCCGACATTGATGGGGCGGCTGGTCGCTTGTATCAGCCTACAAAACAACCCACCGTTTTAAACGTCAGACATTTCTGTAGGGCATTCGCACGCCTGCTTGAAGGGCATTTCTCTTTAACCGTGAAGGCCTTGTTTCAGCCATTCAACTGCATACATTCAAGCCCTCTTCGCACATTGGCGATACCGAGGGACATTCATGCAAACCTTTCATTTGTTCATCAGCCATTCGTGGAATTACTCCGATGCTCACGACAAATTGGTGAAACTGCTCACTGCGCACCCGGATTTCTCATTCAAGAATTTTTCGGTACCACCCCACAACCCGATTATCGGTGCGCAAACCGATAAGGAACTCATCGAAGCCATCGAAAACAAAATACGCCCTTGTTCGGCGGTGCTGATCATGGCGGGCATGTATTCCACGTACAGCAAATGGATCAACAAGGAAATCGAGATCGCCAAGCGCATGGGCAAGGTGATTATCGCGATCAAACCCTTCGGCGCCGAACGGATCTCCAACGTTGTGCGCGAAGCCGCACACGTCGAATGCGCGTGGAACACCAACAGCATTGTCAGTGCGATTCGCCTGCATACGGCGGTGTGATCATGCGCAAGGGACTGTTTATCGGCATCAATGATTACACCCACGTTTCACGCTTGAGTGGTTGCAGCAATGACGCCATGGCCATGGCGTCCGTGTTGAAAACCGACGCCAACGGCGATCCGAACTTCAAGAACATCGTGCTGACCTCTGCCGAGGATTACCTGAGCCGGGCAAAACTCGAAGACCAGATCCGCGAATTGTTTTCCGGCGACTGCAATGTCGCGCTGTTGTACTTCGCCGGGCATGGCGGCTTTGACGCCGGTACCGACGAAGGCATGCTGATCCCGCAGGACTACAAAAACGCCAAGGACGGAATTCGTATCAGCGACATCCTCAACTGGGCGACCAAAGCCACCAAGATCAAAAACAAAGTGATCATTCTCGATTGTTGCCAGAGCGGCTCGGCTGGCGAGGTTCGTGCCTTGCGCAGCGAAAGCAGCGTGGTTGGCGAGGGCATGACGATTCTGACCGCCTGCAAAAAGGAAGAGCCGGCCATGGAGGGTGCGCAACACGGCGTATTCACCGGGTTATTGCTCCAGGCCCTGCACGGCGGCGCGGCGAACATCCTCGGCAAGATCACCCCCGGCAGCCTCTATTCGTTTGTCGACAACGCCCTCGACGCCTGGGAGCAGCGGCCGGTGTTCAAGACCAACGTGTCGCAGTTCATTTCCCTGCGCGAAGTGTCGCCACTGATCCCCAAGGAAATCCTGCGCAAACTGCCCGACTGGTTCGGCGAAGCAGAATCCGTGTTCCCCCTCGACCCCAGCTACGAGCCCACGGAAGCGACGTTCGACCCGGAGCACGGCGAAGTCTTCTCCCAACTGCAAAAGTGCAACCGCCACAGCCTGATCGAACCGGTAGACGCCGAACACATGTACTACGCCGCCCTCCATTCCACCGGTTGCCGCCTCACCGCCCTCGGCGCCTATTACCGCGAACTCGCGATCAAGGGACATTTCTGATGCCTGTGTTTATCAGCTACCGCCATAGCGATCGGCCTCTAGCCATCGCCATCAACACCCGCCTGAAGCAGGCAAACATCAAAACTTATCTGGATGTGCTGGATCCGGAGTCCCAGACAACCGACGACATCACTGGAGTGATCACCCGCAACATCACAGAATGCACGCACTTGCTGGCAGTCGTTTCTGAGAGGACCGCACATTCATGGTGGGTGCCGTTCGAAATCGGTGAAGCGACCATCAGCAACCGACGGATTTGTTCATTCAAGACCGGCCCGGCGGAACTGCCACTGTACCTCGATAAATGGCCAAAGCTCAGCACCGACAAGGATATGGAGTTTTTCATTGATGCCTATCGTGAAGAAGTGGCGACCAAGCGCTCCATGACGCTGGGTTCGATCAATGAATCTCTTTATGGCACCTACAAGCGCAATGCCGAACTGTTCCACGACCAGCTCAAGCACCGCATCCGACGCGGTTTCTGACAGGCGCAAAAAAGCCGCGATCATTCGCGGCTTCTTCGTCTCTCACTGCTTGGGCGGTTCTGCCGGCTTCGGCGCAGGATCATCAAACAGATTCAACCGCTCACGAAGCTCATGGGCGGGCAGCGGCTCCTTATCCGCCGGCAAGGCATTCGGATCGGCTGGCGGCGCGGGCACTTCGCCCGGCCCGCCCTGCCCTTGCGTCGGCGCTGGTGCAGGTTCGGCACCTTGCGAACCTTCGATGGCACGCTGGGCTTTCTTGGTCAGCACGACGATGTCGATCCGGCGGTTGACCGGGTTGAACGGGTTCTCCCGGTCGAACAGCGCCGACGAGGCGTAGCCCACAACTCGCGCCACCTGCGAGTCCGGATAGCTGCCGGCGACCAACGCACGGCGAGCCGCGTTGGCGCGGTTGGCCGAGAGTTCCCAGTTGCCGAAATCGCCGGTGCCCGAGTATGGCTTGGCATCGGTGTGACCGCTGATGCTGATCTTGTTCGGCACCGCTTTGATGGTGTCGGCCATGGCCAGCAGGATGTCTTCGAAATACGGCTTCAGACGCGCACTGCCGGAGTCGAACATCGGGCGGTTTTCGGCGTCCACGATCTGGATACGCAAACCGTCCTGGGTGATCTCGAAGAGGATCTGGTCCTTGAATTTCTGTAGCTGCGGGTTTTCTTCGACCTTGTTCTGCAACTCTTGCAGCAGCAATTCCAGACGCTCCTTCTCGACCTGCTCGGCCATGCCTTCGACCTGTTCGGAGTCGATGGTCACCTTGTCCGGCTGAGGCTGGGATTTCACCTCGGGGTTGAGGGTGTTCTCCGGCGCCAGGGTCGGCGAGCCGCCCAGATCGATGATGTACGGCGTGCCGCTTTCGGAAAATCCGACCGGGTCCTTGAAGTAACCGGCGATGGCGATCTTCTGTTCCGGTGTTGCCGTGGACAACAGCCACAACACCAGGAAGAACGCCATCATCGCCGTCGCGAAGTCCGCGAAGGCGATTTTCCAGGAGCCGCCGTGATGCCCGCCCGCGTACTTTTTGACGCGCTTGATGATTATCGGCTGGTTATTTTCCATGACTTAGCGACCGCGAACCGCTTGTTCCAACTCAGCGAAGCTAGGACGGTGCGCCGGGTACAGAACCTTGCGACCGAATTCCACTGCCAGCGATGGCGGCATGCCGGAAGCCGAAGCCACCAGCGAGGCCTTGATGGCTTCGTAGACGTTCAGTTCTTCCTTGGCGTCGTGGCCCAGGGCGTGTGCCAGCGGGCCAAAGA
This sequence comes from Pseudomonas sp. JL3, assembly GCF_031570575.1. NCBI lineage: Bacteria > Pseudomonadati > Pseudomonadota > Gammaproteobacteria > Pseudomonadales > Pseudomonadaceae > Pseudomonas > Pseudomonas sp. JL3. The sequence goes on from NZ_JAKWJK010000004.1 coordinate 5,094, forward strand.
AACCGTAGGCCGCGAGAATACCGAAGAAGGTACCTACCAGAGCCGCACCCACGTGCAAGCCGATCATTTTCTGGTCGCTTTCACCCAGGGATGCCATGGTCACCACGATACCCAATACCGCCGCGACGATACCGAAACCCGGCATGGCATCGGCAATGCCGTTGACGGCGTGGGAGGGATGGTCCAGGTCTTCCTTGAGGCTGGTCAGCTCCATGTCGAACAAGCCTTCAAGCTCATGGGGAGCCATGTTGCCGGAGGACATGATGCGCAGGTAATCGCAGATGTACGCGGTCATGCGGTCATCTTTCAGGACTGCCGGGTATTTGGCGAAGATCGGGCTCGCAGCGGCATCTTCAATGTCGCCTTCGATGGCCATCATGCCTTCGCGACGGCTCTTGTTGAGGATCTCGTAAATCAGCCCCAGCACTTCCAGGTAGAAGGTGTGGTTGAAACGCGAACTGAACATGCCCAAGGACTTCTTGAGCACGTGCATCGTCATATGACCGGGGTTGGCCTGCAGGAATGCACCAAGGGCCGCGCCACCGATAATCATCACCTCGAAAGGCTGGATGAGGGCGGCAATCTTGCCGTGGGAAAGCACGTATCCGCCGAGCACGCTCGCGAATACGACGATGATGCCGATAATTTTAGCCATAGGTAGGAGAGCACTTACTGAGTCGGGTTCAAGGTCATATTCGGAAGTTAAAAAATCTCTTCTTCTACTTATCGGCAAAACTGCGCCAGACTATAGCCAGTTCAGGCGAAAAGCTAATTTGACCCCCTCCGGGCATAGGTAAAGCAGACGATGATCGCGTCCAGACATGGCTAACGAAACGAACGTCCCAATGCCAAAACCGACCACGCTCGAAGGCTGGGTCAAGCTTCTCGATGGTGTGCGCCTACCGGTTCCGCAAGCCAGTCACGACCGGGTCTGCAAAGCCATCCGCGATAACCGCAGCTCGCTGCGCGACATTGCCGAATTGATGCAGGACAGCCCGGCCCTGGCCTTGAGCGTGATTCGCGAAGCCAATCGCCACACCCATGGCAGCATGGCCACGCCGGCTGAAAACCTTGAGGTGGCGATCAATCGCCTCGGTTTGAAACGCACCGAAGAATTACTCGAGCGCTTGCCCGCCGAACCCCAATCGCAGATCCCCGTCGCCCTGCGCCAGCTTCAACTGATCAGCCAGCACGCCACTCAACAGGCCAACGGTTTTTTTGCCAGCCGCCTGGCGCGGTTGTGGCAGGACATCCACTGGGGCAGCCTGCTGTTTCTTTCGCCACTGTGGCCCATGGCGTTGACCCATCCGCAGTTGCTTGAAGAATGGGAACTGCGGGTCATCCATAAAGGTGAGTCGGCGCGCAAAGTCGAAAAGCAATTGTTCGGCGTGCGTCTGCTGGAAATCTGTCTGGCACTGGTGGATGTCTGGCATTTGCCGATCTGGGTCCAGCAGGGTTATCGACTGCTGCGGAGCGAACAACGCGAACTGGTGAAAGTCCTGCGCATCGCTCGCGACAGCGATCACCCGCTGCGCCAACAGAACCGCCTCGATGACGATCCGACGCTGCGACGCTGGCTCAATCAGCCCGCCAATACCGTGCTGCTGGCCAATGGTCTGGCGTTGTCAGCACAACAGGCCTGGGACAGTCCCCACTGTGAACGCTGGCAATACCTCACCAGCCTTTACCTGCAAATGCCGATGGATGAGGTGCAGCAACAATTGCACCAGCAAGCCGCCAACAGCGCCCGCCAACATGCCATGCCGGACCTCTGGCACCCGGCCGAATCGCTGATCTGGCCGTGGGGCATGAACCGCGTTCACGCCGGTTTGCTACCGGCCCCGGCGCCCACTGCCGAAGAACTGGCGAAGTGGCGCAAGCAATGTGCCGAATTGCTGGTGGAGCCGAGCCGTTTTACCAATGCCATGCACTTGACCACATCGGCTCGAGACGCCTTGGTGGCGTGTGGCATGCGGCGGGTGATGATCCTGATGGCCGACCGCACGCATGCCAATCTGCGCGTGCACCAGACTGCCGGGTTGCCCAAAGAAGTGGCCGGCCTGAACCTGGTGGTCAGCCAAAGCATCGTGCTGCAACGCCTGCTCGCGCAACAGGCCCAGGTGCGCCTGACGCCGGCCAACAACGCACAATTCTCGGCCCTGTTGCCGGCCAGCCTGCGCTCACAGTTCGGTGGTGAACACCTGCTGCTGCGCTCACTGGTCAACAACGGTCGGGTGATCATGATCGTGGTGGCGGATCAGGGCGGCGGGCCGTTCTCGGAAATCACCGTGCAAGCGTTCGGCAAAACCGCGCAGTGCATCGAAAAAGCCCTGCACAGCTTTAGCCACCGCTAGGGCCTGTTTCCAGTTACTTCCTGTGCCGAAATAACTGATAACAGGCCCTCATGACGCTGCGCTACAATCCTCCCCCTTTGTGCTCTGGAGACCTCACATGTCTGACTTCTCTGGCTTGGCGTTGGTGATCGAGCCGAGCGACCTGCTCCCGCGTCTCGACTCCCGCGAACTGATTCTGGTGGACCTGACCAGCAGCGCCCGCTATGCCGCAGGGCATATCCCCGGGGCACGCTTTGTCGATCCAAAACGCACTCAACTGGGTCAGGCGCCTGCGCCAGGCCTGCTGCCAACCCAAGCCGCGCTTGAAGCATTGTTCGGCGAACTGGGACACAACCCCGATGCGGTCTACGTCGTCTATGACGACGAAGGCGGTGGTTGGGCCGGGCGCTTTATCTGGCTGCTGGATGTCATCGGCCACACCAAATACCACTACCTCGACGGCGGCCTGCCGGCCTGGCTGGCAGAAGGCTCGCCCATGTCGATCCAGATCCCGGCCCCAGTCGGTGGCCCGGTTGCGTTGACCCTGCACGATGAACCCACCGCCACCCGCGAGTACCTGCAAAGCCGCCTCGGAGCCGCTGACCTGGCGATCTGGGATGCACGCGGGCCGCTGGAGTACTCCGGCGAGAAAGTGCTGGCGGCCAAGGGCGGGCACATTCCCGGCGCGGTCAATTTCGAATGGACCGCCGGCATGGATCAGGCGCGCAACCTGCGCATCCGCACCGATATGCCGAAAATCCTGGAACAACTTGGCATTACCAAAGACAAAGAAGTCATTACTCACTGCCAGACTCACCATCGTTCTGGCTTCACGTATCTAGTAGCCAAGTCGCTCGGTTATCCACGAGTCAAAGGCTACGCCGGCTCTTGGGGCGAATGGGGCAACCACCCCGACACGCCCGTAGAAATCTAAGGTTTTTAAGGACAGTTAATGAATAAGCGTTTGTTTATCCTCAGCCAATACCTGCTGCCCCACCACTTGCTCTCGCGACTGGCGGGCTGCATTGCCGAATGCCGCGTGCGCTGGTTCAAGAACGCCTTGACCGCCTGGTTCGCCAAGCGTTATCAAGTGGACATGTCCCAGGCGCTGGTCGAAGACCTGACGGCTTACGAGCACTTCAATGCATTCTTCACTCGTGCCTTGAAAGACGGCGCTCGCCCGCTGGACCAAACCCCAGGCGCGATCCTCAGCCCGGCCGACGGTGCCGTCAGCCAGCTCGGCCCGATCGAACACGGTCGCGTTTTCCAGGCCAAGGGCCACAGCTTCAGCGTGCTGGAACTGCTGGGTGGTGACGCAGCCAACGCAGCGCCATTCATGGGCGGTGATTTCGCCACCATTTACCTGTCGCCCAAGGATTACCACCGCGTGCACATGCCGCTGGCCGGCACCCTGCGCGAGATGGTCTACATCCCCGGCCGCATCTTCTCGGTCAACCAGACCACCGCTGAAAATGTACCGGAACTGTTCGCGCGCAACGAGCGTGTAGCGTGCATTTTCGACACCGAACGTGGCCCGATGGCCGTGGTTCTGGTGGGCGCGATGATTGTGGCGTCGATCGAAACGGTCTGGGCCGGGTTGATCACGCCGCCAAAACGCGAGCTGAAAACCTTCCGTTACGATGAAGCCGCCCGTGCGCCGATCCATCTGGAGAAAGGCGCGGAACTGGGTCGCTTCAAACTCGGCTCCACGGCTGTCGTGCTGTTCGGGCCGGATCAAGTGAAATGGGCTGAAGGGCTGGGCGCCCTTTCGCCAGTGCAAATGGGCCAGGGCATCGGCTTGCCAACAGTCTGACCCCCTGATCCGACCCCACGAACGTCTTCGCGGGGTCGGACATTTCGGTGGTGCCGTTACTCCATCTGTCCACGGAAGCCGATCGGCCCTTCGTCGGCGTAGGTATTGGTGCCACTGAGGTTTTTCCCTCCATCGCTGGAGGTCACGCTCAACGCCACAACGTTCTGATTATCCCGACCTCCGATGACCCATTTGCCACCCGGATGCCACGGGGCATCGTTGCCGCCCCACTGATTTTCAACGTTGTACTGGTTCTGGCCCGTGCGCTGAGCCCTGAAGCCAATGGGACCTTCACCCGCATACGTCATGGTGCCGGTGAAACTCTTCCCGCCATCGCCCGATTTGATCTCGATTGCGACAACGTTCTGGTTGTCCCGCGCGCCTAGCGTCCAGTCTCCGCCCGGATGCCAGGGTGCCGAACTACCGCCCCATTGATTTGCCACTACATATCTAGACATAAACTTCATCTCCTTGAAGTTACAAAGAGACCTGCCCTGCGTAGGCAGCAGGCCATACGACTATGTATCCGGTCGCACGAGTGTCAGATTAGTAGCACACCCGGTTGGCACTCGACTGACAGACAAACGGTAAAATCCATAGCTGCTACAGTCAGATCATTCACTGCCCATTTAACGGTTGGAGTTTGTCCTCGGCATGAATGAGACCAGTCCCCACCTCCTGCTACGCGCGCCCATCCCGACGCAGTTGCGTCTGTCGTTCTGTGAAACCACCCCACGCGATCTAAAGCGCTGGATCGCCAACCTGCCCAAAGCCAACATCGGCGAAACCGCTCGCCAGTTGTATCAAGGCTTGAGCGAACTCAACCAATTGCTCACACCCAGCGACAATCGTCTGCAATTACTCGAACTGCTGCGGCCCGAGGTGTATTACGTCTGCAAGCATCTGGAGCGGCATTTCCTCCATCAGGCGATTGTGCTCGACGAGCGCTCGCGCAAGATCGCCAACCTTTGCCAGGCGCTGCAGAGCCACTTGGCGATCGGCTACAAGCAAATCGTCATCCCCACCGCACCGCGCTTCAGCAAGGACCGTGCGCCGCTGCTGACCCAGGCTTTGCAACGGGCAATCCATTGCCTGAACGGCGCGCTGATCCGCGCCACTGAGCTCTATTGCCCGGTGCCCGAAGGTCTGTGGCTGGAACTGCATCAGCTGTATCGGATCGGCTGTCAGTTCCAACTGCAACAGTTGAGCGTGCGCGATGAACTGGCCAGCCAGACACAAAGCCTGAGCATCGAGCAAACCTACGTGGTCGCCCTCCTGCTGGGTGCCTCACGCTGCAATCAACTGCGCCAGAACCAGATCGCCCGGCTCGCCGATGTGCTCGAACCCTGGAGCCAGTGGATCAAGCTGCAACCGGCCAAACCGGACAACGGGCTGTTTGCCATCGCCCCGGATCTCGACACCGGGCCGCGTTACCGCTCCAAATTCCTCGCCGAACAACAGGAAGGCTTACTGGGGATCGACCCGCAACCTCTGGTCGCGGCCATCGAAACCCATCTGCAACAGTCGGCCGACAAGGTATCGCCGCTGCCTGTTCCGGCGGGGCTGAATCTGGATACGTTGCAACACCTGCATGCCGCCTGGGGTCAGGCCGCCGAGCGCAGTTTCCAGCGCACCGTCGGCCACGGCACGTTGACCCTGTGCGTGGGCATGAGCGCATTGCACTTTTATCTCGGCGGGCAACGCTCGTTCAACGACATCCTGAAAAAACCCGGCGCCCGCCCCGCACAGTTCTCGGCCACCGACCCGACAGGTCGCGCCAAAGACCAATGGAAACATGCCTTCGACGCCGCCCCCCATGGCACGGCAGACACGCTGCTGCCCTACGAAGAGATCGAATACCCGCACCTTCAGAACGATGACAGCCACGAGGCATCCGACCGACAGCAGCATTTCCCGACCTATGTGCTGCCGGTGATCAATCACAGCCCTGGCGGTTATTGCCTGGCCTGGCCCGGCGCGGTGCCCGCCGAGCTACAGGCTGGCGAAATGGTCGGTATCGAAGATATTGCCGGTCAAGGCTGGAGCATTGCAGTGGTGCGCTGGATCCGCCAGGTGCGGGGCGGCGGCACGCAGATGGGTATCGAGCAAGTCGCCCCTTGCGCCGAACCCTGCGGCCTGCAACTGATGCGCTCCCACGACGAGCACAGCCAGTACTTGCGCGGGCTGTTGTTGCCCGCCATCAGCGCCATCGACCTGCCGGCCACCTTGCTCACTCCGCGCCTGCCGTTCCAGGAAGGCAATAAGGTGTTGATCAATACCAACGGCGAGGAACGCCGGGCCGGGCTGGAGCGTCGGGTGGCGAGCACCAACAGTTTCAATCAGTTTGCCTATCGTTCGCTTGAGACCCCCAGAAACGAAAACGCCGCGGGGAGCGGCGTGGTCGGGATAGCGGAAGAATTTGATTCGTTGTGGAAGTCACTGTGAAAGTGAATCCACGAAACCGCGGCGCGCCCAATCGCGGGCAAGCCCGCTCCCACAGGGTCTGCGCTGTCCTTGTGGGAGCGGGCTTGCCCGCGAAGAGGCCCTGTCAATCAATACAAATCAGAGCTGCCCGTCGCGATCCCGGAAGCCCAGCAAATACAACACGCCATCCAGCCCAAGGGTGGAAATCGCCTGCTTCGCCGATTGCTTGACCAGCGGCTTGGCACGGAACGCCACACCCAGACCGGCAATCGCCAGCATAGGCAAATCGTTGGCACCGTCACCGACGGCAATCGTCTGCTCCAGACGCAAACCTTCCTTATGCGCCAGCTCACGCAGCAGATCCGCCTTGCGCTGTGCATCGACAATCGGCTCGACCGCCACACCAGTGACCTTCCCGTCGACTACAGCCAGTTCGTTGGCGAACACGTAGTCGATGCCCAGCTTGGCCTGCAATTGCTTGGCGAAGTAAGTGAAACCGCCTGACAGAATCGCCGTCTTGTAGCCCAGACGCTTGAGTTCGGCGAACAAGGTTTCGGCGCCTTCGGTCAAGCGCAGGGAGGCGCCGATGGAGTCCAGCACGCTGACGTCCAGACCTTGCAACAAGGCCAGGCGCTCCTTGAAGCTGGCGCGAAAATCCAGCTCACCGGCCATCGCCCGCTCGGTAATCGCAGACACCTGGTCGCCCACACCGGCGGCCTTGGCCAGTTCGTCGATGACTTCGGCTTCGATCAGTGTCGAGTCCATGTCGAACACCGCCAGACGGCGGTTACGGCGGAACAGCGAATCTTCCTGGAAGGCGATGTCGACGTTCAACTCTTGAGCAACGCTGAGGAATTCGGCTCGCAGCGCTTGCGGATCCGCCGCCTCGCCGCGCACGGAAAACTCGATGCAACCCTTGCCCTTGTCGGCCGGGGTGTCGAGCGGCATGCGCCCGGACAGGCGATCGATATGATCGATGTTCAGCCCATATTTGGCGGTGATCGAACTCACGCGCTGCAATTGCTCGGCGGTCACTTTGCGGGTCAGCAGGGTGACGATGTGGCGTTTCTTGCCCTGGTTGCCGACCCATAGCTGGTAATCCTCTTCGGACACCGGCGTGAAACGTACCTGCTGCTCAAGCTCATAGCCTTTGAACAGGATGTCTTTGAGCACCGAATTACCTTGTTCGGTATCGGGAATTTCAACCAGGATGCCGAACGACAGAGTGTCGTGGATCACCGCCTGACCGATGTCGAGAATGTTCACACCACCCTGGGCCAGTACGCCGGTAATGGCCGCAGTCAGACCCGGACGGTCGACTCCCGTGATGTTTATCAGGACGATTTCGCGCAAGGCGCACCCCCGCAGGTGGAAAAAAACCGCATTCTACCCATTTTCAGTGACCATCGGGCACCGCGAGCGCTTTGACGGTCTAGGGCCTGTCGCTATACTGCGCGTCAACTTCACGGACAAAGAGCCGAGCTCAAGTGAACCGGCCCACGCCAGTAAAAACCGATAACTTCTTTCTGCTGATCTTCCGGGCACTGCGTCATCGCCGTGTACCGATCGCATTGCGCATTGCCAGCCATAACGTGATCCTGGTCGCTCTGGCCCTGGTGATCTATGCCTGCGTGATGGGTTTGCAGTTCAAGCAAGCCATGCACGAGCAGGCGGATGCCCTGGGCGAAAGCCTGACCACCCAGACCGCGACCTCGGCCACGGAACTGTTGGTGTCCAATGACATCCTCAGCCTGAACGTGCTGCTCAACAACCTGACCAAGAACAAACTGGTGGCCCACGCCGCCATCTACAGCGTGGATAACCGCATCCTCGCCGAAGCCGGTCAGCGTCCCAAGCATAGCCTGCTGGGCGAAGCCGAAGGCATGTACCAGAGCAAGATCACCTTCCAGGACGTGACCGCCGGGCAACTGCGCATCAGCCTGGACATGGACCAGTTCCAGCAGCCGATGACCATCAGCTTGCAAAGCATGGGCATTCTGAGTGCGATTCTGCTGGCGTTGTCCCTGGCGTTGAGCCTGCGCCTGGGGCGCAATATCTCCACGCCGCTGATGCAACTGCGGGTGTGGCTGCGCAATATCGACGAATACACCCCGGCCACCGAGCGCCAGGATGAAGTCGGCGACCTCGCTCGTCAGCTGCACGCCAATTTTGCGCCAGAACCGGCCGAGCCAGAACCTGCGCCGGAGCCTGAATACGACGACAGCGATTACGAAGACGCCGACGATAACGAACCGACCTTCGAAGTGCGCAACCTGCGCGATCCAGGTTTCGACGAAACCAAGCCTGTCGCCGGCCTCAAGCCTGCGCCGCGGCGCACTGTCAGTACCGTCGAAGATGATGAGGACGACGAAGATCCGTTTGCCGATCTGCGTGACGACTCGACAGCCAGCGCACCGAAACCAGTCGTAAAGCCGCAGGTATCGAATCTGCCGCAGCACAGCGCAGTATTGGCCGTGCAACTGGGCGCGCAAGATCAGTTGCGTCGCCTGCCCCGCGCACGCCTGGAAGAGCTGCTCAAACGCTATCGCGATTGCCTCGATCAGGCCGCGTCGCTTTACCAGAGCGAACTGCACACCCTGAACGATGGCAGCACGCTGATGCTGTTCCACACCGAAGACAGCGGCGATGACTATCTGACCAACGCCATCTGCTGCGGTGAGTTGCTGCGCGCCTTGGGTCATCAGTTGCAGATCGAAGTCGCCGACAGCGGCATCACCCTGCAATTGCAGCTAGGCCTGACGCTGGGTGACGAGTTGTTCGGTTTGAGTCAGATCGACTTGCTGCTAACTGAAACCGCTCAAGATGCCCTGGCCCTGTCGCAACACAGCCGCAACCTGCTGCTGGTGGAGCGCAAGATCAGTGATGACGCGCTGATTCGCCAGCGTGCGCGGATCCGCCCGATCGCCAGCCCAGAGGGTGCGTGCTGTGTAGAGCGCTTGATGGAGCCTTATCCATCGATGCTGGAACGGCAACTGGCGCGGATGCACGAACGCCGGGCGTAAACCCCAGTCCCCGTTATAAAGAAGCCCGCAGATGAGTGATCGTCTGCGGGCTGATCATTCCCATGCTCCGCATGGGAATGCCTCCAGGGACGCTCCGCGTTCCAGCCCCACCTCATTACCCAGAACCTGGCACCGATGTGACGCAGAGCGTCACGGGCTGCGTTCCTACGCAGAGCGGAACGATCAGTACGCGCCACAAACAACAAAGCCCGCACAAGGCGGGCTTTGCTTTGGATCAATCCAGGCTCAGAACCTGAACACTTCCATGTCCGTACGAATCGGCGAAGCCATCGGGATCTTCTGTTGTTTCTCTGGCTCTGCTGCCGGTGCCACAGGTTTGGCAGCTGGTTTGCGAGGTGCTTCGGCGATCGGCGGCTGGTTGGCCAGTGGCTTGAGCGCTGTCGACAGTTGCTCGGCCAGACGCTGCAGCAACACACCCTGAGCCTGAACCTGAGCCGCCGTGCCGCCGGAGTGCTGCTCTTGCAGATGAATGATGCGGTTATCGCGCACCTGACCACGACGATCGATCAGACGCCATTGCGCATCAAGAATCGCCGGCTGTGACTTCCCCGAGTCCAGACGCGTGATCGTCAGCAGAACCTGAACATCCGGCGTGAAGCCTAATGTCGCCGGTGCCAGGACAACGCGCTGGCTGTCCAGATGGCCGGCGACCTGACGCAGCAACAGCTGATCGATGTCCGACGACAGGCTACCCGCCCAACGACCATCAACCGAAGCTTGCAGGCTGCCATCGGGCTGACGCTGCAACAAAGTTTCGCGTTGCAGGTAGTCAGCAACCGTTACCGGGCCCAGCAATACCGCCATGCCCGCGCTTTGCGCAGGCTGAGCCGGACTTCCGCTGTCCAGTTGATACAGCGACACCGGTTGGTGAACGCTGCAACCCGCCAGGCCAAGTACGCCGGCGAGCATCAAAATAAAAGGAAGGCGCAGAGCAGTCATCGTCCCATCCAGGTGGCTGCCACAAGGCTAACCACAGTGAAAATACTCAAAAAATATGAAGAACACTCGGCTACGCCGGCGCTTGAAAGGCCATATCATCCGTGAATATGCGTTCCGACTCCAGCGGCAAAGCGTCGATCTACGCTTTAAATCGTAGATCGAGCGCTCTAGGACGCTTAATTGAGGTTTTCGACGAACAGCGCATCCACCCTCTGAAAGCCACGTGGCAGTTTGTTACCACGACGCCCGCGCTCACCTTTGTAGTGTTCGAGGTCGTCCGCCTTCAGTGACAAGGTACGTTTTCCCGCCTGTAGCACCAAGGTGGCACCCTCCGGCAAAACGGCAATGTCCGTGACATATTCTTCGCGACTGGCAACACGTTCACCGGAAATCCCGATGATCTTATTCCCTTTACCTTTACCTAATTGTGGCAGATCGCTGATTTTGAAGATCAGCAGGCGACCTTCGGTGGTCACCGAGGCCAGCCAGTTGTGCTCACGATCGGCCACCGGGCGCGGCAGAATCACTTTGGCGTTGTTCGGCAAACTCAACAGGGCCTTGCCCGCCTTGTTCTTGGCTTGCAGGTCTTCACCCTTGACCACGAAACCGTAACCGGCGTCAGACGCGATCACGTACAGAGAATCGTCTTCAGGCATCAGCACGCATTCGAAACTCGCCCCTGGCGGCGGCGTCAGGCGGCCGGTCAGTGGTTCGCCCTGGCCACGGGCCGATGGCAGCGTGTGTGCAGCCACCGAATAGCTGCGACCAGTGGAGTCGATAAACACCGCAAACTGGTTGGAGCGACCCGGCGCCAACGCCTTGAAACCATCCCCGGCCTTGTAGGAAAGCCCGGTAGCGTCGATCTCGTGGCCCTTGGCGGAACGAACCCAGCCTTTTTCCGACAGCACGACCGTCACTTTCTCGTTCGGCAGCAGATCGTGTTCGGTCAGGGCCTTGGCCTCGGCGCGCTCGACGATTGGCGAGCGACGGTCGTCGCCGTAGGTTTCAGCGTCCTTGATCAGCTCGGTGCGTACCAGTTTTTTCAGCTTGGCTTCGCTGCCCAGCAGGGCTTGCAGCTTGGCCTGCTCCTTGAGCAGTTCATCCTGCTCGGCACGCAGCTTCATTTCTTCCAGTCGCGCCAACTGACGCAAACGGGTGTCGAGAATGTAGTCGGCCTGGATTTCGCTCAGGGCAAAACGCTCGATCAGTGCGGCTTTCGGGTGCTCCTCGGTGCGGATGATGTGAATCACTTCATCCAGATTGAGGTAAGCGATCAACAAACCGTCCAACAGGTGCAAGCGACGCTCGACCTTGTCCAGGCGGAATTGCAGACGACGACGCACGGTCTGAACCCGGAACTCCAGCCACTCGACCAGCAATGCCCGCAGGTTTTTCAGCTGCGGCTTGCCGTCCAGACCGATGATGTTGATGTTGACCCGGTAGCTCGACTCCAGCTCTGTGCTGGCGAACAGGTGTTGCATCAGCGCATCGTGGTCAAAGTTTTTGCGTGCACCTGGAATAATTACGATCCGGCACGGGTTCTCGTGGTCGGATTCGTCGCGCAGGTCAGCGATCTGCGGGGCTTTGGACGGTTTGGCCTGCATCATCGCGGCGATCTGTTCCAGCACCTTGGCACCGGACACCTGATGCGGCAGAGCGGTGACGATGATGTCGCCGTCTTCAATGTGGTACACGGCGCGCATGCGCACCGAGCCCTTGCCGGTTTCGTAGATTTTCAGCAGATCGGCGCGCGGCGTGATGATTTCCGCTTCGGTCGGGTAATCCGGGCCCTGGATGTGCTCGCAGAGCTGCTCGACCGTGGCTTTCGGCTCGTCCAACAAGCGCACGCAAGCGGTCGCGACTTCGCGCAGGTTATGCGGCGGTACGTCGGTGGCCATGCCCACGGCGATACCGGTGGTGCCGTTGAGCAGGATGTTCGGCAAACGGGCCGGCAACACCAAAGGCTCTTCCAGCGTGCCGTCGAAGTTCGGGCCCCAGTCCGCGGTGCCCTGCCCCAGCTCGCTGAGCAAAACTTCGGAATAACGCGACAGCCGCGCTTCGGTGTACCGCATGGCGGCGAAGGACTTCGGATCGTCCGGCGCACCCCAGTTACCCTGGCCGTCGACCAGCGTGTAGCGGTAGCTGAATGGTTGGGCCATCAGGACCATGGCTTCGTAGCACGCCGAGTCGCCGTGCGGGTGGAACTTACCGAGCACGTCACCGACGGTACGCGCCGATTTCTTGTGCTTGGAGTCGGCGTCCAGCCCCAACTCGCTCATCGCGTAGATGATGCGCCGCTGTACCGGTTTCAGGCCGTCGCCGATATGCGGCAAGGCACGGTCCATGATCACGTACATGGAGTAGTTGAGGTAGGCATTTTCGGTGAAGTCAGCCAGTGACCGGCGTTCTACACCGTCCAGGCTGAGATCAAGGGAGTCGCTCATGCGGGCCTCATCGGTTCGTTGTCTGGCGCAGCAGCATGGTGCCACCGCGCTGGGTAAATTCAAGTTTGTTCAGCGCGCTCATACCGAGCAGCACCTGATTGCCGTGCAAACCGGGAGCCACCAGCGCGCGAACGTCACGCAGCACGATGTCGCCCAATTGCAGCCGGTCGAGGCGAGTTCGATAGCCCTCGCTCAAGCCATTGGCCGTGCTCAGGGTCACCCCGAAGCCTTTTTCCAGTTTCAGCCGTTCGGCCACTTCGGCCGGGATCGCCACATCGGTTGCGCCGGTGTCGAGCATGAAATCCACCGGTTGGCCGTTGATCTGGCCAGTGGCGATAAAATGCCCCTGGCTGTTGCTGATCAGCTTCACTTCGATAAAACCTTCGCCCTGCTCGGAGCTGACGACGGTGTTGGGATTGTGCTGACGCGCCTCCCACGACGCGAAAAACCGCGTTGCCAGAAACAGCGCGGCACACCAGGCCAACACCATCAACACCCGACCGGCGCGTTTGCCTGGCGGTTGCTGACTCATGACTTGGCACTCCAGCCACCTTCAGGCGCGGCAAAGCGCCAGACAATCGGGCGTTTCTCGCCATCGACGCGCGCACCATTATTGTTGTCGATACCGATCCAGGCACCGTCGGCGTCCACGATCAACGCTTCCGCCAGCCCAAAGGGCTGTGGATAACGACGGTTTTCCTGCAGGGCCTCGACGGCAAACGACCAGCAGCGCTCGACCTTGGCCGTCATCGCATCGCGACGGCAAACCTGAAAGGCATTGCGCTCAAGGGTAAACAATTTGCCGTCAAACAATGACAGATCGGCAAAATCCCGGGAGCGCGCTCTGGCCTTGGGAAATTGTGCTGGCTGCATCTCCACCCCCGCCTCACTCAGCAGCACACAACTACCCTTGCAGTCCCAGACCGTTTGCTGGCGCTTGATCAGCAGCAAACCGCGGCGCTCACGTTCGGCGGCCAGCCACAGCGTGTCACCGGCTGGATTGATCGCCAAACCTTCGAACAACGAATTGAAGTGCAGCAACATACCGCTGGCCCGTGCTTCGCGTACCAGCATCGGCGAGATTTTCAGCCAGGACGCCGGCCCGATTGGCGGAACTTGCAGCACAGCGGCGTGCGCTTCGCTGACGATGTAACGATTGCCAGCGCTGTCACAGGTGATACCTTCGAAATCCAGGTTCCCACCCCGCACGAACGACGCCGCCCAGGTCCGCGAACGCAAACCCCAGGGCAAACCGCTGTCGGGCACCAGGGGTACGTCGATGCGCACGGTTTCGGCTTGCCAGGTCGTGTTGCGGGTGTCGAGGCGATAGATTTGATCATCGTCACGATCCGAGACGGTCCACAGATCCTTGCCGCACTGGGCCAGCCCCGACAGATTGCCGCCGCGCATGCCTTCGACGGCATGCTCGGATAACAGGCGCAGCTCGGGGGCAGGCTCCGCCGACACCGTTACCGAGGTCAGCAGCAACGCACACGCCAGGGCCCAGCCAAATCGCATCAGCCCAGAACCTCGGCCAGGTTGCCCTTGGACTCCAGCCAGGACTTGCGATCGCCGGCGCGTTTTTTCGCCAGCAGCATGTCCATCATTTCCGAGGTCGCGTCGAAATCTTCCAGCGTCAACTGCACCAGACGCCGAGTGTTCGGGTCCATGGTGGTTTCGCGCAGTTGCGGCGGGTTCATTTCACCCAGACCTTTGAATCGCGTGACCTGTGGTTTGCCGCGTTTCTTCTCGGCCACCAGACGATCGAGAATGCCATCGCGCTCGGCCTCGTCCAGGGCATAGTAAATTTCTTTACCCAGATCGATACGGTACAGCGGCGGCATGGCGACGTAGACGTGACCGGCATCCACCAGCGGACGGAAATGCTGGACGAACAAAGCGCAGAGCAACGTGGCGATGTGCAGACCGTCGGAGTCGGCGTCGGCGAGGATGCAGATCTTGCCGTAACGCAGCTGGGCGATGTCCGCCGAGCCCGGATCCACACCGATGGCCACGGCGATGTTGTGCACTTCCTGACTGGCCAGCACTTCGCTGCCGTCGACTTCCCAGGTGTTCAGAATCTTGCCGCGCAACGGCAGGATCGCCTGAAATTCCTTGTCCCGCGCCTGTTTGGCCGAACCGCCGGCGGAATCACCTTCCACCAGGAACAGCTCGGAACGCATCGGGTCCTGCCCAGCGCAGTCGGCGAGTTTGCCCGGCAACGCCGGCCCTTGGGTAATGCGTTTACGCTCGACCTTTTTGCTGGCCTTCAGTCGACGGCCGGCGTTGTTGATCGCCAGTTCCGCCAGCAGCATGCCGGTCTCAGGGTGAGCGTTGAGCCACAAGCTGAAAGCGTCCTTGACCACACCGGAAACGAAAGCAGCCGCTTCACGGGATGACAGGCGTTCCTTGGTCTGACCGGAGAATTGCGGTTCCTGCATCTTCATCGACAGGACGAACGCGATGCGTTCCCAGACGTCTTCCGGCGCCAGCTTCACACCGCGCGGCAACAGGCTGCGGAACTCACAGAACTCGCGCATCGCATCGAGCAAACCCTGACGCAGACCGTTGACGTGCGTACCGCCCTGGGCGGTCGGGATCAGGTTGACGTAGCTTTCCTGGACGCTGTCGCCGCCCTCGGGCAACCACAGCAGCGCCCAATCGACCGCTTCTTTATTGCCAGCCAGGCTGCCGCAGAATGGCTCGTTCGGCAGGCGTTCGAATTCGCTGACCGCGTCCACCAAGTAGGAGCGCAGACCGTCTTCGTAATGCCATTCGACTTTCTCGCCGGTGGCCTTGTCTTCAAAACTGACCAGCAGCCCCGGGCACAGAACGGCCTTGGCCTTGAGCACATGCTTGAGGCGACTGATGGAGAATTTCGGCGAATCGAAATACTTCGGGTCCGGCGCGAAAAACACGCTGGTGCCGGTGTTGCGCTTGCCGACGGTACCGATCACTTCCAGGTCGGTTTTCTTGTAACCGTCAGCGAAAGTCATCTGGTATTCGTTGCCGTCGCGTTTTACACGCACCCGGACTTCGGTCGACAAGGCGTTGACCACAGAAATACCCACCCCGTGCAAACCGCCGGAGAACTGGTAGTTCTTGTTGGAAAACTTGCCGCCAGCATGAAGCTTGGTGAGGATCAGCTCGACACCCGACACACCCTCTTCCGGGTGAATGTCCACTGGCATGCCACGGCCGTCATCGCTGACTTCCAGGGAGTGATCGGCGTGCAGGATGACCTGCACCGACGTTGCATGGCCGGCCAAGGCTTCGTCGACGCTGTTGTCGATGACTTCCTGGGCGAGGTGGTTCGGCCGACTGGTGTCGGTGTACATGCCGGGGCGTTTGCGCACCGGGTCGAGGCCCGAGAGGACTTCGATGGCGTCTGCGTTATAAGAGCTAGCGCTGGGAGTGGCCATGGGGTCTCGTCGTCCGCCTGTAAAAAGTGTTCTGTGAAAAAGAGGCGACAGATCACAGTGCAGTGAAGTCAATCGCCTGATACAAATCTGCGCCGATGCCGGCAAAACTCAGCATTGCCGGCAATTGCTCGGCAAAACCCTGGAAACTATGGTCGCCGCCCGCCTGAATGCGCAAGGCACAGGCCCGGTAATACTGCTGGGCGAGGCGATAATCCAGCGTTTCATCGCCGGTCTGCAACCACACTTGAAACCGCTGCGGATCCTGGGGCGCCGGCACTTCCAGCTCGGCCAGGGCCGTCACATGGTCGTGGGTCAATTCCCAAGTCTCATCGGTATACAGATTTTTCTGCGTCCCCAGGAACCCGTCGAACATCCGGTGCGGGCTGACCGCAGGATTGATCAACAGGGCTTTCAAGCCATGGTGCTCGGCCAAGTGAGTCGCATAGTAGCCGCCGAGTGAGCTGCCGACCAGCAGTGGCCGCCCCAGCTCGGCAATCGCCTGCTCCAGCTGACCGATAGCCTCGCGAGGATGGTGATGCAAGGCCGGCACACGCAGCTGATCGCTCAAGCCCAGCCGTTCCATCACATTAATCAACTGACAGGCCTTTTTCGACGCCGGCGCGCTGTTGAAACCGTGGATATAAAGGATCGAACCGGACATTTGAGCTCCCTGTGCGTCGGGTAAAGAGGCGCAGTTTACAGGGTGTCGGGGGAATCGGGGATAGGCGTGGAAATCATGTCGCCTGAGCGAACGCCATCGCGGGCAAGCCCGCTCCCACAAGGATTTGAGGCGCTCACAAAACCCTGTGGGAGCGGGCTTGCCCGCGATGGCTGCGCCTCGATCTTTGGAAATGACAAATAAATCAGTAACCGTTGGAGCCGTAATCGATCTGAAAATCGAAACCGGTGACGCGCTCAACGCCCGTTTCCAGCCGACCATCTGGCAAAAGCCGCAACCACCGATACCCCGGCGCCTGCTCGCTCACTTTGAAATCATCACTGCCCGGCTCGAATTGAATACAGGTCGATGGCGATGCGATCAGGCGTACACCGTTGCGCTCTTGGTCAATTTCCTGATGCACATGCCCCCACAACACCGCACGCACCTGAGGAAAGCGATCCAGCACCGCGAACAACGCTTCTGGATTGCGCAATCCAATAGGCTCCATCCACGCACACCCGATCGACACCGGATGATGATGGAAACACACCAGATGATGCCGCTGCGGCGCCTCGCTCAACGAGCGCACGAGCAACTGCAACTGCTCATCCTGCAAATACCCCGGCACCGAACCCGGCACCGCCGAATCGAGCAACGTCACCCGCCAGTTGCCGATGTCCACCACCGGCTCCAGCAATGCACTGTGCACCGCCGCCTCAGCCATGATCCGCGGCTCGTCATGATTACCGGGAATCCAGCGTGCCGGCGCATCGATCTGCCGGGTCAGGTCGCGAAACAGCTGATACGACTCCAGCGTTCCGTCTTGGGAAAGATCACCACTGGCAATGATCAGATCGATCTGCGGCAGCTGAAGCTTTACCAGCTCAATGACCTTTTGCAGGCTGTCGCGGGTATTCATACCCAGCAATGTCCCATCCGTCTCGGCAAACAGATGGCTGTCAGAGAGTTGCACCAGCAACGCCGGATCGGCGGTGGTCAATGTGGATACGCTCGGCAAGGCGTTCTCCCAGGGCGTGATCACGGGATGGGTAAGTGCCGCAATTATGCTGGGGGACGATCAAAAGAGGAAACCTGTGAACCGGACGCAGTTCACAACTACCGAACGACTGCGTACTCGTGCCCACATGCCAGACAGTGACTCAGCCATTCCCCCAGGAAAAGATTGAGCTGAGCCTTTTCATCCGGCTGATGCATCGCGGCGTTCGGGTAAGGATAGATGCCCCGGAAGCGTCGTGCATGCTCAGCGCTGACCACTTCGGCCATGCATGCGTCGTGATACACCTGAACTTCCAGTTGCGGCACCGGCAGCCACGGCAGGCTGTGCTCCTGGCGCACTTGCAGGGTTGTGGTGTACGGACAGACCTGCAGCACTTCGAGGGCCAGTACGCCAAGCATCTGGTCGCCGTGGGTCACGGCAATGCGCCGAGCCTGCGGCTCGCTACGCATATCCGGCAACAGTCGCATCAGGCGCGCGTAGTTGGCCTCGCAGGAGGCTTGTAGCCCCACGAGATCGATCCGGTAGCGATCGCGCAGCTTGTTTACGACCATAACCCCCTCACTTCAACGCGGTTCAAAGCCAGCCATTGCAAGGCGATGATGCTTGGCGCGTTGGCAATACGTCCGTCGCGTACGGCTTGCAGGGCATCTTCGAACGCCCAGACCGTGACGCGAATATCTTCTGCCTCTTCCTCCAGCCCATGCAGGCCGCCAACCCCGGTTGTCTCGCAACGCCCCAGGTACAAGTGCACGAATTCATTACTGCCGCCCGGCGATGGAAAATATTTGGTCATCGGCCAGAGCGCCCCGAATACAAGCCCAGCTTCCTCCTGCGCTTCGCGGTGAGCAACTTCTTCCGGTACTTCATCTTTGTCGATCAGACCGGCGACCAGTTCGATCAGCCACGGGTTGTCGGTCTTGCCCATGGCGCCAACGCGAAACTGCTCGATCAGCACCACTTCATCGCGCTGCGGATCGTAAGGCAGCACGCACACCGCATCATGGCGCACGAACAGTTCACGATTGATCTCGCGACTCATGCCACCGGCGAACAATTCGTGGCGCAAGTGCACGCGGTCGAGCTTGTAGAAGCCCTCGTAGCACTTTTCGCGCCGAACAATATCAACGGCGGTCGGAATGGCGTTGGCAAAATCAGTCATGACAATCCTCTTTACTGCAAATCCGTTATGAGGTTCCTTTTTTTTACTTGCAACTCGTTACTTGCAACCTCGACTTCGCGCCATCCTAACGCGCCCGCGATGTTTGATGCAGCCCCTTTCCAGTCAGCGGGATAGACGGTGAGGGCGAAACCAACTCTAATTAGCTTAGTGGCGAACTGACTGCTTCGTTGAGAGTCGAAGCGGGTAACTTTTCGCCTTTCCCTGTTTTATGAAGGACGCCCATGTCGCTTTTTAAAATCGCCTCCGTGGCCGCAATCGCCCTGACCCTGGGCGCCTGCCAGAGTTTGTTCCAGCCCAACTACCGGACGCCGCTGGAAACTACCCGCGACGCATCGGAACAGTTGAAACCAGGCTGCACAACCCCTGACTGCCCGTTGGTGAACATCGATACCCTGCGCTTCCCGGACGAGCCTGCGCTTGACAGCCTCATCGAAAAACGCCTGCTGCAAATGACCCGCACCTCACCCGAAGCCCCCGTAGCGCCGACGCTGGCGGCCTATCGCGAGCAGTTTTTGAGCAGTGCCGGCCCGCGCTACAGCAGCTACTTGCAAGCCAAGGTACGTGAGCAGCATGACGGCTTGGTGATCGTTGAATTGTCCAGCTATCTGGATACTGGCGGCGCCCATGGCACGCCGGGCCGCGGCTTCATCAACTACTCACGTCAACAGCATAAGGCGCTGACCCTCTCGGACATGTTGATCCCGGGGCAGGAAGAGGCGTTCTGGAAAGCGGCCCAAGTGGCGCACAACAGCTGGCTGATCAGCACCAAGCTCGATCAGGAACCGGAGTTCGTGAAGAGCTGGCCTTTCGTGAAAACCCAAAACGTGGCGTTGACCTACGGCGGGGTGATCCTCAAGTACGAAGTGAGCACCATCGCGCCTTACGCATTGGGCCACGTCGAACTGAAGATCCCCTACCCGCGCCTGAACGGCATTCTCAAGCCCGAGCTGTTTCCCGGCCGTAGCTGAAGGCTCGACCGAGCAGCAATTGCAGCAGCCCTGCCAGTACCAGCGACGGCAGGGTTGCGCCGATGTCCGGATAAAGATTGGCCAGCAAATGATAGGTGCTCACACCGCCCAACCAGGCGAGCAACGCCGGCCAGCGCAATGCGGCTGACGCTACGTGAGCGCTGCGCTTGCGCAGGATGAAGTGATCCACCAGCACCACGCCGAACAGCGGCGCAAACACCGAGCCGATCAACAGCAGGAAGTTCTGGTACTGGGCCAATGGCGCCAGACAAGCTATCAGTGTGCAGATCACGCCGATCGCCAAGGCCAGATGCTCGACTTTCAAGCGAAACAGAATCCCGCTGGACACCGCCGCCGAGTGAATATCGGCAAAGGCATTTTCCGACTCGTCCAGCAGAATCAGCAACAACGGAATCCCCAAACCTGCACCGGCCAACGCCAGCAGCAAGGCATTCACTTCACCGCTCGACGCGAACGCCAGGGTGTAGGCCACGCCCAGACTCATCAACCAAAAGTTACCGATAAAGAAGCCCAGCGCCGTACCGCCGAAGACATTCTTCGCGCGCTTGCCGAACCGCGAGTAGTCGGCAATCAGCGGCAGCCAGGACAGCGGCATGGCAATCGCAATGTCGAAGCCCACGGCAAACGGCATCGAACCATCACCGGCCTGTGCCCACAACGCCGCCAGATCGGCCTTGGCGAACAGGTTCCAGGTCAGCCAAATGCACGCGGCCAGCAACAGCCAGATGCCCCACTTGCGCAGGATTTTGCGCACAAAGGTCAATGGGCCACTGACAGCGAGCAGAGTTGCCAATGCACCGAAGAACAGCGTCCACAACAGAGGACTCGACAGCAGGCTACCTTCGCTAAAGGCACGGGCGCCAAGCAGGCTGGCAGCGTCGCGCATCACAATGATTTCGAATGACCCCCAACCGATCAGTTGCAGCAGGTTCAACACCGCCGGAAGGCTCGCGCCGTGTTTGCCGAGGCTGAGCTTGAGTGCCGTCATCGACGACAGACCGGTATCGCTACCGATCACGCCGACGGCGGCCAGGAGCAGGACGCCGACCAGCGTGCCGAGAAAAATCGCCAGCAACGAGCCGGACAGACCCAGACCGGGTGCGAGCAGCGCGCCGGTCTGCAACACCATCAGGCCGATGCCGAGGGAGAACCACAGGGAACACAGATCACGGCCGCCGAAGACACGCTTGTCGGTCGGCACCGCGCAATCCGGGGAATAAGTGCTGGGTTGGATGCTCAAGGGGGGTTATCTCAGAGAGGCAGGTGTTGTGATCGTTGTGATCGTTCCCACGCTCTGCGTGGGAACGATCGGTAATCACAGGTCAGATCAAACTTTCTTATACAACTGACTACCTTCCTGCTTGAACCGCTCAGCCTGTTCCGCCAATCCCTGCGCAACTTCCGCATCGACCGTTTCGATCCGCTGGTTGGCCGCGTATTCGCGGACTTCCTGGGTGATCTTCATCGAGCAGAATTTCGGCCCGCACATGGAGCAGAAGTGCGCGACCTTGGCCGAATCCTTCGGCAGGGTTTCGTCGTGGTACGAGCGCGCGGTGTCCGGGTCCAGACCGAGGTTGAACTGGTCTTCCCAACGGAATTCGAAACGCGCCTTGCTCAAGGCATTGTCGCGAATCTGTGCGCCCGGATGCCCCTTCGCAAGGTCGGCAGCGTGAGCGGCGATCTTGTAGGTGATGATCCCGGTCTTCACGTCATCCTTGTTCGGCAGGCCGAGGTGTTCCTTCGGTGTGACGTAGCAGAGCATGGCGCAACCGAACCAGCCGATCATCGCCGCACCGATACCGGAGGTGATGTGGTCGTAGCCTGGAGCGATGTCGGTGGTCAGTGGGCCGAGGGTGTAGAACGGCGCCTCGTCGCAGCACTCGAGTTGCTTGTCCATGTTCTCTTTGATCAACTGCATCGGCACGTGGCCCGGGCCTTCGATCATGCATTGTACGTCGTGCTTCCAGGCGATCTTGGTCAGTTCGCCGAGGGTTTCCAGCTCACCGAATTGTGCGGCGTCGTTGGCGTCGGCAATCGAGCCCGGACGCAGGCCATCGCCCAGCGAGAAGCTGACGTCGTAGGCCTTCATGATTTCGCAGATGTCTTCGAAATGGGTGTAGAGGAAGTTTTCCTTGTGATGCGCCAGACACCACTTGGCCATGATCGAACCGCCACGGGAGACGATGCCGGTCACGCGCTTGGCGGTCAACGGCACGTAGCGCAGCAACACACCGGCGTGGATGGTGAAGTAGTCGACGCCCTGCTCGGCCTGCTCGATCAGCGTGTCGCGGAACAGCTCCCAGGTCAGGTCTTCAGCGGCGCCGCCGACTTTTTCCAGGGCCTGATAGATCGGCACGGTACCGATCGGCACCGGCGAGTTACGGATGATCCATTCGCGGGTTTCGTGAATGTGCTTGCCGGTGGACAAGTCCATGACCGTGTCCGAACCCCAGCGAATGCCCCAGGTCAGTTTCGCCACTTCCTCTTCAATGGACGAACCCAGTGCACTGTTGCCGATGTTGCCGTTGATCTTCACCAGGAAGTTACGGCCGATGATCATCGGTTCCAGTTCGGTGTGGTTGATGTTGGCCGGAATGATCGCGCGACCGCGGGCGATCTCTTCACGGACAAATTCCGGCGTGATGATTTTCGGCACGCTGGCGCCGAAGCTGTAGCCGGCGTGCTGCTGGTCCAGCAAGCCCGCGGCACGGGCCACTTCGAGCTTCATGTTTTCGCGGATGGCGACGTATTCCATCTCGGCGGTGATGATGCCTTTGCGGGCGTAGTGCATCTGGCTGACGTTGGCACCCGGCTTGGCGCGACGCGGGTTGTTGACGTGGGCGAAACGCAGCTTGGTCAGTTCCGGGTCGGCGAGACGTTCCTGGCCGAAGTTGGAGCTCAGGCCGGACAGGCGCTCGGTGTCGCCACGGGACTCGATCCACGGTGAACGCACGTCGGCCAGGCCTTTGCGCACGTCGATGATGACATTGGGGTCGGTGTACGGGCCCGAGGTGTCATACACCACCACTGGCGCGTTGATTTCGCCGCCGAAATCGGTCGGGGTCACATCAAGGCTGATTTCGCGCATTGGCACGAGGATGTCCGGGCGAGTGCCCTGGACATAGATTTTTTGCGAGCGGGTAAACGGCTGAACCGATTGCTGATCGACCTTGGCCGAGTCACTCAGATTGGTTTCGATTTTTGATTTTGTAGTCATCACGGGCTCTCCAGACACACATCCAGGCAGTGGATTTTTGTCGGAGCGAACCTGTAAACGAATGGACGCACGGGCGCTGGGAAAACCAGCCGTGCTGTGCTCGGTGCTCGAGGGGTGTTCGATTGTCGAACAACATCCCGGACGAAGCACAAGAGGACTCGCCGGGTGACGAGAAATCTTGTTCCCTACGCAGGCGCTAACCTGATCAGGTTCAACGGGATCCGAAATTATTCGATCTCAGCCTCATAGCAAGGCACCCCGACAAGAACCCGGCCAGTCTAGACACAACCGGCAAAGAACGCCAACTCCGCAGCAAACACCATGATGAATGGCGCAATTGCAGGATTGTTGCCGTGCCTGCGTGCAACTACACTCGCTACGCCATGCCGCGCCTTGACGCTGCAGGGCGCCGCGCCGTAGCCTTGGCGCTCAAATTATCAGCATAATTTTTTAGGGATGGCCTCATGCTGCGCAAACTCTCACTGGCCCTTGCCGTGTCTTGTGCGTCCAATGGAATGGCCTGGGCAGCTGAAGCGCCCTTATCGACCAAGACTGACCTGGTCAGCGTCTATCAGGAAGCGGTGGACAACAACGCCGACATCGCCGCCGCCCGCGCCCAATACGGTGCCCAGAAGGAAGTCGTGCCCCAGGCTCGCGCCGGACTGTTGCCCAACCTGTCCGCCGGTGCCGATCTGAACAACACCCGCACCTCGCTCGATCAGCCATCGCTGACCTCGACCCGCAGTGGCACGGTGTATCAGGCGACCCTCTCGCAACCGATTTTCCGTGCCGATCGCTGGTTCCAGTTGCAGGCCGCCAAAGACGTCAACGAACAGGCTGCCTTGCAACTCTCGGCCACCGAACAGAACCTGATTCTGCAAAGCGCCGAAAGCTACTTCAACGTGCTGCGCAGCCAGGACACCCTGGCCTCGACCAAGGCCGAAGAAGCGGCGTTCAAGCGTCAACTCGATCAGTCCAACGAGCGCTTCGACGTTGGCCTGTCGGACAAGACCGACGTGTTGCAATCCCAAGCCAGTTACGACACGGCGCGGGCCAACCGGATTCTCGCTCAGCGTCAGGTAGATGATGCGTTCGAAGCGCTGATCACTCTGACCAACCGCCAGTACAACTCGATTCAGGGCATCGTCCACACCTTGCCAATCCTGCCGCCGGCACCGAACGATGCCAAAGCCTGGGTCGACATCGCCGCCAAACAGAACCTGAATTTGCTGGCCAGCAACTACGCGGTGAGCGCCGCCGAGGAGACTCTCAAGCAGCGCAAGGCCGGACACGCGCCCACCCTGGATGCGGTCGCGCAATACCAGAAAGGTGACAACGACGCCCTCGGCTTTACCAACCCGAATCCGAACGGCGTGCGTTACGGCGGCGATGTCGAGCAGCGCACGGTTGGCCTGCAACTGAGCATCCCGCTCTACAGTGGCGGCCTGACCAGCTCGCAAGTGCGTGAGTCCTACTCGCGGCTGACTCAGTCCGAGCAGCAACGCGAAGCCCTGCGTCGTCAGGTCGTGGAAAACACCCGCAACCTGCACCGCGCCGTGAACACCGACGTCGAGCAGGTGCAGGCCCGCCGACAGTCGATCATCTCCAACCAGAGCGCGGTGGAAGCGACCGAAATCGGTTATCAGGTGGGGACGCGCAACATCGTCGACGTACTCGATGCCCAGCGTCAGCTGTACACCTCGGTGCGCAACTACAACAACACCCGCTACGACTACATCCTCGACAACCTGCGCTTGAAGCAGGCCGCCGGCACTTTGAACCCGGGGGATTTGCAGGACCTGACGCGTTACCTCAAACCCGACTACAACCCGGATAAAGACTTCCTGCCGCCGGACCTGGCCAAGGCTGCGGCGGAGCAATTACGGGCTAATCCTGCTCAATAAAAGCAAAAGATCAAAAGATCGCAGCCTTCGGCAGCTCCTACAGGGTGTACATCAATCCCAATGTAGGAGCTGCCGCAGGCTGCGATCTTTTCATTCAGGCAACTCGGCCTAACGCTCGATCAACCGCCCCAACCCATCCAGCAACCGCTGCAACGCGCCCTGATTGGTGCGCATCACCTTCAGCCCCGCGTCTGCCATCCGCTGCGCATCGCTCGGCAATTCGAACAGCCGCTGCACCGCCAGCGCCAGACCTTCGGCATCATCGACCTCGGCCAACGCACCGGCGCTGCGCAACTGCGCGGCGATCTCGAGGAAGTTGAACAGGTGCGGCCCGCTGAGCACCGGTTTGGCCAGGGCCGCCGGCTCCAGCAGGTTATGGCCGCCGTTGGGCACCAGGCTGCCACCGACAAAAGCGCTGTCGGCCAAGGCGTAGAGAAACAACAACTCGCCCATGGTGTCGCCCAGCAGCACCGAAGTGCTTGCGGTAACCGGCTCGCCCGTCGAACGCCGCACCGTGGCGAAACCCTGTTGTCGGCACAATTCGAACACCGGGTTGAAGCGTTCCGGATGGCGGGGCACCAGAATCAGCAAGGCATCGGGATGATTGGCCAGCAGCCGACGATGGGCAGCCAGCACCACTTCGTCTTCACCTTCATGGGTACTCGCCGCGATCCATACCGGGCGATCCTGCGCCTGCCACTGTGCACGCAATTCGCCGGCACGCTGCAGCAGTTGCGGGTCGATGGTCAGGTCGAACTTGATCGAACCGGTCACTTCGACGGTTTCCGGGCGTGCGCCCAAATCCCGGAAGCGCTGTGCCTCGGCTTCGGTCTGCACCGCGAACAGGTTCATCTCGGCAAGCATCGGCTGGGTCAGCTTACTGAAACGGCCATAGCCCCTGGCTGAGCGTTCGGACAGTCGCGCATTGGCCAAGGCCACGGGAATTCCGCGTTTGGCGCATTGGTGGATATGGTTGGGCCAGAGTTCGGTTTCCATGATCACCGCCAGTTTCGGCCGGGCCCGGTCAAGGAATCGCGCCGCGGCGCAGGGCAAGTCATAAGGCAAATAGCAGTGCTGGATGCGCGGCTCGTTGGCGAACAGTGCCTGGATGCGCTCGGACCCGGTCGGGGTCATGCAGGTGACGGTAATGGGCAACTGTGGATAACGTTGCAACAAGGCGCGAATCATCGGCGCTGCGGCAATGCTTTCACCCACCGACACCGCGTGCACCCAGATACCGCCCGTTTTCATCGCCGGCAACCCGAGGGAGAAACGTTCGCCAATGCGCTTGGCGTACGCCGGCGCCTTGCGCGCCCGCAGCCAAAGCCGAATCGCTACCAATGGCAGCCCCAGATAAAACAGCGCGGTGTAGAGAGTTCTATTCATGGCGGCGGAGTTTATCGGTTTTTTAGCCGATCGCCTGCAAGTGCACGGCAAAACGTTCCGCCAGCCAACGAGCCGCCGGGCCGAGGGGCTCATCGCGACGCCAGACCAGCTCCACAATCAATGCCGGCGGAGTCCATTCGCTGGCCAGTTCGACCATCTGGTCCTGATATGCCGGGTATTGCACCACATGTCGCGGCAACCAGGCCCAGCCGAGACCACGCATCACCCATTCGGCCATCACGTAGAAACTGTCGGCGCGCCAGACCTGCGGGCTGGCCGGCTCACTGCCGGGATAGACGCTGGACTGCGTGGACATCAGCAACTGTCGATGCTGCGCCAATTGCTGGCAGTCGACCTGCGTCTGCTGCGCCAAGGGATGCCCCGCGCCGCACACCGTGACCATTTCGACGCTGCCCAGCACTCGCCGTTCAAGGGCCTCGGGAATCTGGTCGTGATAAAACAGCAAGCCCAGGTCGGCCCGGCGCTCCACCAATTTGCGCGCGACATCACCTTGGGCAGCGCTGGTCAGCTGCACTTCAAGGCTGGGAAACTTTTCCGCCAGCGCCTCGAAGCTTTCAACCACCGCTTGATAGGGCATCGCCTCGTCCTGAGCCACCCGCAGGCTCGCTTCCTGGCCACGCATCATCGCCAGTGCCCGGCCATTGAGGCGCTCACATTGGCGCAGTACTTCCCGCGCCTCTTCAAGCAGAGCGGTGCCGGCCTCGGTGAGTTTCGGCTGGCGACCACTGCTGCGATCGAACAGGCTGACGCCCAGGTCCTCTTCCAGCAGCGCAATCGAACTGCTGACCGCCGACTGTGCCTTGCGCT
Organism: Pseudomonas sp. JL3; assembly: GCF_031570575.1. Taxonomy (NCBI): domain Bacteria; kingdom Pseudomonadati; phylum Pseudomonadota; class Gammaproteobacteria; order Pseudomonadales; family Pseudomonadaceae; genus Pseudomonas; species Pseudomonas sp. JL3. The sequence goes on from NZ_JAKWJK010000004.1 coordinate 32,696, forward strand.
GATCCCGCGCCACCGCGGAAAACGAACGTTGTTCCGCGACGCTGACAAACAAGCGCAGCTGTTCCAGATTCCATTGCATGTTCATGGCTCAACCCATCTTCAGAACAGATAGGTAATGACTTTACCGCATCTGGCGAATCTCTAGAATGCCGACCTCAGAAAGCAACACTTCATACGAGGATTGACCCATGACCGCTTACTACTACCTGGCCATCGCCATCTGCGCCGAAGTGATCGCTACTGTTTCGATGAAAGCGGTCAAGGGTTTCAGCACGCCACTGCCGCTGCTGCTGGTCATCGTCGGTTACGGCATTGCGTTCTGGATGTTGACCCTGGTTGTGCGCAGCGTTCCGGTGGGCGTGGCTTACGCGGTATGGGCCGGCATGGGGATCGTGATGGTCAGCATCGCGGCGCTGTTTATCTACGGGCAGAAGCTGGATGTACCGGCGATGCTGGGGATGGCGCTGATTGTGCTGGGTGTGGTGGTTATCCAGCTGTTCTCGAAAACTGCCGGGCATTGAAAGAAAAGATCACAGCCTTCGGCAGCTCGCAGGTAAATCGTGTTGCACGGTTCTCTGTAGCAGTTGCCGAAGGCTGCATTCGGCGGCGAAGCAGTCGTAAAACCTGACAACACCGCTCCCGAGACAGATCGAAGGCCGAGGACTTCGTCCTCGAACGCAGCCTTGGGCAACTGCTACAAGGATTGCGTCCGGCATGAATCTGTATACTGCGCCCTCGTCTTGAACACTGAGGTCGCTGCATGCCATCTGTTATTTCCACCGACGTTCTGATTGTCGGCGCTGGTGTCGCCGGCCTCTGGCTGAATGCGCGCCTGCGCCGCCAGGGTTTTTCAACCGTGCTGGTGGAAAGCACCAGCCTCGGTGGCGGGCAGAGCCTGAAGTCCCAGGGCATCATCCACGGCGGCGCCAAGTACGCGTTGCACGGGGCCCTGACCGGCGCCTCGGAAGCCATCGCCGACATGCCGCGTCGCTGGCGTGAAGCGCTGGCCGGCGACGGCGAACTGGACCTGTCCGGCGTGCGCGTGTTGTCCGACGCCCATTACCTCTGGTCCCCCGGCACCCTTGCCGGCAACCTCACCAGTTTTTTCGCCAGCAAAGCCGTGCGCGGGCGGGTCGATCAGGTTAAAGGCGATCAATTGCCGCCGGCGCTGCAAGACAAGCGCTTCAAGGGCAAGGTCTATCGCCTGACAGAACTGGTGGTCGACGTGCCGAGCCTGATCCAGCGTCTGGCCGATCTGGCTGGCGACGGCCTGCTGGCCGGTCAGCACATCGAACCGCTGCTGGAAAACGGCGAACTGGTCGGCTTGAAAGTCGACGAACGCGAGATCCGCGCCCAGCGCATCGTTCTCAGCGCCGGTGCCGGTACCGCCGACCTGCTCACTGCGCTGGGCCTGAGCCAACCGGCCATGCAGCGTCGTCCCCTGCACATGATCATCGTCAAAGGCCCGGGCCTCAAACCGCTTTACGCCCATTGCCTGGGCGGCGGGCCAAAGCCGCGCGTCACCGTGACCACTCACCCGGCCGCCGATGGCCAGTGGGTCTGGTATGTGGGAGGCGACATCGCCGAAGCCGAGGGCGTGGCGCGCGAGCCTGCGGCGCAGATCGCCAGCACGCAAAAGGAACTCGGCAACCTGCTGCCGTGGATCGACTTGAGCACCGCACAGTGGGCGACCTTGCGGGTCGAACGCGCGGAGCCGCTGCAATCGGGCCTGACTCGTCCGGACAACGCCTTCCTCGCCGAGCAGGATCGCCTGCTGGTGGGGTGGCCGACCAAACTGGCCTTGGCACCGGACTTCGCTGACCGCGTCCTCGCCGCACTGCAACGCGACGGCATTCAGCCGAGCCATCCGGCGCCGCTGCCGGAACTGCCGAAACCACCAATGGGCGTCCCTGCCTGGGAACAACTGCTGCCATGAGCCAACCCACCCTGCACGATCTGCATCGCCCTTTGGGCAGCACCGGCCTGCTGGTATCACCACTAGGCCTGGGCACGGTGAAACTTGGCCGCGATCAAGGGGTGAAATACCCCAATGGTTTCCAGATCCCCGGCGATGACGAAGCGCGCATGCTGCTCAAACTCGCGCGCGACCTGGGCATCAACCTGATCGACACCGCGCCGGCCTATGGCCGCAGCGAAGAACGTCTTGGCCCATTGCTGCGTGGTCAGCGTCAAGACTGGGTGATCGTCAGCAAGGTCGGCGAAGAGTTTACCGACGGCCAGTCACGTCACGACTTCAGCGCCACCCATACTCGCCTGTCGGTGGAACGCAGCCTGCAACGTCTGGAGACGGATGTTATCGATCTGGTGCTGGTGCATTCCGACGGCAATGACCTGGCGATCCTCAATGACAGCGAGGTCTATGCGACCCTCGCCGAGCTCAAGCGCGAAGGCAAGATTCGCGGTTTCGGTTTTTCCGGCAAAACCGTCGAAGGCGGCTTGAAGGCTCTGGAACAAGGTGATTGCGCGATGGTCACCTACAATCTGAACGAACAGAACGAGAAGCCGGTCATTGACTATGCTGCTGCTCACGGCAAAGCGATCCTGGTCAAAAAAGCCCTGGCCAGCGGCCACGTCTGCTTGAGCCCGGGCGTGGACCCGGTGCGCGCCAGCTTCGAGTTGTTGTTTGAACACCCGGGTGTGGCCAGTGCTATTGTCGGGACCATTAATCCGCTGCACCTCGCCCACAACGTCGCGACCGTTGCCCAGGTCCTTCGTAGCCATTGATGCCGCCCACGCGGCCTTAAGCAGGAGTCGACATGCCGCGTACGTTGATCAGAAAGAACCCGAGCAACTTCAAGACCCTGCCGTTATTCGTCGAAGCGACGCCCGAAGGCCTGAGTTACCAGAGCGTCGGGATGCCGCTGAATTTCTCCCAGACCCTGCAACGTCGCCGCCCGGTGACGGTACCCGACAGCGAGCGCTTTGCCCTGGAGCTGGCGAATCTTGGGGTTTCGGTGCGCCTGACCCTGCATTGGCAGAATCGCGATTACTGGGTATTGGTGCGTCAGCGTCGGCAGGACCGCGGCGATGTGGTGCTGAAGCTGATCTCCGGTTATGTGCCGGCCCATGAGCTGAACCTGCCGCTGCACACGGCGACCCAGGAAATTGCCGAAGAGTGCCTGTTGGAAACCCCGGAAGGTTGGCTCAGCGGGCGTTTCAATGACACCTGGCTACCGGCGCCCTACTCGGCCGCCTTGCATTACCGCGAAGCCCTGCCGTTTCGCCTGACGCCGTTGTCCGGCTCGGCGCGGCCGGTGCGTTGCGCCAACATGCCGCTGCTCGAGCGCCCGCGGGCTTATGTGCATCTGCCGACTGCGTCGTTGCAATTGATCTATGATTTGCGCCTGGACGTGCCCAAGGAAGCCAAGTCCTTGAGCCTTTTCCATGTTGACGAACGGCTGGAGGGCGATCAACTGGTGGCCCGGCTTGATCGCAAACGTCCCGATTTGTATCTGATGCCACTGCAGGACGGCCAGCCGCTGGCCGAGCTCTATACCCTGAAAAAGGATCAGCTGTACCCGGCGAGTACCCGCGGGCTATATCTGGCGGAGAGTTTTGCCCGGCAGGAAGGGTGGCTGGTGAAGGATGAGCGGATTCGCTGGAAGGACTGGGTGCGGCAACAGGGTTTGAGCCCGCCGGGGAAGGATTCCGGTTTGGCCCGTTTGCATGGAAAAGCAAAGCAACTGCTGAAAAGAATCGTGCCCCGCAAGGCCGCACGCCCCTGATCATTCCACGCTCTGCGTGGGAATGCAGCCCGAGACGCTCCGCGTCTCAAAGCGGACTCAGAGCGTCCAAAGAGGCATTCCCACGCAGAGCGCGGGAATGATCAAGCACTCTCACGGCTATCAGTGATTGCGGATCTTCTCGACAATCGCCGTGGTCGAGCTGTTTTCCACCAGCCCCAGCACTTTCACGGTCCCGCCGTAAGCAGTGACGATGTCCGCGCCAACCACCTGGTCGATCCCGTAATCGCCGCCCTTGACCAACACATCCGGCTTGACCTCGCGCAGCAGGTTTTCCGGGGTGCCTTCAGCGAAGCTGATTACCCAGTCCACAGCGCCCAGACCGGCCAGTACCGCCATGCGACGGTCGACGCTGTTGATCGGACGACCCGGCCCTTTCAAGCGGCTCACCGATGCATCGTCATTGACCGCCACGATCAGACGATCGCCTTGGGCTCGCGCCTGCTCGAGGTAGGTAACATGCCCGGCATGCAGGATGTCGAAACAGCCGTTGGTGAATACAATCTTCTCGTTGTGCGCACGTGCGTCGTCGACCGCCAGCAACAGCTGCTCCAGCCCCAACACACCACGCTCGGAACCTTCTTCACGCTGGATAGCACGACGCAATTCCGGGGCACTGATGGCCGCCGTACCGAGCTTGCCGACCACGATGCCCGCCGCCAGGTTGGCCAGGGCCACCGCGTGGGGCAGTTCTTCGCCAGCGGCAATTGCCGCAGCCAGGGTAGAAATCACCGTATCACCGGCACCGGTCACGTCGAACACTTCGCGGGCACGGGCCGGCAGGTGCAGCGCCGGGTGATCCGGTCGCAGCAAGGTCATGCCATGCTCGCCACGGGTCACCAGCAAGGCGCCGAGATCCAGGTCGTGCATCAGTTGCGCGCCCTTGCTCACCAGTTCGTGCTCATCGGCGCAACCGCCGACGATGGTTTCAAACTCGCTGAGGTTCGGAGTGATCAGGCTCGCGCCGCGGTAGATCGAGAAATCTTTGCCCTTGGGGTCGGCCAGAACCGGAATCCCACGGGCACGGGCGGCCTGGATCAGTACCTGATGGTTTTTCAGCGCGCCTTTGCCGTAGTCGGACAGCACCAACACCTTGATGCCTTCGAGCAATTCGTCGACTTGCTCGCCCAGCGCCAGGGCGTCGGTGGAGAAAGGTTCTTCGAAGTCGATACGCAGCAATTGCTGGTGGCGGCTCATCACCCGCAGCTTGACGATGGTCGGCTGGTGCGCAATGCGCTGGAACAACGCCCGCACGCCGGCACCCTTGAGGCTATTGACCAGGCTGTCGGCCGCTTCGTCATCGCCGGTCACCCCGACCAGCGAAGCCGGCGCACCGAGCGCGGCAATGTTCAGGGCAACGTTGGCGGCACCGCCCGGGCGGTCCTCGATTTGCTCGACCTTGACTACCGGTACCGGCGCCTCAGGGGAAATCCGTGAGGTACCACCATGCCAGTAACGGTCGAGCATGACATCGCCGACCACCAAGACAGGGGCTTGATCGAATCGCGGCATGGACAACTTCATGGAGCAACCCACATACAAAATGAACAGGGGCGCGATATTAGCACAGGGTTGGCGATGGCTTGTGTGACGGCTGCAACCGGATGAATCGGCAGGAGTTTTTGCTCATTAATTGAACAGAGATACCGATAACCGACGACAGGTGCCCACCATTTGCAGCGCCCAAGTGTTGATTTCGCTGTCAGTAGATACGAACCACCGGACGCATTGCACGCAGGTGAATGCGAAGGTGAGTCAGACTCACCCTCGCATCGGGGTCAGGCGATGTCTTCAGCCGGGGCGTCGAGGCCCATCGCATGCAGGCGCGAGTAGTAGCCATTCTGAGCCAGCAGTTGAGCGTGGGTGCCACGCTCGACGATTTCGCCGTGATCCATGACCAGAATCAGGTCAGCCTTCTCGATCGTCGACAGCCGGTGAGCGATGACCAGTGTCGTGCGACCTTTCATGACTTTATCCAGCGCGGCCTGAATGTGCCGCTCGGACTCCGTATCCAGTGCCGACGTCGCTTCATCGAGAATCAGCAGCGGCGCGTTTTTCAGCAAGGCACGGGCGATTGCCAGTCGCTGACGCTGACCGCCAGAGAGCAGCACACCGTTCTCGCCGACATCGGTGTCCAGCCCTTGCGGTAGCTGGGCGATGAAATCCATGGCATAAGCGTCTTCGGCAGCTTTCTCGATATCGGCACGCGGTGCGCCGGCCAGATCACCGTAGGCGATGTTGTTGGCCACCGTGTCATTGAACAGCGTGACGTGTTGCGTTACCTGGGCAACATGACGACGCAGGTTGCGCAGACGATAGTCTTCGATTTCCACACCATCGAGCAGGATCTCGCCGATTTCGTGGTGATAGAAGCGAGGAATCAGGCTGGCGAGAGTCGACTTGCCACTGCCGGAACGGCCCACCAGTGCAATCATTTGCCCCGGAGCCGCGGTGAAACTGATGTTTTTCAGCACTTCACGCTCGGTTCCCGGATACGTGAAGCTCAGGTTATGCACCTCCAGGTGACCATTGACACGATCTTTCGCGACCGTACCCTTGTCCACCTCGGGCTCGACATCCAGTTGTTCGAAAATGCTTTCGGCTCCGGCAACACCTTTCTGGATCGTCGAACTGACTTCCGATAGCTGCCGAATCGGCTTGGGCAACAGACCCGCCGCGGTAATGTATGCCACCAGGTCACCGGCAGTTGCATCGCCGCGCAGGAACAGTACCAGGAACATCAGCACGGCCATTGCGCTGTAGATCACCAATTGCAGCATGGGTGTGTAGACAGCACCGGTCTTCGTCATGCGCAACTGCTTGTCGGTGTTGCCCTGGCTGGCTTCGGCAAAGCGGCGCTCTTCATAGCTCTCGCCACCGAAACTGCGCACAACACGATAACCCTGGATAGTCTCGGACGCGACGTGGGTCACGTCGCCCATGGCCACCTGAATCTTCTTGCTCTGCTTGCGGAATTTTTTGCTGGTGCTGCTTACCATGATCGCGATGAGCGGCAGGATCGCCAGCATTACCAAGGTCAGTTTCCAGTTCATCCACAACAGGTAGGCAAACAGGAACACCACAGTCAGGCCTTCGCGGATCACTACCTTGATGGCGTCGGTGGCGGCGCCGGTGACCATGGTCACGTTGAAGGTGATGCGTGAAATCAGGTGCCCGGAGTTATGGGTGTCGAAATAACGGTTGGGCAGTACCAGCAACTTGTTGAACAGCTCCACACGCAGGTCGTGCACCAGCCCCAGCGAAACCTTCGCCAGGTAGTAGTTGCCAAGAAACGACCCCAGACCTTGCCATGCGGCGATCAGAATGATCAGCATTGGCACAGCCATTAATAGCTGCAAGTCTTTCAGATAAGGCACATTGGGAAAGAGCACCGCTTCCGGGTTGCTCAGGCCATCGACGAAATATTTGAGAATCCCGGCCAACATAGGCTGCGTCGAAGCAAAAATCACGAAGCCGACGATACTGATGGCGAACATGCCCATGTACGGGCGCACATACGACAGCAGGCGCAGGTAAATCTTCAAGCTCGACGGCGCAGGCGAATCAGGGCTAGTCATGAGAACCCGTTGTATGAGAAAAGAGCCCGCGAGTGTAACACAGGCCATTTTAGTCACTGAGCTGCGGTAACATGGCCGGCTATCCATGCCTCACAGCGTCGACCACTGGAGTATTGATGCAAGCGCTTGACCATACCCGATATCTCGCCCTGCGCGAGGATGCACAAGTCCTTGAAGCGGATGGTTCGGGGGATAAGGTTCTGCGATTGACGGACGGCTCGATCCTCAAGCTGTTTCGCCGCAAGCGCCTGCTTACATCGGCTGCCTGGTATCCATACGCCAAACGCTTTGCCGACAACTGCGATGCGTTGCGTGAACGGCAGATTCCCTGCCCGTCGATTCGCCAGGTCTACCGCATCCCGAGTATCGAGCGCGATGCTGTGCATTACGACCCGTTACCGGGCCAGACTCTGCGCCAACTGCTGGATACCCAAGACGATGCCGATCCATTGCGCGGTCAGCTTGGGGCCTTCATGGCCACTTTGCATGAGCGCGGGATCTACTTCCGCTCTGCGCACCTGGGCAATATCGTGCTCACGCCTGAGCATCAGCTGGGGCTGATCGACATTGCGGACATGCGGGTTTATCGCCGTCCGCTGCGCAAGACCCTGCGGCTGCGCAACTTCAAACATATGGTGCGCTATCCGCAAGACCGCCAATGGTTGCTCGACGGTCGCGGCGAAGTCTTCATAAACAATTACAGTCAGACCCAGAGCATCTGTTCCCCGGAGGAACTGAGCATCGCCCTGAAAAAATGATCCAGACACCTTCGTCCCCCGGCGCGGGGACGAAGATCCGGTATTACGCCAGCGCCTGGCGCTGCGCTTGCAACGCTCGCCCGAGGATCATCGCCGCCGGCAACAGGACCAGCGGCCACAACTCGTCCGGGTTGCCGATCAACAGGCTGCCATCGAAGTTCAGCATCACCAGCGCACACGCCAGATAGACGCCCCACACATCACGCAAACGCCAAGCCTGCCAAATAGTGCTCGCCATCAACACGACAAACAACGCCAGCGCCACCGCGCCACTGTACAGCCCAAGCGCCACGTAGATGTTGTGCGGATGCTGAATCGGCATCCAGCCATCAAGCAGCCGGGGGGTGTGAAAGTTGATGCCACAGCCCAACATCCAGCCGCAGTTTCGCCATTCGCCGACCATGATATTAAAGATTTCGATACGGTATGAATCGCCTCGAGACCAGAGCGACTGATACCACGCTTCGTTGTGCACCATCAGAAACAGCAGACCCAGGACCACAACCCCCAGCGCCACGACACTCCCCACCAACCGCGGCTTGTGGTAAAGGCCGTAAAGCAACCAGACGCCCAACAGGAATACAACCCCCACCAACGCTGTGCGCGCCTGGAGGATGAAGACCACCGCAAATATCGAGAAGACGACGGCCAGCGCCCCTTCGATCCACTTTCGCTCCCTGAGCCAGGTTGGCAACGCCAACGCTAGCGCACAAAGCAGCCAGATGCCGGCGTAGATAACATTCTGCAAACGTGCCGGAAGCAGGGCTACACGGCTGCCGACAGCGTATTCACCCGTTACCCAGCTGTAGAGTGCGCAGCCGAAAATGTACAACGCCAGAATCCAGAATTGCCCACGAACAAACGCAGGGCTGCGGAAAAACTGCGGATCGGTGAATGCGCCGATCACCATGACGAACATCCACACATAGAAGACGTGTTTGAAGAACTGAAACTGCCCGGCAATCGTCGCAGGCACCAGAAACCACAGAATGAACGCCGTCCAGGCCCATACCAACGGCTGCTTGAACAGGCCAGAGCCTCGTTGCTTGATCAGGAACACCAGGCCCGGCAATACCATCAGGCTGTAAAACAGATTGTTAGTCCACTTGGACGACCAACCGACCACAAAACTCAGAAGAAACAGGCAGAGTGCCGCTCCAAAATACGACGCAATGGTGATCTTTCCAGGTTTCATACCGTTAGATTCCATGAAGCACCCAACCCGTTGCCAAGCCGATAATAAGGACCGCTATCAGCTTGAGCCGATCGAGACGTTTGCGCTTCAACTTGTTCACACGCTCCTGTGGAACCACCACATGCTCACCGAAACCGGTATGCAATACCGCGTCGTTTTCCAGAATCAACGCGTAGCGGTTTTCCCCGGCATATAGACGCGACAGGTCTTTCTCTCCGGAAAACCCGGAATACGGTGCATGCAACAGGTAATCCGCGCGACGGCGTAGCCCCGGGTTAAAGGAAAAACCCTGCCAGTCGGCTTTGTGCGAGCCCAGCACGTAGAAAGGAATGCCATGGCTGACTTTTCGTTCGCCCAGGAACACATAAGGACTGTGAACCATCAGGTCATGATTGAAGCTACGCAACCATACCTGAAGCGCCTGCGGATCTTCCTCCAACAGGCGTTGGGATTCTTCGATAAACCCTTCGCGATAGAAATCCCAGTCGTCTTCGCAATGGAAAATCCACGACGTCTGCACCTGAGCGTAGGCGGCATCGATGGATCGCAACTGACCCAGACGCGGATTGTTGATGAAGAACTGGGTGTGTGCCCTCCAGTGTTCCGGAATACAGGCCTCTACGGCACTGTCGCCGGAGTCCTCGGTAATGAACACTTTACGGATGGGGGCCGTGTTGAACCGGTCAAGTGTCTCCAGAGTCCGCTTCAACAAATCGAAGCGACCGCAACTGGTGATGACGATCGAAATGTCGCTAGTCTCACTGAACAGCATTTATTTGCACCGCACCATTGATTGTTTAATCGCCCGGCTTTACAGCCCCAGCGACAAGCGTAGTTTTTCTTTCCAGCTCAGCGGGACATGCCTGCGTAGCGGTGCCCGCATGGCATCGACAATTGCATGCCCCACCGCCCGGAAGGTGTAGCGCTGCTCTACCAGAGCCTGCCCGGCCAACGAAATGGCCTCGGTCAGCTGCGGGGACGCGCGCAACACGGCGAGTTTCTCTTTGAGTTCATCGCGCGTTCGATAGAGCACAATATTTTGCATATCGACAAAACCCAGCGCGCGATTCTCTGCTTCCCCTTGATCGTAAGCAAACAGCACGCAACCACAGGCCATGGCCTCGAAATTCTTGATCATGTATTCGCCCATGCCGACATCGGCACTCACGAAATAACGGATCCGGCTCAACGTCTCGCAGTATTCCTCACCCGACTTGGTGCGCGTGATCAACAGGTTTTCGACCTCGGCCACCGACTCGAGCATGGCCTTGCGACCGGCATACGCCACACTGTTGAGACTGCCGACGAACCCCAACTCGATATCCCGTTCGCGCTGGCAGTTTTGCAACAGCGCCTGGTCGTAGCCCTTGGGTACGAAATGCGCGTCAAAACCTTCATCACGCAAGCGCTCACTGACCATGAAACCCGAACTGATCACACGTGCCCAGGGCAGCTTGCGGTAATGGGCGCTGAACTTGCCGGTGTATTTGCACGGGATATAGTTTTGATACGCGTCGTGTTCGAGAATAACCAGGTTGGGCAGGGTCTGTATGAACCTCACCTGTCTGATTTCTTTTTTGAAGCGCAGGAACAATACGATCCGGTCATAGAGGGTCACATCGACGTGCTTGCGAAAATACCCACGCAAGTCGTCCTGCTCCGCACTGGTCAATTCACGCTTGTCGCAATCGCATTGCTCGGCGATACCGTCATACAGGCGATCGAGGATCGCTCGTTGCTCTTTCTGCACCAGAAACAGAACTTTCAATTGGCCTCTCTCTTTCCAGACAGCTCTTGGACCCAGAACAACTCGTGACGTCGCACCGTTTTACGGAAAAATTCGTTCTCACCGAATACCGGCCAGCGCCGAGCCACCAAGCAACGCTGCAGCACCCGGCGAAGCAAACGCTTGAAGGGAAGCCGGGGCTGAAGGTCGTGCATCATGCCCAACGACATTGCCTTGTGCCACTGATTTTCGGTCGACAGACAAAGCGCCCAGGGACGCAATGGTTCATGCGTATCCATCTGTGGCGGCAGTGCCACGCCTGTGCCAGCGTCGCCCATTGGCCAGCGATCGTTGTCGTGCAAATGATTGGCGTAATGCAATAAAGTGTCGGGCTGCCAGGTTGTGCCGCCCAGTGCCTGCATCACTGCCTGCTGCGAGCATAGATGGTCTGGGTGCGGGTCGAAACGCGGATGCGGCAAGACAATGACCTGGGGCTCGATACGCTCGATCAACTCGCGCAGATCTGCCAGCAGATTGTTCCAGGACGGCAGGCCATCGACGTCACTGCCCAGGGCAAACGGATTGAACCGTCGGAAATATCGGATATCGCCTAGCTGTGCCTCACGGGACGTTACGGCCTCGGCCGGTGCGCTCTGCATGGCCGGCAACTGCAGACAGAAATAACCCAGCTGAATACAGCGTTCCTGAGGCACGCCTCCCCACAACGGCACGCTGATACTGTCCCAGGCACGCAACGAGCCTTTCAACCGGGATGCTTCGACGCCATCGAGCCCCATCTGTCGATAGTGCCCCGCCTCGATTTCACCAGCGGTCAGGGTCACGATCCAGCTTTCACTCGCACCGCTGTACAACCCGAATGCAGCCAGCTCGGCATCGTCGGCGTGAGGTGCGATCACCATCACCCGCTGACGGCGGTAGTCCGGATGCTCGAGCGCCCAGAGCACGGGCTCGCCGAGCAATTGGCAGAAACGCCCGCGCAAACGCAGCTCACCTTGCGACAGCACCCGCGCCTGCCCCGTGAGATTCAGATAACGCAGGCCATTTACACCGCGCTCAAAGGTTTGTCGGTCGGGATTATCGCCACCCGCCAACTCGACGACGGGATCGATAAAGCGCCCCAGCCACGTGCTTTTCACCCGCAACGCCAGCACCAGCGTAGCGTCATCGACCAGCATGACACCCTCGTCCAGCCGCAGTCGCTCACCGTCGAGATGAATTTTTGGCTGCGGGGTGTACGGCGGGAAGCTGTATTGATAATCGTCTTTGGGCGAATAAAACAGATGATCGGCGAACCACGCCTCATGGGCAATCCAGCCCAGCACTGCTAGCACCAGCGGTAGCCACCAGGCGACCAGCACGCCAATAGCGGTCAACAGTATCAGCGCGATCAACAGGCCAATGCGTTTGTTGCGCCGATGGCGCTTGAGCAGTTGCTGTTTGCGACTCATGGGTTGGCTCATACGGTGAAGACCGGCACAGAGTTGCACCAACGATCCTTGTACTCACGGTCGGTCCGACCAAAGGAAAACCGCAGGGGCTTATTCAGCGCGCGTGCATGTTCCCAGGCACTTTGGGTGTTGAGAAAACTCAGCACGCTACCAGGGCTGAATTCCCGGGTCTGGGGATCGACACCGCCGTTGACGTACTCGACGCTGATCCACTCCGGCGCCTCGACGCGGTACACCAATTGAATCGCAATCGGTGCGTCGTTGAGGAAAATCACCGAGCCAATGAGCAGCTCGCGCAACAGCTCGATCACCTCGCCCATGCGCTCGGCACCAGTGGCCGGGAAACCCCAGCGACGCTGGAACAGGTCGCAATAGATAGCCGCCAGCTCGCGGCTGGAGAACTCGGTAACCGGCCGCGCCAAACCGCCCGCCTCTTCCAGCAAGCGCAACTCACGGCGCTGGTTGTAGCGAAACTTCTTCGACAGCTCTTCAGGCGTTCGCGCCATAGCCAGCTGTTCGACCTGCAGCTTCATTCCGGTGAAACGACCTTCATTCAAGGCCGACAAGTAACGGCCGCGATGGCGCAATGGTGCCTGGGCATCCGCGGCGGCCGGCAGGATCAACTCGGCGTTGCCGAGGTCGAACAGACCCTTTTTACCACTGCGCTTGAGCACGTCCTTGGACAGCGCCAGGTCGCGCCCCCAGGTCGGGATGGCGGCTTTCACTTCGCCGTTCTGTTCCCAGGCCAGATAGCGCACCGGAATGTCCGCCAACTGTGCCAGACGCTCGACCACTAGAGGATGAGTCGCGACGCTACCGCCAAAACGTTGCCAGGCTTGTGCATAAGTCGAGGCGTCGACCTGCGCCCAGCCACGTTCGCGCCAGCCTTGAAATCGGTTGAGCATCAGCCCCTCGGTGCCAGTTCGGTGACATGCGGCAAATGCCAGAAAGCATCGCGTACCGCGCGATCGGAGAAGCGCTCACGCAAGCGGTCGAACATCAGTTCGGCACACTGGCGACGTTGCTGTTCGTCCATCGCGGCCAGATGTTGCAACCCTTGAGCCAGATGCTCGGCATCGCCCAATGGAAACAGAATACCCACGCCTTCGACCACTTCCCTGGCCCCACCGCACGCGGTCGCGAGCAACGGCACGCCGGCGGCCATGGCCTCCAGCAATACCATGCCGAACGGTTCGTGATCGGAACTCAGGGCAAACACATCGAAAGCGCGGAAGTAACGACGCGCCTCGGGCACCTGGCCGAGGAACAGCACGCGATCGCCGATACCCAGTTCGCGCGCCAGGGCCTTGAGGTCCTGTTCCAGCCGACCGCTGCCAAGGATCACCAACTGACTGTTGGCCGGCAACCCCGGCAATGCCGCGGCAAAACCGTGTAGCAGCGTGACCTGATCCTTGTCCGGATGCAGGCGCCCGACGTTGCCGACGATCCAGGCATCCATCGACAGACCGAGGGTTTCCCGGGCCTCGCGAACCGATACCTGACTGGTCTGCAAGGCCTGCACATCAATACGGTTATAAAGCGTCTGAATCCGCTCGACCGGCCATTTCGGCAAACAACGGCGCATGTCGTCACGCACCGCATCGGAGACTCCGAGCAGGCTAAGACGCTTGCGGAAAATATGCGCGAACAGTTTGCGGGTGGCGCGCTGGTAATCGCCAAATGCGTGATGCACGCCAATGACCGGCAACGAAGTGCCGAGCAAGGCGATGTAGATCGGTTTGAAACGGTGAGCAATGCAGAAACTGAAATTACGCGAGGCGGCGATCTTGCGCAGATCGCCGATGGCGCCCAGCTTCAAGCCACGAATGGCCTTGGAGCTATATTCCATGAACAGCACTTCATCGGAAGCGCAGCTCGCGGCGACTTCGGCATCGGCGACCCCGGTCAGAAACACCGTGGTCACTCGATAACCTGTCCCCGCGAACAGACTGGCGTACTGCCGCGCGCAGTCCAGAAACGGCCCGTCATAGCCGTGACAGAACTGCAGCACATGGCGTTCAGCCGAGCGTGTCATAAGCGTCCGCACCTTCTTTGACCACCAGAATGTCTTCCATGATCAGATACTGCAGGTCGGAGCCGAAGAACATATTCAAGGCGTCGGTCGGCGAGCAGATCATCGGCTCGCCACGACGGTTGAGCGAGGTGTTCAGCGACACGCCGTTACCGGTCAGCACTTCCAGCGCCTTCATCATGTCGTAGTAGCGCGGGTTGTATTCGCGCTTGAGCACCTGGGCCCGGGACGTGCCGTCTTCATGGACAACTTCCGGCACGCGGGTTTTCCACTCTTCAGCCACTTCGAAGGTGAAAGTCATGAACGGTGCCGGGTGATCGATCTTGATCATCTGCGGTGCAACGGTGTCGAGCATCGACGGGCAGAAAGGCCTCCAGCGCTCGCGGAACTTGATTTGATGATTGATGCGATCCGCCACACCGGCCACGCTCGGGCAGCCAATGATCGAGCGACCGCCCAAGGCGCGCGGACCGAATTCCATGCGGCCCTGGAACCAGGCCACCGGGTTGCCATCGACCATGATTTTGGCGATTTGCTCCGGCATGTTGTCGAGCTTGCGCCACTTTGGCTTGTCGGCGTGACGGGCGCAGGCTGCGATCACGTCTTCGTTGCTGTAGGACGGGCCGAGGTAGACGTGTTCCATCTTCTCGACCGGTACACCACGGGCGTGGGACACGTAAGCCGCAGCGCCAACCGCGGTTCCGGCATCGCCGGACGCAGGCTGAACGAACAGCTCTTTGATGTCGTCGCGGGCGATGATTTTCTGGTTCAGCTTGACGTTCAACGCACAGCCACCGGCGAAGGCCAGTTTGCCGGTTTCCTTGAGCACATCGCCCAGGTAATGGTCGATCATCTGCAACGCCAGTTTCTCGAACAGCGCTTGCATGCTCGCGGCGTAATGAATGTACGGCTCGTCGGCGATGTCGCCTTCACGCTTTGGCCCCAGCCACTCGATCAGCTTCGGCGAGAAGTAGAAACCTTTGCCCTTCTCTTTATAGCGACGCAGGCCGATGACGTTGGCGTAGTCGGTGTTGATCACCAGCTCGCCGTTCTCGAACGAGGCCAGGCGCGAGAAATCGTATTTGCTGGCGTCGCCGTACGGCGCCATGCCCATGACCTTGAATTCACCGTCGAGCATCTCGAAACCGAGGAACTCGGTGATTGCGCCGTACAGACCGCCGAGGGAGTCCGGATCGAAGAATTCCTTGATCTTGTGGATCTTGCCGTTTTCGCCATAACCGAAGAAGGTCGTGGCGTACTCGCCCTTGCCGTCGATCCCCAGGATCGCGGTTTTCTCTTTGAAACCAGAGCAGTGATAAGCACTGGAGGCGTGGGCCAGGTGGTGCTCGACCGGCTCGATCTTGATTTTCTTCGGATCGAAGCCCAGTTGCTCGAGGCACCAGACAATCTTGTTGCGATAGCGCTTGTAGCGACGGTTGCCCATCAGGATCGCGTCGAGGGCGCGGTCCGGGGCATACCAGTAACGCTTGGCGTAGTGCCAGCGAGCCTTGCCGAACAGGCTGATCGGCGCGAACGGAATCGCTACCACATCAACGTCGGACGGCTTGATGCCCGCCTGCTCGAGGCAGAACTTCGCGGATTCGTAAGGCATGCGGTTCTTTGCATGTTTATCGCGCACGAAGCGCTCTTCTTCAGCCGCCGCGACCAGCTTGCCGTCGATATACAGGGCTGCGGAAGGATCATGGCTAAGGGCGCCGGACAGGCCAAGAATCGTCAATGCCACAGGGGTCTAGCCTCTTTAGTCTGCATGCAGGCGCAACGCGCCTCAAAAATTAATGTGCCCTCGCAAGGGGCGAGAGACAGCTAAAGGGCGGGATTATAGCGTAAACGTCGCGGGAATGACCCTCATGCCAGTCAGTTATGTGGGAGCGGTCTTGCCCGCGATAGGGACGAAGACCCGATTCAGGCAGCGCCAGAGATATCTTTGGGCAGACGCTGATCAATCACTTGGTACAGCGCACTGCTCTCGGGCCAGTTGCGCATGAACCGCGCCCGATCCCGCGCATAGGCCGGGGCAAAGCTGCTGAGCGAGCCATGCTGACACATCGAATCCAGATCGATCAGCGCCCAACCATCCTGCTGCCAAAACAGGTTATGACCCTTGAAATCTCCATGGCTGATCCGCTCGCGAATCAGCTCGGCGAACAGGTGATCCAGAGCCTGCAATTCGGCTTCCGGTGCCTCGCCACTTTCAACGTACGGCGCAAACCGCTCGATAATGTCCGGTCCCGGCAAATACTCGGTCACCAGGTACGCCCGGCTGCGCAGCCAGAGAAAACGCTTCTCCAGTAACGCCAACGGCTTGGGTGTGGCGATGCCCAGGAACGCCAGGCGATTACCTTCACGCCATGAGTGCCAGGCGCGGCTCGGGCGCCAGAAACGTTTGAGCCAATGGGCAAAGCCTTTGATGTTGTAGCGCTTGACCACCAATGTGCGACCCGCCACCTCGACCTTGCCGACGCTCGCCGCGCCGCCGGTCTTGTACAGATGGCCTTGATCGAGCAAGGCATCGGCCTGCTCCAGCACCGGCAACATCGCCGCCTCTTCCTCACGGCGAATCGCCCGCAAGCCGAATGCGCCGCGCTGGACGCTGAACAACGTGCATTCGCGGCCGACCTTGATCAGGAAATCCTTCAAACGCCAGCGACGGACCTTGTCGATCTGCTTCTGCAACGCTTCCATGGGCAAGGCATGCTCGCCGTTTTCCAGCAGGTAATACACCAGTAATTCTTCGGTGAAGGGTTCCAGGGATTTGGGCAACTGGGCGAAAAACACTCCGAGGTTTTCCAGGACTTTCTGCTGTGACAGTGGCTTGCCAGCCGTCTCGGCACAGATCCCGGCGCCATCGATCAAATACAACTGACCGCCATGGCGCAGCAGGTTGTCCAGGTGCAGGTCTTCCTGCCACAGGCCCTTGCTATGCAGATGGCCGATCGCGCCCAAGGCCTCGGCCAGCACCGCTGATTGTTCATCCGCCAACACCGGCAAGTGCTCGACCTGTTGCCAGGCATCCCCCAGGCTCTCGGCCCCCTCGAGGAAATCGAACATCAGCCAGCCGCCCTCGCCGTCCTTCAGGCCATCAGCCAATAGCAACGGTGTGGTCAGCCCCTGAGCGGCAAGCAAACGCACGCCGTCCAGCTCACGCTGAAAATGCCGCGCCGCTTTACTGCCGACCAGCAGCTTGGCCAGCACCGGCCGACCGCGCCAGACGCCGGCGCCCACATAACGTTGCCCCGGCAATACCCGCAACAGGCTCAGCAATTGCAACTCTGCAGCCCCCGCGGCATCGGCCAGTGGAATGCTTAGAGGCAGGCTCGGGCTGCGGCCCGCGTTTTTCAGCTCGGACAAACGCATCAGCGCGCCTCCTTGTGACTGCGCCGCGCACTCAGGCGCGATACCCAACTGTCCACCAGCGAGCTGTTCAATGGCTGATCCAGATAAACCGCCAACAACTCGCGCAGCTGACTTGCGCTCCATTCTGGCGCCCGACGCAGCAACGGCTCCAGGTCCTTGACCCGATCGCGCTGGCCGAACAACAGTGGGCGGGTTTTTTCCAGATCGATCAACTGAGCCTGATAACCGTCACCAGTGGCCTGGAGAAAAATATGCTTGGGATAGAAGCAACCGTGCAGTTGACGCACCTCGTGCAGGCGTCGCGCGAGCTGCCCACAAGCTTTCAGAATTGCCGAGTGCTGCGCCGCGCTCAGGTCGGACCAGCGCTGCAACAGTGAATCCAGATCATCCCAACCGTCCAGCGCGCGGGTCAGCAGAATCGCCCGGACTTCGCCGTCGACCTTGCGCTCACCGAAGAACGCCGCCTGCAGCGCCGGAACACCCAGTTTCCGATAACGAGTGATGTTGCGAAACTCACGGGCAAAACTTGGCTCGCCAAAGGGCGAATGCCATGTATGCATCAGGTAGTTGCTCTGGCGCTTGAGGTAGTAGCCATGACCTTCCAGCTCCAACCGAAACACACTGCTCCAGCCACCCCGACCGGTGTTGGGTTCATCCACGGCTTCGAGCTGTTTGGCCCAAAGTGCATCGAAGGTACCGAGGCCATGACGCTCAAGCAGCGCACGGTCTTCAGCAGCCAGAAAATCAGTCATTCGCGCCCCTCGAAAAATCTCACCACGTGTCGAATCCGTTTCTTGTCCGCGGCATCGAGCCGATTGCGTTGGCGGTACTGCAGGTAGAAGCGCAGGCGCTGGGTGGCCGACAGGTGATATTTGGCAACTTTGTCCAGACAAGCCAGGTCCTTGGTGATCCGGTACTTGAGCCAGAAGCCGCGCCAGAAATCACCGTTGGGGCAGTCGATCAGAAACAGCCGCGCCTCATCGTCAATCAGCAGATTGCGCCACTTCAAATCATTATGGGTAAACCGGTGGTCGTGCATGGTCCGGGTATAGCCCGCCAGCTGTCGACTGATGTTGTCGACCCAGGCGCGGTCCGCCAGCTTCGGATCATGCCGGTCAGCCAGGACGGACAAGTCTTCGGTATGGGGCAGTTCGCGTGTGATCATCGCCCCACGGTCGTAAGCCACGCCGCGTCGTTCCAGCCCCCAGGCCACTACTTCGGCGGTGGGAATGCCCCACTTGGCGAAACGCTTGAGGTTCTGCCATTCGGCTTTCACTCGCGGCTTGCCCAGGTAACGGCGCAGGCCTTTGCCGGCGCCGACGTAGCGCTTGACGTAATAGTTGACGCCATTGCGCTGGACGCGAATGACCTCGGACAGTGGATCGCGGGTCAGTCGCTCGCCCTTGAGCGCGAACACCGCGTCAAGGCTGCCGAAGTCTTCTGCCAGATCGCTGTAAGCAGGTTCCAGTGTCCAACCCGACATCAGAGCGCATCCCCATATCGCTGTTTACGCTCGTAGAGCTTGTTGGCCTTGCCTTCGAGCCATGCCAGCAATCCCGCTTCTTCTGCCAGAATCTGGCGCAGCGGCTGCTGGAAGTAACCCTTGAGGAAACGCAGTTTGTCGCGACGGGTCAGGCCAATGTCCAGCGCCGAAAAATACAGCGCCGCCAGGTCCTTGTTGCGCCAGCGTTGGGTAATCGTCGGACGGGTCTGGGCACGGTGCAGATCGATCACCGACAGCTTGAAATCGTCGGCTGTTACCGGTTTGTCGGTGTGCAGCAGGAAGTGGCAGATGTAGCAGTCGCGGTGGTTGACCCCGGCGCGGTGCATCATGCCGGTCATGCGCGCGACTTCGGCGATCAAGGCGCGCTTGAGTTTTGGTTCGGGCGGCTGCTTGACCCAGTCGATGCTGAAATCTTCGAGGCTGACGGTGGGCGCCAGCTCTTCAGTGACGATGAACGAATGCTGGTCCGCCGGGTTGCTGCCCTTTTCGCCGTAAGCGACGGCGGTCATAGTCGGCACGCCGACTTCTTGCAGGCGCTGAATGGCCTTCCACTCCTGGCCCGCGCCCAGCACCGGCAGCTTGGCGGTCAGCAGGTTCTTGAAGATCTCGCCCCAGCCGATGCCCCGGTGGATTTTCACAAAGAACCCGTGGCCATTTACTTCAGTACGCAGCGTCCGGCGCGCTTCAAGTTCGCGGTACACCTCGCCCTTGAGGCCCTCGACTTCGGCGAACGGATCCCGTCCGGCCCAGAGGCTCTTGAACGGTTCAGCCAGCATCAACTTCATTAAGCGTGCTCCGCCAGAATCACATCAGCCGCGTGCTGCGGCATGCTGTAGAGGTCGGCCGTCTCGGCGAAGGCCAGACCATTGCGGCTCCAGGCCGCCCGTGCATTTGCGTCATTCAACATGCCGGTCAGGTACTGAGTCAGTTGCGTCTGATCGAAGGGTTCGTCCAGCACCAGACCGGCGTCGGCCTCGGCAATGTAATGGGCGTACCCGCACACCGCGCTCACCAGCACCGGCAAGCCGGCCACCACGGCTTCAAGCAGCACCGTCCCGGTATTTTCGTTATACGCCGGGTGGATCAACAGATCGGCACCGAGCAGGAAACGCGGGATATCGCTACGGCCCTTGAGGAACTGCACGTTGTCGCCGAGCCCTAATGTGGCGCTCTGCAACTGGAATACTTTGGGGTCGTCCTGGCCAATTACAAACAGTCGGGTACGTTTTTTCAGCTCGGCAGGCAAGGCGGCCAGCGCCTTGAGGCTGCGGTCCACACCTTTGGTCTTGAACCCGGAGCCGATTTGCACCAGCAGCAGTTCATCATCTTTCAGGTTGAACTCGCGACGAAACCCGGCACGGACCTCGGCGGCATTGGCCGGCGCGCGACGGTCCTGAGAGATGCCCGGCGGCAGCAGATGGAAGCGCGCAAGCGGCGTGTCGTAATGCTTGATGAACAGCGGCTGCTGGACTTCGGAAATCATCAACACTTCGGTCTTGGCATCCTTGGCGAACACCGCGCGCTCGTACTCGGCGAAGTGCCGGTAGCGGCCCCAACGACGGTACAGCGAGTTGCGCAGATTCTGCGCTTTGTCTTCGAAGCAGCCGTCGGCGGCGTAGTAAACGTCCAGACCCGGCATCTTGTTGAAACCGATCAGGCGGTCCACCGGACGCTTGGCCAGATCAGCCTCCATCCACTCGGTGAGCTTCTCGTTGCGTCGATGATTGAAGAACGCCTTGACTGGTGCCACCAGCACTTCGAAACCCGGTGGAATATCGCCTTCCCAGATCAGTGTGTAGACGCGAATCTGATGGCCGCGCTGCTGACACTCCAGGGCGATGCGCATGAAATCGCGCTGCAAGCCCCCGAATGGAAAGTACTTGTACAGGACAAATGCCAATTGCATCAGCGCAGCTCCTCAGCCAGTAACAACGTGCTCAGTCGGCTCGCGACACGCTCGGGATTCAGACGCGTGAAGCACAGGGGCCACTCGCGTTTCAGGTCGAACCGACGGGCATCGTCGGCCGTCGGTTGATAGGTGCATTTCTTTTGCAGGCACGGGGCGCAGGGAAAGTCGCTGGCCATGTGAATCTGCGACTTGCCGTACGCGCCGGTCAGGCCCGGGTTAGTCGGGCCGAACAGCGACAGGGTCGGTACGTCCAGCGCCGCAGCGAGGTGACCGAGCCCGGTGTCCACCGCTACGCAGGCTTGCGCTCCGGCCAGGACTTTGCCGACCCCCGCCAGGTTCAGTTTGGGCAGCACTTCGACGTGCTTCATGTCTTTGGCGATGCGCTCGGCGCGGGCCTTTTCGACGGCATTACCCCACGGCAGCTTCACCGCCACGCCGAGATAACCCACCCGCTCGGCCAGCTCGCGCCAATAGGCTTCGGGCCAGTGCTTGGTGTCCCAAGTGGTGCCATGGAGAAACACCACGTACGGATTCTTGCGCGGCAACTCCACCAACCGTTCAACGTTCAGGCCATAGTCGCCCAAGCCTTTGGGCAGGTCGTAACCCAGGGCCACTGCGAACAGCTGACGCACTCGCTCTACCGCGTGCTGCCCACGGGCCACGGCCAGACGTCGGGAATAGAATCGCGCGGCGATTGGTTCGCGGGCCGAGTTTTTGTCCAGCCCCGCCACCGGGGCTTTGGCGTAGCGGGTCAGCAACGCGCTTTTCAGCAGGCCCTGGGCATCGATCACCAAGTCATATTTGGTCGCGCGAATGCTTTGTTTGAAGCGTTTCCACTCGCCACTCTTGATGGTCTGCCAGATGTTCTTGCGCCAGCGACGGATCGCCACCGGAATCACCTTGCCCACGGCCGGGTGCCAGGTCGGAATCTCGGCGAAGCCTTCTTCCACCACCCAGTCGAACGTGATGCCGGGGATCGCCCGCGCCGCGTCGGTCAACGCTGGCAACGCATGAATCACGTCGCCCAGCGAAGAAGTCTTGATCAACAGTACCCGCAAACTATTTGACCTCGACCACAGTGCCCAGCAACCGCTGCAAGGCTTCGTTCACTGCTTTCGGCATGAGCTGGCGCAAGCAATTGTAATGACCGAAACGGCAAGTGCGATCGAAGCATGGGCTGCATTCAATGCCCAGGCGCACGATTTCGACGTGCTCGGCCAATGGTGGCGTGAAACCCGGCGACGTCGAGCCGTATACCGCCACCAATGGGCGGTTCAGCGCGGCAGCCACGTGCATCAGGCCGGAGTCGTTGGAGACCACGGCGTCAGCGCAAGACAGCAGATCGATGGCCTCGGCCAGGGAAGTGTCGCCACTGAGGTTCACCGACTCTTCACGCAGACCGGGAATCAGCCGCGCGCGAATGTCTTCGCCCACCGCGTGATCGTTTTTCGAGCCGAACAGCCAGACCTGCCAGCCTTCACGAATCTTCGCTTCGGCGACCTTGGCGTAGTGCTCGGACGGCCAGCGCTTGGACTCGCCGAACTCGGCGCCGGGGCACAGCGCCAACACCGGACGGTCGAGAGCCAGACCGAACTTGGCCAGTGCGCCGTCGCGGGTCACCGGGTCGATCTGCAGGCTCGGCCGTGGATACGGTTTCGGCAGCTCGGCGCCAGGCTCAAAGGCCAGGGCCATGAAGCGCTCGATCATCAGCGGATAACGCTCTTTGTCGAGCGTGCGCACGTCATTGAGCAGGCCGTAGCGGAATTCGCCACGCCAGCCGGTGCGTTTCGGGATACTGGCAAAAAACGGTACCAGTGCCGACTTCAGGGAATTGGGCAGCAGGATGGCCTGGTCATATTGACCGGCCAGGGATTTACCGATGCGCCGCCGCGTCGCCAGCTCCAGCACACCGTGGCCGAGCGGGAAGCTCAAGGCCTGGCGCACTTCGGGCATGCGCTCGAGGATCGGCCGGCTCCACTCGGGGGCCAGCACGTCGATTTCGCACTGCGGGTGGCGCTGCTTGAGACACTGAAAAAGTGTCTGCGCCATCACCATGTCACCGACCCAACTGGGCCCAACGATCAGAATTTTCATGTGGTTTCCAAAAACGAGCCGGGGAGGCATATGCCTCCCCGCCTCGAGAATCCAGCACCTTCGGGGTGAACCGTCAGGTCATTTGGACGAGCCTGTACCAGCTCATCAGATCAGTTTTTGTGCACATCCATGCGATGCAGCTTAGCTGTCCCAATCTATCAAACACCGCTCCCACATTGGGTATTGGGTGTTCCAATTTAGCCTGCTCAGCTTAACCCCAGCTCACGCCAGATACGCATTACCTGCCGTCGTTCATCCACAAACTGGTCGCCCGGTATCACGCCGGCGTCCTTCTGCAAGGCTTCCCGGTGAGCGGCGGAGCGGTAGGCCTTATAGGCTTCACGCAACAGGCTGGCGTCTTCGGCGGGCATCAGCCCGACCTCCTCCAACCCTTCCAGAATGCGGATATTGTCGGTGTAGCGCAGCAATGACGGATGCGCCTCAGACCATGCCAGAGCCGCGTATTGCACCATAAATTCAATATCGACGATACCTCCGGCATCCTGCTTGAGATCGAATGGCGCCGTGGCCTCGAAGGCATTTGCCGCCGTGCCCGCCGCCGTGCTCTTGCTGCCGAGGTTATCGCGCATCTTGGCGCGCATCTCGCTGACCTCCTGGCGCAAGGTCGGCAGGTCCCGCCGCTTGGCCAATACCGCCGCGCGAACCTTCTCGAACGCTTGGCCGACATCCTGACTGCCCACCAGCACCCGCGCCCGCACCAGTGCCTGGTGTTCCCAGGTCCAGGCTTCGTTTTCCTGATACCGGGCAAACGCCCCCAAAGAACTCACCAGCAAACCGGAGGCACCGGAGGGCCGCAGACGCATGTCCACTTCATACAGCTGGCCGGAGTTGGTCTGCGCCGTCAGCAAATGAATGATGCGCTGCCCGAGCCGGGTAAAAAACTGTGCGCCGTCGATAGGCTTCGGCCCGTCGGTTTCGGCCTGTGGATCGCCGTCGTGGATGAACACCAGATCCAGGTCCGAACTGTGCCCCAATTCCAGGCCACCGACTTTCCCGTAACCGACAATGATGAAACCAGGGTCGCATAAGGTTCCATCAGTGCGCAGCGGTGTACCGTACTTGGCCACGGTCTGGCGCCAAGCCAGGGCCAACACTTGTTCGAGGATCGCTTCGGCAAGCCAGGTCAGGTAATCACTGACCTTCATCAAGGGCAGGCTGCCGGCGATTTCCGAGGCGGCGACGCGCAAGCGGTGCGCCAGTTTGAAATGCCGCAGGGCTTCCATTTGTTGTTCGAGATCGTCTTCGGGAATCCGCGTCAGACGCTCGCGCAACTCGGCCGCCAGTTCCGGCGCCAGCGGTGGCTTGAACAGCCGGCCTTCGTTGAGCAGTTCGTCGAGCAGCAGCGGGAAGCGCGTGATCTGTTCGGCAATCCACGGGCTCGCGGCGCACAGCGTCAGCAAACGGCGCAGGGCACCGGGGTTCTCGGTCAACAGCACCAGATAGGCGGAACGACGCGCCACGGCTTCCACCAGCGGCAACACCCGCTCCAGCACCAGATCGGGATTGGCATGCTCCACAGCCTGAGCCAGCAAGCGCGGAATAAAAGCATCGAGGCGTTCACGTCCCAAGCGCTGCATGGCCCGCAATTGCGGACTGCCACGCAGACTGGCCAAGGCTTTCAGCGCCTTGGAGGCGTCGGCGAAACCACCCTCTTCCAACTGACGGCACGCGGCCTCCTCGTCCTGCGCCTCCTCCCACAGCGGCAGCCATTCCCCGCCGACCACCACTTCGCTCTCGGCGCCGGCTTCTTCATCGGGATCGGCAATCACCTGAGCAAAGTGCCAGGCCACCCGGCCGCGCCAGTACATCAGCTGTTCGTGGAATGCCGCCCAATTGGCAAACCCGAGCATAAAGGCAATGCGCGCCTGATCCTGTTCGCCATCGGGCAGCATCTGGGTCTGGCGGTCGGCAATGGCCTGGATCGCGTGTTCGGTGTAACGCAAGAATTCGTAGGCTTCACGCAACTCGCTGACCACTGCCGTCGGCAGGTAACCCTGACCTTCAAGGGTGCTCAGTACTTTTAATAAAGGACGCTGCTGCAGGCTCAGGTCGCGGCCACCGTGAATCAGCTGGAAGGCCTGGGCGATAAACTCGACTTCACGAATACCGCCGGAACCCAGTTTGATGTTGTCGGCCATACCCTTGCGCCGGACTTCCTGCTGAATCAGCTGCTTCATGGTGCGCAGCGCTTCGATGGCCGAGAAATCCAGGTAACGCCGGTAAACGAACGGGCGCAGCATCTCTTGCAGTTGCGCGCCCGCCACTTGATCGCCGGCCACCACGCGCGACTTGATCATCGCATAGCGTTCCCAATCGCGGCCCTGATCCTGGTAGTACTGTTCCAGCGCATTGAAGCTCAGCACCAGCGCGCCGGACGAACCGTAAGGCCGCAAGCGCATGTCGACGCGGAACACGAAACCGTCGACGGTCATCGGGTCCAGCGCCTTTATAAGACGCTGGCCGAGACGAATGAAAAATTCCTGGTTATCCAGCGACCGCTTCACGCCGACGGTTTCGCCGCCCTCGGGGTAGGCGAAGATCAGGTCGATGTCCGACGACAGATTCAGCTCCACGGCGCCGAGCTTGCCCATGCCGAGGATGACCATCTGCTGCGGCTCGCCGCTGCGTCGCCCGGTGGGCGTGCCGAACTGCTGGCAATGGCGCTGATACAACCACTGATAGGCCTGATCGATGCTGGCATCGGCCATGTCCGAGAGGTCACGACAGGTCTGGATCAGATCGGCCTGGCGGGTCAGGTCACGCCAGATGATCCGCACTTGCTGGCGTGCGCGCTGGCGACGCAGGGCGCGGCCCAGCTGGTCGTCGGTTTCGGCTGCGCTCACCGCCGTCGCAATCTGTGCGCACAATTCGCCCGGCGTAAAGGCGCGGTCTAGTTCGCCGGACTGCACCAGCTCCAGCAACATCAAAGGGTCACGCAGACTCTGTTCAATCACAAAGTCGCTGGCAGCGGCGACGCGAGCAAATTGCGCCCAGCGCTCAGGCGTCCAGGCAGACAGGCCATGGTCATCGGGAAGAACCCCGACGGTCGTACGAAACGACTGCTCGGCGCGGGTGACAAACGGCAGGAGCCCATCGGGCAGTTCGGCAAGCGAAGGGAGGCTCATGGTCTATCCTTGATCGGCGTGTGAAGGGCTGCATGTAGTGATTCGTGAAAATACGCTACCTGACCGACTGTCGAACAAAGGTTAGAAATAGCTGAAATTTGTTTATTTTTGGCAGCGATCATCAAGCCTTCACCTTTTTTGGTTGGCAAAAGACCAACCTTAACGATTATTCTCACAACGCAGCCGGAGGCCACAAGCCAATCATCTGTAGTTTTACTACTCGTCTATACATTCGAAAGGCTGAAATGCCCGATGATTTGTAGTAAAACTACACGCCGCCGGAACATACCTCTCGGCAATCCAAGAATTTATATCGTCTGCCCACAAGGCCAGTCGCAAACTCAGGCAACCGATTCTGGAAGCCTTTCCGCCCTGGAGCAAGCCATGCAAGACCTCGATCCCGTCGAAACCCAGGAATGGCTGGACGCCCTGGAATCGGTTCTCGACAAAGAAGGCGAAGACCGTGCTCACTATCTGATGACCCGTATGGGCGAACTCGCGACCCGTAGCGGCTCGCAGCTCCCTTACGCCATCACCACGCCTTACCGCAACACGATCCCCGTAACTCACGAAGCACGCATGCCTGGCGACCTGTTCATGGAACGCCGCATTCGCTCGTTGGTACGCTGGAACGCGATGGCCATGGTAATGCGTACGAACCTGAAAGATTCTGACCTGGGTGGTCACATCTCCAGCTTCGCTTCCAGTGCGACCCTGTATGACATCGGCTTCAACTACTTCTTCCAGGCCCCGACCGACGAACACGGCGGCGACCTGATCTACTTCCAGGGTCACACCTCGCCAGGCGTTTACGCCCGTGCGTTCATGGAAGGCCGCATCACCGAAGAACAAATGAATAACTTCCGCCAGGAAGTCGACGGTCAGGGCCTGTCGTCCTACCCGCACCCTTGGCTGATGCCTGACTTCTGGCAGTTCCCGACGGTATCCATGGGTCTGGGCCCGATTCAGGCGATCTACCAGGCACGTTTCATGAAGTACCTGGAAGCCCGTGGCTTCATCCCCGAAGGCAAGCAGAAAGTCTGGTGCTTCCTGGGCGACGGCGAGTGCGACGAGCCGGAATCCCTGGGCGCCATTTCGTTGGCTGGCCGCGAGAAACTCGACAACCTGATCTTCGTCATTAACTGCAACCTGCAGCGCCTCGACGGCCCGGTTCGCGGCAACGGCAAGATCATCCAGGAACTCGAAGGCGTGTTCCGCGGTGCTCAGTGGAACGTGACCAAAGTCATCTGGGGCCGTTTCTGGGACCCACTGCTGGCCAAAGACGTCGACGGCATCCTGCAACGCCGCATGGACGAAGTCATCGACGGCGAGTACCAGAACTACAAAGCCAAAGACGGCGCGTTCGTGCGTGAACACTTCTTCAACTCGCCAGAACTCAAGGCGATGGTTGCAGACTTGTCCGACGACGAGATCTGGAAACTCAACCGTGGCGGCCATGACCCGTACAAGGTCTACGCGGCGTACCACGAAGCGGTCAACCACAAAGAACAACCTACCGTCATCCTGGCCAAAACCATCAAGGGTTATGGCACCGGTGCCGGCGAAGCGAAAAACACTGCGCACAACACCAAGAAAGTCGATGTCGACAGCCTGAAGTTGTTCCGCGATCGTTTCGACATTCCGGTCAAAGA
This sequence comes from Pseudomonas sp. JL3, assembly GCF_031570575.1. Taxonomy (NCBI): domain Bacteria; kingdom Pseudomonadati; phylum Pseudomonadota; class Gammaproteobacteria; order Pseudomonadales; family Pseudomonadaceae; genus Pseudomonas; species Pseudomonas sp. JL3. Next base: position 60,898 of record NZ_JAKWJK010000004.1, read on the forward strand.
CGAAGAGCTGGAAAACCTGCCGTTCTTCAAGCCAGAGCCAAACAGCGCCGAAGCCCGCTACCTGAGCGAGCGCCGTACTGCACTGGGCGGTTTCGTGCCACAGCGTCGCGCGCAGAGCTTCAGCGTACCGACCCCGTCGCTGGACACCCTCAAGGCCATTCTTGATGGCTCGGGCGACCGTGAAATTTCCACCACCATGGCGTTCGTGCGGATCCTCGCACAACTGGTCAAGGACAAGGAAATCGGTCCACGCATCGTCCCGATCATCCCGGACGAAGCCCGTACCTTCGGTATGGAAGGCATGTTCCGTCAGTTGGGCATCTACTCGTCCGTCGGCCAGCTCTACGAGCCAGTCGATAAAGACCAGGTGATGTTCTACAAAGAAGACAAGAAGGGCCAGATCCTCGAAGAAGGCATCAACGAAGCGGGCGCCATGAGCTCCTTCATCGCTGCCGGTACTTCGTACTCCAGCCACAACCAGCCAATGCTGCCGTTCTACATCTTCTACTCGATGTTCGGCTTCCAGCGTATCGGCGACCTGGCCTGGGCCGCTGGCGACAGCCGCACCCGTGGCTTCCTGATCGGCGGTACCGCCGGTAGAACCACGCTGAACGGCGAAGGCCTGCAACACGAAGACGGTCACAGCCACATCCTGGCTGCCACCATCCCGAACTGCCGCACCTTTGATCCAACCTACGGCTACGAGCTGGCGGTGATCATCCAGGACGGCATGAAGAAGATGACCGAAGAGCAGCAGGACGTTTTCTACTACATCACCGTGATGAACGAGTCCTACCAGCAGCCAGCCATGCCGGCCGGTGTCGAGGAAGGCATCATCAAGGGCATGTACCTGCTCGAGGAAGACACCCGCGAAGCGGCGCACCACGTTCAGCTGATGGGCTCCGGCACCATCCTGCGTGAAGTCCGTGAAGCGGCGAAGATCCTGCGTGAACAGTTCAACGTTGGCGCAGACGTGTGGAGCGTTACCAGCTTCAACGAACTGCGTCGCGATGGCCTGGCCGTCGAGCGCAGCAACCGTCTGCACCCGGGCCAGAAGCCTAAACTGAGCTACGTCGAAGAGTGCCTGAACGGCCGTAAAGGTCCGGTCATCGCGTCTACCGACTACATGAAGCTGTTCGCTGAGCAAATTCGTCAGTGGGTCCCGTCCAAGGAATTCAAAGTCCTGGGCACCGATGGTTTCGGCCGCAGTGACAGCCGCAAGAAGCTGCGTCACTTCTTCGAAGTCGATCGTCATTTCGTGGTGTTGGCAGCCCTGGAAGCTTTGGCTGACCGTGGCGATATCGAACCTAAGGTGGTGGCTGAAGCCATCGCCAAGTTCGGTATCAACCCGGAAAAACGCAACCCACTGGACTGCTGAGGAGACACTCTGTGAGCGAACTCATTCGCGTACCTGACATCGGCAGCGGTGAAGGTGAAGTAATTGAACTGTTTGTGAAGGTCGGCGACCGTATCGAAGCCGACCAGAGCATCCTGACACTTGAGTCGGACAAGGCGAGCATGGAAGTGCCTGCGCCGAAGGCCGGCATCATCAAGAGCCTGAAAGTGAAGCTGGGCGATCGCCTGAAAGAAGGCGACGAACTGCTGGAACTGGAAGTCGAAGGTGCCGCAGCTGCGGCCCCTGCAGCTGCAGCTGCAGCTGCAGCTGCAGCTGCCGCTGCGCCAGCCGCCAAGGCTGAAGCTGCACCTGCTGCCGCGAAAGCGCCAGCTGCTCCTGCTGCCGCGCCTGCTGCTGCCAGCGTTCAGCAAGTGCACGTGCCGGATATCGGTTCGGCAGGCAAGGCCCAGATCATCGAGATCCAGGTCAAGGTCGGCGACACCGTCGCCGCTGATCAGTCGCTGATCACCCTGGAATCCGACAAGGCGAGCATGGAAATTCCATCGCCTGCCGCTGGCGTGGTGAAGGCCATCAGCGTCAAGCTCAACGACGAAGTCGGCACCGGCGACCTGATTCTGGACCTGGAAGTGGCGGGTGCTGCTGCACCAGCCGCGGCCGCGCCAGCCCAGGCAGCTGCGCCTGCTGCCGCTGCTCCGGCGCCAGCCGCTGCGGCTCCGGCAGCCCCGGTTGCCGACACTGTTCAGGACATTCACGTCCCGGACATCGGTTCGGCGGGCAAGGCCAAGATCATCGAAGTACTGGTCAAGGCTGGCGATACCGTCACCGCCGACCAGTCGCTGATCACCCTGGAATCCGACAAGGCGAGCATGGAAATCCCATCGCCTGCCGCTGGCGTGGTGGAAAGCGTTTCCATCAAGCTGGATGACGAAGTCGGTACTGGCGACCTGATCCTGAAGCTGAAAGTCAAAGGCGCGGCACCTGCTGCTGCCCCGGCTCCAGCTGCTCCTGCTGCACCTGCTCCAGCCGCCGCAGCACCTGCTGCTCCGGCACCTGCCGCACCTGCTGCTGCACCGGCCAAGCCGGGCGCCAAGGTTCACGCAGGCCCTGCGGTGCGCCAGCTGGCCCGCGAATTCGGCGTCGAGCTGAGCGCTGTCAGCCCAAGTGGCCCCCACGGTCGAGTGCTGAAAGAAGACGTGCAGGTTTACGTCAAAGCCATGATGCAGAAGGCCAAGGAAGCACCGGCCGCTGGCGGCGCAACCGGCGGCGCGGGCATCCCGCCGATTCCGGTCGTGGACTTCAGCCGTTTCGGCGAAACCGAAGAAGTACCGATGACTCGCCTGATGCAAATCGGCGCGTCGAGCCTGCATCGCAGCTGGCTGAACATTCCTCACGTGACTCAGTTCGATTCGGCTGATATCACCGAGCTGGAAGCGTTCCGTATTGCTCAGAAAGCCGTTGCAGAGAAGGCTGGCGTCAAGCTGACCATCCTGCCGCTGCTGCTCAAATCCTGCGCACACCTGCTCAAGGAACTGCCGGACTTCAACAGTTCGCTGGCGCCAAGCGGCAAAGCGATCATCCGCAAGAAGTACGTGAACATCGGCTTCGCAGTCGACACCCCTGAAGGCCTGCTGGTACCGGTCATCAAGAACGTCGACCAGAAGAGCCTGTTGCAACTGGCAGCCGAAGCCGCTGCGCTGGCTGCCAAAGCCCGCGACAAAAAGCTCACCGCTGACGACATGCAAGGCGCCTGCTTCACCATTTCCAGCCTCGGCCACATTGGCGGCACCGGCTTCACGCCGATCGTCAACGCGCCGGAAGTGGCGATCCTCGGTGTGTCCAAGGCAACCATCCAGCCAGTCTGGGACGGCAAAGCCTTCCAGCCGAAGCTGATGCTGCCGCTGTCGCTGTCCTATGATCACCGTGTGATTAACGGCGCCGCTGCTGCACGCTTCACCAAGCGTCTGAGCGACCTGCTGGCGGACATCCGCACCATCCTGCTGTAACACCGACCGGCCCTCCTTCACCGGAGGGCCCGTCGCGATCCACGTTTTCCGAGCGCCACGCTCGTACCTCAACCCCGCCAATTTGGCGGGGCTTTTTTTTGCCCTGAAGAAAGCCCTCCTCTGCGCCTTATTCCTACATTCATGGCTTACGCTGCCTACAACTCGAGTCCACTTCCGCCCGATATTTTTTGCGAGCCAATAACTAGTCTTAGTTAGGAGAATTTCTAATAGAAACTTCGACAACTTAATCTGCTTAGTTAGCATTACTTCGAATGGATTCGAACATGTTCAAACCAACTGTCGGCCCGATTATTGGCCATACAACAACTAACCACGCTCGCATTTTCTTGCGCGGTGAATTACAGAGTAACGCCTTGGTATTTGCGGGCGTCCGTTATCGGCGTGCCGGTGAGGATCGCTGGTCCAAAAGCGTATTTGCGAAACTGACTATTTTGCGCGACATGTCCGATGTGATTGCACTCAATGATCTCGCCGCCGATACCGACTATGAATATCAGGCGGGATGGTTCAGCCCCATGAGCCCGGTGCATACCGTGGAAACGATCCAGGAACTGCCGCTGCAGTGGCCTCGGGCGATCTACCGCTTTCGCACGCAATCCAGCAAAAACACGACGCCACGGGCTTATGTCATCGGTTCATGTCGCTACCTGCGAATGACCGCCGGCATTGCGTCGGCCCCGCACTTGGGCGACCGGATCTTTGCCTCGATCACCAGCCTGGCAGAACGCGCCGAGCCGCCTGTCAGCGCCATGCTGATGACCGGCGATCAAATCTATGTCGATGATTTGAACCTCGTGGCCCCCGACCGGGAGTACAAGGACATTCTCAGTAAATACCGCACGGCTTTTTCACAACCTCATATTTCGAAGTTAATGTCCGGCATGCCGACTTACATGATCCTCGACGACCATGAAATTGAAGACAACTGGCCCGCCAATAAAAGCAAGAACGATGCATACCTGTACAGAAACGCCATGGCGGCATATGAGTTATATCAAGCCAGTCACAGCCCCGCCCATGAACTGCTCGCCAACGGACAAGTCAGCAGGCAATTGGAACAGTATTGGTATCAATTCACCGATGGTGATATCGAATGGTTTATCACCGACAGCCGAACCCGACGCAATCTGTCGGCCAGCGACCGGCGCATCCTTGATGAAGAGCAGGAACAGGCGCTGCTCAAATGGCTGATCAACAGCACGGCCCGGGTCAAATTCGTGGTCACCAGCGTCATGTTCTACCCCGACCGCAAGCTTCACGGTGATGACGCCTGGAAAGCCTTCCCGGAACAACGACTACGACTACTGGAGACGATTCGCACGCACGGCATCAAGAACGTTTTCTTCATTTCCGGCGACGTCCACGGCTCGCTGACCAGTCGCCTGACCCACAGCGAGGTCCCGGACTTCGAAGTTCACACCATCGTGTCTTCACCACTGTGCAACAGCAAACTGCTGCCGTATGCCAAGGCATCCACGTTCATTCTCGACCAAGCGTTGGCCCGAACGGCCGCGGGAGATTATCGGCACGAGCTGACCAGTGAGGTGATCAGCCAGGATAATTTCGCGCATCTGGTCGTCGATGCTGAACAGGTTCGCGTCAATTATCACGATCGGGATGGCAAGCAACTGCAGTCGATAACCATAAAATTACGTTGATCCCGGAAAAGATCGCAGCCTTGCAGGGGCTGCCGAGGGCTGCGATTTTTTGACTTACTGCATTACTTTTTGGCGCCTCGCTGGAGAATTCTTCACGCCTGCCGACATATTCTTATAGCACTTGGCCTTCATGTCTCTTGTCAGTCGGTGTCGCAATGATGCAACCTTGCCGCAGACAACAGTAAAGAGGGCGAGAGCCCGGCGCGATCAGTATATTCGAAGCGAGTTTCCCTCCATATGAAGAGCCAACCCGATGCCGCCAGCCGTATGGTGGCCGAGGTAGTGACGCAGTTGCCTGTGCCCTCGCGGCTCGGCATGCTGCGTTTCGAACGGCTGAATGAACCGAGCTGGGCGCTGCTGTTTCTCGACCCCAATTGCGAACGACAGTTTGGCCTGCCGGCAGTGGAACTTTGTGCCCTGGTCGGCTCGCCCTATGCCAGCCTGATGGAGCCCGAAGCGCGCTATCAACTGCATGACACGATCCAGCAGCAACTCACCAATAGCCCGCATTACCTGATCCGCTACACCTTGCACACCGCCGCAGGCGTTTTGAGCCTGCTGGAACTGGGCGAAGCTTACAAACAACACAATCGACACCTGCTGCGCGGCTACCTGATGGTGGTGGACGGTCTGTTCGACGGCGAACCGTTGCTGCCGGCGCTGGATCTGGAAACCCAGAACTCACGCCTGCAAATCGCCCTGGAACTCAATCAACGTGCCCAGCAGGAACAACTGCAGCACCTGGACCGGGTGCGCGCCCAGCAAGATCTGATCCTGCTGCTGACCCGCCAGCGCTACAGCACCAACAATTCCCTGCAAGAAGCCGCCGAACTGATCACCCGCAGTGCCTGCGACATCTATGAAGTCGACTGCGCCAGCCTGTGGAACCTCGACGGCTCGCTACTGACGCCGATTTCGGCCTATCACCGCGCCAGCCGAAATCACCAATTGCCCGAGCCGATCGACGCCAGCGGTTTTCCCGACTACCTCGACGCCTTGCACACTGGCCGCGCCATCGACGCCCACAACGCCATGCGCGACCCGCGCACCCAGGAAATCGCCGAATACCTGCGCCCGCGCGACGTCAACGCCATGCTCGACGCCAGCATCCGCGTCGATGGCCAAGTGGTCGGCGTGCTCTGCCTGGAACAGATCGGTGCGACCCGCGCCTGGCAGTCGGACGAAATCGCCTTTGCCGGCGAGCTGGCGGATCAGTTCGCCCAAGTCATCAACAACCACAACCGCCGTACCGCCACCAGCGCCCTGCACCTGTTCCAGCGTGCGGTGGAGCAAAGCGCCAACGCTTTTCTGCTGGTCAATTGCGACGGCGTGGTGGAGTACGTCAACCCAAGCTTCACCGCGATCACCCAGTACACCACCGAGGAAGTCCACGGCCAGCGACTGTCGGAACTGCCGGCGTTGGAAAACCTCAGCGAACTGCTGTTCGACGCACCGTCGGCGCTGGCCAAGAGCAACAGCTGGCAGGGCGAGTTCAAGAGCCGGCGCAAGAACCTCGAACCCTACTGGGGCCAGTTGTCGATTTCCAAGGTCTATGGCGACAACCGTGAGCTGACCCACTACATCGGCATCTACGAAGACATCACCCAGACCAAGCTCGCCCAGCAGCGCATCGAGCGCCTGGCCTACACCGACAACCTGACCAACCTCGGCAACCGTCCGGCGTTCATCCGCAACCTTGATGAACGCTTCGCTCGAGACAGCGACACGCCGATCAGCCTGCTGCTGGTGGACATCGACAACTTCAAACGCATCAACGACAGCCTCGGCCACCAGACCGGCGACAAACTGCTGATCAGCCTGGCGCGACGCTTGCGCAACAGCCTGAGCCCGAGCGGCAGCCTGGCGCGCTTCGCCAGTAACGAGTTCGCGGTGCTGCTGGACGACACTGACCTCTCGACTGGCCAACAGGTCGCCAACCAATTACTGGCGACCCTCGACAAGCCGATGTTCGTCGACAACCAGTTGATCAGCGTCACCGGCTCCGTGGGCCTGGCCTGCGCGCCGCTGCATGGCCGCGACCCACAAACACTGATGCGCAACGCCGGCCTGGCGCTGCACAAGGCCAAGGCCAACGGTAAACACCAGGTGCAGGTGTTCACCGAAGCGCTGAATGCCGAGGCCAGCTACAAACTGTTCGTCGAGAACAACCTGCGCCGCGCCCTGACCCAGAACGAGCTGGACGTGTTCTACCAGCCCAAACTGTGCCTGCGCAGCGGTCGTCTGCTGGGGATGGAAGCGCTGCTACGCTGGAACCACCCGGAAAAAGGCATGATCCGCCCGGATCAGTTCATCAGCGTTGCCGAAGAAACCGGGCTGATCATCCCGATCGGCAAATGGATCGCCCGCCAGGCCTGTCGCATGAGCAAAGAACTGACCGCCGCCGGCCTCGGCAATCTGCAAGTGGCGATCAACCTGTCGCCCAAACAATTCTCCGACCCGGACCTGGTGGCGTCCATCGCCAACATCCTCAAAGAGGAAGCGCTGCCGGCGAACCTGCTGGAGCTTGAGTTAACGGAAGGCCTGCTGCTGGAAGCCACCGAAGACACCCACTTGCAGCTCGATCAGCTCAAGCGCCTGGGCCTGACCCTGGCGATGGACGACTTCGGCACCGGTTACTCGTCGCTCAGCTACTTGAAAAAATTCCCGATCGACATCATCAAGATCGATCGAAGCTTCATCCACGAAATCCCGGACAACCAGGACGACATGGAAATCACCTCCGCCGTGATCGCCATGGCCCACAACCTGAAACTCAAGGTCGTGGCCGAAGGCATCGAGACCGCCGAGCAGTTGGCCTTCCTGCGCCGCCACCGCTGCGATGTCGGCCAGGGCTACCTGTTCGACCGACCAATCCCGGGTTCGGAGCTGATCGAAAAGCTCAAACGCTACCCGCGCGGCCCAATCGTCTGAGCACACCGTAATCCCACAGGGGTAGTGCGTAACTGACCGGCATTAGGCACACTGGCAGTCTGTTTATTTACATCTCAACCTGACTGAGAGGACTGATCATGGTTCTGCGCTCGGAAATCCTGGTGAACAAAAACGTGCTCCCGACTAAAGAACAAGCCCTGCCTGGCCGCGAAACCCCAATGACCGTGCCGGAAAAACACTTCGTCCACGACGCCCCGTTGCTGGGCCCGTTTGCGATGGACGTGGATTTCGCGATCTTCGGCCTGGGCTGCTTCTGGGGCGCGGAGCGCAAGTTCTGGCAGCGCGAAGGCGTGGTCAGTACGGCGGTGGGTTACGCCGGCGGCTTTACGCCGAACCCGACGTATGAAGAAGTCTGCTCGGGCCTGACCGGCCACAGCGAAGTGGTATTGGTGGTCTACGAGCCGGCAAAAGTCAGCTACGAAGAGCTGCTGAAAATGTTCTGGGAACTGCACAACCCGACCCAGGGCATGCGCCAGGGTAATGACATCGGCACCCAGTACCGCTCAGTAATCTATGCCACCAACCCGGCGCAACTGGCTGCGGCCAAGCACAGTAAAGAGGTGTTCCAGGCCGAACTGACCAAGGCTGGAAAAGGCACCATCACCACCGAAATCGAAGAAGCACCGACGTTCTACTTCGCCGAAGCCTATCACCAGCAGTACCTGGCCAAGAACCCTGAAGGGTATTGCGGGATTGGCGGTACGGGCGTGACTTGCCCGATCTGATTTTCGGACGTTGATCGTTCCCACGCTCTGCGTGGGAATGCCGCCCGGGACGCTCCGCGTTCCGCCTTTAGGTGACGCAGAGCGTCCCGGGCTGCATTCCACGCAAAGCGGGAACGATCACTGGTCAACTCTCGGCAATCAACCAATCCATCTGCCAGCCACCCTGGGTCTGCCCCAACTTCTTGGACAACCACGGCAACAACTCACGCAATTCCTCTTCAAGCCCCCACGGCGGATTGGCAATCGCCAACCCGGACCCGTTCAAACTGTTCGGCGTATCCAACGGATGCACCAGCAACTCCACCCGCAACAGCTTCGGCGCGCCCGTGCCGGCCAAGTCCTGATAGAACCGCCGCAACGCCCGCTGATCCTTCACGGGGTACCAGATCGCCGCCACCGTCTGGCGCATCCGGCCAATCGCTTCTTTCAACGACGCCGCACAACGCTGCATCTCATCGAGTTGCTCGAATGGTGGATCAATCAACATCACCGCACGCTTTTCCTGCACCGGCAACATCGCACGCGGCACATGCCAGCCCTCGCCCAAGTGCACCTTCACCCGACGATCACCGGCCATGTTGTCCTTGAGCAGCAAGCCATCTTCGGGGTGCTTCTCATTGAGCATCACCCGATCCTGCGGCCGCGTCAGACGCCGCGCCAACTCCGGCGACCCCGGGTAATAGCGCAACTGGCCATCCGGGTTCATGTCGTGCAGCACCTTCATGTAATCGGCGGTCAGCGCCGGCAAATCCGGCTGATCCCACAACCGCGCGATACCTTCCAGGTACTCACCGGTACGACTGGCCTGATCGCCCTGCAGGTCATACAGACCAATACCGGCGTGAGTGTCGAGATAGGCAAACGGCTGCTCCTTGCGCGACATCAAGGCGATGAGGCGGGTCAAAGTCAGGTGTTTGAACACATCGGCGTGATTGCCGGCATGGAAGGCGTGACGATAATTCATGATTGCTCCTGCGAAGGCCGGGAAGTTTACCTTGTACGGCGCAGAACGTCAGGGGTTCGCGGCTGAGCGGGCAATCCTGGTGCCGCCAACTCTACACGGTGATCGTTCCCACGCTCCGCGAGGGAATGCCTCAAGGGACGCTCCGTGTTCCAGCCACGCAATCGAATTCGCGCCTGACACCGATGTGACGCAGAGCGTCACGGGCTGCATTCCCACGCAGGAGCGTGGGAACGATCATTCTGCGGCGTTACTCCGAAGGCCGGGCCCGCAAACGCCGCCCAACCACATCCAGCACATCACACCCATCGCGCAATGGAATGGCACAGAGCAAGGCAAAGTCACTGAGAATGAAGGATTCGCACTCGACTGAGCCGCGCATCGACATGTTCTCAAGCACCTGAGTGACTGCACGAATTCGATAGTTGGCAGCGTCATACAAAACATCGAGCGGGGCGTGGGTGTCGACGAACAGGGTGGGCATGTCGGTGCAGTTGCCGGTCAATGCCATGAAGCGGTTTTCGGGATGAGGGATTATTTTTTCGTAGGGAGGATCGGGGTGAAGATTTTTCATTTTTTAGAGACCTTGGAGTATGTATTTGAAGCTACCAACGGCCTTTCCTACGGGCTTGGGTGGCAGCCGTGCGCGGGAGTAGGAAACTGAGATACTCCAACTCAGCCACGTCGAAACGTGTCCCGCGCACAGCCGCCGCGAACGATATTACGGACACGATTTAAGTGTCGCAATCAATCGACAGTACTGACGCACGTTGGAGTAAGGGTTCCTACACCCTGCCACTGCATTTGCAGCGACAACCAAAGACTATCCATGGATCTCACTTCGCACCAGTTCATGGAAACCGATACGTTTTGAAGGAAACTTCCGACGACCTTGCCCAGAAATTTCACTGCCATTTGTCATCAAGGATGATCAAGTCGACTAGCCAATCTGTCAGCGATATGGCGTAACCAAAACTCACCTGACTCCCATGCAATCCAATAGCAGTAATAACAGCTCAGCTCTTTCAATAAATATTCCCGCAACACAAGCTCGTCTTTCTGCTGATCAAGCAGCACATTGAGCTCTTGCCGGACCACCATTAGATCCCCAGGATCGGAGTCAGCTAAAAAAGCATCAATCACTTGCTCAGCCGTATCATGTTCGACTGTCCAATCTTGATGAAAGTACGCTCCAAAAAAATCGTGTAGCTCGGGGAACTCTCTGCTCATATCTCTGGAAATCCTGTTAGCAAAAAATAACCCTCAGGCCGCCGGGCATCCTTAATTAATACCAACAACACCTTCGATGCTGACAGATATTCGGTACGTCCGTTCGGTAAGCTGACGCCTACTGGGTAGGGAAACTCATGAGTAATTGTCGTCTTCCCTTTTGTCCCATTAAGGAATTTTTCGATCTTTGTTTTATTTGCATCTAATGCTCTCGCAGAAGCTGACTCAGCAGTAGCTCGATCAGGAAATGTTGATGCTGCAGGAATAGTTGGTTCCGCTTCTAACCTTTGAGCTAACTGCATATTTGTTCTACCTACGTGCTTCGCGATGAGATGCCCACCTTGAGCTTCATGCGCCGCCAAGCCTCCACCAGGAACAATTTCGCTATACGGCCCATCGGCATCTATATCGCCGGGGCACGGGTTGCAAGCCAACCCCAACGGATCAACCCAACCCGTTGGATTCGGGGTGTACTGATACTGATTCAGCCCACCCGCCAACTTGATCGGATCCGGTGTCAGATACCGACCAATCTCCGGATCATAGTACCGATGCCGGTTGTAGTGCAGACCGCTCTCGGCGTCGAAGTATTGGCCCTGAAACCGTAACGGTTGTTCCAGTTGCTCGCCCCCGCCGAACGCCAGGTGCGTGACTTTTCCGTAGGCGTTGTACTTCGCCGACCAGACGATCTCACCACCAAAATCGGTCAGCTCCAGCGGTGTACCCAGGTGGTCGAGCTGGTAGTAGAAGGGACAAGCCTTACGTGGGCCTTTGCCGTCGAGCATGGCCAGCGGGCGGAAGCTACCGGGCTCATAGACGTAGCTGCGGTAGTGCTCGCGGCTGCTTTCGGCGACGAGGTTGTCGCCCTGCCAGAAGAACTCGGTGGTTTTGCCGTCGATGGTTTTGGCGATGCGGCGGCCGAAGGCGTCGTAGCGGTAGCTTGAGCAACGACCGTCCGGCGTGGTGACGCCGACCAGCCGATGCTGGCAGTCGTAGCGGTATTCGGTGACGAGTTTCTGCCCGGTGCCGCGGCGTTCGCGGATCAGGTTGCCGAAGGCGTCGTAGTCGTAATGACGGTCGCCCTGCATCAGCAGACGATTGCCTTTGATGGTCGCCGGACCAGGGCGGTCCTGCATCAGCAGGTTGCTGGCCGGGTCATGGGCGAAGGTTTCCGGCGGGTCGTCGCGGGTGTGGCGCACGCGGGTCAGGCGGTTGAGTGCGTCGTAGTAATAGCTGCACTGGCCGTGCCGGCTGTCGGCGATGGTCGCCAGGTTGCCGTTGACGGCGTAGCTGTAGTGGCGCAAGTACAGCGGTTTGGTTGATTGGTTGATCGCGTGGGCCTGCAGCCGGCCCTGTTCGTCATAGTGATAATGGCTGGTGAGCTGACCTTGCTGGCGTTGCCGTTCGCGCCCGAAGACGAATTGGTGACTGGTAAGCCGCGTGCCGTTGAGGTCGATGGCCGTCAGCGCACCGCCCTTGGCGTGGTGGTAGTCGAGTTTGCTGCCGTCCGGCAGGCGCAGGCGGTTGAGCTGGCCGCAGGCGTCGTAGCCATAGCGCAAGGTGCCCCAGCCCTGGTGCTCGGTGATCAGGCGGTCCTGCTGGTCGTACTCGAACTCCAGCGGGCGATCGTGGCCATCGTCGACGCCGGTCAGTCGGCCCAGCGAGTCGTAGCGGTATTCGACCTTAACCCCGTCGGGCAAGGTCTTGACCAACAACCGTCCGGCCGAATCTCGTTGATAGCCCGTAACCAGCTGCGAGTCGTCATCACCGAACTCGGTTTTCTCCAGCAGATGACCGTTGAGGTCGTAGGCGTAGGCGGTGCGGCGGCCGTCGAAACCGGTTTCCTGTCGGATCAAGCCGTTAGGCGTGTAATCCAGCTGATATTTTTCGCCGGATTCGTTTTCGATTTCTGTGAGCAGCAGCTGCGCGTTGTCGTAGCGGTACTGGAGCTGGGTGCCGTCGGGATTGATCCGGCGGCTGACCAGGTGCAGGCCGTCGGCGTATTCGTAGCGGGTGACGCGGCCCAGCTCGTCGCGTTCGGCGGTGATCTTGCCATAGGCGTTGTAGCTGAAAGTGCGGCTGGCACCCGTGGGTAAAGTCGTCTGGATCAGTCGGCCGACGGCATCCCATTGGTACTGGGTGACGGCACCGTGTTCGTCCTGACGGGTAATCTGCCGCCCCAACGCGTCGTAGGAAAAGCGCCGCTGCCCACCGTCGGGCAAGGTCTCTTCGAGCAACTGCCCCAAGGCATTCCAGACGAACACGTGACGACTGGTGTCCGGGTAGCGGATCGACAGTAAGCGCCCCTGAGCGTCGTAGTGATAATGAGTGACCTGGCCATCGGGATCGGTGGCTTCGGTGATGTCCCCCTGCGCATTGCGCTGATACTTCCACACCGCTTTGCCGCGATAGCGCGCATGCAGGAAACCGTTGCGATACTCGTAGGCCGTTGGCTCGTCTTCCGGCGGAATCAGCGCCACCAACCGTCCGACTTCGTCGTAGCGGTATTCGGTGACGGCGCCGAGCGGATCCTGCTCGGCAATCAGCCGGCCCTGATCGTCGTAGGCCTTGAGCTGTTCGCCACCATTCAGCTCGACCTTGCGCACCAGCCGCGCCCGGTCATCGTGGACGTAAACCTCTTCGCTGCCGTCGATGTTCTGGACGGTGACGCTGCCCTGATCGTCCCAGACATAACGCGTGTCCATCTGCGTAAACGACGCCCAGTGCCGGATACATCTGGCCGCCTTGCCGGACCTTTCCCATTCCCAGAAGAAACTTGCCCCACCGGCCAATTGCCGCTGCCGGATCACGTGTTGGTCGTCGTAGTCGTAGCGTTCGCTCTCGCCGGCGGCGTTGCTCGCCTCGATCAGTTGAGCGCATTCGTCGTAGCGGTAGCTGACCAGCGTTTGCTCGGTGTGCCAGGCCTCGTCGAGGGTCTGCGCCGGGACAAACACCTGATAGTCGACGGCGATCAGATGAGCGCGGTCATAACGCAACAGCAAGGCGCGGCCCGCGCCGTTGTCGAGGCGTTGAATGCGCTCCTGGCGGTCGCGGGTGATGCGCAAACGGTTGTCGTACGCATCGCTGATCGCCGTCAGCCGACCGTTATGAAAGTGATAAAAACGCGTGTCGTCGCCGGCCTGGGCAAGGATCAGTTCCTCGGGGTCATCACCGAGATAAATCGCCGCCCGCGACAGGCTGTTGTGGATCGCCGGGCGTTCGCTGCTCGGCAGCGGGAAAGTGGTGCGGCGGTTTTCGTGGTCGATCCAGATGACCTGGTCGCCGTCGATTTCCAGCCGATGGGCGAGCGAATGACTCCAGCCAAAACCGAGGCCGACATCGATCTCGGCGGCGCTGGTGCGGTAGAGCCGGGTGAAGTCGAACGGCAGGAGGCCGTCCAGGGAACCGTCGGCCAGGGTCAGCAGTTCTTCGCCAGTGACCATCGACACCGGGCAGCCGTTTTTGCAGGTAGACGGCACGCACGTGGCGCTGTCGCCGTTGGGGTTTTTCGCCTGATCCGGGGAGTCGTCGTGGTGCTCGTCTTTTTTCAGTGTGGTGTTGCGTTTGGCGTCCCAGCGCAGTTGCATCCGGCCTTTTTTCAGACCCGCGGCAACACCGCGTGCGGCGACCGCCTTGTACTGGTCGACGTACTTCATGAAGGTGCTGAGGATATTGAACGTCGTCTCGACGAAGCGCATCGCGAGACTGGCCAACCCCATCCCGTATTTGAGCCCGCGAGCCATTAAATAGGCTTTGGCGGCGGGTATGCCGACACCTGTGAAAGCCAGTACCGAAGCAATCAGAATATCAATCAGCACCGAGACGATGACTTGGCTGGCCGCCTCTGCCGCGTTGCCGGCGATCTCGCTGGGCGGGAGCATTTCCAGCCAGAGACTGGCAGTACGCAACAGTAAACACAGCGCCGCTTCGTCACTGGCCAGCAGTTGGACTTTTGCCATGACCTGCGGCGCTGTTTCCGCGAGCCTGACCAACTCATCAGCGCCGCTGCCCAAACGCTCAATGAACTTGCGGGGATCCTGAAGAATGTCCGACAGCAGGCTGAGGCTGTCCCAAACGCCCATGACCGCCGCCCAACTTCCCGCGAGCATGCCGTTACCGGCAGCCGCAAAAGTCGATTGCGACCACTGCGGCTTGAACCCCTCCCACTCACTGCGTAACCAGTCTTCCAGGTCGCTGGAGAGGCCTTTGTAGGAATCAAAAAGTTCGTTGATCTTCGAGGGCGCAGCTTCACCCAGGACATGAACGCGATAAAACTTTCCCGGTGTGCCTTCGAACTGCCCTTTACCGTTTTCATTGAGCAAGACCGGTGTACTTTCACCGCCATCAACGGCAATCACATCGACCGAAATATTCCCCAACGGGATGTCATAAACCGATTCGAACTTGCTCTCGATCTGCAGTATTCCGCTCGCAGGACACCGCGCTAAACCCGAGAAAAAATCATCGTCACGACTACCCACCGCTGTAGTCGTAGTGCCAAGTTTTATCAGCCGCTCCATGTCCAACAGCGAAGGCATGTCCATCGTCCGGCTGACCCTGTCCGCATTCCTGCTCAAGAAGTTGCCAAGCTGTTGGCGATACAAAACCAGTGTGTCTTTGAAACCGTCGAGCTCCTGCTCGATCCGTACGATCTGATCCATCAGTCCAGCTCCGTCATCAGGTAATCCACCAACGCTGATTTCGGCGCTTGAGGCAGGTCGGGTGTCTCAAGAAAACTCGCGACTTTGTGCCGCAACACACTTTCGGAGAACGCCTCATAAAGATCAGGACGGTCCTCGCTCAACCACTTCAGCAGGTTGTTGATATGCGTTGTCGCGGACTCGGTGGCGAGGTGGTTGAGCAGCGATTCAGATACTTCCCACCAGGGGAAAACCCCGACGCTCTTCAGCGCGCTGCCACCGATATCCAGCAGTTGGCCATTGATCAGGCAGCGCCCGATCACCGGCATCAGTTGCGCAGCGTTAACCTCGGCAGACTGCAGAATCGGCAGCACATAGCGCCCATCCCAATAGCGGAAAAACACCGCGTTGCCGTTGGGCATCAGAACTTGTGTGAGGCTGCGCAAATGCTCGACCAACGCCTCTTGAGTGGCGCAAGACACCGCCAGCCAACCCCAATCACGGGACTCAGTGGCGGCGACCCAATCCAAAAACTCACTGCCAGCAGCGACGGTTCCGACATAGGGCATCACCGCTTCCCACTCGGCGTAAGCGGTATCAGCCCAAATCGGGCTCGGCGCTTGGGCCGTGATCGAGCGTTGCCAGGCTTTGAACGGTTCAGCGGCACTGGCACTGCTGAAAATCGCGAACAGTTGCTCCGATGGTCGTAGCGGCTGGCGCTCCAGCCAGGCGTGAGGTGACAAGGCATCAGGCGGCACAAACACCGTCCTTGCAGCGCTCGCATTCTTCACAGAACGGCGCGTCGCTTTGCAGGCTGAGTATTTGTGCGGCACTGAGCAGCGCCGCCGGGGCGGCGGCGAGTTTCAACGGAACATCCGGCAGGCTCGGCGCAGCGGCCATGGCCGCCATCGGCGCACCACCGACCTGGATCGGCACGCTGCTGAAAATCCCGCCGGGGCCGATATTGATCCACTGCCCGCCCGCCTGAATGGTCGCGCTGGCGCCGCCGTCGATGACCACTTGCTGGCCAGCGCTGACGTGGAATTGTTGACTGGCATTGAGGGCCTGACTGGTCACGCGAATGTGCCGGTCGCCGACCACTACCAAGTGATCGTCCAGCCGCACTTCGGTCTGGCGCTGACCGTGGGTGATGCGTTTTTCGTCAGCCTTCAGTTCATGGCGGGCGGTGCCGGTGACGATGATGCTGCGCTGGTTATCGACCTGCACCTGCTGATCGTTCAGTACATGCTGAGTCCAGTTTCGCTGGGCGCGCAGGTAGATTTCCTCAGCGCCTTTGCGATCCTCGATGCGCATTTCGTTGTAACCGCCGCCACCGGGACTGCTTTGGCTGCGGAAAATGCTGCGGGTCTTGTCCGCCGGCAGATCGAGTGGCACCGGGGTCGCCGCGTTGGGCAGGCAGCCCATGACCAGCGGTTTATCCGCATCGGCGTCGACGAATCCCACCAGCACTTCCATGCCGACGCGCGGAATCATCACGCTGCCGTAGCGGTCATGCGCCCAGCCAGTGGCGACACGCAGCCAGCAACTGGAATGCTCGTTGAGCTGACCGTCACGGTCCCAAGCGAGTTGAACCTTGACCCGACCATACTCGTCGCAATGGATTTCGCTATCAGTCGGGCCGGTGACCACGGCGGGCTGATAGCCAAGCATGCGCGGCTTTTCTGGCCCCAGCGGCGGGCGAAAGGAAACGTCCCACGGCGTCGCCAGAAAGGTATTGCGATAGCCCTGGAAATCATCCGGGCTCTCGCTGGTGGCCGACTCTTCCAGCACCTGCGGCTGCCGGCCACGGTGCTCGATTTCGGTGATCAGCCACAAGTCATTCCAGGCCTGACGCGGGTGTTCGGCCAGGTGTAGGAAATGCCCACTGACCAAAGCTGATTCGTCGCCGCGACCTTCGGCCTGACGGTAATCCGTGCCGTGTCGCTCCAGCGCTCGTTGAACCAATTGCTTTCCGTGTTCGCGATCGGTGAATTGGCCGGGGAAGTGATAGTCCTCCAGCACCGGTCGCTGCTCGCTGTCGAGGCGGCTTTCGAGTTGCAAACGGGGTTTATGGAAGTCGTAGTCCCGGCGGGTGACCGCTGTGGTCCGGGTTTCCAGCCGCACGCTGAAACGCTTGATCGCCGGCGCATCTGCCGCCATGCCACTGCCTGGCAGGTACAGCGTCGGCTCGGGCAGGCGGGGGAAAACCGTCTGGTCATCACCGAACACCAACAGGTGCCCGTCGGGGCTGTGCTGGAAGTGGTAGTGAATGCCGACCTCGGCACACAACCGCTGGATGAACGCCAGATCGCTTTCGGCGTATTGCACGCAATACTCGCGCTCGGGGTAGTCGCTGCCGAGCCGGAACTCGAAGGCATCGCGCTGGATGCCGTGGTCTTTGAGGATTTGCGTGACGATCGCCGGCACGCTTTTATGCTGGAAGATTCGCTGATTGATGCGCCGAGCGAGGTATGCCAGGCGCGGCACGAGACTGATTTGGTAGCCCGTCAGACGTTGGCCGGAATCGCTCTGGCCGACGCGAAAAATCTGACCGTGAATACCGGAACCTTGTGCATCGAAACTCAGAAACGCCTGGCGATGCAGCAGGCTTTCGAGGTCAATGTCGGGCCGTTCGCTGACCAGTTCCAGGTCAAAGCGGTAGGGTTGGCTGATGGCTTCCTTGCCCGTGAACTCAAGTACCTTGAGCTCATTCTGGACGCCGTCGAGGGTCAACGTGAAACGCGGTTGATTGGCAGGCGCGAACATCCGATGTGTCTCTGCAGAATGAAGGCGGGCGATTCTGCATGAGCGACAAGGGGTGTTGACGGAGGGACAAGGAAATCAGATTTACCCTACTTTTTTAGGGAATTTTCCTTCATGAATCGGGTTGTTTGGCTACAGACATTCCCTGCAGAAGTAGTGTGTTGCCCGCGAAGACGGCAGCACTGACACCAAACCTTTCCCCCAAAACAAAAAACGGCCCGCCTCCAAAGAGAAGCGGACCGTTTTCATATTCAGCAAAAGATCAGAGCATCAGCTCATCCCCATCACTGGTTCAGGCGGAAATCCTTCTCGGCCGCGGCAAAGCGCTGAAGCATGCCGGCGGTCGGTGCACCCATTTTGCTGACGAAGTAGATCGCCAGGCTGGCGAAGATGAAACCAGGGATGATTTCGTACAGACCCAGCAGCTCGAAGTGTTTCCAGACGATCACGGTGATCGCGCCGACCAGGATGCCGGCCAGTGCGCCGTTGCGGGTCATGTCTTTCCAGATCACGGAGATCAGGACGACTGGACCGAACGCAGCACCGAAACCAGCCCAGGCGTAGCTGACCAGACCCAGCACACGGTTTTCCGGATTAGCCGCCAGAGCGATGGCGATCAGGGCAACCAGCAACACCATGGCGCGGCCGACCCAGACCAGTTCAACCTGGGAAGCGGTTTTACGCAGGAAGGTTTTGTAGAAGTCTTCGGTCAGGGCGCTCGAGCACACCAGCAACTGGCAGCTCAGGGTGCTCATGACGGCAGCCAGAATGGCCGACAGCAGGACACCGGCAACCCAAGGGTTGAAGAGGATTTTGGCCAGTTCGATGAACACGCGCTCTGGGTTTTCGGTCACAGGACCAGCCAGTTCAGGGTGCGCCGAGAAGTACGCGATACCAAAGAAACCTACAGCGACGGTGCCGCCCAGGCACAGGATCATCCAGGCCATGGAGATGCGACGTGCTTTAGTGATCGACTTGACCGAATCCGCGGCCATGAAGCGCGCCAGGATGTGCGGCTGGCCAAAGTAGCCCAGGCCCCAGCCCATCAGCGAGATGATGCCAATGAAGGTGGTGTTTTTCAGCATGTCGAAGTTGCTTGGATCTTGCGCTTCGATGGCCAGGAACGTGGTGTCGACGCCGCCGGTCGCCAGCAGCACGATGATTGGCGTCAGCAGCAGAGCGAAGATCATCAGCGTAGCTTGTACGGTGTCAGTCCAGCTCACTGCCAGGAAACCACCGACGAAGGTGTAGGCAATCGTCGCCGCAGCACCGGCCCACAGCGCCGTCTCGTAGGACATGCCGAAGGTGCTTTCGAACAGACGGGCGCCGGCCACGATGCCGGAAGCGCAGTAGATGGTGAAGAACACCAGGATCACGACCGCGGAGATAATCCGCAGCAGGCCGCTTTTGTCTTCAAAACGGCTGGAGAAGTAATCCGGCAGGGTCAGTGCATCGCCGTTGTGCTCGGTCTGCACACGCAGACGGCCGGCGACGAACAGCCAGTTCAGGTAAGCACCGATGATCAGGCCGATGGCGATCCAGCTTTCGGAAAGACCGGACATGTAGATAGCGCCTGGCAGGCCCATCAACAACCAGCCGCTCATGTCGGAAGCACCAGCGGAGAGTGCAGTCACGACGCTGCCCAGGCTACGACCGCCCAGAATGTAGTCAGAAAGGTTGTTGGTGGAGCGATAGGCCATGAAGCCGATCAGCACCATTGCTGCGATGTAGATCACGAACGTGATCAGGGTTGGATTGCTTACGCTCATTGAGTTACGCCCTGGCATTGTTTTTATGTAGCGGCGGCTGGTGAACCGATCGCAAACGACGACGTTTGACAGACGATTCCGGATCCCGCGCATTTATGACTGATGTTTCCCCAGGAAAGCCATCAGCCGGCACACCGATCTTTGGACCGGTTGCACCTTGGCCGCGAATGCTATTCAACAAAGCAAATAAGGTGCAACCAGTTTCGTGCGAATAAGTTGCACCTAGTCGGATTTTCCTGAAAAGGGTCGGTTTTTGCTCCTTTTTAGGGCGTTTTTCGGGTTGCACTAGAAGTAAAAGCACCAAGCAGGCGCGGGAGGGATGTACCAGAATCAGTTTCCTGACGAGCTGCTTATTATTCCGACAAAAAAAGGGTTGCACCCGGTTGCACCTCGACTGACGCACAGCTAATCTTGCCGCCAGCTGATGCCACGCGGTCGTGGCAAACATGAGGATAAAAATATGGCTACCACCACTCTTGGGGTCAAACTTGACGACCCGACCCGCGAACGCCTCAAGGCCGCCGCGACCTCGATTGATCGCACGCCGCACTGGCTGATCAAGCAGGCAATTTTCAATTACCTGGAAAAACTCGAGGGTGGTGCAACCCTGTCCGAGCTGAACGGTTTGAACGGCAAGGAGGCTGACGAAGCGGGCGAGATCCACGTCGATCACGCGCATCAGTGCTTCCTGGAATTCGCTGAAAGCATCCTGCCGCAATCGGTGCTGCGCGCGTCTATCACTGCCGCCTACCGTCGCCCGGAACCTGAAGTGGTGCCGATGCTGATCGAGCAGGCGCGCCTGCCGGCACCGATGGCCGAAGCCACCAACAAGCTCGCCGCCTCGATTGCCGAGAAACTGCGCAATCAGAAAAGCGCCGGCGGCCGTGCCGGGATTGTTCAGGGACTGTTGCAGGAATTTTCCCTGTCGTCCCAGGAAGGCGTAGCGCTGATGTGCCTGGCTGAAGCGCTGCTGCGCATCCCGGACAAAGGCACCCGTGACGCCCTGATCCGCGACAAAATCAGCACCGGCAACTGGCAGCCGCACTTGGGCAACAGCCCGTCGCTGTTCGTCAACGCCGCCACCTGGGGCTTGCTGCTGACCGGCAAACTGGTCGCCACCCACAACGAAGCTGGCCTGACTTCCTCCCTGAGCCGCATCATCGGCAAGAGCGGCGAGCCGATGATCCGCAAGGGCGTCGACATGGCCATGCGCCTGATGGGCGAGCAGTTCGTTACTGGCGAAACCATCGCCGAAGCCTTGGCCAACGCCAGCAAGTTCGAAGCCAAGGGCTTCCGCTATTCCTACGACATGCTAGGTGAAGCCGCACTCACCGAGCATGACGCCCAGAAATACCTGGCCTCGTACGAACAAGCCATCCACTCGATCGGCAAAGCGTCCCACGGTCGCGGGATTTATGAAGGCCCGGGCATTTCGATCAAGCTGTCCGCCTTGCATCCGCGTTACAGCCGCGCCCAGTACGAGCGCGTGATGGAAGAGCTGTACCCGCGCCTGCTGTCGCTGACTCTGTTGGCCAAGCAATACGACATCGGCCTGAACATCGACGCCGAAGAAGCCGACCGCCTCGAACTGTCGCTGGATCTGCTGGAGCGTCTGTGCTTTGAGCCGCAACTGACCGGCTGGAACGGCATCGGTTTCGTGATCCAGGCGTACCAGAAGCGTTGCCCATACGTGATCGACTACGTGATCGACCTGGCTCGCCGCAGCCGTCATCGCCTGATGATTCGTCTGGTGAAAGGCGCGTACTGGGACAGCGAAATCAAGCGCGCCCAGGTCGAAGGTCTGGAAGGCTATCCGGTGTACACCCGCAAGGTGTACACCGACGTTTCATACATCGCGTGTGCACGCAAACTGCTGTCGGTGCCGGAAGTCATTTATCCGCAGTTCGCCACGCACAACGCCCATACCTTGTCGGCCATCTACCACATCGCCGGTCAGAACTATTACCCCGGTCAGTACGAGTTCCAGTGCCTGCACGGCATGGGTGAACCGTTGTACGAACAGGTTGTAGGCAAAGTTTCCGAAGGCAAGCTGAACCGCCCGTGCCGCGTGTATGCACCGGTTGGCACGCACGAAACACTGCTGGCGTACCTGGTGCGTCGTCTGCTGGAAAACGGCGCGAACACCTCGTTCGTCAACCGTATCGCCGACCAGTCTATTTCGATTCAGGAGCTGGTGGCCGATCCGGTGGCCAGCATCGAGCAGATGGCTACGCTGGAAGGCGGCTTCGGCCTGCCGCACCCGCGTATCCCGCTGCCGCGTGATCTTTATGGTACCGAGCGCGCCAACTCCAGCGGCATCGACATGGCCAACGAACATCGTCTGGCTTCCCTTTCATGCGCCCTGCTGGCCACCGCTCACAACAACTGGAAAGCGGCGCCGATGCTCGGTTGCGCGTCCAGCACCGAGCCCCCTGCACCAGTCCTCAACCCGTCCGATCTGCGTGATGTGGTTGGCCATGTGCAGGAAGCCACCGTCGAAGACGTCGACAATGCGATCCAGTGCGCCCTGAACGCCGCACCGATCTGGCAGGCCACCCCGCCGGCCGAACGCGCTGCGATCCTGGAACGTGCCGCCGATTTGATGGAAGGCGAAATCCAGCCATTGATGGGCCTGTTGGCTCGCGAAGCCGGCAAGACCTTCGCCAACGCTATCGCCGAAGTACGTGAAGCCGTGGATTTCCTGCGTTATTACGCGGTGCAGGCTCGCAACGATTTCACCAACGATGCCCACCGCCCGTTGGGCCCGGTGGTCTGCATCAGCCCGTGGAACTTCCCGCTGGCCATCTTCAGTGGTCAGGTCGCTGCTGCCTTGGCCGCCGGTAACCCGGTACTGGCCAAACCTGCGGAACAAACCCCGCTGGTGGCTGCTCAAGCCGTGCGTCTGCTGCTCGAAGCCGGGATTCCGGAAGGCGTGCTGCAACTGCTGCCGGGCCGTGGCGAAACCGTCGGCGCCCGTCTGGTCGGCGATGATCGCGTCAAAGGCGTGATGTTCACCGGCTCCACCGAAGTCGCACGTTTGCTGCAACGCAACGTCGCCGGCCGCCTGGATGCACAGGGTCGTCCGATTCCACTGATCGCTGAAACTGGCGGTCAGAACGCGATGATCGTCGACTCCTCGGCGCTGACCGAACAGGTGGTGATCGACGTGGTGTCGTCGGCCTTCGACAGTGCTGGCCAGCGTTGCTCGGCGCTGCGGGTACTGTGCCTGCAGGAAGATTCCGCCGACCGTGTCATCGAAATGCTCAAGGGCGCCATGGCTGAATGCCGTCTCGGTAATCCAGAGCGCCTGTCCGTGGACATCGGCCCGGTGATCGACGCCGAAGCCAAGGCGGGCATCGAGAAGCACATCCAGGCCATGCGCGACAAAGGTCGCAACGTGTATCAGGTGGCCATCGCCAACAGCGAAGAAGTCAAACGCGGCACCTTCGTGATGCCGACCCTGATCGAACTGGAAAGCTTCGACGAACTGCAACGGGAGATCTTCGGCCCGGTGCTGCACGTGGTTCGCTACAAGCGCAAAGAGATCGATCAACTGATCGGCCAGATCAATGCTTCCGGCTACGGCCTGACCCTGGGCGTACACACCCGCATCGACGAGACCATCGCCAAGGTGATCGACAACGTCAACGCCGGTAACGTTTATGTGAACCGCAACATCGTCGGTGCCGTGGTCGGCGTGCAACCGTTCGGCGGTGAAGGCCTGTCGGGTACTGGCCCGAAAGCCGGTGGTCCGCTGTACCTGTACCGCCTGCTGTCGACACGTCCTACCGATGCGATCGAACAATCCTTCGCCCGCGGCGACGCTCTCGCTGCACCGGACGTCCGTCTGCGTGATGCCATGAGCAAACCGCTGACTGCGCTGAAAGCTTGGGCCGACAGCAACAAGTTCGCAGACTTGAGCACCCTGTGCGTACAGTTCGCGGCGCAATCGCAAAGCGGGATCACCCGTGTTCTGGCGGGCCCGACTGGCGAGCGCAACAGCTACGCCATCCTGCCGCGCGAACACGTGCTGTGCCTGGCGGAAGTCGAAGGCGATTTGCTGACCCAACTGGCTGCGGTATTGGCCGTAGGCGGCTCGGCGGTATGGCCGGACGCTGAACCGGGCAAGGCACTGTTCGCACGCCTGCCGAAAGAAATCCAGGCGCGGATCAAGCGGGTGGCCGACTGGACCAAGGACGAGGTGGTAATTGATGCGGTTCTGCATCATGGCCATTCCGACCAGTTGCGTGCGGTCTGCCAGCAAGTGGCCAAGCGTGCCGGCGCGATCGTCGGGGTTCATGGTTTGTCGCAGGGCGAAACCAACATTGCGTTGGAGCGCCTGGTGATCGAGCGTGCGTTGAGCGTGAACACCGCTGCGGCGGGTGGTAATGCCAGTTTGATGACGATCGGCTAAACCGCGATAAGACCGGGCACCTGCAATGGGTGTCCGGTTTTTTGAAGCAAAATCTTTTGCTTCTCCATCACCAAGATCAATCATCCTGTTCAGTCTCTATTCCCACGCCTAGACTCGGCCCATCCCAAATAAAGGTAGGCCGCCATGTCCGAGACGTTGCTCAGTTCCCGCAATCTGGCTTTCGAGCTGTATGAAGTCCTTGATGCCGAAGGCCTGACGCAGCGTGAGCGGTTCGCCGAGCACAACCGCGAGACCTTCGATGCGGCTATCTGTACCGCCCGCAGCATCGCCGAGAAGTTCTTCGCCCCGCACAACCGCAAGGGCGACGAGAACGAACCGCGCTATGAAGACGGTCAGGCGATTCTGATTCCGGAAGTGAAACCGGCGGTGGATGCCTTCCTTGAAGCCGGTTTCCTCAACGCCGCGCGCAGTTTCGATGCCGGCGGCATGCAACTTCCTACGCTGCTGTCGCAAGCTTGCTTTGCGCACTTTCAGTCGGCCAACGCGGCGTCGACCTCTTACCCATTCCTGACCATGGGCGCGGCGAACCTGATTGAAAGCTTCGGCACTGATGAGCAGAAGCAGCGCTTCCTGCAACCGATGATCGACGGCCGTTTCTTCGGCACCATGGCCTTGACCGAACCCCACGCGGGCTCGTCGCTGTCGGATATTCGTACCCGCGCCGAGCCTGCGTCCGACGGCACGTATCGACTCAAGGGCAACAAGATCTTCATCTCTGGTGGCGATCACCCGCTGTCGGAAAACATCGTGCACATGGTGCTGGCCAAACTGCCCGACGCACCGGCCGGGGTGAAAGGCATTTCGCTGTTTATCGTGCCCAAGTTTTTGGTCAACGATGACGGCAGTCTCGGCAAGCGCAACGACGTATTGCTGGCCGGGCTGTTCCATAAGATGGGCTGGCGCGGTACTACGTCCACCGCGCTGAACTTCGGTGATAACGGCGAGTGTGTCGGCTATCTGGTGGGCAAGCCGCACCACGGTTTGAGCTACATGTTCCAGATGATGAACGAGGCACGAATTGGCGTCGGCATGGGCGCGGTGATGCTGGGTTACGCCGGGTACCTGTACTCCCTGGAATACGCCCGCGAGCGTCCGCAAGGTCGAGTGCCGGATAGCAAGGATCCGACCACCGCACCGGTGGCGATCATTCAGCACGCCGACGTTAAACGCATGTTGCTGACCCAAAAATCCTACGTCGAAGGCGCGTTTGACCTTGGGTTGTACGCGGCACGACTGTTCGACGACACCACGACTCTGGAAACCGAAACCGAACGCAAACAAGCCCATGAGCTGCTGGATTTACTGACGCCGATCGTCAAATCCTGGCCGTCGGAGTTTTGCCTCAAGGCCAACGAACTGGCGATCCAGATTCTCGGCGGCCACGGTTACACCCGTGAGTACCCGGTGGAGCAGTACTACCGCGACAACCGCCTGAACCCGATCCATGAAGGGACTCACGGCATTCAGTCGCTTGACTTGCTGGGACGCAAGCTGGCGCAGAACGGGGGGGCGGGGCTCAAGCAATTGATCCGCCTGATTGCCGATACCACCGAGCGGGCGCAGGCCTATGAATCGCTGACGCCGCTGCGTGAACCGCTGGAGAAACTGGTGGCACGCCTGCACGCCGTGACTATTGGCCTGCTGACCGATTTGGCCCAAGGCAAGGTGAATAGCAGCCTGGCGAACTCGGCGCTGTACCTGAAAGTGTTCGGGCACACGGTGATTGGTTGGCGCTGGCTGGAACAGGCGATTCGCGCCGAGGAAGGGTTGGCCAAAGGCAACGCGGCGGACGTGAGCTTCTATAGAGGCAAGCTGCAGGCGGCGCGGTATTTTCTGACCTGGGAAGTGCCGGGTTGCCACCATGAGCTGGCGATTCTTGAGGCGCGGGATGATGTGTGTCTGACGATGCGGGATGAGTGGTTCTAACCCCCTCACACTGATCGTTCCCACGCGCAGCAAAGGAATGCCTCAGGGGACGCTCCGCGTTCCAATGGGACGCGGAGCGTCCCGGGCTGCATTCCTTTGCTGCGCGTGGGAACGATCGGTTAGGTGAGTTTGAAACTACCCATCTGCCGTGCCAGATCATCCGCCAAGCGCTGCAACGTCTGACAGTCTTCACGGCAAGCCCTGACTTCCCCCGCCGTGGCCCGCGCCAAATCAGAAATCCCCTGCACGTTACGGTTGATCTCTTCCGTCACCGCCGACTGCTCTTCCGTCGCCGTCGCGACCTGATGGTTCATATCGCTGATGCGCTCGACCTGCCCGGTAATCGCCGTCAACGACGCCCCGGTGCGCTGACTCGACTCAACACCCGTGCCGGTCGCCGCTTGCCCGGCGTACATGGATGACACCGCATTCTCCGCGCCCTGCTTGAGGCTGCCGATCATCTGCCGGATCTCGTCGGTGGACGACTGAGTCCGCCGCGCCAATGTCCGCACTTCATCCGCCACCACCGCAAACCCGCGCCCCATATCCCCGGCCCGCGCCGCTTCGATAGCGGCATTGAGTGCCAGCAAATTGGTCTGTTCGGAAATCCCGCGAATCACCGCCAACACCTGATCGATAGACGCCACCTGATGAGCCAACTCGCCCACCGCGCCGGCAGCAATACCAATCTCCTCGGACATGCTTTCGATATGCCGGATCGATCCGCCCACCACCTCCCGCGCCTGCAGCGCTTCATCTCGCGCAGTTTGCGAAGCGACGGCCGCGTTGCCGGCGTTCTGCGCGATTTCCTGCACGGTCAGGCCCATCTCGTGGACAGCGGTGGCGACCATGTCGGTCATTTCCTGCTGACGACCCGAGCGTGCCGCCGTGTTGTCCACCACCCGTGCCACTTGGCCGACGGCCGTACGCAAGCGCTCACTGGTGGCCAGGACTTCGCCAATCATGTCGCGCTGACTTTCCAGGAAGCGATTGAAGCCCCGAGCGAGGTCACCCAGCTCATCGGCGCGACTGGAATCTAACCTGTGGGTCAAATCTCCACCACCGCTACCGATGGCTACTAGCGCCGCTGTTACCTGACGAATCGGTCGCACCAATCCACGGGCCAGCAACACCACCAGCAACAGGCACACCAACGCCACCGCCAGGCCGATGCCGCTGCTCATCCACATCGCCCGGCGGGCTTCGGCGTAGATCTGCGACTGCGGCACTTCGGCCACCAAGGTCCAACCCAGATCACGCAGCGGCAGGCTCAACGCCAGAAAATCTTCTCCATCGCGGACAAAACTGCTGGTGGCGAACGCGGTGGAGGTAGAGAGCTGCCCCATGATCGCTTGCGCTGCCGGGGCGCCGATCTGTTCGATCAGCGTGCGTTTGCCGCTGAACTGCGTCTCGGGGTGAATCTGGATCAAACCGTCGGAGCGCACGAGATAGACCTTGCCGCGCTCACCGAAGTTGAAATTGTGGATCAACTCCGACAGCTCTTTCATGCTCAGGCCCAGCCCGGCGACGCCCACGACTTTGCCGGCCTGCTCGACCTTTAGGTCGATGAACAGCGCCAACTCACCGGTGGCAGTGTCATTGTCGATATTGAGGGTGCGCGGCTGGTTGCTGTCGAGGAACGAATAGAACCAGGCGTCGTTGGGATTGGAACGGCTGAGCGTGCGATCCAGGCCCTTTTCCGTGAAGTAATGGTTT
Source organism: Pseudomonas sp. JL3 (assembly GCF_031570575.1). Taxonomy (NCBI): domain Bacteria; kingdom Pseudomonadati; phylum Pseudomonadota; class Gammaproteobacteria; order Pseudomonadales; family Pseudomonadaceae; genus Pseudomonas; species Pseudomonas sp. JL3. Next base: position 89,054 of record NZ_JAKWJK010000004.1, read on the forward strand.
GAAGCGGCACCGATGATCAGCGCGGTAAAGGCTTTGTGCTCGGCGCGAATGCCTTCCAGGTAACTGACGAAGCCAGCGGTCTGGACACTGCTTTCACCCCCGGCCAACCAGTCGCGAACCATGCTGTTACTGGCGATGTCCTTGGCGGCGGTGAGGGGTTGAACGAGGATTCGTTCGATGTCGTTGCGCATCGCTTCGATGCTCGACGGTAGCGCTTGTTCGACCAGATAGCGCTGGGCGAGGCGGTTGACCACGAGGGTATAAACGCCAACCACGATCAGAATACTGACCAGCAGGGCGGTGCCCATGCTCAGGATCAACTGCCATTGAATACTGCGTCGCCAGAACTGCATGGAGCACCCCCAAAGAATAAGAGGCTGAAACACTGCAACAGCCATGCCGATTGTATACAACTCAATCAACAATCTATTCTTTGGTTGTGCGCAAAGCTGATCAGGCCTGATTGATTGTCTTGGCGATCACTTCAACCGTGGCGCTGACTTGCTCTTGGTAACGGTCAAGTTCTTGCTGGTGACGCTTTTGCATTTCGATCTGCTGCGAGCACAGATTCATCGCCGCCAGCACCAGCAAGCGGTCACCGATCAGCGTCGGGTATCTCTTTTTGGTCTCGGCCAGAGCGGCCTTCAACATTAATGCGGCGTCCAGCAGGGTCTGCTCTTCCCCGGCCGGCGCCTTGATCGAATAGTCCTCCCCCAGAATCGAGACGACTTTTACCCCTGCGGCGCCGTAACTCATGCGCTGACAGGGCCGGCGCTGACGCGCTCAACCAAGGCCTGAATGCGTGCCGCGGTGGCGCCTTGTTTCTCTTCCTGTTCCATCAGGCTCAGTTGCAGGCTTTCGTTTTCATCCTTGACCTGGGCCAGTTCCGCACTCAGGGATTGATTGGTGCCGAGCAGGGTCTGGTTCTGCTGCACCAGGTCGCTGACCAGTTGTTCCAATTGGCTTAGGGATGCTTCCAACATTTTGATTTTCCGGGCATTTTCAAAGGGCGCGTACGATAAAGAAAAGTCACCACAGATGCCAGGGTTATGCAGGCGCAAGGCCTTGATTTTCCTGGCGGGCGACCTTCCTCGCGAGCTTTAAAGACTGTGATTGGCGGATCTGGTTCCTGCACTTCGTCGCCGCAGCCCTTGTGCGACAAAAGCGCGCAACACCTCAAGACTTTAGTCGTATGACCGATAAGTCATGCATACAGCAGTCTCAGCCCCGCACGGATGCGCTTTTTTCGGTGAACACCATGTCCTTACGAAATATGAATATCGCACCGCGGGCGTTCCTCGGTTTTGCCTTGATTGGCAGTCTGATGCTGGTTCTGGGGGTGTTCGCGCTGAACCAGATGAGCAAGATTCGTGGCGCCGCCGAGGAAATTACTTCGAACAGCGTACCGAGCATCAAAAGCCTCGACGAGTTCACTCAGCTGACCCTGCGCCTGCGCGTCCTGTCTTACCGTCTGTTGGTAAACCGCGAGCCGGATGTCCAGCAGAAAACCATGGACCTGTTGGAAACCCGTAACCAACAGATCCGAGCGGCTCAAGCCGTCTACGAAAAACTGATCGCCAGCCCGCAGGAACGTGCGGCCTATGATCAGTATGTACAGCTGCTGGGGCAGTATCGCCAGATCGAAGACAGGATGAAGAGCCTGTCGCGCAACAATCAGGTCGACGAACTGCGCACGCTGCTCAATACCGATTTGCTGAACAACTCTGAAGCGATCAACGTCGTGCTGAACCGTTTGCTGGAGATCAACACTCAGCAGACCCTCGACACCAATCAGCAAGCCGTCGACCAATACTCCTCGGCCTTCAACCTGACGGTGACCCTGTTGGTCATCGCCACCGGCCTGACCCTGCTGTTCGCCTGGCTACTGACTAACAGCATCACCAAGCCCATCGCCAACGCACTGAGCGCCGCCGAAGAAATCGCCGAAGGCAACCTGACGCGCCCGATCACCGTCGACGGCGAAGATGAAGCCGGTCGTTTGCTGGCCGCGATGGCGAAGATGCAGGAAAAACTGCGCGACACCCTGCAACGGATTTCCGGTTCGGCCACGCAACTGGCGTCCGCCGCGGAAGAGCTCAACAGCGTCACTGACGAAAGCGCCCGTGGCCTGACTCAGCAGAACAACGAAATCGAGCAGGCCGCCACCGCCGTCAACGAAATGACCAGCGCCGTGGAAGAAGTGGCCCGCAACGCCGTGAGCACCTCCGAGGCTTCGAAAAACGCCACCACTTCGGCGGGTGACGGTCGTGACCTGGTGCAGGAAACCGTGAGTGCCATCGAGCGCATGAGCGCCGACGTACAAAGCACCGCCAACCTGATCGGCGATCTGGCCAACGAGTCGCGCGACATCGGCAAAGTACTGGACGTGATTCGCGGCCTGGCTGACCAGACCAACCTGTTGGCGTTGAACGCTGCCATCGAAGCAGCCCGTGCCGGTGAAGCCGGTCGTGGTTTCGCGGTGGTCGCCGACGAGGTGCGTGCCCTGGCCCATCGCACCCAGCAGTCGACCAGCGAAATCGAACGCATGATCGGCAGCATCCAGAGCGGCACTGAACACGCGGTGGATTCGATGCGTAACAGCACCGAGCGCGCCGAGTCGACCTTGAACATCGCTCGTGGTGCAGGCATGTCGCTGGACACTATTAATAGCGCCATCGTCGAAATCAACGAACGCAACCTGGTGATCGCCAGCGCGGCCGAAGAACAGGCACAAGTGGCCCGTGAAGTGGACCGCAACCTGGTGAACATTCGTGACCTGTCGGTGCAATCGGCCACCGGCGCCAACCAGACGAGCGCGGCCAGCAACGAGCTGTCGCGCCTGGCGCTGGACCTGAACAACATGGTTGGGCGGTTTAGCCTGTAACCTGGGACTGATCGTTCCCATGCTCTGCGTGGGAACGCCTCTAAGGACGCTCCGCGTCCGCTCTTGGGACGCAGAGCGTCCCGGGCTGCATTCCCACGCGGAGCGTGGGAACGATCAGTCGACTCACGTTAAAAGCTTTTTGACAGCATCACATTTCAACAGGTTAGAATCGCTGGCACGCAGACTGCATGGTCAGTTTGTGCCCGCCTTTAGCTTTCTGGAGTACTGCCTTTGAATGCGACGACCATCAACAGCCTGTTCTTGATCGGCGCGTTGCTGGTAGGTGCGAGCATTCTGGTGAGCTCACTTTCATCGCGCCTCGGTATCCCGATTCTGGTGATCATCCTCGCGGTGGGCATGGCGGCCGGTGTCGACGGCGCCGGCATTATTTTCGATAACTATCCAACGGCTTATCTGGTCGGCAACCTCGCCCTGGCAGTGATCCTGCTCGACGGCGGCTTGCGCACCCGGGTGGCGAGTTTTCGCGTGGCGTTATGGCCAGCATTGTCGCTGGCCACGGTGGGTGTGTTGATCACCACCGGGCTGACAGGAATGGCGGCGGCGTGGTTGTTCGACCTTAATCTGATGCAAGGCCTGCTGATCGGCGCCATCGTCGGCTCCACCGACGCCGCGGCCGTGTTTTCGCTGCTGGGCGGCAAGGGCCTGAACGAACGGGTGAGCGCGAGCCTGGAGATCGAATCCGGCAGCAACGACCCGATGGCGGTGTTCCTCACCGTGACCCTGATCGACATGCTCGCCAGCGGCGAGACCGGCCTGCACTGGAATCTGCTCCTGCATTTGATGCGCGAGTTCGGCATTGGTGGCGTGATCGGCCTCGGCGGTGGTTGGCTCATGCTGCAACTGGTCAACCGTATCCACTTGGCCACCGGCCTTTATCCGATTCTGGTGATTGCGGGCGGCCTGGTCGTGTTTGCTCTGACCAACGCCCTGCACGGCAGCGGCTTTTTGGCGGTGTACCTGTGCGGCCTGGTGATCGGCAACCGTCCGGTCCGCAGTCGCCACGGCATTTTGCACATGCTCGACGGCATGGCCTGGTTGGCCCAGATCGGCATGTTCCTGGTGCTGGGGCTGTTGGTCACGCCCCATGACCTGCTGCCGATTGCTTTGCCGGCGCTGGGCCTGGCGCTGTGGATGATTCTGTTTGCCCGTCCGCTCTCAGTGCTGGTCGGCTTGTTGCCCTTCAAGGCATTCCATGGTCGCGAAAAGGCATTCATTTCCTGGGTGGGCCTGCGCGGTGCCGTACCGATCATTCTCGCGGTGTTCCCGCTGATGGCGGGGCTGCCCAATGCGCAGCTGTATTTCAATCTGGCGTTCTTCATTGTGCTGGTGTCGCTGCTGGTGCAAGGCACGAGCCTGCCCTGGGTTGCCAAGCTTTTGAAAGTGACCGTCCCGCCTGAGCCTTTGCCCATCTCCCGATCGGCGCTGGAAGTGCATGTCACCAGCGAGTGGGAGCTGTTCGTGTATCGCCTCGGTGCCGAGAAATGGTGCATTGGATCCCCTCTTCGCGAGCTGAAAATGCCCGAAGGTACTCGTATCGCGGCCCTGTTTCGTGGTCAACAATTGCTCCATCCGTCGGGTAGTACGGTGCTCGAAGTCGATGATTTGCTCTGCGTGATCGGCCATGAACACAACCTTCCGGCCCTCGGAAAACTCTTCAGCCAGGCTCCGCAACGAGGTCTGGATTTGCGCTTCTTCGGCGACTTCGTACTCGAAGGAGACGCCCAGCTGGGCGCGGTTGCTGCCCTGTACGGGTTGAAAGTCGAAGGCATCGATCCAAACATGTCCCTGGGCCACTTCATTGCCCAGAAAGTGGGCGGTGCGCCGGTAGTCGGTGACCAGGTGGAATGGAACAACACCCTTTGGACTGTGGCTGTCATGGAAGGGAACAAGATTGGTAAGGTAGGCGTCAGATTCCCCGAAGGAAGTCGCCCGGGTCCCGGCTTGTTCCTCTAAACTCCACTCTTCGTCTAGTTTTCGATCGGTCTTTATGTCAACCCTGCGCACTTTTTTCATCATGGCCCTGCTGGGCTTGAGTCTTTCGATCAACACACTGCAAGCCGCCGAACCGCCCTCCAGCGCAGCCGTGCAGGCGAGCCTGGACAAGATCGCCGACCGCAAACTGCCGGAAGCCGATCAGAAAGCGCTGCAGAGCATTTTGCAAGGCACGTTGACGCAACTCACCAACAAGCGTGATTACGAGCAAAAGCTGGTTGATCTCAAGCAGCAGCTCGCTAGCGCGCCAAAGCAGAACATCGAGAACCAGCGTGAACTGACTCGTCTCAAGGCCACCAATGTAGTGCCGGTGGCGCAACGCTATACCAAAGAGACCATTCAGCAGCTTGAGCAGCTATTGACCGAGCGCTCGACCCAGCAAAGCGATCTGCAAAAAGCACTGGCCGAGGCCAACAGTCTGGTGATTACTGCCCAGACCCGTCCCGAGCGTGCCCAGGCCGAAATTTCCGCCAGCCAGACGCGCATTCAGCAAATCAATAACATCCTTAAAATCGGAAAAGACAACGGCAAGACGTTGAGCGGTGAACAGCGCGACCAGCTCAACGCCGAGCTCGCGGCGCTCAATGCGCTGATTCCGTTGCGCCGACAGGAACTGGCCGGTAACAGTCAGCTGCAGGATTTGGGCAACAGCCAGCATGACCTGCTCACGGAAAAAACCAATCGCCTGGAGCGGGAAATCCAGGAGCTGCAAACCCTGATCAACCAGAAGCGCCTGGCCCAGTCCCAAGAGACCGTCACCCAGCAGTCCATCGAAGCGCAGAAGGCCGGCGGCAGCAGCCTGCTGGCCACCGAAAGCGCGGCCAACCTGAAGCTCTCCGACTACCTGCTCAAAAGCACCGACCGCCTCAACGAAGTCACCCAACAGAACCTGCAGACCAAACAGCAACTGGACAGCGTGACCCAGAGCGATTCGGCGCTGGACGAACAGATCAACGTGCTCAAGGGCAGCCTGCTGCTCTCCAAGATTCTCTACAAACAGAAACAGGCCCTGCCGCGCCTCCAGCTCGACCGCGACCTGGCCGACCAGATCGCCGACATTCGCCTGTATCAGTTCGAAGTCAGCCAGCAACGGGAACTGCTCAGCAACCCGACCACCTATGTCGATAACCTGCTGGCAACTCAACCGCCTGAGCAAGTCACCCCGCAACTGCGCAAGAGCCTGCTGGAACTGGCCACCACCCGCGCGGACCTGCTGGAGCGTTTGAATCGCGAGCTGAGCGCGGTGCTCAATGAATCCATCACGCTGCAACTCAACCAGAAGCAATTGCTCAGCACCGCGCAAAGCCTAAGGGCTACGCTGGACGAGCAAATGTTCTGGATTCCCAGCAACAAGCCGCTGGATCTTGAGTGGATGCACGGCGTGCCCGAACGCCTGCAACGTCAGGTCACCACCTTGCCGTGGGCCTCGAGCCTGAGCGAACTGACCGATGGCCTGACGCAACGGCCACTGCTGTTCTTGCCGTTGGCCTTGCTGATCGGGGCGCTGCTGTGGCGCCGCAAAAATCTCTATTCCCGCCTGAATAAAGTTCACCTGGATATTGGCCATTTCAAGCGCGACAGCCAGTGGCACACACCGCAAGCGATTCTGATCAACATCCTGCTGGCGATGCCCGTCGCCCTGGGTTTGGCCTTGTGCGGCCTGGCGTTGCAGATCGACGCCCGCGGGCAGAACGCCAATATGGGCGCGGCGCTGCTGCAAATGGCCCAGGCCTGGCTGGTGTTCTATACCGCCTACCGCATCCTCGCGCCGGGCGGCGTCGCCGAATTGCATTTCCGCTGGGAAAAACCTCAGGTCGAATTCCTTCAAGGCTGGATACGCCGACTCGGTTTGGTAGTGATGGCCCTGGTAGCTGTCGTGGCGGTCGCCGAACTGCAACCGGCGGCGCTGGCCGATGACGTGCTCGGCATGCCGGTGGTGTTGACCTGCTATGCCTTGATGGCCTGGTTGCTCAGCCGCCTGCTGATCAGCAGCCCGACTCACCAGAACGCTTCACTGTTCCGCAAGGCCGTGGGGGTTCTGTTCACAGCCCTGCCGATCGCCTTGTTCGTCGCCGTGTGCTTTGGCTACTACTACACCGCGCTGAAACTCAGCGACCGGTTGATCAACACGCTGTACTTGCTGATGTTCTGGCTGGTGATCGAAGCGACCTTCGTGCGCGGCCTCAGTGTTGCGGCACGGCGCCTGGCCTATCAGCGCGCCCTGGCCAAACGCCAGGCCGCGAAAGAGGCCGGCGACGGTGAAGCAGTAATCGAAGAGCCGACCCTGGACATCGAGAAGGTCAACGAGCAGTCCCTGCGACTGATCCGTCTGGCCCTGCTCGGTGGTTTCATCGCCGCGCTGTACTGGGTCTGGTCGGACCTGATCTCAGTGTTCTCGTATCTGGACAACATCACCCTCTACGAATACACCAGCGGCACCGGCGCCAACATGAGCATGGTGCCGATCAGTATCGGCGACATGCTCGGTGCCCTGATTATCATCGGCATCACCTTCGCGCTGGCGCGCAACCTGCCAGGCCTGCTTGAAGTGTTTGTGCTGTCGAAACTGAACCTGGCCCAAGGCAGTTCCTATGCCACGACCACCTTGCTGTCCTATGTGATCGCCGGTGTCGGTTTTGTCTCGACCCTGTCCACGCTCGGCGTGAGCTGGGACAAGTTGCAATGGCTGGTGGCGGCGCTGTCGGTGGGTCTGGGTTTCGGCATGCAGGAAATCTTCGCCAACTTCATCTCCGGCATCATGATCCTGTTCGAACGCCCGGTACGGATCGGCGACACCATCACCATCGGCAACCTGTCGGGCACGGTGAGCAAGATCCGCATTCGCGCCACGACCATCACCGACTTCGACCGCAAGGACATCATCGTTCCGAACAAGACGTTTATCACCGGGCAACTGATCAACTGGTCCCTGACCGACACCATCACCCGAGTGACCCTCAAGCTCGGCGTCGACTACGGCTCGGACCTGGACCTGGTGAAAGAGTTGCTGCTCAAGGCAGCCCGGGATAACCCGCGCGTGCTGAAGGATCCGGAGCCCCACGTGTACTTCCTGAACTTCGGCGAAAGCACCCTCGATCACGAGTTGCGCATGCATGTGCGCGACCTCGGCGACCGTAACCCGGTGCTCGATGAGGTCAACCGCTTCATCAATCGCGAGTTCAAGAAGCAGCACATCAACATCTCGTTCCGGCAGCTGGAGGTCTACCTCAAGAACCTTAACGGCCAGGAATACAAAATGGTGCCGGTCGAGCCGGAAACCAAAACCATCGTGCCGCTGGCCGACGGTAAACCGCGGCACGAGCCGCCTGTCGAACTCGACTAACCGCTCTATCCCTAGCAGAATGCTCGGACATTCTGCTGGAGATGGCCGTTGAAAGCCCTCGACGAACTGACCTTCGATAATCGCTTCGCCCGCCTGGGCGACGCGTTCTCAACCCATGTGCTGCCCGAGCCCATCGCCGCTCCGCGACTGGTGGTCGCCAGCCCCGCTGCCATGGCGTTGCTGGACCTGGACCCGGCCGCGGCCGAGACACCGGTGTTCGCCGAACTGTTCGGCGGCCACAAGCTCTGGGCCGAGGCCGAGCCGCGGGCGATGGTCTATTCCGGGCATCAGTTCGGTTCTTACAACCCGCAGTTGGGCGATGGTCGCGGCCTGTTGCTGGGCGAGGTCTATAACGAAGCCGGCGAACATTGGGACCTGCACCTCAAGGGCGCCGGTCAGACGCCTTACTCACGCATGGGCGATGGACGAGCGGTGCTGCGTTCGTCGATCCGCGAGTTTCTCGCCTCTGAAGCCCTGCATGCCCTGAACATTCCCACCACTCGCGCCCTGTGCGTGATCGGCTCCGACACACCGGTCTGGCGCGAGAAACAGGAACGCGCAGCCATGGTCCTGCGCCTGGCGCCGAGCCATGTGCGCTTCGGGCATTTCGAATTCTTCTATTACACCAAGCGCCCCGAGCAGCAGAAAGAACTCGGCGAGCATGTGCTGGCCATGCATTTCCCGCACTGCCTGGAACAGCCGGAACCGTACCTGGCGATGTTTCGCGAAATCGTCGAGCGCAACGCCGAGCTGATCGCCAAATGGCAGGCCTATGGCTTCTGCCACGGCGTGATGAACACCGACAACATGTCGATCCTGGGCATCACCTTCGACTTCGGCCCGTTCGCCTTCCTCGATGACTTCGACGCCCACTTCATCTGCAACCACTCCGATGATCAGGGTCGTTACTCTTTCAGCAACCAGGTACCGATCGGCCAGTGGAACCTCAGCGCCCTCGCCCAGGCCCTGACGCCATTCATCAGCGTCGAAGCCCTGCGCGAAACCCTCGGCCTGTATCTGCCGCTGTTCCAGGCCCATTACCTGGACCTGATGCGCCGCCGCCTCGGCTTCACCACTGCCGAAGACGACGACCAGAAACTGCTGGAGCACCTGCTGCAACTGATGCAGAACAGCGGCGTCGACTACAGCCTGTTCTTCCGCCGCCTGGGGGATGAATCACCGGAACTGGCGGTCGCTCGTTTACGCGATGACTTCGTCGACATCAAGGGCTTCGATGCGTGGGGCGAGCTCTACATCGCCCGGGTTGCTCGTGAAGGTGTGGTTGACCAGCAACAGCGCCGCAAACGAATGCATGCGGTCAATCCGCTGTACATCCTGCGTAACTATCTGGCGCAGAAAGCCATCGATGCGGCGGAAAGTGGCGACTACTCAGAAGTTCGTCGTTTGCATGCGGTATTGAGCAATCCGTTCGAGGAACAGCCTGGAATGGAGAGCTATGCCGAGCGGCCACCGGAGTGGGGGAAGCATCTGGAGATTAGTTGTTCATCGTGAGTGAACGTAGTCCCTCTGTGCAACTGAAGAAGGTAATGACCTACAACCTATCGCCTTGATAATGACCACCTTCGACTCCAGATCAGTTGCATAGACTGCCCACTGAGAACCAATCATGCCCGAACCACTGCTAATCCCCTGCCCCCACTGCAACGGCCTGAATCGCATCCCCGCCGAGCGCCTCAACGACCATCCAAAATGCGGTCGCTGCAAGGCCGAAGTCCTGCTGAACAAGCCGTTCGAATTGAAGCAAGGCGATTACGCCAGTCAGATCAAGGGCGACCTGCCGTTACTGGTGGATGTGTGGGCGGACTGGTGCGGACCCTGCAAGTCGTTTGCGCCGGTGTTCGAGCAGGCGGCGGGGCAGTTGGCGGGCAAGTGTCGGTTGGCCAAGCTGGACAGCGAGGCGAATCAGCAATTATCGGCGCAGTTGGGGATTCGCTCGATTCCGAGCCTGATTCTGTTCAAGAACGGCCGGGAAGTGGCTCGCCAAAGCGGGGCCTTCCCGTTGCCGCAGTTGATGAGCTGGTTGCGTAGTCAGGGAATTTGAATCCCCTTCGACAAAATGCAGGAGCTAGGCTTGCCCGCGAAGGGGCCGGCACATTCGAAATCATTGTTGCCTGACACGACGCCTTCGCGGGCAAGCCTCGCTCCTACAGGGGTAAATCAGGCATTTTCCAGCAGGTTGTGCAGGTCGACGAACTGTTGGGTCAGTTTATGCCGCGGGTCGAGGTGGATCAGCGGCGTGTTGGCCTGGTGGGATTCGCGCATGCGCACCGAGCTGGCCAGGTACACCGGCAGCACCGGCAGGCCTTCGGCGATCAATTCGTCGAGGATTTGCTGAGGCAAACTGGCGCGGGCCTGGAACTGGTTGACGACGATGCCTTCAACTTCCAGCCCTTCGTTGTGGTCCTCCTTCAATTCTTCGATTTCCGCCAACAGGCCATACAGCGCCTGACGCGAGAAACTGTCGCAGTCAAAGGGAATCAGCACACGATCAGCCGCGATCAAGGCCGAGACAGCATAGAAATTCAGTGCTGGCGGCGTATCGAGGTAGATTCGGTCGTAATCGCCGTCCAGTTCCTCGAGCAATTTTCGCAGCTTGTTGATCTTGTGCTTGGCCTCAAGCTTGGGTTGCAAGTCGGCCAGTTCGGCGGTGGCGGTGACGACGTGAAGGTTGTCGAAGGGGGTTTCGTATATGTCGACCTGGTTTTTCTTCGAGAACGGCCCGGAGGATAGAGTCTGCTTGAAGAAGTCAGCGATCCCCATCGGGATATCGTCACCGGTGAGTCCCGTCAGGTATTGAGTGGAGTTGGCCTGAGCATCGAGGTCCACCAACAACGTGCGATAGCCTTCGCTGGCGCTGACCGCCGCCAGATTACAGGCAATGCTTGATTTGCCCACGCCACCTTTCTGATTGAACACCACGCGCCGCATGTCAAAACCTCCGTGTATCAAAGAATGACCGAGTGTAGTAGTCCACGGCGCTGCTTAGCTACCTCGCTGGAGTCGGGACTACACAGTCATGGTAATTATCCGGCAGAAGAAGCCGCCAACTCGTCCATCGACAGCTGATAGAGCCGACAGACATGTCCGACGCATCATGGATAATGGCCAAACGACAGCTTTTTCGCGAACCAGACGGTACATTTCGTTGCGCAAAATGTAACCAGCATTTGCTACACGCCCGCCACACCGGGATAATGCGCGCCACTCGGCGTTAAGCGCCACGTAAGGTCAGGCGCGATTTTTTGCGACTCACCGCGTCAAAGGAAGCCCGCAGGGGCGGGATGAATGTCTGTGATCAACTTCAACATCGCCCAATGGCGCGCGTGGGCCCCTGGGCTTGAAAGCGTGGATGATTGGCAGGCCTGGAGCCGACAACCGGTCGTGCTCGAGCGCAGCGATGCCGCCCCCGATGTGTCGTTTCTGCCGGCCATGCAACGTCGGCGACTCAGCCGCCTGGCGCGGATGGCGTTCAGCGTCGGCTGGCCGTTGGCCGATGGGCACCCAGACCTACCGTTGGTCTTTATTTCCCGCCATGGCGAAACTCCGCGCACTTTCGAAATTCTCAGCGATCTGGCGACTGATCAACCGTTGTCGCCCACTCAGTTCAGCCTGTCAGTGCATAACGCGGTCATCGGCCTGTGGTCGATCATGCGTGGTGAAACCAGCGAAATGACCGCTCTCGCCGCGGCTGGCGATGGTCTTGAACACGGCATGCTAGAGGCAGCGGCATTGCTTGAGGAAGGCGCGCCCGCGGTACTGTTGGTAGTGACTGAAGAGCAACCGCCCGAAGCCTATTCGGCCTGGATCGACGATGTGCCATTTCCTTACGCGGTCGGGCTGTTGATTACGCCCGGCAATCAGTGGCAGCTGTCGCTGAACAGCACCTCACAAGCGTTGTCCAAACCCCACTGGCCCCATGCCCTGAATCTGTTGCGTACCCTGCTCGGCCAGCAGACTTCCTGCCAACATGCCTGGAAAAATCGTGTATGGACCTGGCAACGCAACCCGTAACCGATAAAAACCGCGACGCCTATTACTGGCGCCTGCTGGCCACTGCCGCAAGCTTCACCCTGTTCGGGTTGGGCGGGCTTTGCCTGCGACTGGTGGTGTTCCCGCTGTTGAGCTGCCTGCCGGGAGACGCCCAGGCCCATCGTCAGCGTGCACGACAGACGGTGAGCCGCTGTTTCTGGTTTTTCATTCGGTTCATGGCTCGCACTGGCGTGCTGACTTATGACATTCAGGGCGCGGAGAAACTGGGACGGCCAGGGCAAATGATCGTCGCCAATCACCCCTCGTTGATCGATGTGGTGTTTTTGATCGGCCTGGTGGGCCACTCCAACTGCGTGGTCAAGAAAAGCCTCTGGGAAAACCCGTTCACCCGCGGACCGCTACGCCGCACCGATTACATCAGCAACGATGGCAGCATGGACATGCTCGATGCGGCGGCCGACGCGCTGAAAAACGGTCAGACCCTGATCATCTTTCCCGAGGGCACCCGCACCCAACCCGGCAAAGCGCCGGCCTTTCATCGGGGGGGCGCGGCAATCGCCCTGCGCGGTGCGAGAATCCTCACCCCGGTGATTATCAAGGTCAATCCGACCACATTGACCAAGGCCGAACCCTGGTATCGGATCCCCAAACGCCGCGTGCACTTCAGTTTTCGCGTCGGGGCCGATATAGACCCACAGGCCTTTGCAACGCAGGGACCTGCACCTCAGGCCTCGCGCAAGCTCAATGATTATTTGCACCACTACTTTATTAAGGAGCTCGCCGAAGATGAGCGATCTACACCGTGAAATCAAAGAACTGATCATTGACGCCCTGGGCCTCGAAGACATCAGCGTCGACGACATCGGCGATGACCAGACGCTGTTTGGCGAAGGCCTGGGCCTGGACTCGGTAGATGCACTGGAACTCGGCCTGGCCATCCAGAAAAAATACGGTATCAAAATCGATGCCGACGCCAAGGACACCCGTAATCACTTCACCAACGTGGCGAGCCTTGCGGCGTTCGTCACTGCAAAACAGGCAGCTTGAGACCGGACCATGCAAACTCGTGACGATATTTTCAATACCCTGCGCGATGCTCTGGTCGAACTCTTCGAGCTGGAGCCCGAGCGCATCAGTCTGGGGTCCAACCTGTATCAGGATCTGGAAATCGACAGCATCGATGCGGTCGACCTGATCGATCACATCAAACGCCAGACCGGCAAGAAAATCGCTGCCGAAGAATTCAAATCGGTGCGTACCGTCAGCGACGTGGTCGAGGCGGTCTACCGTCTGGTTCAACCGGCCGCATGAGCCGACTGATCGGCCTGGGCCTGCTGCTGGCAGGCCTGTTGTACCCCTTTGCGGTGTATTTCGGCATGGAGCATTTTGCCCCGTGGCAGTTTGGTCTGCTGCTGGGTAGCCTGTGGCTGGCGCGGGCGCTGACCGGTGAGCGGCGGCCCGGCAGCCTGTGGATGGCCACGGTCGCCATCGGGTTTTGCCTGCTGCTGGCACTATTCGACAGCCCGGTGCTGCTGCGCTGGTACCCGGTACTGATCAGTGCATTCATGCTGGTGCTGTTCGGCCTGAGCCTGAAATACGGCCCGCCAATGATTGAACGCCTGGCCCGTTTGCGAGAACCGGAATTGCCGGCCAGGGCCATTCGCTACACCCGCCAGGTGACGATCGCCTGGAGCGTGTTTTTTCTCTGCAACGGCTTGTGCGCCGCCGCCCTGACCCTTTGGGCGCCGCTGAGTTGGTGGATGTTGTACACCGGCCTGATCTCCTATGGATTGATCGGCCTGATGTTTGCCATTGAATGGCTGATACGACAACGGGTAAGAGGCCGCCCATGAATTGGATAACACTTGAGCAACTGTTGCTCAAGGCTCAGCCGGACCGTGCCGTGACGGTGGAACCGGCGTTGAATCACGCGCAATTGTGCGAGCAGGCCCTGAGCCTGGCTGCGGGCCTGCAAGCTCAGGGTGTGCAGCGCATCGCCGTGCACCTTGAAGACGCCGGCGACTTGGCCATTGCCCTGCTCGGCGCCTGGCGGGCCGGGGTCAGCGTGCTGCTGCCCGCCGACCTGCAAGCGCAGACTCGCCAGCGCTGGTCGAGCGAGGTCGATCTGTGGCTGACCGATCAGGCCGACGACGCGCACCTGAGCGATTATCGGCATTCACCGCTACCGGCCAGCCCGCTGGATCTGGATCGCTGTCAGCTGAGCCTGTGCACCTCCGGCTCCAGTGGCGAACCCAAGCGCATCGACAAAACCCTGCGCCAACTGGCCAATGAAGTCGAAGCGCTGGAGCACTTGTGGGGCGCCGATCTGGGCGAGGCCTGCATCATCGGCAGCGTCGCCACGCAACACATCTACGGCTTGCTGTTTCGGGTGCTGTGGCCGTTGTGCGCCGGGCGCTCCTTCGTGCGTACGCAAATGGCCTTCCCGGAAGACTTGCAGCGCGCCAGCCGCGAACACCCGGCCTTCGCCTGGGTCGCCAGCCCCGCGCTGCTCAAGCGCATGGGCGACAACCTCGACTGGCCAGCGCTGAGCGCGGTGCGCCGAGTGTTCTCTTCCGGTGGTGCGTTGCCTGCCGAAGCAGCGCAAAGCCTGCATGAGCGCCTGCAGCAATGGCCGACAGAAATCTTCGGCAGTTCGGAAACCGGCGGAATCGCCTGGCGTCAAGGCCAAAGTCTCTGGCAACCCTTCGCCGATGTTGCGCTGAGTCAGGACAGCAATGGCGCCCTGCTTATCGCCTCACCGTACTTACCGGCCGGCCATATCGAACACACCGCCGATGCCGCGCGCATCGCCGCCGACGGCCGTTTCGAGCTGTTGGGACGACTGGACCGAATCGTCAAACTGGAAGAAAAACGTATCTCGCTACCGATGCTCGAACAAGCGCTGATGGCTCACGACTGGGTCGCCGAAGCGCGCCTCGGTGTGGTTCAGGAAAACCGCGCTTCATTGGGGGCACTGCTGGTACTCAGCGAACAAGGCCTGCATGCCTTGCGTAATCAGGGTCGACGTACTCTTACTCAGGAGTTGCGCCAACACTTGAGCCAGCATTGCGAAGCACTCGCCCTGCCCCGTCGCTGGCGCCTGTTGCGACAACTGCCACTGAACGCTCAAGGCAAACTGCCCCAGACACAAGTGGAGAGCATATTGCTGGCGCCCCGCCCAAAGGCGCCGGAAGTGCTGGAACAAATCGACACCGATGGCGAGTGGAGCCTGCAACTGGCCATCCCGCCAGACCTGGCGTATTTCAGCGGCCATTTCCCTCAGACACCGGTATTGCCCGGTGTCGTGCAGGTGGATTGGGCGCTGAGCCTGGGCCAGCAATTAATGGATCTGCCGGCAAAATTCGCCGGTATGGAAGTGCTGAAATTCCAGCAACTGGTACGCCCCGGTGATGAAATCCAGTTGCACCTGCGCTTCGACTCCGCGCGCAGTAAATTGTATTTCGCCTATCGCAATGAAACCGCCACCTGCTCCAGCGGGCGGATTTTGCTGGAGGCTGCCAGCGATGCATAACCCCTGCGCCGTAATCCCGGTCTACAACCACGAAACCGCAATCACTGCCGTGGTCGATGCGCTGCTTGCTTGCGGCCTGCCGTGCATTCTGGTGGACGATGCCAGCAGCCCGGCATGCGCCAAGGTGCTTGACCAACTGGCCCAGCGTGAGCGGGTTTACCTGATCAGGCTCACCGTCAATCAAGGCAAGGGTGGTGCGGTGATGACCGGTTTGCGGGAGGCCTCGCGCCTGGGCTTCAGCCACGCCTTGCAGGTGGACGCCGACGGCCAGCACGACCTGCAAGACGTCAAAGTCTTCATCGAGCATTCGCGCGCCCATCCCGAGGCGGTGATCTGCGGTTATCCACAATATGACGACAGCGTGCCGAAGGGCCGTTTGTACGCCCGCTACCTGACGCACGTCATGGTCTGGATCAACACCCTGTCGTTGCAGATTCGCGACTCCATGTGCGGCTTCCGCGTTTATCCATTACCACCGACCCTGGCACTGATCGACTCGGCCAGGATCGGCAAGCGCATGGACTTCGACTCCGACATCCTGGTGCGCCTGGCCTGGCGCAATATGCCAATGCAGTGGCTGAAAACCAAGGTCCATTACCCCTCGGATGGCGTCTCGCATTTCCGCCTGTTCCACGACAATGTACTGATTTCGAGCATGCACACCCGGCTGTTCTTCGGCATGTTGCTGCGCGCACCGGTGATCCTCTGGCGACGGTGGCGAGCATGAGCGACAACGCAGACAAACAGCACTGGGCCGACCGCCAGGAGCGAGGCAGCTTCTGGCTGATGAAGTTCACCGCGCTCTGCGCAAAAGTCTTGGGCCGCCGACTGCTGAGCCCACTGCTGTACGGCATCGTGCTGTACTTTTTCCTGTTCGGACGCAGCGCCCGCCAGAGCGCCTGGCAATACCAGCAGCGACTCGCCGACTGGAGCGGTCGTAGCGAGTTGCGGCCGAGCCATTGGCGGGTGTTCGGCCAGTTCATGGCGTTCGCCGACTCCATGCTCGACAAACTCGATGTGTGGAACGGCAAGCTGAGCATCGATCAAATTGAAATCATCGACCCCGCACTGCTGCGCAATAAACTGCGCGGCACACGCGGGCAAATGCTGGTGGGCGCACACCTGGGCAATCTCGAGGTCTGCCGGGCGCTGGCCGAGATCGGCGAGAAAGTCACCATGAACGTGCTGGTGCACACCAAGCACGCCGAACAGTTCAACCGCCTGCTGGGCGAAGCCGGGGCGACCAATCTGCGCCTGATTCAGGTCAGCGAGCTGGACCCGGTGATCATGCTGCAACTGCATGAACGCCTGGAGCGCGGCGAATGGCTGGCGATTGCTGGCGACCGCGTGCCGCTGCATGGCGGGCGCAGCGTGACAGTGGATTTTCTCGGCCATCAGGCCGCATTCCCGCAAGGCCCTTGGTTGCTGGCCGGTCTGCTGAAATGCCCGATCAACCTGATGCTGTGCCTGAAGAAACCCACGGGCGACTATCGACTGACCCTCGAACCGTTCGCCGACGCCATCGTGTGGAAACGCAACGACCGCGAACAGGTCATTCATCAGTGGGCCTCCCGCTACGCCGAACGCCTGGGTCACTATTGCCTCGAAGCGCCCCAACAATGGTTCAACTTTTACCCTTTCTGGAAGACCGATGACGACGCCAACGCTTGAGCCGGTAACCTTCGGCGAACTCCCTTTGCGCATCGAAGACGTGCTGGCCCTGGCCAACCGTCAGGTGCCGACGCAGTTGCAGGGCGACCCCGAGTTTCGCCAGCGCATCGCCAAGGGCCCGCAATTCCTTGATTCCCTGCTGGACAAGGAAGGCGTGATCTATGGCGTGACCACCGGTTATGGCGATTCCTGTGTAGTAGCGGTGCCGCTGCACCACGTCGAAGCCCTGCCCCGTCATCTGTATACCTTCCACGGTTGCGGCCTGGGCAAACTGCTCGACGCCCAAGCCACCCGCGCGGTGCTGGCGGCGCGTTTGCAATCGCTTTGCCAAGGCGTTTCCGGGGTACGCGTGGAACTGCTGGAACGTCTTCAAGCCTTCCTCGAACACGACATTCTGCCGCTGATTCCGGAAGAAGGTTCGGTGGGCGCCAGTGGTGATCTGACGCCGCTGTCCTACGTCGCCGCGACCTTGTCCGGCGAGCGCGAAGTGATGTTCCGTGGTGAACGCCGACAAGCCGCCGATGTGCACAGCGAACTGGGCTGGGAACCGCTGGTATTGCGTCCCAAAGAAGCGCTGGCGCTGATGAACGGTACCGCCGTGATGACCGGCCTCGCGTGCCTGGCTTACGCCCGCGCCGATTACCTGCTGCAACTGGCCACGCGCATTACCGCGCTGAACGTAGTCGCGTTGCAGGGCAACCCGGAGCACTTCGACGAGCGTCTGTTTGCCGCCAAACCCCATCCAGGGCAGATGCAAGTCGCTGCTTGGTTGCGCAAAGACCTGGCGATCGATGCGCCGACTGCGCCGCTGCATCGCCTGCAAGACCGCTATTCCCTGCGTTGTGCGCCGCACGTGCTCGGTGTATTGGCCGACAGCCTGAACTGGTTGCGCTCATTCATCGAGATCGAACTCAACAGCGCCAACGACAACCCGATCATCGACGCCGAAGCCGAACGCGTGCTGCACGGCGGGCACTTCTACGGCGGCCATATCGCGTTCGCCATGGACAGTCTGAAAACCCTGGTGGCGAACGTCGCCGACTTGCTCGACCGTCAGCTCGCGCTGCTGGTGGACGAGCGTTACAACCATGGCTTGCCGAGCAACCTGTCTGGCGCCACCGCCGACCGCGCGATGCTCAACCACGGCTTCAAGGCGGTGCAGATCGGCACCAGTGCCTGGACCGCCGAGGCGCTGAAAAACACCATGCCGGCCAGCGTTTTTTCGCGCTCCACCGAGTGCCACAACCAGGACAAAGTCAGCATGGGCACCATCGCCGCCCGCGACGCCATCCGCGTGCTGGAGCTGACCGAACAGGTCGCCGCCGCCACGCTGCTGGCCGCCAACCAAGGGGTCTGGCTGCGCGGCCAGGCTGAAGACGCACGGCCACTACCACCGGCCCTGGCCGCGATGCACGAAGAATTGGCCAAGGACTTTGCGCCGGTCATCGAAGACCGTGCCCTGGAAGGCGAACTGCGCCTGTGCCTGCAACGCATCGCCGAACAACACTGGAGGCTGCATGCGTAGCAAGGGAGTGCTCCACACCGACACGGAAATCCTCGTACCGTTCTTTGACGTCGACACCATGAACGTGGTCTGGCACGGCCATTACGTCAAATACCTGGAAGTCGCCCGCTGTGCGCTGCTGGACAAGATCGGCCACAACTACGACGCCATGGTGGCGTCGGGTTACGCGTGGCCGGTGATCGATTTGCAACTGCGCTATGTACGCGGCGCCGTGTTCGGCCAGAAGCTGAATGTGCGCGCCAGCCTGGTGGAGTGGGAAAACCGACTGAAGATCAATTACCTGATCAGCGATCTCGCAACCGGCGAACGTCTGACCCGCGCTGTTTCAGTACAGGTTGCCGTCGACATGAGCAGCCGCGAAATGCAGTTGGCCTCACCGAAGGTGTTCACCGACGCGGTTGAAAGGATGCTGCCATGAATTCGCTCCTCAAATGCCTTGGCGCTTTAGCGTTGCTCGGGCTTTCATCATTGGCGCAGGCCTTCGATCTGCAACAGCTCAGCGATCAGCTGGCCAAACCCGATGTGATCCACGGCAGTTTCATTCAGGAAAAACACCTGCGCGCCCTGCCCCAGCCGCTGACCAGCAAGGGCACCTTCGTTCTGGCAAAAAACCACGGTCTGCTCTGGCTGCTGAAAACGCCGCTGCAACAGGACTACCGCATCAGCGACAAGGGCATTGCCCGGCGTGATGCCAGCGGTTGGCAAATGCTGCCGAACAAGAGTGCCGGCGCCGAACAGAACCGCTTGTTCCTCGCGGTGCTGCAAGGCGACAGCAGCGGCCTGCAACGGGATTTCGAGCTTTCGCTGAGCGGCGACGCACAAAGCTGGAAGCTGACCCTGACCCCGCGTTCGATGCTGCTCAAGCAGGTGTTCAATCAGATCAACATTGACGGCGGCGAACTGGTGCACAGCATCGAGCTGCTCGAAACCCAGGGTGACCGAACCCTGTTGCGCATGCAGGACAGCACCAGCGCACAACCTTTGAGCGATGCGGAGCAACATGACTTTGCCGAGTGAACGGATGCTGCCGCGGCTGTTTCTGATCCTGCTGCTGGCGGTGCTCGCGCTCGCCGGCTGGCAATGGCGTGACGGTGCACCGCTGTCGGCCAACCTGATGGAACTGGTGCCAGGCACCGCACCAGACGCGCTGGAACTGCGCGCCGAACAACGCATGCAAGAACCACTGAACCGGGAAATGCTAGTGCTGGTCGGCCATAAAGACCGCCAGCAAGCCATCGCCATGGCGCAAAAACTGGGCGAGCAGTGGCAGGCGAGCGGCGTGTTCGAAAAGGTCAAGTGGAACCTGCAGGCCGACCTGCCGGCGGTGCGCACACAATTACTGCAAGGCCGACTGGCCATGCTGTCGGCGGCCGACCGGCAGCAACTCATCGAGCACCCCGACGCCTTTATTCAGCAACGAGTTCAAGCCCTGTTCGATCCGTTCACCGGCTTCAGCCTGGTGCCGAGCCAGGACGACTGGCTCGGCCTGACCGGGCGCATCCAGAACAGCCAGCCGCAACACGGCTCGGTGCAACTGGACATCGGCAGCGGTGCGCTGGTCGCCGATGCCGATGGCAAGAGCTGGGTGATGCTGCGAGCGCGAACCGCCGGCAACGCGTTCGACATGAACCTGCCGCTGCAAGTGGCTGACCTGCTCCAGCACAGTCGCGAAGAAGCCGCCCGGTCGGATGTGCAACTGCTCGCCGCCAGCGGTCTGTTGTACGCCGCCAGCGGTCAACGGCAAGCCGCTCGCGAGATGACCTGGGTCGGCGGTGGCGCCACGGTCGGGATTCTGTTGCTGCTGTTGCTGGCCTTCCGGCGTTGGCGGGTATTGTTGGCGTTCGTCCCGGTGCTGGTGGGCATGCTGTTCGGCGCGGTCGCCTGCGTCGCGCTGTTCGGTCACATGCATGTGATGACGCTGGTGCTGGGCTCCAGCCTGATCGGCGTGGCGGTGGATTACCCGCTGCATTACCTGTCCAAAAGCTGGAGCCTGAAACCCTGGCACAGCTGGCCGGCGTTGCGCCTGACCCTGCCGGGGCTGACGCTGAGCCTGATCACCAGTTGCATCGGTTATTTGGCCCTGGCCTGGACGCCGTTCCCGGCCCTGACCCAAATTGCCGTGTTCTCCGCTGCCGGTCTGGTGGGCGCCTACCTGTCGGCAGTGTGCCTGCTGCCGGCGCTGCTCAAGGGCGTGGATCTGCGGCCGGCGCAATGGCCGATGCGCATCGCCGAGAAGTTGCTCGAGCTGCGTGAATCGCTGCTGAAATACTTGCGCACGCCGGTACTGCTGGCATTGCTAATCGCCTTCTGTGTCGGCGGTCTGTTGCAGTTGCAGAGCAAAAACGATATTCGCCAATGGGTCGGCACGCCGCAGCATCTGACTGACGAAGCCCAGACCATCGCACGCATCACCGGCTATCAACCCACCAGCCAGTTCTTCCTGGTGCGCGCGGCCAATCAGCAGGAGTTGCTCGAACGCCTGACGGCACTGAGCGAGCGTCTGGATCAGTTGGTCAATCTGGAAAAACTTCAGGGCTATCTGTCGCTCAATCAACTGGTCAGCCAGCCAAGCGAACAGCGCAAAGTGCGTGAAGCACTGAGCAAGCTACCGCAGTTCTGGCAACCGTTGCTCGACCTCGGCGTGCCAGCCGCCGCGTTGCAAGCAGAGTTGGCAACGTTGCGGGCGCTGCCCACCGAAGACATCGACGCAGCGCTGGCCGGCCCATTGGCCGAGCCCTACCGCACCCTGTGGCTGGGGCCGACCGATGATGGCGTGGCGGCGATGGTCAGCCTGCAAGGCTTGAACAATCCCACGCTGTTGCGGGTCCAGGCACTGGACTTGCCAGGTGTGGAACTGGTGGACCGCCTCGGCGAACTGAACGAGGTTTTCGCCGCCACGCAAATCAGCGCCGCTGAATTGAAACTCGCTTCCTGCGTGCTGATCGTGCTGGTGCTGATCCTGCCATTCGGTTTCGGTGGCGCGCTGCGAATCGTCTCTCTGCCGTTGCTGGCGGCCCTGTGCAGTCTGGCAAGCCTCGGTTGGCTCGGTCAGCCGCTGACGCTGTTCAGCCTGTTCGGCCTGCTGCTGGTGACGGCCATCAGCGTCGATTACGCGATCCTCATGCGCGAACAGATAGGTGGCGCCGCGGCGAGTCTGCTGGGCACCTTGCTGGCGGCAGTAACCACTTGGCTGTCGTTCGGCCTGCTGGCGGTGTCCAGCACCCCGGCGGTGAGCAACTTCGGCCTGTCGGTGAGCCTCGGCCTGGCGTTCAGTTTCATCCTGGCGCCGTGGGCCGGACGCCAAGTCCATGCCGCCCCGGTCGTGGAGCCGGCAGCATGATGGTCGCTGCGTTCTGGTTGATGGCCCTGGTGTTGTTCGCCGTGGCCACTCGCGTCGGCCGTCATTTCGGTCTGATTCCGATCGTCAGCCAGTTGCTGCTGGCGACCTTCGGCCTGCCGCTGCTGATGTACTTCTGGATCGAACCGGGCTGGCACCTGAGCGGCGCCGATCTGATCGCTCCGGATTGGCTGAAGAACCTCTACAGCCTGAGCTTTGCCTTACTGCTGGGGCACATCCTCAGTGACGTGATCGACCTGCGACTGGAACGCCAGAGCCTGAAAATCGCCTTGCCGAGTTTCTGCATTCCGTTTGCCTGCGGGCTCGCGACTGCGGTCTGGCTGTTGCCGCCGCAGCCGTGGATCAGCTCGCTGGCGGTCGGTCTGCTGTTCGCCATCACCGCGATTCCGGTGTTGTATCTGTACCTGCGCCACATCAACTACCCGCCCGCTGCCACCCGACGCCTGGTGCAGACCGCGATCCTGATCGACCTGACCTGCTGGACTCTGTTCGCGTTCGCCCAGGGGAGCCTGCACCTGAGCAGCCTCTTGCTGCCGCTGGCCGGCGCCTGTCTGCCGTTGTTGCTGCGACTGGCCGGGTTGCGCCAACCCTTGCTGCACAGCGGCTGCTTCTTCGCGCTGCTGGTGGTCGCCGAACACTTCAAACTCAATGCGCTGATTTTCGGCATCGGCTATCTGCTGTGTATGGCCGCGCTCAAGGTGCCATTGGTGCTGCCATTGTCGGCGGCGTGGATGAACCGTTTGCAGACCTGGATCGCCATCCCGCTGATCCTCACGTTCGGCATCGTGCAGATCAACGTGCACAGCGCCATCGACAGTCTCGGCGGTATGCAACTGGCCGCGCTCCTGCTGCTGCCTATCGCCAGCAAACTGTTGGGCAACTGGCTGGGCCTCGGCTGGGCCGGCGCCTCGTTTGAAGGTGCCAGTCGCTGGCGGGAAAGCCTTTTACTGAATATTCGCGGCTTGAGCGAGATCGTCTTTCTCAACCTGCTGCTGCAACAACAGCTCATCAGCCCGGCGCTGTATTTCGCGCTGATGTTGATGGGCCTGATCGCAACCCTGCTGCCAGCACTGGCCGGCATGCACCGAATCCCTTTGAACATCGCCGTCCCGGCAAGGAGCACCCGTGCCAACAGTTGAAATGGAACGTCGTCAGGTACTGGTAATCGGCGCCGGCCCCTCGGGCGCCATCGCCGCCGCGCTGCTCAAGCGTAAAGGTCATGATGTGCTGATGATCGAGCGCCAGCATTTCCCACGGTTTTCCATCGGTGAAAGCCTGCTGTCCCACTGCCTGGATTTCGTCGAAGAAGCCGGCATGCTCGACGCGGTAAATGCTGCTGGTTTCCAGCGCAAAAACGGCGCAGCGTTCGCTTGGGGTGATCAGTACAGCACCTTCGATTTCGGCGACACATTCACCAACGGCAAGCCGACGACGTTCCAGGTCCAGCGCGCCGACTTCGACAAGCTGCTGGCCGATCAGGCTGAGTTGCAGGGTGTCGATGTCCGTTATGGCGAAGCCATCGTCAGCGTCGATTTCAGCCTGCCGAAACCGCAGCTCGATGTGCTTCGCGAAGACGGCAGCCAATACCGCGTCGAGGCCGACTTCGTGCTTGACGCCAGCGGCTACGGTCGCGTGCTGCCGCGCTTGCTGGACCTTGAAGCACCGTCGAACTTCCCGGTGCGCCAGGCCGTGTTCACCCACGTCGAAGACTGTATCGACAGCCCGGCTTTCGACCGGGAGAAAATCCTCATCACCACCCATCCGACCCAGCGTGATATCTGGTTCTGGACCATCCCGTTCAGCAACGGCCGTTGCTCGGTGGGCGTAGTGGCGGCCGCTGAACACTTCGAAGGCCGCACCGAGAATCTGGACGACTGCCTGCGCGGCTTCATTGCTGAAACCCCAAGCCTGGCCGGTGTGCTGAACAATGCCGTGTGGGATACGCCCGCGCGGACCATCGGCGGCTATTCGGCCAACGTCAAAACCCTGCACGGTCAAGGTTTCGCCCTGCTGGGCAATGCGGCGGAATTTCTCGACCCGGTGTTCTCCTCCGGCGTGACCATCGCCATGCGTTCGGCGAGCATGGCCGCCGGGGTGCTGCACCGCCAACTGCAAGGTGAAAGCGTCGACTGGCAGACCGAGTTCGCCGAACCGCTCAAGCGCGGCGTCAACACTTTCCGCTGCTACGTCGAAGGCTGGTATGCCGGGACCTTTCAGGATGTGATTTTCTATCAGGGCGGCACAGCGGATATCCGCCGCATGATCAGCTCGATCCTCGCGGGTTACGCCTGGGATGAACGCAACCCGTTCGTCAGCGAACCCAAACGTCGACTGCGGATGATTTCGGACCTGTGCGCACAGGATCCGACATGAGTTACTTGAGCGACAACTACGTCGAAGAAACCCGTTTCGGTTTCTGGTTCCTGCGCAGCCACACCTGGCAACATCATGTATTGCGAGTGGCAATCAATGATTTGCGCGATCTGTTCAGCGCGCCATTGCCCGCCAACCCGGTACTGCTGGATGCCGGTTGCGGCCAGGGCAAGTCGTTCCAGTACCTGCGCCAGACCTTCGCGCCTCGGCGCCTGATCGGGCTGGATGCCGACCCTCACAGCCTGAACCTGAGCGGCGAAGAAGCGTCTCGCCAGGGCATGGATGTAGAGCTGCTCGGCAGTGACTGCGCGAGTATCAAAGTGCCGGACGCCAGTGTCGATCTGCTGTTCTGTCACCAGACTTTCCATCACCTTGTCGAGCAGGATCAGGCCCTGGCCGAGTTCTACCGGGTGCTCAAGCCGGGCGGCTATTTGCTGTTCGCCGAGTCCACCGAGGCTTACATTGATACATGGGTCATTCGCTGGCTGTTCCGCCACCCGATGCACGTGCAGAAAAGCGCCGCCGGCTACTTGGATATGATTCGTCGCCAGGGTTTTGAATTCGGCCCGCAGAACGTGTCTTACCCTTACTTGTGGTGGAGTCGCGCCCAGGATTTCGGCCTGCTCGAACGCTTCGGCCTGCGCCAGCCAAAACCTTTTGGCCAACGGGAAGAAACCCTGGTGAATGTGGTCGCGCGCAAGCCCCTTGAAGGGTGTGCCTGATGATTCGTTTCCTGCTTCTGGGTTGTGTCCTGTTGCTGAGCGCTTGCGCCAGCCAGGCACCGCTGCCCGAGCGAACCCCGAACCTGGCGTTGCCGCTGCAACTGCACATTGAACGCCAGGTAGCCGAGCAACGTCAGGACTGGCTACTGGTGATCCAGCGTGAAGGTCCAGGCATTCGCTGGTCGATGATGGACCCTTTGGGGATTCCCGTGGCACGGCAGAAACTGATCGATGGCCAATGGCAGGCCGACGGTCTGCTGCCGCCCAATCCGGAAGCCAGGGAGCTGTTCGCTGCCTTATTATTTGCGTTGACCCCTGCGGGCGAGTTGCACAACAACTATCCCGCTGCCCGGCAGGATGGCCGGCAACGGTCCTTGCCACCACGCTGGAACATCCGCTATTCACAACCACTGAGCTTTGAATTGAACCTATCCCAAGGCCCGCACTATCGCGTCACTCCGTTAGGCGAGCACACGCCATGACAGCCTATCTGAATGCCCTCGGGGTAATTTGCGCCCTGGGCCGCGACAAGCAGGAAGTCGCCCGCAACCTGTTTGCCGGCGATTGCTCGGGCATGCGCAGCGAGGCCGGCTGGGTGGTGGAACGCTCGTTGCCGGTGGCGGCGGTGCGCGGTGAGCTGGCGCCGATTCCGGCTGAGTTGGCGCATCAAAGCAGTCGCAACAATCAACTGCTGCTGGAGGCTGCGCTGCAAATTCGCGAAGACATCGAACAAGCAATCCAGACCTACGGCCGCGACCGTATCGGCGTCATTCTGGGCACCAGCACCTCGGGCATTCACGAGGCCAGCAGCGGTCTGGCCCATTACATCCGAGAGCATCAGTTCCCTGCCGATTATGACTATCAACAACAGGAACTCGGCGCTCCGGCGACGTTTCTCGCCGACTGGCTGCAATTGAGCGGCCCAGCCTATGTGATTTCCACCGCCTGCACCTCCAGCGCCCGCGCGCTGATGAGCGCCCAACGACTGCTCGACCTGGGCATGTGTGACGCCGTGTTGTGCGGTGGTGTCGACAGTTTGTGCAAGCTGACCCTCAACGGTTTCTCGGCCCTGGAAGCGGTGTCCGAGCAGCGCTGCAATCCGTTTTCAGCGAACCGCAACGGCATCAATATCGGCGAAGCAGCGGTGCTGTTTCTGATGAGCAAAAACGTCGGCAGCAGCCAACCGATTGCCCTGCTCGGCAGTGGCGCCAGCTCCGATGCGCACCACATTTCCGCGCCGGAACCGACCGGCCGTGGCGCCCGGCAAGCGATGAGTAAGGCCTTGAGCCGCGCGGGCCTGCAACCGCAGCAGATCAGCTATTTGAACCTGCACGGTACCGCCACCCAACACAACGACGCCATGGAAAGCCTGGCCGTGACAGCGCTGTTCCCGGATGGCGTGCCCTGCTCGTCGACCAAACCGATGACCGGCCATACCCTCGGCGCTGCCGGTGCCCTGGAAGCGGCGTTCTGCTGGTTGAGTCTGAGCGCGGACAACCGCGAATATGCGCTGCCACCCCACGTCTGGGACGGCCAGCCCGATCCCGAATTGCCGGCCCTGCATTGGGTGACCCCGACCGACCACCTGACGTCCATTGCACCTCGCTACCTGATGAGCAATTCCTTTGCCTTCGGTGGCAATAACGTCAGCCTGATTATCGGAGACGCCCCATGATTGCCTGGCCGCTCGCCGAACTGCTGCCGCATGCCGGCGACATGATCCTCATTGAGCAGATCCTGTCGTTCGATGACGAGCAGATTCACACCCGACTCACCGTCAAACCCGGCGGCCTGTTCAATCGCCCCGACGGCAGCCTGCCAGCCTGGGTCGGCATCGAGCTGATGGCCCAGAGCGTCGCCGCGTACGCCGGCTGCCATGCGCGCCAGAAAGGCAATGCGGTGGAGTTGGGTTTCCTGCTCGGCACGCGTAGATTCGAATGCAACGTGGAACACTTCCCCGCCGGCACCGAGTTGACCATCCATGGGATACGCTCGCTGGAAGACGACAACGGCATGGGTGTGTTCGAATGCCACCTCACCGCCCCCGGCATCCACGCCACCGCCCGGCTGAACGTGTTTCGCCCGCCTCAGGCCGCGCAATATCTTCATGAACCCCAAGGAGTCGAGTGATGACTGAATCCGTACTGGTCACCGGCTCCAGCCGTGGTATCGGCCGCGCCATTGCGTTGCGTCTGGCCCGGGCCGGGCACGATATCGTGCTGCACTGCCGCAGCGGCCTTGCGGACGCCGAAGCCGTGAAGACCGAAGTCGAGGCACTGGGCCGCAACGCGCGCATCCTGCAATTTGACGTATCCGACCGTGCCCGTTGCAAAGCTATTCTCGAAGCCGATGTCGAAGCCCATGGCGCTTATTACGGCGTCGTCCTCAACGCCGGCCTGACCCGCGACGGTGCTTTTCCGGCCCTGAGCGAAGAGGATTGGGATTTGGTGATGCGTACCAATCTCGACGGTTTCTACAACGTGCTGCACCCGGTGATGATGCCGATGATCCGTCGTCGCGCCGCCGGGCGGATTGTCTGCATCACCTCGGTTTCCGGCCTGATCGGCAATCGCGGCCAGGTCAATTACAGCGCGTCCAAGGCCGGTCTGATCGGCGCAGCCAAGGCGTTGGCGATCGAACTGGGCAAGCGCAAAATCACGGTTAACTGTGTCGCACCCGGCCTGATCGACACGGCGATGCTCGATGAAAATGTGCCGGTGGAAGAACTGATGAAAATGATCCCCGCACAACGCATGGGCACCCCGGAAGAGGTGGCCGGTGCGGTGAATTTCCTGATGTCGGCGGAAGCGTCGTACATCACCCGGCAGGTTCTGGCCGTCAATGGAGGCCTGTGCTGATGAAGCGCGTCGTCGTCACCGGCATGGCCGGCATCACCTCACTGGGCAGCGACTGGGACACCATCGCCGGCAACTTCGCGGCCAATCGCAGCGGCATCCGCCGCATGGACGAGTGGGATCGTTTTACCGAACTCAACACGCGTCTGGCCGGACCGATCGATGACTTCAAGGTGCCAAGCCACTGGACCCGCAAGCAACTGCGCAGCATGGGCCGCGTCTCGCGCCTGGCCGTGGGCGCGGCTGAACAGGCTTTGGCGGACGCCGGCCTGCTGGGCGACGAGTCGATCAAGGACGGGCGCATGGGCGTTTCCTGCGGCTCGTCCACCGGCAGTACCGACGAGATCAAGGCGTTTGGCAAAATGCTGCTCAACTCCGTGGCCGAAGGCCTGAACGCCAACTCCTACGTGCGGATGATGCCGCACACCACAGCGGCGAATATCAGCATCTTCTTCGGCCTTACCGGCCGACTGATCCCGACCTCCAGCGCCTGCACCAGCGGCAGCCAGGGCATCGGTTACGCCTATGAATCGATCAAGTTCGGCCGCCTGCCGCTGATGCTCGCCGGCGGCGCCGAAGAGCTGTGCCCGACCGAAGCCATGGTGTTCGATGCGCTCTACGCCACCAGCCTGAAAAACGATGCCCCGCAAACCAGCCCTCGCCCTTACGACAGCGGCCGCGATGGCCTGGTAATCGGTGAAGGCGGCGGCATGCTGGTACTCGAAGAGCTCGAACACGCCCTGGCACGCGGCGCACATATCCACGCCGAGATCGTCGGTTTCGGCAGCAACGCCGACGGTCAGCACGCCACCCGTCCGGAGCAGCTCACCATGCGCCGGGCCATGGAACTCGCCTTGGAAGACGCCGGACTGCAGCCTTCGGCCATCGGCTATGTGAACGGTCACGGCACCGCGACAGAACAGGGCGACATTGCCGAAACACTCGCCACCAGCGCGTTATTCGGCGAACACATGCCGATCAGTTCGCAGAAGAGTTTCCTCGGTCACACCCTGGGAGCCTGCGGCGCGCTGGAGTCCTGGTTCAGCATCGAAATGATGAACCGCGACCAGTACGTACACACCTTCAACCTCGATGAGGTCGATCCGCAGTGCGGCAAGCTCGATTACCTGCGCGGTGAATTCCGGCAGATGAGCAACCAGTACGTGATGAACAACAATTTCGCTTTTGGTGGGGTCAACACCTCGTTGATTTTCCGCCGCTGGTCGTAATCGAATGACTCAGGGTCAAGGAGACCTCCATGCACTTCAAGAAACTCGCTGCCGCCACCCTGCTGATCTGCGCATTGCCGGGCATCAGCCAGGCCCGTGACACCGCGGTGTATCTGCCTTTTGACAAAGCAGTCGCCGAAGCAACCCGTGCCGGCAAAATCGATGGCAGCGTGAAGTTCTACCTGGCAGGCAATACACCGGCTGGCAACGTCACCGTTCTGAGCGCCGGCGCCGTAACCAACAAGAAAACCAACGCCTTCAACAAGTCTGACGAAGTGGCCTGCGAATGGGTCGCGCAATCGGCAATCATCAGCCTGCACCAGGCAGCGAAGAACGCCGGCGCCAACGCCGTGACCAACATCGTCAGCTTCTACAAGAAAAATGAGCGCAAGGATGCCAAGACCTATGAGTGCCACGCTGGGGCGATCATGGCGGGCGTTGCGTTGAAAGGGGATTTGGCGAAGGTTCAGTAACACCTGATGAGCTGTGGCGAGCGAGCTTGCTCGCGCTGGGCTGCGCAGCGGCCCCAAAATTCTGACGCTCATAGTCGATTTTTGTGAGTGCTACGCACTCAAGCGGGAGCAAGCTCCCTCGCCACAATGACAAAGGCAGATCCGTAACCTGAAATGTCCCTCTTTCGGACACTCGCAGTCATGGCATTAACGGCTCAACCTTACGCGTCAACAACTCCACAAACGCCCTGGCCATCGGCGACTTCTGATCCTTGCGCTGCACCAGCCACACCGCCGACACCGCTTCCGGATCGAGCAACGGGCGGTAGACCACGCCATCAATACGCATCCGCTGATACGACGCCGGCAACACCGACACCCCCAAACCTGCCGCCACCAATCCGATAATCGTCATCGCCTCGCCAGCCTCCTGGGCGAAGTGAGGGCTGAAGCCGGCATCTCGCGCCAGACTGAGTAATTGTGCGTACAGACCACTGCCATAACTGCGTGGGAAAAATACGAATGGTTCGAGCGCCAGAGCTGACAGAAACAAGCCTTCCTCGCTATCGGTCACTAAAGGGTGCTTGGAGCTGAGCACCGCCACCAGAGGCTCGCGCATCAGTTCCACCACGCTGAGCGAATCCGGCAACCCCAGTGGTCGCATGATGCCGACTTCAATCGACTCATCAACCAGCGCATCAGCCACTTGGGTGCTGCTCATTTCCCGCAGGTTCAGGTGTACCGCCGGGAAACGCTGCCGAAACGAAAAGATCGCCTGAGGAATGGTCGAGTTGAACGGGGCCGACGAGGTGAAGCCGATTTTCAGCTCACCCAACTCACCGAGTTGTGCCCGCCGCGCCACATCCGCCGCTTTGTCGACCTGAGCCAGTACCAATCGCGCTTCCTCCAGAAACAGCCGACCGGCCTCACTGAGTTCGACCCGACGATTGGTACGCTCGAAAAGCCGCGCACCGACCTCCTGCTCCAGCGCCTGAATCTGCTGGCTCAGGGGCGGTTGCGAGATGCCCAGCACCTGAGCGGCGCGGCCGAAATGCAGTTCTTCGGCGACGGCGATGAAGTAGCGCAGGTGGCGCAATTCCATGAAAACTCCATTAGGTCGCTAAACCTATCAAACAGGTCGAACAATATATTGGATTGAATCATTAGGCGGCTATATGATTTTTTCATTGCCTGACCGGCTGCGCCCCTCCGAGGTCCGAAGTGAAAACTGCTGTCGCCCCACTCGCCCATGAAATTCCGCCCTCCGTGGATGATGTCGTCACTGAGCTCAGCGAGATCTACATCGAAAAAGGCACGCCGATGTTCATGCGCACGGTGCTGGCGCTGTTCTCCGGCGGTTTCGCGACCTTTGCCCTGCTCTACTGCGTGCAGCCGATGATGCCGCTGCTGTCCCACGAGTTTTCCATCAACGCAGCCCAGAGCAGCCTGATCCTGTCAGTGGCCACCGGAATGCTCGCCATCGGCTTGCTGATCACCGGCCCCATCTCTGATCGCATCGGGCGTAAACCGGTGATGGTCGCCGCGCTGTTCGCCGCCGCTCTCTGCACCATGGCCAGCGCAATGATCCCGAGCTGGCAAGGCGTGCTGGTGATGCGGGCGCTGGTGGGGCTGTCGTTGAGCGGTCTGGCGGCGGTCGCGATGACTTACCTGAGCGAAGAAATCCATCCGCAGCACCTTGGCTTGGCCATGGGCTTGTACATCGCTGGCAACGCCATCGGCGGCATGTGCGGACGGTTGATCGTCGGGGTATTGATCGACTTCGTCAGCTGGCACACGGCGATGCTGGTCATCGGTGGCCTGGCGCTGATTGCCGCAGCGGTGTTCTGGAAAATCCTCCCGGAATCGCGCAACTTCCGCGCCCGCTCACTGCATCCGCGCAGCTTGCTGGATGGCTTCACCATGCACTTTCGCGACGCCGGCCTGCCGCTGTTGTTTATCGAGGCTTTCGTGCTGATGGGCGCGTTCGTCACGCTGTTCAACTACATCGGTTATCGCTTGCTGGCCGAGCCGTATCACATGGACCAAGCCTTCGTCGGGCTGCTCTCGGTGGTGTACCTGTCGGGCATCTACAGCTCGGCGAAAATCGGCGCCCTGGCCGACCAACTCGGCCGACGCAAAGTGCTCTGGGCAACCATCGTGATCATGCTCGCGGGCATCGCCCTGACCATGTTCACGCCGTTACCGCTGGTGATTCTCGGCATGCTGATCTTTACCTTCGGCTTCTTCGGTGCGCATTCGGTGGCCAGTAGCTGGATTGGTCGGCGTGCGATCAAGGCCAGAGGGCAGGCGTCGTCGCTGTACCTGTTCAGCTATTACGCCGGGTCGAGTATCGCGGGTACGGCGGGCGGTGTGGCCTGGCACTGGGGTGGCTGGAACGGGATCGGGCTGTTTATTGGTGGGTTGTTGGTGATTGCGCTGCTGGTGGCGTTGAAGCTGGCGAAGTTGCCGCCGTTGGAAAATTTTAAAGCGTGACGCACAACCCCCGTGGGAGCGGGCTTGCCCGCGATAGCGATGGTCGGTCCAGCACATGTGCTGTAAGAAATGACGCCATCGCGGGCAAGCCCGCTCCCACAATGAACTGCATCCACTTCTCATTTTCTGAACCACAAACAAAAACGCCCGGCATAAGCCGGGCGTTTTTTATCGGGTTGCGATCACTCGTGATACTGCGCCGACAGTTCATGCACCGCACGCAGGAACGCACCAGCATGTTCTGGGTCGACTTCCGGCGTGATGCCATGGCCGAGGTTGAACACGTGGCCGCTGCCTTTGCCGTAGCTGGCGAGGATGCGGCCGACTTCGGTGCGAATGGCTTCTGGCTTGGCGTAAAGCACGGTCGGGTCCATGTTGCCTTGCAGGGCGACTTTGCTGCCGACGCGTTGGCGGGCTTCGCCAATGTCGCAGGTCCAATCCAGGCCCAACGCATCAGCGCCAGCGTCAGCGATGCTTTCCAGCCACAGGCCGCCGTTCTTGGTGAACAGGATGACCGGCACTTTGCGGCCTTCGTGCTCGCGG
Organism: Pseudomonas sp. JL3; assembly: GCF_031570575.1. NCBI lineage: Bacteria > Pseudomonadati > Pseudomonadota > Gammaproteobacteria > Pseudomonadales > Pseudomonadaceae > Pseudomonas > Pseudomonas sp. JL3. The sequence goes on from NZ_JAKWJK010000004.1 coordinate 122,058, forward strand.
ATCAGGCCGCTGACGATTTTGCGCATGTAGGCCAAGGAGAACTCCTGGTACGCCGCCGCCGAGAGATTACCGCCCCAGGTGTCGAAGATCTGCACCGCTTGCGCGCCGGCCATGATCTGGCCGTTGAGGTAGCTGGTGACCGACTGCGCGAGTTTATCCAGCAGCAAGTGCATGGCTTGCGGGTTGTCGTAGAGCATGGCCTTGGTCTTGCGGAAGTCTTTCGACGAGCCGCCTTCGACCATGTAGGTGGCCAGGGTCCATGGGCTGCCGGAGAAGCCGATCAGCGGCACGCGGCCGTTCAGTTCGCGACGGATGGTGCTGACCGCGTCCATGACGTAGCCGAGGTCTTTGTGCGGATCAGGAATCGGCAGAGCTTCGATGTCGGCCAGGGTGCTGATGACTTTTTTGAAGCGCGGCCCTTCACCGGTCTCGAAGTACAGGCCCTGGCCCATGGCATCGGGGATGGTCAGGATGTCGGAGAAGAGGATCGCCGCGTCCAGTTGCGGATAGCGGTCAAGCGGCTGCATCGTGACTTCGCAAGCGAACGCCGGGTTCATGCACAAGCTCATGAAGTCACCGGCCTTGGCACGGCTGGCGCGGTATTCAGGCAGGTAGCGACCGGCCTGACGCATCATCCACACGGGGGTGACGTCTACGGGTTGCTTGAGCAGGGCGCGAAGGAAACGGTCGTTCTTCAGGGCAGTCATGTCGGCATCCGGAAAAAAAGTGCGGGCATTTTCTCAGAGCGCGACGCAAAAGGCACGGCAAGAGCCGTTCCTTTTGTCTATCGGGTCAATTTGTCGCGGTTTCGGCACCGAAAGATCGTTCCCACGCTCTGCGTGGTAACGCCTCCTGTGACGCTCTGCGTCACGCCTTTGGGACGCGGAGCGTCCCGTGCTGCATTCCCACGCAGAGCGTGGGAACGATCAGTGGAGGGTTAAACGCCCAGGTAATCCAGGATCCCTTCCGCAGCATTGCGCCCTTCGAAGATCGCCGTTACCACCAGATCGGAACCGCGCACCATGTCGCCACCGGCGAAGATTTTCGGGTTGCTGGTCTGGTGCTTGTACTGGCCTTGTTCCGGGGCCACAACGCGGCCCTGGCTGTCGGTCTGGATGCTGAACTGCTCGAACCAAGACGCCGGGCTTGGACGGAAACCGAAGGCGATGACCACGGCGTCGGCCGGGATGATCTCTTCGGAACCCGGGATCGGCTCGGGGCTGCGACGGCCACGGGCGTCCGGTTCGCCGAGACGGGTCTCGACCACCTTCACGCCTTCGACGCGGTCTTCACCGACGATAGCGATCGGCTGGCGGTTGTAGAGGAATTTCACGCCTTCTTCCTTGGCGTTCTTCACCTCTTTGCGCGAGCCCGGCATGTTCGCTTCGTCACGACGATAGGCACAGGTCACCGACTTGGCGCCCTGACGAATCGAAGTACGGTTGCAGTCCATCGCCGTGTCGCCGCCACCCAGTACCACGACCTTCTTGCCTTTCATGTCGACGAAATCTTCCGGCGACTTTTCAAAGCCCAGGTTGCGGTTGACGTTGGCGATCAGGAAATCCAGCGCGTCATACACGCCCGGCAGATCTTCACCGGCAAAGCCGCCCTTCATGTAGGTGTAGGTGCCCATACCCATGAACACGGCATCGTATTCTTCGAGCAGTTGCTCGATGGTCACGTCCTTGCCGATTTCGGTGTTCAGGCGGAACTCGATGCCCATGCCGGTGAAGACTTCGCGGCGATTGCTCAGCACGGTCTTTTCCAGCTTGAACTCGGGGATGCCGAAGGTCAGCAAACCGCCGATTTCCGGGTTCTTGTCGAACACCACCGGAGTCACGCCGCCGCGCACCAGCACGTCGGCACAGCCCAGGCCGGCAGGGCCCGCGCCGATCACCGCGACACGCTTGCCGGTCGGCTTGACCTTGGACATGTCCGGACGCCAGCCCATGGCAAACGCGGTGTCGGTGATGTACTTCTCGACCGAACCAATGGTCACCGCACCAAAACCGTCGTTAAGGGTGCAGGCCCCCTCGCACAGACGATCCTGGGGGCAAACCCGGCCGCAGACTTCCGGCAGGGTGTTGGTCTGGTGCGACAACTCGGCGGCCTGCAGGATGTTGCCCTCGGCCACCAGCTTCAGCCAGTTCGGAATGAAGTTGTGCACCGGGCACTTCCATTCGCAGTACGGGTTACCGCAACCCAGGCAGCGGTGGGCCTGGTCGGCCGACTGCTGGGGTTTGAAGGGTTCGTAGATTTCCACGAACTCTTTCTTGCGTTGACGCAACAGTTTCTTCTTCGGATCTTTGCGCCCGACATCGATGAACTGGAAGTCGTTATTCAGACGTTCAGCCATTGTTAAAACCTCATCAAACTCTTCAGGCGCATATCACTGCGGGTTGGCACGGGTGCTGGAAAGCAACGATTTCAGGTTGGCAGCCTTGGGCTTGACCAGCCAGAAACGACGCAGATAGTCATCGAGGTTTTCAGCGAGGTTACGACCCCACTCGCTGTCGGTTTCCTCGACGTATTCGTTCAGCACGCGTTGCAAATGGCTGCGATAGGCTTCCATCGCCTCACCGCTGATCCGCTGGATTTCCACCAGTTCGTGGTTGACCCGGTCAACGAAGGTGTTGTCCTGGTCGAGCACGTAGGCGAAACCGCCGGTCATGCCTGAGCCGAAGTTGTAACCGGTCTTGCCCAGCACGCAGACGAAACCACCGGTCATGTACTCGCAGCAGTGATCGCCCGTGCCTTCCACGACGGTGTGAGCACCGGAGTTACGCACCGCGAAACGCTCGCCCGCGGTACCGGCGGCGAACAGCTTGCCCCCGGTGGCGCCATACAGGCAGGTGTTGCCGATAATGGCGCTGTCCTGAGTCTTGTAGATGCTGCCCTTCGGCGGAACGATGACCAGCTTGCCGCCGGTCATGCCTTTGCCGACGTAGTCGTTGGCATCGCCTTCCAGGTACATGTTCAGACCGCCGGCGTTCCACACACCGAAGCTCTGACCCGCCGTGCCTTTGAAGCGGAAGGTGATTGGCGCATTGGCCATGCCCTGGTTGCCGTGCTTGCGAGCAATTTCACCGGAGATCCGCGCGCCGATGGAACGGTCGCAGTTGCAGATATCCAGGGCGAAATCGGCGCCGCTCATGTCGTTGATGGCCGAAGTGGCGAGGTCGACCATTTTCTCGGCCAGCAGGCCTTTGTCGAACGGCGGGTTGCGATCGACTTGGCAGAATTGAGGCTTGTCTGCCGGGATGTGATCGCTGCCGAGCAACGGAGTCAGGTCCAGGTGATTCTGCTTGGCGGTCTGGCCTTCGAGGATTTCCAGCAGATCGGTACGACCGATCAGCTCTTCGAGGGAGCGCACGCCCAGCTTGGCCAGCCACTCACGGGTTTCTTCGGCGACGTAGGTGAAGAAATTCACCACCATGTCGACGGTGCCGATGTAGTGATCCTTGCGCAGCTTCTCGTTTTGAGTCGCAACGCCGGTGGCGCAGTTGTTCAGGTGGCAAATACGCAGGTATTTGCAGCCCAGGGCGATCATTGGCGCGGTGCCGAAGCCGAAGCTTTCAGCGCCGAGGATCGCTGCCTTGATCACGTCGAGGCCGGTTTTCAGGCCACCGTCGGTCTGCACCCGGACCTTGCCGCGCAAGTCGTTGCCGCGCAGGGTCTGATGGGTTTCGGCCAGGCCGAGTTCCCACGGTGCGCCCGCGTATTTGATCGAGGTCAGTGGCGATGCACCGGTGCCGCCGTCGTAGCCGGAGATGGTGATCAAGTCCGCGTAGGCCTTGGCCACACCGGCCGCGATGGTGCCGACGCCCGCTTCTGCAACCAGCTTCACCGAGACCAGCGCCTTCGGGTTGACTTGTTTCAGGTCGAAAATCAGCTGCGACAAGTCTTCGATCGAATAGATGTCGTGGTGCGGCGGAGGCGAAATCAGGGTCACACCCGGCACCGCGTAACGCAGCTTGGCGATCAGACCATTGACCTTGCCGCCTGGCAGCTGACCACCTTCGCCGGGCTTGGCGCCCTGAGCGACTTTGATCTGAAGCACTTCAGCGTTAACCAGGTATTCCGGGGTCACACCGAAACGGCCAGTGGCGACTTGCTTGATTTTCGAGCTCTTGATGGTGCCGTAGCGCGCCGGGTCTTCGCCGCCTTCGCCGGAGTTGGAACGCGCACCGAGGCGGTTCATGGCTTCAGCCAGGGCTTCGTGGGCTTCCGGCGACAATGCACCCAAAGAGATGCCCGCGGAGTCGAAGCGCTTGAGCACCGATTCCAGCGGTTCGATCTCGCTGATGTCCAGCGGCGTATCCAGGGTCTTGACCTTGAACAGGTCGCGGATCATCGACACCGGACGATTGTCCACCAGCGCCGTGTATTCCTTGAACTTGCTGTAGTCGCCCTGCTGCACAGCGGCTTGCAGGGTGCTGACCACGTCCGGGTTGTAGGCGTGATATTCGCCACCGTGGACGAACTTCAGCAGGCCGCCTTGCTGGATCGGCTTGCGCGGGCTCCAGGCTTCGGCCGCCAGGGCTTTCTGCTCGGCTTCGATGTCGACGAAACGCGCGCCCTTGATGCGGCTTGGCACACCACGGAAGCTCAGGTCGCAGACTTCTTCGGACAGGCCGATCGCTTCGAACAATTGTGCTCCGCGATACGACGTGATGGTCGAGATACCCATCTTCGACAGGATCTTGAGCAGGCCTTTGGTGATGCCTTTGCGGTAGTTCTTGAACACCTCATAGAGGTCGCCCAGCACTTCACCGGTTCGGATCAGGTCGCCCAGCACTTCGTAGGCCAGGAAAGGATAAACGGCAGAGGCGCCGAAACCGATCAACACCGCGAAGTGGTGCGGATCGCGCGCAGTGGCGGTCTCAACGAGAATGTTGGAGTCGCAACGCAGGCCTTTTTCGGTCAGGCGATGATGCACCGCGCCGGTGGCGAGCGAAGCGTGGATCGGCAACTTGCCCGGGGCGATGTGACGGTCACTCAGTACAATCTGGGTGCGACCGGCGCGAACGGCTTCTTCAGCCTGATCGGCAACATTGCGCACCGCCGCTTCGAGGCCAATGCTCTCGTCGTAGTTGAGGTCGATGATCTGGCGTTCAAAGCCTGGACGATCGAGGTTCATCAGCGAACGCCACTTGGCCGGGGAAACGACCGGCGAGCTGAGAATCACGCGCGAGGCGTGTTCCGGCGATTCCTGGAAGATGTTGCGCTCGGCGCCGAGGCAGACTTCCAGCGACATGACGATGGCTTCGCGCAGCGGGTCGATCGGCGGGTTGGTCACCTGCGCGAACTGCTGACGGAAATAGTCGTACGGCGTGCGCACGCGCTGGGACAGCACGGCCATCGGCGTGTCGTCACCCATCGAGCCGACAGCTTCGTAGCCTTGCTCGCCGAGCGGACGCAGCACCTGGTCGCGCTCTTCGAACGTGACCTGGTACATCTTCATGTACTGCTTGAGCTGATCAACGTCGTAGAACGCCGAACCGTGGTCGTTGTCTTCCATGGTCGCCTGGATGCGCAGGGCATTCTTGCGCAGCCATTGCTTGTACGGATGACGGGACTTCAAGCGGTTGTCGATGGCATCGGTGTCGAGGATCTGACCGGTTTCGGTGTCCACGGCAAAGATCTGGCCCGGGCCAACGCGGCCCTTGGCGATCACGTCTTCAGGCTGGTAGTTCCAGACACCGATTTCCGAGGCCAGGGTAATGAAGCCGTTCTTGGTGGTGACCCAACGCGCCGGACGCAGACCGTTACGGTCGAGCAGGCACACCGCGTAGCGACCATCGGTCATGACCACGCCGGCCGGGCCGTCCCACGGTTCCATGTGCATCGAGTTGTATTCGTAGAACGCACGCAGATCCGGGTCCATGGTTTCGACGTTCTGCCACGCAGGCGGAATGATCATCCGCACGCCACGGAACAGGTCGATGCCACCGGTGACCATCAGCTCGAGCATGTTGTCCATGCTGGAGGAGTCGGAACCTACCCGGTTCACCAGCGGGCCGAGTTCTTCCAGATCCATCAGATCGTTGGTGAACTTGGTGCGACGGGCCTGAGCCCAGTTGCGGTTGCCGGTGATGGTGTTGATCTCGCCGTTGTGGGCGAGGAAGCGGAACGGCTGCGCCAGCGGCCATTTCGGCAGGGTGTTGGTGGAGAAGCGCTGGTGGAACACGCAGATTGCGGTTTGCAGGCGCTGGTCGCTCAGGTCTGGATAGAAGGCGGTCAAATCCGCCGGCATCATCAGGCCTTTATAAATGATGGTCTTGTGGGAAAAGCTGCAGATGTAGTGATCGACGTCGGCGGCGTTGGCCACGGACGAACGACGACGGGCGCTGAACAGCTTGATCGCCATGTCCTGATCGCTCAGGCCTTCACCACCGATGAACACTTGTTCGATCTGCGGCAGGCGTTCGAGGGCCAGGCGGCCGAGGACGCTGGTGTCGATCGGCACTTTGCGCCAGCCGACCAGAGTCAGGCCTTCAGCCAGGATCTCGCGGTTCATGTTCTCGCGAGCGGCTTCGGCTTTGACCGGGTCCTGGTTGAAGAAGACCATGCCCACAGCGTATTGCTTGGGCAGTTCGACGCCGAAGGTTTCCTGGGCAATTGCACGCAGGAATACATCCGGCTTTTGAATCAGCAGACCGCAACCGTCACCGGTCTTGCCGTCGGCGTTGATCCCACCGCGGTGGGTCATGCAGGTCAGGGCCTCAATGGCCGTTTGCAAAAGGGTATGACTGGGCTCGCCCTGCATATGGGCTATCAGGCCGAAACCGCAGTTATCCTTGAATTCATCTGGTTGGTACAGACCTGCTTTCATAGACACTTTCTCACCAGGCTGCCTCTTATCGAGGCAAATTTCTTTTCAATTCAGCCAGTTACCATCCACGCCGAACGTACGCCAGCTTTGCGGGGGCAAAAGGGAGGTCATTGTACACACCGACACCGAGGCTCACAAATTTGACGACGAACTGTCGCAAATCTATGTCGCATTTGTGAAAGGTTTAAAGCGATATGCTGTGCTAGTCAAAACTTTTTTAATTTTGACCGCAACGACTCAAAGACCACTGTGACGCAGACACCACAAGGCACGCGGTCTGTAGAGACGGCATGCGCTTGCAGAAATTTTGAGGTGCTTGGAGAGGCGGCCTGGGTAAGGCCGCCGAATCTTCAGCGAGTTGTTGCCAGTTCCTGTTGGACGCTGGCGACAGTGCGAGGCCAAGGTTTACCAGCCTGAACCTTCGCTGGCAAGGCCTTGATGGCGGTAACGGCTGCATCGCGGTTGGCGAAGCTACCGTAGGTGATGACGTAAAGCGGCTTGCCGTTGAGCACTTTCTTGAAATAACGGTACTCGCCGCCCTGCTCTTTGACGAAGCTCTGGGCGGCCGATTCGGAGCTGGTGCCCAGGATTTGCACCACGTAGTTACCCGGCGCCTGGCCTGCGTACCAGCTGCCACCGGCGGCTTTGGCCACAGTGACTGGCTTCTCGACAGGTTTGGCGGCAGCGGCCGGCTTGGCGGGCGCTGGAGCCGGTTTGGCAACAGGTGCAGGCGCTGGCTTGGCTGTCGCGACCTGAGTCGGCGCTGGAACCGGTTTGGCGGCGGGCGTTGGCGCAGGGCCCGGCTGGATGCCGGCAGGCGGCGCAGTCGTGGTCACGGTTGGCGGTGTAGCGCTGGAGCCTTCCACCGGCACGCCGTCATCGCCTTCGGTGATGCCACCGGCCGCTTCGGCCAGTGGCCCGCGCATGACTGGCTGCGAATTACCGACCAACGGCAATGGCATCGGTTGCGAATTACCGGCGAACTCCACGGCGGGAGCGCCGCTGCCGTCAGATTGTGGCGCACCCTGCCCCAGTGGCAGTTGCGCCTGTTCGTTGGCAGGCGCGCCGGTGGTCGGTGCCTTGCTGCGACCCGGCATCAACCAGGCGGCGGCTACCGCGACCACGACTACGGCGGAAATCGCCAATACGTGTTTCTTCGGCATGTTGAACCCCATACTTGGACGCTTGACCGCTGAGCGGCTGGCAATCATGGCTTCGATCATTGCATCGCGGGCGACCTGATTGATGTTGCCAGGCCAACCGTCGGAGCTTTCGTGAATATCAGAGATCTGATCCGCGGTGAAAAGTTCGATACCCCGGCCGGCGCCCTCAAGACGCTGATCCAGATATTCGCGGGTTTCTTCTTCCGTGTAGGGCTGCAATTCGATGACGTGGAAGCGCTCTTCCTCGAGGCTCAGCGCTTCAAGTTGGGCAATCAGCGACGACTCACCGAACAGGAACACGTGCGGGCGACCTTCCGACGCACCAGCGGCCAAAGCCAGCAAGGCCTCCAGCGCGGACTCGTCGAGTTGCTCGGCATCATCCACCAGCAAATAGACTTCCTGCCCTGTAAGGGCAAGCTGTACCACCTGGTCCAGGATCGCGCCAATTTCGACCTGTTCGACGTTCAGCGCCTGAGCCACCTGACGCAGCACACCCGCTGCATCGCCGGCGCCACGGGCGGAAACCACCACGCTCTGCACTGACTGTTTGTTGGTGCTGGCCACCAGGGCCTGACGCAACAGGGTTTTGCCGCTGCCTTGAGGGCCAGTGACCACCAGCAACAACTGGCTGTAACGGGCCAGATGATGCAGTTGCCCCAGCACCGGTTTGCGCTGGGCCGGGAAAAATTTGAAGCCAGGCACCCGTGGAGCGAAAGGGTCATGACTTAACTGGTAATGGCCGAGGAAAGCCTCGTCGGCATGCAAACTAGTCATCGGGATCTTATTAACCTTTAAGCTGAGCCAGGGCACGGTAATCCGCTCCCAGCGTGGCCTGTAAAACCTCTTTCGGATAATCGTCGGTCACCACTGCTTCGCCCATGTGGCGCAGCAGCACCAGGCGCAAACGACCGTCGATCACTTTCTTGTCAATTGCCATGTGTTCGAGAAAATCGGCTTCGGTCATCTCTTCCGGCGGAATGACCGGCAGGCCGGCACGCTGGAACAGACGAATACCGCGATCACGTTCCTGTTCGCTGATCCAGCCCAGGCGCGCAGACATTTCCAAAGCCATTACGGTGCCAGCGGCGACTGCTTCACCATGAAGCCAGACACCATAGCCCATATGGGTTTCGATCGCGTGGCCGAAGGTGTGGCCCAGGTTCAACGTGGCACGCACACCCGTCTCTTTCTCGTCGGCACCGACCACCGCAGCCTTGGCCGAGCAGGAGCGTTCGATGGCGTAAGTCAGGGCGGTCTGGTCCAGCGCTCGCAGGCGATCGACGTTTGCTTCGAGCCAGGTCAGGAATGGCTCGTCGCAGATCAGCCCGTATTTGATGACTTCCGCCAGCCCGGCGGACAGTTCGCGGGGCGGCAGGGTGTTGAGGGTGGCGGTATCGATCAGCACCACGTTGGGCTGATAGAAGGCGCCGACCATGTTTTTGCCCAGCGGGTGATTGATCCCGGTCTTGCCGCCCACCGAGGAGTCGACTTGCGACAACAATGTGGTCGGTATCTGGATGAAATCGACGCCACGCTGGTAGCAGGCGGCAGCAAAACCGGCCATGTCACCGATCACGCCGCCACCGAGGGCGATTACCGTGGTGCGGCGATCGTGCCGTGCAGTCAGCAGGCCGTCGAAAATCAGTTGCAGGGTTTCCCAGGTCTTGAAGGCTTCGCCGTCGGGCAGCACCACGGAAATCACCGAGAACTGCGCGAGGCTGCGGGTCAGACGTTCGAGATAGAGCGGCGCAACGGTTTCGTTGGAGATGATCGCTACTTGCCGTCCGCGGATATGCGGGACCAGCAGCTCAGGCTGATCCAACAAACCTTCGCCAATATGAATCGGGTAGCTGCGCTCGCCTAGATCGACCTTGAGTGTCTGCATGTGTCCCCACAGTGAAGATGGAATCAGGCGTCCTGCCTTGAGTTTACGAATTCCATGGCGTCTGCTGGTGTGACGCCGTTCGGTAGCCAGCCGCCACAACCTTGAGCGGCTGCGACAGGACGCCGAGGATAGCGCATTTCGGGCCACGCATTAACGGGGAGGTAGTTGCTGCAAGCGGTCGAGAATATCGAGCACCACCATCCGCGGTGGCCGCTCATCGGTTTCCACCACCAGGTCGGCGATTTCCCGATACAGCGGGTCACGGATCGCCAGCAAGTCCCGCAGGGTCTTCGCCGGGTCGGCGGTGCGCAACAGCGGGCGATTGCGGTCGCGAGCCGTTCGGCCGACCTGCTGCTCGACAGACGCATGCAGATAGACCACCCGACCACCGGCGTGCAGCGCTCGACGATTGGCTTCGCGCATTACGGCGCCGCCACCGGTCGCCAATACCACGCCGTCGAACGCGCACAGCTCGGCAATCATCGCCTGCTCGCGGTCGCGAAAGCCCGGCTCGCCTTCCTTATCGAAAATCCACGGGATATTGGCGCCCGTGCGCAATTCAATTTCCTTATCGGAATCTTTGAACGGCAGGCGCAGCTCTTTGGCCAGCAAACGGCCGATGGTGCTTTTTCCAGCCCCCATCGGTCCAACAAGAATCAAATTTCGCACAGAATCAATGACTCACAGCAATCGCCTGATTGTTCATGATACGCGGAGTGAGAAATACCAGCAGCTCGGATTTTTTCTCCGAAACCACGTCACGCCGGAAAAGGCGGCCAAGATACGGCACATCACCGAGAAATGGCACCTTATCTACAACCTTGCTCTGAGTATTTGAGAAAACCCCACCAATGACGATGGTCTCGCCGTCGTTAACCAACACCTTGGCGTTGACCTCGTTTTTCTTGATCGGCGGTACATCCTGCACTTTGTTCAGGTAGTCCGGTTCGTCCTTGGTGACCTTGACCTCCATGATGATGCGATTGTCCGGCGTGATCTGCGGGGTCACTTCCAGGGACAGCGAAGCCTCCTTGAACGACACCGAGGTGGCGCCGCTGGAACTGGCTTCCTGATAGGGAATCTCGGTGCCCTTGAGGATTTTCGCGGTTTCCTTGTCGGACGTGACCACCTTGGGCTGCGAGACGATTTCCCCGTTGCCGGTTTTCTCCATGGCTGAAAGCTCAAGGTCCAGCAGCACATTGTCGGTAATGAAGGCAATGCCTATCCCCGAGGTATTGGCAGACGTCCCCAGATCGACGAACGGCGAATTGGTACTGGTGCTGCCCGGCGTACCAATGGTGGTGGAAGAGCCGTTGACCCCGGACGTGTTCCAGTTGCCCTTCTGCACCGAACCACCCCATCGCACGCCAAGGCTTTTGTCGTAATCGACGTTGGCCTCGACGATGCGCGCCTCGATCATCACCTGACGCACTGGAATATCCAGCTGCGCAACAATGCGACGCAGCTCGTCGAGACGATCCTGGGTCTGGTAGGCAATGATGTTGTTGGTCCGCTCATCGACTGTGATGGATCCTCGCTCATCGACTTTCGCTTCGGCGCTGGTCACCGACTGGAACAGCTTGGCGATATCGGCCGCCTTGGCGTAGTTGACCTGCAACAGCTCGCGACGCAGAGGCGCCAGTTCAGCGATCTGCTTCTGTGACTCCAGTTCCTGGCGCTCCCGGGCGGCGATTTCATCGGCCGGTGCCACCAACAGGACGTTGCCGATTTTGCGTTTATCCAGACCTTTGGTTTTCAACACCAGGTCCAGCGCCTGATCCCATGGCACGTTCTGCAGGCGCAACGTTATGCCGCCCTGCACCGTGTCGCTGGCCACCAGATTGAGGTTGGTGAAGTCGGCGATCAGTTGCAGCACCGAGCGCACATCAATGTCCTGGAAATTCAGCGAGAGTTTTTCGCCGGTGTAGGCAAAGCGTTCGGTATTGCGCTTTTGCAGGTCATCGACAGTCATCGGTCGGATGCTGACGGTCAGTTTGTTGTCGGTCTGATAGGTCGAATAATCGAAAGCGCCGCTGGGCTCGATGCTGATGGTGGCCCGATCACCCGTGACGCTGGCATTGACGAATTGCACCGGCGTGGCGAAATCCTTGACGTCGAGGCGTACACGCAACCGTTCAGGCAGTTGGGTCTTGGTGAAACCGACGATGATTTTGCCATCGCGCTCCTGGATGTCCGGGGCGATGGACGGATCCGACAGATCAATGACCACATTGCCCTCACCCTGGGTGCCGCGCTGGAAATCCACGCCCCGGATGGCTTTACCCATGGGCGCATTGACCTTGGGGGGCGCTGGCGTCGCAGTGGTTGCGCGCGGTGCGCTGACGGCCGGTTTGGGCGCCTTGCTACCGGCATTTTGCCCGACAACCACGAATAGATTGTTGCCTTCGAGGCGGGTGTTATATGGAGTCAATTGAGTCAGGCTGATGATCAGCCGAGTACGGTCCTTGGCCTCCACCACCGTGGCGCTACGGGCATTGCCGCCGCCCAGATCCCGATTCTTGTTCGTCAGCTGACTGGTGACCCCCGGCAGGTCCAGCGCAATCCGCGCAGGCTGCTCTGTCGTGTAACCGTGGGGCTGCGGGGGCGGCCCATCGAACGACAACTTCAACTCGACACGGTCACCGGGCAGCGCGGCGACGTCCAGCGCTTTGAGGTTGGCCGCCACTACCATCGGCGACAGAAACGCTATCCATAGCGAAATACCGAAGGTTGAGAAAATCCTGTTCATTATTCGAGTTCCACTATGAGTGCTCTTTCAAAGGGATGGTTCGCGGCCGTTCCAGCCAGGCACCTTCACCATCGGGAACGATTTCGACCACGTCGACTTGCGAACCGCTGATGGCGACGATCCGCCCATCGTTACGCCCCAGGTAATCGCCAACTTTCAGCCGATGCACGCCGCCCGCCCCGCGCAACAGCGCAAAGGAGCCAGTTGCATTGGAGATCGTGCCGACCATTTCAAATTGCTCGATGTTGAAACCTTCGAGGTACTGCTTGACCCGATTGGGGTCGGGCTTGACGTTACGCGAGCCGTGTTTCTGGCCGGCCAGATCGACTCTGACCTGCCGGGAGAACGGGCTACGCAGATTGGCAGCGTTGTAGGTGAATGTCGGGTAAGACTGGAATGTCGGCGTTGGTTCAATCTTGCCGGGTGCACGCAGGCGCACTTCATTCAGGTAGGCGTCCAGGTCACTGAAATCACTGTCACCGCCACAACCGGCCAGGATGACCAGGCACATAATCATCGACAGGTAACGAATCGGGCTCATTTCTGCAACCCCTTGTCGTTGTAGCGATAGGTCTTGGCAAGGATGCTCATGCGCAACTTCGGACCGCCGTCGGGATTGGCCGGCGCCAGGTCGAAGTCATGCAGGGTGACGATCCGCGGCAGCCCGGCCACGCCGCTGACGAAAGTAGCCAGGTCGTGATAAGCGCCGGTGACGGTGATCCGGATAGGGAGCTCGATATAGAACTGCTGGGTGACCTCCGGGAGCAGCTTGATTTCTTCGAACTCCAGGCCGCTGCCCAGGCCGGTGCGGGTGATGTCCTCCAGCAGGCCGGGCACTTCGGTGTCGCTGGGCAATTGCCGTAATAGCACGCCGAAGGAGTTCTCCATTTCCTTCATCTGCTGGGTATACAGCTCCAGATTCGCCGCCATATGGGCCTTGGTCGCGAATTGCTCCCTGAGCGTCGACTCTTCCTCGCGTCTGAGTTCCAAGTGGTTTTGCAGGTCACTGATCAAAAAGCTGTAGCCCAGGGCCAGGACCAGAACCATCAGCAGGACACTCGCCAGGACTTTGATCGCCGGTGGCCAGGAACCCATGTTGTTGGTGTCCAGATCGTTGATGTCGATCTGGCGTAATCCTTCGAACCATTCAGACAGCTTCATTTAGCGCCCCCCACAATGGCGGGCTGGGTCTGACGGACGGTCAACTGAAAAACATTGGCCTGATCCAGCTGACCGGCGGTGGTCGCTTTGACTTCCGTGAGGTTGGGCGCATCGAACCAGTCGGAGGCATCAAGATTACGCATCAGATCCGAAACACGATTGTTGGATTCCGCAGCGCCGGTGATGGACACGGTTTTGCCGACCATTTTCACTTGGGTGAAATAAACCCCGTCCGGCAAAGTACGCGCCAACTGATCGAAAATCCTCCCGCTGATCGGCCGGTTGCCTTGCAGGTCCTGAATAATGTGCATGCGCTCCACGAGTTGCTGTCGACGGGCTTTCAAGTCGCTGATTTGCTTGATCCGCTCGTCGACCACGGCAATCTGCTTGCTGATGTAATCGTTACGAGCGACTTGCCGATTAATCGCGCTTTCAATGACTTGGTCCGCGATGAGCAGCGCTCCCACTGACCCCACCAGAACACCGACCAATGCCAGCAAAAAGCGTTTGCGACGCCCTTCGCGCAACTCTTCACGCCAGGGTAAAAGATTGATCCGCGCCATCAGTCGAAACTCCTGAGGGCCAGCCCGCAGGCGATCATCAGTGCCGGAGCGTCGCTCGCCAGGGCACCCGCGTTGACCTTGCTGCTCAGGGTCATGTTGGAGAATGGATTGGCGACCTGAGTCGGCGTCCCCAATCGCTGTTCGATCAACCGATCAAGCCCGGGGACCGAAGCGGTACCGCCAGCCAGGAGGATGTGATCGACCGAGTTGTATTGGCCGGAGGCAAAGAAAAACTGCAGCGATCGCGACACCTGTTGCACTAACGCATCACGAAACGGCTGCAAGACCTCACTCACGTAATCGTCCGGCAAACCGCCCTGCTTCTTTGCCAACCCCGCCTGCTCGACCGTCAGGCCATAACGACGCTGGATCTCTTCCGTCAGTTGACGGCCCCCGAACAATTGTTCGCGGGTGTAGATGATCCGCCCGTTGTGCAGCACGCTCAGGGTGGTCATGGTGGCGCCGATATCGACCACCGCCACGGTCAGACGCTCCTGAGAAGCGGCCAACTGGGTGGCCAGCAGGCCGAACGATCGCTCCAGGGCATAGGCTTCGACGTCGACCACTCGTGCAGTCAGCCCGGCCAGAGCCAAGGCCGCTTCACGGACCTCCACGTTTTCCTTGCGACAGGCCGCCAGCAGCACATTGACCCGCTCGGGATTGCGCGCCGACACGCCTTGCACTTCGAAATCGATTGCCACTTCGTCCAGTGGATAAGGAATGTATTGATCGGCCTCGATCTTCAGCTGGTTTTCCATCTCGTCGTCGGAAAGACCGGCGTCCATCTCGATGGTTTTGGTGATCACCGCCGAACCGGCCACAGCCACGGCAACGTTCCTGAGGTTGGTTTTGGCCTTGGATAGCACCCGCGCAAGAGCCTGCCCCACCCCTTCGAGCTCGGCGATATTTTTCTCGACCACCGCGCTGGCAGGCAGCGGCTCGACCGCATAGGCCTCGACCCGGTACCGGTCGCCTTGGCGACTTAGCTCCAGTAGCTTCACCGACGTGGAGCTGATGTCGATCCCCAGAAGCGTATTGGCTTTTTTATTGAAGAGTCCTAGCACTACCAATTCCCTATGACTATCCGTGAGTTACGGACTCTGTAATATCCATTGCGTTCAATACCCTCCGTCTTGACAGAAGCGCAAATGACGCCCCCGAAGGAAAAATGCTTATAATGCTGAGCGTTTTTTCCGCTTTCACTGCAAGCGCGGGTCATTTTCTGTATAGCCTGAACCCCTGATGCCTAATTCATTTTTTACCCTGGATATCCAAAAGCCTTGATTCGTCTGCTGAAATTTTTCGGTTGGTCCGTCGTCGCCGTTTTCTGCGGACTGCTCCTGAGTCTGAGCGGCGCTTTTCTTTACCTTAGCCCCGGATTGCCGTCCGTGGAGGCGCTGAGAAGTATTCAGTTGCAGATTCCTTTGCGGGTGTACAGCAGCGACAACAAGTTGATCGCAGAATTTGGCGAAATGCGCCGTACTCCGATCCGTTTCGCCGACATTCCCCCCAATTTCATCAATGCGTTACTAAGTGCTGAAGACGACAATTTCGCCAACCACTACGGCGTCGATCCCAGCAGCCTGATGCGTGCCGCTACCCAGCTGGTAAAGAGCGGACACATTCAGTCCGGCGGCAGCACCATCACCATGCAGGTGGCGAAGAACTTCTTCCTGACCAGCGAGCGCAGCTTCTCGCGCAAAACCACCGAAATCCTCTTGGCCCTGCAGATCGAACGGCAGTTGACCAAGGACGAGATTCTCGAGCTGTATGTCAACAAGATCTATCTGGGCAACCGCGCCTACGGCATCGAGGCAGCAGCGCAGGTCTATTACGGCAAGTCGATTCGTGACGTGAGCCTGGCGCAGATGGCGATGATCGCCGGCCTGCCAAAAGCCCCGTCTCGCTTCAACCCGCTGGCCAATCCGACCCGCAGCAAGGAGCGTCGCGACTGGATCCTGGGGCGCATGTACAAGCTCGGAAAAATCACCGAAGCCGACTACACCACTGCGATCAATGAGCCGCTGAACGCCAGCTACCATGTGCCGACACCGGAAGTGAACGCGCCATACGTCGCCGAAATGGCCCGCGCCGAAATGGTCGGCCGATATGGCAGCGATGCGTACACCGAAGGTTTTCGTGTCACCACCACAGTCCCGAGCAATTTGCAGGAGATGGCCAACACCGCGGTTCACGAAGGCTTGATGGCCTACGACCAACGGCACGGTTATCGCGGCCCCGAGTCACGCCTGCCGGGTAAGACCCGAGAGGCCTGGACCCAGGAGTTGACCAAACAGCGAATCATCAGCGGCCTGGAACCGGCGATCGTGACCCAGGTCGACAAGAACGGCGTGCAGGTGTTGACCCGCACGGGTACCGGCGAAGAGCATGTCGCCTGGGACACCATGAAGTGGGCTCGTCCGTTCCTGAACACCAACAGCATGGGCGCCAATCCGAAGCAGCCGTCGGATGTCGCACAGGTCGGTGATCTGATTCGCGTGCAGCGTCAGCCAGACGGCTCGCTCAAATTCAGCCAGATTCCACAGGCTCAAGGCGCACTGGTTTCCCTCGATCCGCAGAACGGTGCCATTCGTTCGCTGGTCGGCGGTTTCGCCTTCGAGCAGAGCAACTACAACCGCGCCATGCAGGCCAAGCGCCAGCCAGGCTCGAGCTTCAAGCCGTTCGTCTACAGCGCCGCCCTGGACAACGGCTACACCGCCGCCAGCCTGGTGAACGACGCCCCGATCGTGTTCGTTGACGAATACCTGGACAAGGTCTGGCGCCCGAAGAACGATACCAACACCTTCCTCGGCCCGATCCGCATGCGTGAAGCGCTCTACAAGTCGCGCAACCTGGTATCGATCCGCCTGCTGCAAGCGCTGGGTGTCGACCGCACCATCGACTACATCAGCAAGTTCGGCTTCAACAAGCAGGACCTGCCGCGCAACCTGTCGCTGGCCTTGGGTACCGCGACCCTGACGCCAATGGAAATCGCCACCGGCTGGGCCACCTTCGCCAACGGCGGCTACAAGATCACCCCGTACATCATCGACAAGATCGAAAGCCGCAACGGCGACACGCTATTCGTCGCCAACCCGCCGAGTGTTCCTAAAGGCGCCATAGCCAGCGATGGCATCGCCGTACCGGCCTCCAACACCTTCACGGTCAACGCCACCCCAGGCGAAGCGCCGAGCGCCCAGCCAGCGCCACAAACGCCAGCCGTGGCCGAGCGCATCGTCGATGGGCGCACCACCTACATCCTCAACAGCATGCTTGAGGACGTGATCAAACTCGGCACCGGCCGCCGTGCGCTGGCCTTGGGTCGCAGCGACATCGCGGGCAAGACCGGCACTACCAACGAGTCCAAGGACGCCTGGTTCTCCGGCTACAACGCCGATTACGTGACCACCGTCTGGACTGGCTTCGACCAACCGGAAAGCCTGGGTAAACGCGAGTTCGGCGGCACCGTTGCCTTGCCGATCTGGATGAACTACATGGCGGCAGCCCTTAAAGACAAGCCGCCTCACACCCAGGCGGAGCCGGAAGGCATTCTCAGCCTGCGCGTCGACCCGATCAGCGGCCGTGCAGCCACCCCAAGCACGCCAGGCGCCTACTTCGAACTGTTCAAGGCCGAAGACACACCACCGTCGGTTAACGAGCTGAGCAACGGCAATGCGCCGGGCAGCCCGCTGCCAGCGGATGAAGCGGCGCCGATCGATTTGTTCTGATCGTGTAGCAACACTTAAAAGCCCCGCCCTCGAAAGAAATGCGGGGCTTTTTTTGGCCTGCCGATCGCTCCCACGCTCTGCGTGGGAACGATCAAACCCGCAGATACAAAAAAGCCCCGACTCGCGAGAGCCGGGGCTTTTGGTTGAGCGTTACAACGGCTTAGCCGTTGAACACGTCATCCACGCTTTTCAGCGGGTAGTTCTTCGGATACGGCAGGGTCGCCACACCGGTCTCGATCGCAGCCTTGGCCACGGCATCGGAGATCAGGGTGATCAGACGGGCATCCATTGGTTTCGGGATGATGTACTCACGACCGAATTCCAGCTTGATGCCGCCGTAGGCGTCGCACACTTCCTGAGGCACTGGCAGCTTGGCCAGTTCACGCAGGGCGTTGGCGGCAGCCACTTTCATTTCTTCGTTGATGCGCTTGGCGCGAACGTCCAGGGCACCACGGAAGATGAACGGGAAGCCCAGTACGTTGTTGACCTGGTTCGGGTAGTCCGAACGGCCGGTGGCCATGATCACGTCGTTACGGGTGGCGTGAGCCAGTTCCGGGGAGATTTCCGGATCCGGGTTCGAGCACGCGAACACGATCGGGTTGGCCGCCATGGATTTCAGGCCTTCAGCACTCAGCAGGTTCGGGCCGGACAGGCCAACGAACACGTCAGCGCCTTCCAGTGCGTCAGCCAGGGTGCGCTTCTCGGTCGCGTGAGCGAACACAGCCTTGTACTGGTTCAGGTCGTCACGGCCGGAGTGGATCACGCCGGTACGGTCAACCATGTAGATGTTTTCGATGTTGGCGCCCATGCTCACCAGCAATTTCATGCAGGAGATAGCGGCCGCACCGGCGCCCAGGCAGACGATCTTGGCGTCTGCCAGGGTTTTGCCAGCGATTTCCAGGGCGTTGATCATGCCGGCTGCAGTAACGATGGCGGTGCCGTGCTGGTCATCGTGGAATACCGGAATGTCGCACTGCTCGATCAGAGCGCGTTCGATCTCAAAGCACTCAGGTGCCTTGATGTCTTCCAGGTTGATGCCACCGAAGGTAATGGAGATACGCTTGACGGTGTCGATGAAGGCTTGCGGGCTTTCGGAGTCGACTTCGATGTCGAACACGTCGATGCCGGCGAAGCGCTTGAACAGCACGCCCTTACCTTCCATGACCGGCTTGGAAGCCAATGGGCCGAGGTTACCCAGGCCGAGAATCGCGGTGCCATCGGAAATGACTGCAACCAGGTTGCCCTTGCCGGTGTATTTGTAGGCCAGTTCAGGATCGCGGGCGATTTCGCGTACTGGTTCGGCTACGCCGGGGCTGTAGGCCAGCGACAGATCGCGGGCGGTAGCGGTGGCCTTGGTGAGCTCGACACTCAGCTTCCCTGGACGGGGATGGGCGTGATATTCGAGAGCGGCAGTTTTCAGATCAGACATAGGGGCATTCCGCTTTTTACTGTTGGACAGACGGACCGCCGAGGATACTCGCCTCGCAAAGTCCTCACAAGACTGACCAGTCACCCCTGTCAAGCGCCCGGCCCTACGACTTTGGGCCAAGAGCCACGGAACACAAGGGATAGACTGTTCACAATCAACGTGAAAAATGTCTACAATTTTTTCTTACGGTGCCGCCTGCAACATTGCCGGATCGGTCAGCGGCAGAAGCCAACGCGCCTGCCCCGGTTTCAACCCTCCGCGGCGCGAACGATCCACCACCCAGCCACGAGCCTCGATTTGCTTGCCTTTGAGCTTTTCAAGCGATGCGACATCGAATTGGTCCAGCATATTGGGTGCAACCCGCAATACAACCGAATCCTGCAACTCGATCCAAACCCCGCCGCGATTGCGCTGAACCTTGCTCACACGACCGCTGAGCAGGGCGAAGCCGGACGCGCTGATCTGCTTCGCTTTCAGTACAGGTGATTGTCGCCACAGCCCGAGACCGGCCCGACGAGCACTGCGTTCGGCCGCTTGCTGGCAGGCGACCAAATCGACATTCGGCGCCACCGCCACTTGAAAACCGAGGCCCTCGGCGAGCATCTGCGCTTCGAGGTTAGCCCCATCGATGCCATAGACATGGGCCAGGGTCCGGCCGTAATGGTCTTTGCTTTCTTTACCCGGCAGCAAACCGACCTGCCCGTCGCTGGCGGCCACCAGAGCTTCAAGGCGCTTGCGCGCAGCGACGGCGAACGGTTCGTCGGAACGCCCCTGCTTGCCCAACTCCGGCGTATTCAAACCGATCATGCGCACGCTGCGACCATCACGCAGACGCAAGGTGTCACCATCTACCACCCGCTGCACTGCGACCGACGTCAGCCCGCTCGACGCCGGGCAGAAGGCCTGGGCACCGGAAAGCCAAATCGCGGACACAAAAAAGGCGCCCGCGAGGGACGCCTTTTTTATCAGCAAGGAAAAGCCCATCGGGCCCTTCAACCTTACTCTGCAGCAGCTGGAGCTTTCTTGCCGAAAGCACCGAAACGGTCTGCGAAGCGCTGTACACGGCCGCCAGTATCCAGAGTCTTCTGCTTACCGGTGTAGAACGGGTGGCACTCGTTGCATACGTCGATCGCCAGAGGCTTGGCCAGGTTCGAACGAGTTTCGAACTTGTTGCCACAGCTGCAGGTAACTGCGGTGATTTCGTATGTTGGATGGATATCGGCTTTCATGATGTATTCCTCAGGCTAGCGTGCCGCCACTCAACACCATTGTTGAATACCGCACGTAATTAGGCCGCGGATTCTACCAGACAATGCCATTCACGCAAGCTGTCGCTTAAACCAGTCGTCTGCTAGGCTCCCGGCCTTCTTCACCGCTCCAGTAACGAGAAAACAATCGCGTGCCCAACGCCATTCTGCGCCTCGCCCTGCCTTCGCCCCTGCGCCGCCTGTTCGATTACCGTGCCCCGGCCGGCATCCTGCGCGCCCAGTTGCACCCGGGCATGCGCTTGCGGGTGCCGTTCGGTCGGCGGGAGATGATCGGGATTCTGGTGGAGGTCACCGACACCAGCGAAGTACCGGCAGAAAAACTCAAACCCGCCCTGGCGCTGCTCGACGCCACGCCGCCGCTGCCCCCCGCGCTGTTCAAACTGTGCCTGTGGACCTCTCAGTATTACCAGCACAGCCTCGGCGACACGTTGAGCTGGGCGCTGCCGGTATTGTTGCGACAAGGCGAATTGGCCGAAGCACGCCAGGAACGCTTCTGGTCCGCCGCGCCCGGCGCCAGCCTCGATGATCCGCGCATCACCCGCGCCCCGCGACAACGTGAAGCACTGGCGACTCTGGCCCAACACCCCCACGGCGTCGCTCATCAGTTGTTGAGCAAACTGATGCTCAGCAAGGACAGCCTCGATCTGTTGCTGGCCAAGGATTTAGTGCAAGTCGAAATCCGCAAGCACGCGCCCGGTGTGCGCCACGAACATTGGCTGGCGCAACCGGAATTGCCGCTTAACCCGGAGCAACGCGCCGCTTACGAGGCGATTCGCGCCGGATTCGACAGTTATCACGCGTTCCTGCTGGCCGGCGTCACCGGCAGCGGCAAGACCGAAGTCTATTTGCAGCTGATCCGCGAAACCCTCGAGGCCGGCAAGCAAGCCCTGGTGCTGATCCCGGAGATCAACCTCGGCCCGCAAACCCTGGCCCGATTCGAGCAGCGCTTCAATGCGCGCATCGCGCTGATCCACTCCGCCGTCAATGACCGCGAACGCCTGGAAGCCTGGCTGGCGGCACGGGATGGCGAGGCCGACATTATTATCGGTACCCGTTCGGCACTGTTCACGCCGATGAAGAACCCCGGCCTGATCATCATTGATGAAGAGCACGACGGCTCTTATAAACAGCAGGAAGGCTTGCGCTATCACGCCCGCGACCTGGCACTGGTCCGCGCCCGGCAGGAGAACATCCCGATTGTCCTTGGCTCCGCCACGCCTTCGCTGGAGAGCCTGCAAAACGCCTACACCGGTCGTTACGGCCTCTTACGCCTGAATGAGCGGGCCGGTGGCGCGAAGCAACCGCGCTTCCTGCGCCTGGACGTGAAAAGTCGTCCACTGGACAGCGGCATTTCCGGGCCAATGCAGCAAGCCATCGGTCAGACCCTCGCCGCCGGCCAGCAGGTGTTGGTGTTCCTCAACCGCCGAGGGTTCGCCCCGACGCTGCTTTGCCATGACTGCGGCTGGATGTCTGAATGTCAGCGCTGCGACGCGCGAATGACCGTGCACCAGCGCTCCGGCGAACTGCGTTGCCACCATTGTGGCTACGTCGAACGAGTGCCCCGGCATTGCCCGAAGTGCGGGAAGGTCGATTTGCGGCCCGTAGGCGCCGGTACAGAGCGCGCCGAAGAGCGCCTGGGGATTCTGTTTCCGGACGTGCCGGTGCTGCGGGTCGACCGCGACAGCACTTCACGCAAAGACGCGATGAATCAACTGTTCGCCACCATTCAGAAGGGCCAGCCATGCATTCTGGTCGGCACACAGATGCTTGCCAAAGGGCACCACTTTCCACGGGTGACCCTCGTGTCGATTCTCGATGCCGACGGCGGACTGTTCTCCGGAGATTTTCGCGCCAGCGAACGTATGGCGCAGCTGATCGTCCAGGTCGCCGGGCGCGCAGGACGGGCCGAAGAGCCGGGCAAAGTGATTATCCAGACGCACCTGGCGGACCATCCGCTGCTGGTGCAACTGACCGAACAGGGCTATTTCGCCTTTGCCGAACAGGCGTTGAGCGAACGCCGCTCCGCAGGGCTGCCGCCGTTTGCGCATCTCGCACTGCTGCGGGCCGAAGCACATAAACCGGGGCAGGCCGAAGGCTTCCTCGATGAGGCGTGCAGCGAGGCCGAGCGTTTGCTGGTCGAGCAGAATCTGACCGGAATTGAGTTGCTTGGGCCGGTGCCGGCGCCGATGGAACGCCGGGCCGGACGCTACCGTGCACAGTTGTTGTTGCAGGCCACGGCCCGGGCGCCGTTGCATCGGTTGTTGAGCAGTTGGCTGCTGATTTTGGAGCAGATGCCGAGTGGGCGGGCGGTGCGTTGGTCGCTGGATGTCGATCCGGTCGATTTGTATTGAATTCAAGATCGCTATCGCGGGCAAGCCCGGCTCCCACAGGGATCTGCGTTGTTCACATGCTCTACGTCGTACCACTTACCCTGTGGGAGCGGGCTTGCCCGCGATAGCGGTCGATTTGTCACCACATATCCATAACCGGCCCGCTATAGTTGGCAAGCCCGTCTTCGCAACGGATAATGCCCAGTTTTTCCACCAGCGCATCGAAGCGCCGCCGCGCTTGCGGCCGAAAGAGCAGACCATGAAAGACACCATTCGCCAGCTGATCCAACAAGCCATCACCCAACTCGTCAACGAAGGTGTGTTGCCTGAAGGCCTGTCGCCGGCGATCCAGGTGGAAAACTCTCGCGACAAGAAAAACGGCGACTTCGCCAGCAACATCGCCATGATGCTGGCCAAACCGGCGGGCATGAAACCCCGCGACCTGGCCGAGAAAATCATCGCCGCGCTGCCGGCTGACGAGAACGTCTCCAAAGCCGAAATCGCCGGCCCTGGCTTCCTGAACTTCTTCCAGAACACTCAAGCCCTGGCGACCCGCCTGGACGCGGCACTGGCCGACGACCACATCGGCGTGCGCAAAGCCGGCCCGGTGCAGCGCACCGTGGTAGACCTGTCGGCCCCGAACCTGGCCAAAGAAATGCACGTCGGCCATTTGCGTTCGACCATCATCGGCGACGGCGTGGCCCGGGTGCTTGAATTCCTCGGCGACGAAGTGATCCGCCAGAACCACGTTGGCGACTGGGGCACCCAGTTCGGCATGCTGATGGCTTATCTGCAGGAAAACCCGATCACCAGCGATGAGCTGTCGGACCTGGAAAACTTCTACCGCGCCGCCAAGCAACGCTTCGACGAGTCCGAAGAATTCGCTGATCGCGCCCGTGGCCTGGTGGTCAAGCTGCAAGCTGGCGACCCGGATTGCCTGGCGCTGTGGACCAAATTCAAAGACATCTCGCTGTCGCACTGCCAGAAAATCTACGAACTGCTGAACGTCAAACTGACCATGGCCGACGTAATGGGTGAAAGCGCCTACAACGACGACCTGATCAACGTGGTCAACGACCTCAAGGCCGCTGGCCTGCTGGTCGAGAGCAACGGCGCTCAATGCGTGTTCCTCGACGAGTTCAAGAACGCCGATGGCGACCCGCTGCCAGTGATCATCGTCAAGGCTGACGGCGGCTATCTCTACGCCACCACTGACCTGGCGGCTGTGCGCTACCGCAGTGGCGTGCTGAAGGCCGATCGTGCGCTGTATTTCGTCGACCAGCGCCAGGCCCTGCACTTCCAGCAAGTGTTCGCCGTCGCCCGCAAGGCCGGCTTCGTGACCCATCCGATGGAAATGGAGCACATGGGCTTCGGCACCATGAACGGCGCCGACGGCCGTCCGTTCAAGACCCGTGACGGCGGCACCGTGAAGCTGATCGACCTGCTGACCGAAGCCCAGGAACGCGCCTACACCCTGGTGAAAGAGAAGAACCCGGAATTGGCCGAAGACGAGTTGCGCAACATCGCCAAGGTCGTGGGCATCGGCGCCGTGAAATACGCCGACCTGTCCAAGCACCGCACCAGCGACTACAGCTTCAACTTCGACCTGATGCTGAACTTCGAAGGCAACACCGCGCCATACCTGCTGTACGCCTACACCCGGGTGGCCGGTGTGTTCCGCAAGCTCGGCAAGGACTTCAGCGAAGTCGAAGGGCAGATCGTCCTCGAAGCCGCCCACGAACATGAGCTGGCGGCGAAACTGGCGCAGTTCGGCGAAATTTTGAATAACGTGTCCGACAAAGGTACGCCGCACATTCTCTGCACCTACCTGTACGATGTTGCCGGCCTGTTCTCCAGCTTCTACGAGAACTGCCCGATCCTCGGCGCCGACACCCCGGCGCAAATGCAGAGCCGCCTGCGCCTCGCCGCGCTGACCGGCCGCACTCTCAAGCAAGGCCTGGAACTCTTGGGTCTGGAAACTCTGGAGCGTATGTAAGTTGGCTGCCAAGAAAAAACCTGCACCCAAGCGTGGCGCCAGCCGTTACCAAGCTCCTGCAAAACAACCGATCCCGGGCTGGTTGTGGATGGCCATCGGCCTGACGGTCGGTGCGTTCATTGTGTTCCTGATGAAGCTGGAACCGGGCAAGGGCAGCGACAGCGTCAAGCGCGAGAAGATCGAGCAGCAGAAAGCCACCAAGATCGCCGAGGCCAACAAGACCCCGCCGAGCCCGACGCAACCGGTGAAGCCGAAGTACGACTTCTACACCTTGCTGCCGGAATCGGAAGTCATCGTGCCGCCGGACGCAGTGCCGGAGAAAACCCTGCCGACACCACAAGTGCCGGCCATTCCGACCACGCCGGTGACGCCTGCGGAAGCGGCGAAGATCGACACCGCCCGGGCTCAAGCGGCATTGGCCGGCATCACCCCGCCGCCAGCGCCGCCTGTGGCGAAAGCGGCGCCGGTGACCAAGTTCTTCCTGCAGGCCGGCTCGTTCCGCAAGGAAGCCGATGCCGATAAGGTTCGTGCGCAGATCATCCTGCTGGGCCAGGCCGTGGCGGTTGAATCCGGCACTGTGAAGGACGAGACCTGGTATCGGGTTCTGGTCGGCCCGTTCAGCAACCGCGAACAGCTGACCACCGCCCAGAAGCAACTGGCTGGTAGCGGTTTCAGCAACCTGTTGTTACAACAACGCCAAAGCCGCTGACCTTCCGCTGATCGCTCCCACGCTCTGCGTGGGAACGCCTCAAGGGACGCTCCGCGTTCCAGCTTTAGAAAGGGACGCGGAGCGTCCCGGGCTGCATTCCCACGCAGAGCGTGGGAACGATCAATACGCGCACCGCTCGTCCCCCGCCGCGTCCTACAGTTGAAAAACGCTCCACCACCCCCATATGAGTTGGCATAAGGCATTTTCGCCCCGCTGCGTGGAGACTCTCCCTTGACCACCATCGTTTCAGTTCGCCGCCACGGCAAAGTCGTCATGGGCGGCGACGGCCAGGTTTCGCTCGGCAATACCGTGATGAAAGGCAACGCGAAGAAAGTTCGCCGCCTCTACCACGGCCAAGTTATCGCCGGTTTTGCCGGGGCCACCGCTGACGCCTTCACCCTCTTCGAACGTTTCGAAGGCCAGCTCGAGAAACATCAGGGTCACCTGGTTCGCGCCGCCGTCGAACTCGCCAAAGAATGGCGCACCGACCGCACCCTCAGCCGCCTCGAAGCCATGCTCGCGGTCGCCAACAAAGATGCCTCCCTGATCATCACCGGCAACGGTGACGTGGTTGAGCCCGAACAAGGCCTGATCGCCATGGGTTCCGGCGGCGGTTACGCCCAGGCTGCCGCGAGTGCCCTGTTGAAGAAAACCGATTTGTCGGCACGGGAAATCGTCGAAACAGCGCTCGGCATCGCCGGCGACATCTGCGTATTCACCAACCACACCTTCACCATCGAGGAGCAGGACCTCGCTGAGTAAGCCTGTGTCGGCCTAGCGCCACGGCTCACTTTTGCTTGAGGACCGCCAATTATTATGCCCATGACCCCCCGTGAAATCGTCCACGAACTCAATCGCCATATCATCGGCCAGGACGATGCCAAACGCGCCGTCGCCATTGCCTTGCGCAACCGCTGGCGTCGGATGCAGCTGCCCGAAGAGCTGCGCGTCGAAGTCACCCCCAAGAACATCCTGATGATCGGCCCGACCGGTGTCGGTAAAACCGAGATCGCCCGTCGCCTGGCCAAGCTCGCCAACGCGCCGTTCATCAAGGTCGAAGCGACCAAGTTCACCGAAGTGGGCTACGTGGGCCGTGACGTCGAATCGATCATTCGTGATCTGGCCGACGCCGCGATCAAACTGCTGCGCGAACAGGAAATGACCAAGGTTCGCCACCGCGCCGAAGACGCTGCCGAAGAGCGCATCCTCGACGCCTTGCTGCCACCGCCACGCATGGGCTTCAGCAACGAGGACTCGGCACCGTCGGCCGACTCCAACACCCGTCAGCTGTTCCGCAAACGCCTGCGTGAAGGTCAGCTGGATGACAAGGAGATCGAAATCGAAGTGGCCGAAGTGTCCGGCGTCGATATCTCCGCGCCACCGGGCATGGAAGAAATGACCAACCAGCTGCAGAGCCTGTTCGCCAACATGGGCAAGGGCAAGCGCAAAAACCGCAAGCTCAAGGTCAAGGAAGCGCTGAAACTGGTTCGCGACGAAGAAGCCGGTCGCCTGGTCAACGAAGAAGAATTGAAGGCCAAGGCCCTGGAAGCCGTTGAGCAGCACGGCATCGTGTTCATCGACGAAATCGACAAGGTCGCCAAGCGCGGCAACTCCGGTGGCATCGACGTGTCCCGCGAAGGCGTACAGCGCGACTTGCTGCCGCTGATCGAAGGCTGCACCGTCAACACCAAACTGGGCATGGTCAAGACTGACCACATCCTGTTCATCGCCTCCGGCGCGTTCCACCTGAGCAAGCCAAGCGATCTGGTACCGGAGCTGCAAGGTCGTCTGCCGATTCGGGTCGAACTCAAGGCCCTGAGCCCGGAAGATTTCGAGCGCATCCTCAGCGAGCCGCATGCATCGCTTACCGAGCAGTATTGCGCACTGCTGAAAACCGAAGGACTGCTCATCGAATTCCTGCCGGACGGCATCAAGCGCCTCGCCGAGATCGCCTGGCAGGTCAACGAGAAAACCGAAAACATCGGTGCCCGTCGCCTGCACACCCTGCTCGAGCGTCTGCTCGAAGAGGTGTCGTTCAGCGCCGGCGATCTGGCCAGCACCCACGAGGACAAGCCAATCCTGATCGATGCCGATTACGTCAACAGCCACTTGGGCGAATTGGCGCAGAACGAAGACCTGTCCCGTTATATCCTGTAGGTCACCTACTCTCCTGTGAGAACGAAATACCTGTAGGAGCTTGCCGCAGGCTGCGATCTTTTCCGGCTGACGCCGAAGATCAAAAGATCGCAGCCTGCGGCAGGTCCTACACAACGTTCCACATAGACGGACGACCTGCCATGAGCCAACTCCCCACCGACATCAAACTCCACAAAGCCTCAAAAACCCTGACGCTCAAATACGCGTCCGGCGAGGAATATCACCTGAGCGCCGAGTTTCTTCGCGTGCACTCTCCTTCCGCTGAAGTTCAGGGCCACGGCAAACCTATCCTGCAATTTGGCAAGATTGGCGTAGGCCTGAGCAAGGTCGAACCGGCTGGTCAGTACGCACTGAAATTGACCTTCGACGACGGCCACGACAGCGGCCTGTTCACTTGGGAATATCTGTACCAGTTGGCAGTGCGCCAAGAAGATCTTTGGAGTGATTATCTTGCGGAACTCAAAGCGGCTGGAAAGACCCGTGATCCGAATGAGTCAGTCGTCAAGCTGATGCTCTAGGTCAGGCCTCTGGCTATTTAGAGGGCATTTTCTAATTCCATCTGTTTGAATGCTCCGCTGCGGTGTCAACGATTGGCCCGCTTGCGAAAAAAATTAAACTCGGGTAACCAATGGAGCTGGCAAGTTCCGTGCAGTGCTCTCTGAACTAAAAAGCAGCGATGCGCAATTTACAGTCACCCGAGCAGTAGTACCTGGCGTGTTGTGTGACTACACAGCTGGACTCAGGTACTCGTCTCAGGACAATGGAGCGTCGTAGATGAGTAACAAGCTTAACGATGACTTGAAATTTCAGGCTTCGGAAAACACCTTGGGGCTGAATCCTGTTGTTGGACTACGCAGAAAGGATCTCTTGGGCTCTGCCCGCATGGTGCTGAGCCAGGCCCTCAGACAACCCATCCACAGTGTCAGGCATGTCGCCCATTTCGGCATCGAACTCAAGAACGTGCTGCTCGGAAAATCCGAGCTTCAACCGCAAAGTGACGACCGTCGCTTCCTCGACCCGGCGTGGAGCCAGAACCCGCTCTACAAACGTTATTTGCAAACTTATCTGGCGTGGCGCAAGGAGCTTCACGCGTGGATCGATGACAGCAACCTCTCGCCCAAGGACATCGCTCGCGGGCATTTCGTAGTCAATCTCATGACCGAAGCCATGGCCCCGACCAACACGGCGGCCAACCCGGCGGCGGTCAAACGCTTCTTCGAAACCGGTGGCAAGAGCCTGCTCGACGGTCTCTCCCACTTGGCCAAGGACCTGATCCACAACGGCGGCATGCCAAGCCAGGTCAACATGGGCGCGTTCGAAGTCGGCAAGAGCCTGGGCGTGACTGAAGGCGCTGTGGTGTTTCGCAACGACGTGCTGGAACTGATCCAGTACCGACCGATCACCGAGCAGGTGCATGAGCGCCCGCTGCTGGTAGTGCCGCCACAGATCAACAAGTTCTACGTTTTCGACCTGAGCCCGGACAAGAGCCTGGCGCGCTTCTGCCTGCGCAACAACGTACAGACGTTCATCGTCAGCTGGCGCAACCCGACCAAGGAGCAGCGCGAGTGGGGTCTGTCGACCTACATCGAAGCGCTCAAGGAAGCGGTCGATGTCGTCACCGCGATCACTGGCAGCAAAGACGTGAACATGCTCGGCGCCTGCTCCGGCGGCATCACCTGCACCGCCCTGCTGGGTCACTACGCAGCGATCGGCGAGAAGAAGGTCAACGCCCTCACCCTGCTGGTCAGCGTGCTGGACACCACCCTGGACAGCGATGTGGCTCTGTTCGTCGACGAGCAGACCCTCGAAGCCGCCAAGCGCCATTCCTACCAGGCCGGTGTGCTGGAAGGTCGCGACATGGCGAAAGTCTTCGCCTGGATGCGCCCCAACGACCTGATCTGGAACTACTGGGTCAACAACTACCTGCTGGGTAATGAGCCGCCGGTTTTCGACATTCTGTTCTGGAACAATGACACCACCCGGTTGCCGGCGGCATTCCATGGCGACCTGATCGAGATGTTCAAAAACAACCCACTGATCCGCCCCGATGCCCTGGAAGTGTGCGGCACAGCGATTGACCTCAAACAGGTGACCGCCGACATCTTTTCCCTGGCCGGCACCAACGATCACATCACCCCGTGGAAATCCTGCTACAAATCCGCGCAGCTGTTCGGCGGCAAGGTCGAGTTCGTGCTGTCCAGCAGCGGGCATATCCAGAGCATTCTGAATCCGCCGGGCAATCCGAAAGCGCGCTACATGACCAGCACCGACATGCCGGTCAAAGCCGAGGAGTGGATGGAAAACTCCACCAAACACACCGACTCCTGGTGGTTGTATTGGCAAGCGTGGCAGGCCGAGCGTTCGGGCAAACTGAAGAAATCCCCCGCCCACCTTGGCAACAAGGCCTATCCAGCGGGTGAAGCGTCTCCGGGTACTTATGTGCATGAACGTTGAGCTTCAACTTACTCGCGGTCCGCGGCACTGGGAGGTGCCGCGATTTCTACCCATCACTCTCGAGGCCATCCTCGAACATTCTGCGACGGCCCGGGACGGCCCGATCAGCGTTTAAAACCTACAGGGCTCCGTGCATGCCGCAACCGTTCGTCTTTCGTACCGTCAACCTGGATGGCCAGACCCTCCGCACCGCGGTACGCCCCGGCAAGCCTCACTTGACGCCCTTGCTGATTTTCAACGGCATCGGCGCCAACCTGGAGCTGATATTTCCGTTCGTCCAGGCTCTGGATCCGGACCTGGAAGTCATTGCTTTCGACGTACCCGGTGTTGGCGGCTCATCGACTCCCAACCGCCCGTATCGCTTTTCGGGCCTGGCGAAACTCACGGCGCGAATGCTCGACTATCTCGATTACGGGCAAGTCAATGTGATTGGTGTGTCGTGGGGTGGCGCCCTGGCACAACAGTTCGCCTATGACTATCCCGAGCGCTGCAAGAAGCTGGTGCTGGCGGCTACAGCGGCCGGTACCGTGATGGTGCCGGGCAAGCCGAAAGTACTGTGGATGATGGCCAGCCCACGGCGCTACATCCAGCCATCCCATGTGATTCGTATTGCACCGATGATCTATGGCGGCTCGTTTCGTCGCGATCCGACCCTGGCAGCCAGTCACGCCGCCAGGGTCCGCTCGGCAGGCAAACTCGGTTATTACTGGCAGCTGTTCGCTGGCTTCGGCTGGACCAGCATTCACTGGCTGCACAAGATCAACCAGCCAACTTTGGTGTTGGCCGGCGACGACGATCCTCTGATCCCGCTGATCAACATGCGCATGTTGGCCTGGCGAATTCCCAATGCCCAATTGCACATCATCGACGATGGGCATCTGTTTTTGATTACCCGTGCCGAAGCGGTGGCACCAATCATCATGAAGTTTCTGGAGGAGGAACGTCAGCGCGCAGTAATGCATCCGCATCCGGCACCATCGAGCGGTTAACCGATCCCGACTTTTGTTTATGAAAAGGAGTCGGCAGGAGGCCGTGCCGCGCAACAACCCGCAACAACGTCTATGGTGTTTTGTTCGGGTGTGTTTGTTTTTGGCCTGATGACGAAGGAGTGTTAACTCATGCGCGACAAACCAGCGAAGGGCTCTTTGCCCGCTCCCGCTGCATTCATCAATGCTCAGAGTGCGATTACCGGTCTGCGCGGCCGGGACTTGCTTTCGACCTTGCGCAGCCTGGCCACCCACGGCCTGCGCAACCCGGTGTATACGGCCCGGCATGCCTTGAAGCTGGGCGGCCAGTTGGGCCGTGTCCTGTTGGGTGAAACCCTGCACCCGACCAACCCGCAGGACAGTCGCTTCGCCGACCCGACGTGGAGCCTCAATCCTTTTTATCGCCGCAGCCTGCAGGCCTATCTGAGCTGGCAGAAAGAAGTCAAAAGCTGGATCGACGAAAGCAACATGAGCCCGGACGATCGTGCCCGCGCCCACTTCGCCTTTGCCTTGATCAACGACGCCGTGGCGCCGTCCAACACCCTGCTCAATCCGCTGGCGATCAAGGAACTCTTCAACTCCGGCGGCAGCAGCCTGGTCCGGGGCATCGGTCATTTGCTCGACGACCTCCTGCACAACGACGGCCTTCCAAGACAAGTCACCAAACAAGCATTCGAGGTGGGCAAAACGGTCGCCACCACCACCGGCTCCGTGGTGTTTCGCAATGAGCTGCTGGAACTGATCCAGTACAAGCCGATGAGCGAAAAACAGTATTCCAAACCCTTGCTGATCGTGCCGCCACAGATCAACAAGTACTACATTTTCGATTTGAGCCCCAACAACAGCTTCGTCCAGTTCGCCCTTAAAAACGGCTTGCAGACCTTCGTTATCAGCTGGCGCAATCCCGATGTGCGTCATCGCGAATGGGGGTTGTCGTCTTACGTCGAAGCCGCCGAGGAAGCGATGAATGTGTGCCGGGCAATCACCGGCGCTCGCGAGGTCAACCTGATGGGGGCCTGTGCCGGCGGGCTGACCATCGCTGCGCTACAAGGGCATTTGCAGGCCAAGCGGCAGCTGCGACGGGTGTCCAGCGCGACCTACCTGGTCAGCATGCTCGACAGCCAGATAGACAGCCCGGCCACCCTATTCGCCGACGAACAGACGCTGGAAGCGGCCAAGCGCCGCTCGTATCAGAAGGGCGTTCTGGAAGGTCGTGACATGGCCAGGGTGTTTGCCTGGATGCGGCCCAACGATTTGATCTGGAATTACTTCGTCAATAACTACCTGCTGGGCAAGGAGCCGCCGGCGTTCGACATCCTCTACTGGAACAATGACAACACGCGCCTGCCGGCGGCGTTTCATGGCGATCTGCTGGACTTCTTCAAGCACAACCCGCTGAGTCATCCAGGGGGGCTGGAAGTGTGCGGCACGCCGATCGACCTGCAGAAAGTCACCGTCGACAGTTTCAGCGTGGCGGGCATGAATGATCACATCACCCCGTGGGATGCAGTGTATCGCTCGACATTGCTATTGGGTGGCGAGCGGCGCTTTGTGCTGTCCAATAGCGGTCATGTGCAGAGCATTCTCAACCCGCCCCACAATCCGAAAGCCAACTACGTCGAGAATCCGAAACTGAGCAGCGACCCGCGGGCCTGGTATTACGACGCCAAGCGCGTCGACGGTAGCTGGTGGACGCAATGGCTGAGCTGGATTCAGGAACGTTCCGGCGCACAACGCGAAACCCAGATGGCCCTCGGCAACCAGAACTATCCACCGATGGAGGCAGCACCCGGTACTTACGTGCGCGTGCGCTGACGTTCAACGAACCACGGCCGCCAATGGCCGTGGCATGACTCGACCATTAAGAAGACAGGATGAAAACCCGCGACCGGATTCTCGAATGTGCCCTGCAGTTGTTCAATCAGAAGGGCGAACCGAACGTGTCCACCATGGAAGTGGCCAACGAAATGGGCATCAGCCCGGGCAACCTCTACTACCACTTCCATGGCAAGGAACCGCTGATCCTCGGGTTGTTCGAACGCTTCCAGACTGAACTGACCCCTTTGCTCGATCCACCGTCCGATGTGGAATTGGCGCCCGAAGATTACTGGCTGTTCCTGCATCTGATCGTCGAACGCCTGGCCCAATACCGGTTTCTGTTCCAGGACCTGTCGAACCTTGCCGGCCGCCTGCCGAAACTGGCCAAGGGGATACGCAACCTGCTCAATGCGTTGAAGCGCACACTCGCCTCATTGCTGGCGCAGTTGAAGGCTCAGGGTCAATTGGTCAGTGACACCCAGGCGCTGGGGCAACTGGTGGAGCAAATCACCATGACGTTGCTGTTCTCGCTGGACTATCAGCGGATTCTCGACCGTGAAGGTGAAGTGCGGCTGGTGGTGTATCAGATCATGATGCTGGTGGCGCCGCACTTGCTGCCGCCGGTGAAAGTCGCGACCGAGCGGTTGGCGCTCCAATATCTGGAAGAGCACGACTAACCCTGTGAGAGCGAGCTTGCTCGCGAAAGTGGTTCATCATTCAACATTGATCTCGACTGACACGCCGCTTTCACGAGCAAGCCCGCTCCCACAGTAGATCCGTGGTGCTATTTAGGATGTATCCGCAAACAAAAACGCCCGACCTTTACAGGCCGGGCGTGATCGTTCCCATGCTCCGCGTGGGAATGCAGCTGGTGACGCTCTGCGTCACTGCCGCAATGGACGCGGAGCGTCCGGTGAGGCATTCCCACGCGGAGCGTGGGAACGATCATCAGGACTGACTGGTTGGCGCCGATGGAGTCGGTGCGACAGTCGGGGTTACAGCAGGGGTCGGCGCAGTGCCGGAGTTCGCCGTACTGACCGGGGTTACCGGTTTAGCGGGTGCCGCTGCTGATTTTGGCGCTGCCGCTTTCGGGGCTGCCGGTTTTTTCACTGCTGGTTTCTTCGCTGCAGCGGGTTTGGCCGCCGCTTTAGCAGCTGGTTTTGCAGCAGCTTTTGCAGCGGGTTTAGCGGCCGCTTTGGCTGCAGGTTTCGCAGCTGCAGTTTTGGCTGCCGGTTTCGCTGCGGCCTTGGCCAATGGCTTGGCAGCACTTTTGGCTGCAGGTTTGGCTGCCGTGGTTTTCGCCGCAACAGGTGCAACCTTGGCACCGGTGAGTTTCTCGATTTGCTTGGTCAGGGTATCGACCTTGCTGTGCAGTGCCTTGACCTCATTGCGGCTTGGTACACCCAGGCGCGAAATGGCGCTGTTCAGGCGCTTGTCGAAAGCCCCTTCCAGCTCATCCCATTTGCCCAGCGCACGATCTTTCACGCCGCTGATGCGCGACTTGGCCGACGAAGCGGAGTCCTTGGCGGCATCGACTTTCTTGCCGACAGCGCTTTTGGTGAGCTTCTCGGCTTTCTCGCCGTCCTTAACTAATGTATCGAAGAGCTTGCTGCCGTCAGTGTCGATCTTCGAGTACACGCCTAAACCAGCCAGCCAGATCTTGCGGGAGTAGTCTTCGACCTTCCCGATCCACGAGCTGCCTTCTTTTTCAGTATTCTTTTTACCAGCCATCCCGTTCTCCTTAAGATTTACGCGCGACACGTTCGAGCAATGCCGTCAGCTCATCGAGCTTAGCAGAGAGTGTCTCCACGTCATGTTTAGACGGAATGCCGATACGATTCAAGGCACTTGCGATACGCGTATCGAAAGCCCTCTCTACTTTGTCGAGTTGAAGTTCGACTTTGCCTTTGAAAGTACTCACTTCACTCTTGGCTTCATCGATCTCGGCATTGGCCGCTTCAAGTTTCTTATCGATGACTTTTTTACCTTTGTTTTCAACAGCTTGACCAGCCTTGATCAACTCTTGAACGTACTCGCCACCCTCTTGGCCAACCCTGGTATAAGCACCCAGGCCTGCCAGCCAGATCTTGCGGGCATACGATTTGACGTCGCCCAGAGCGTTAGTTTCAACGTCGACTTTTTTCTTCAAAATAACTTTGGCCATGGTGCACCTCACGCGCAGAAGGGTCGAGGAACTGCCCGCAAAGAGTCGGGCTCAGGCACAAAGTAGTGAGAATAATTAGAAACGGCACCCTAACAAGTGACACAAAATCTGTAGACGCAGAACAAATGTGGGAGCGAGCAAACCCACTCCCACATTAATCGCATTCCGCACAACGACCGGATTATGCCAACGCTTTATCGAGCGCCCTTTCAATTTCCGATTTGATGGTGCCGCTCATGGCGGACATCAACAGGCCCAGTTCGACATCGACCTTGATCGAGTCGTCGCCCACATGCACCGCGCCTTTCACCCCGGGGCGTCTCAGATTCAGAGTGTCGCCGGACCACTGCGGCTCCAGGCCATATTGCTCGGACAGTTTCTGCGCCAACTTGTCGGCCTTCTCGCGGGCCGCTTCCTTACCCAGGCCGTGGGCACGCTCAACACTAATACGGGCCATCGAATGACTCCTGCTTTATCGTGACTTGCTCAAGACATCTTGACCCTGCATGCGTCAAAACGTCTCGGTAGTTGCCTATCTTACCTTCAGCCTTGCCAAGACAAAGCAGGCCACCGGGATTAGAATGTCCCGCATTCTCTTTTGGTGACAGCGATATGACTGATCAGCGCAAAGGCAGCGATGCCGAACCCACCACTCACTTCGGCTTCAAAAACGTTCCGGAAAGCCAGAAAGCGGAAAAAGTCGCTGAGGTTTTCCACTCGGTAGCCGCCAAGTACGACCTGATGAACGACCTCCTGTCGGGCGGTATGCACCGTCTGTGGAAGCGTTTCGCGATCGAGCTGTCGGGTGTGCGTACCGGTAACCGCGTGCTGGACATCGCCGGTGGCACTGGTGACCTGACCCGCAAGTTTTCGCATCTTGTGGGACCGACGGGTCAGGTAGTGTTGGCCGACATCAACGAATCCATGCTCAAGGTCGGTCGTGACCGCCTGCTGGATCTGGGTGTGTCCGGCAACGTCGAATTCGTCCAGGCCGACGCTGAAAAACTGCCGTTCCCGGACAACCATTTCGATTGCGTCACCATCGCTTTCGGTCTGCGCAACGTGACGCATAAAGAAGACGCCCTGCGCTCGATGCTGCGCGTGCTGAAACCGGGCGGCCGTTTACTGGTGCTGGAATTCTCCAAGCCGACCAATGCGCTGATGTCCAAAGCCTACGACGCCTATTCGTTCGCCTTCATGCCGTTGATGGGCAAGCTGATCACCAATGATTCGGAAAGCTATCGCTACCTGGCCGAATCGATCCGCATGCACCCGAATCAGGAAACCCTGAAGTCGATGATGGTCGAGGCCGGTTTCGACCGCGTGACGTACCACAACATGACCGCAGGCATCGTCGCCTTGCACCGCGGCATCAAGCCCTGATGTTGCTGGCCGGCCTGCTCGCCAGCGTTGAGCTCGGTCTGAACCGGGTGCTGCGTCTCGACAGCACGGCGCTGCCGCGACTGGCGCATTTGAGCGGCAAGGTGATTGCCGTCGACTGCCGCAGCCCGGCGTTGCAACTGTTTATCCTGCCCAGCGATGAAGGCCTGATGCTCGCCTCCCAGTGGGAAACCGGTGCCGACTGCACTTTGCGCGCACCGGCCTCAAGCCTGCTGAGACTGGCGACGAGCAAGGACAAGACTTCAGTTCTGCATGCCCCGGAAGTCGAACTCGACGGCGACAGTGGCGTGCTGCTGGAACTGGCAGCGATCCTTCAGGACCTCGAACTGGACTGGGAGTACGAGCTCTCGCGCTGGCTGGGACCTGTGGCCACGCAACTGATCGGCGGTCACCTGCGCAGCCGTGCACGCTGGTATCAGCAGGGGTTCGCCAGCCTGAACCAGAACCTGGGCGAATACCTGGCCGAAGAATCGCGCGCCCTCGTCGGTCAGCGCGAAGCTGATGCCCGTTTCAATGAACTGGACCAGATCAAGCTCGATCTGGAACGTCTCGAGGCGCGTTTCGAGCGCCTTTTCCGATCCCTTGACCCAAGCGATAACGCATGAAGCTGCTTGCCGTCCGCCGTTTGTTGCGCATCCAGCGCGTTGTGATCCGCTACCGCCTCGATGACCTGCTGTTCGCCCTGCCACTGCCCTGGTTTCTGCTGGCGCTGCGCTACGCCTTGCCGTGGCGCTGGTTCCCGCGCAAGACGCTGGACTTGAGCCGCGGTGCGCGACTGCGCCTGGCGTTGCAGGACCTGGGGCCGATTTTCATCAAGTTCGGCCAGATCCTTTCGACGCGCCGCGACCTGCTGCCCGAAGACATCGCCGATGAGCTGATGAAGCTGCAGGACCGCGTGCCGCCGTTCGACTCGCAAGTGTCGGTCCGGCTGATCGAAGAGCAACTCGGCAAAAAAATCAGTGAAGTCTTCAGCCGTTTCGACGTTGAACCGCTGGCCTCGGCTTCGGTGGCGCAGGTGCATGCCGCGCAGCTGAAATCCGGTGAAGAAGTTGTCGTCAAAGTGATTCGCCCGGGCCTGAAACCGATCATTGCCCAAGACCTGGCGTGGCTGTTCATCCTCGCCCGCGCGGCGGAAAAACTCTCGGCCGATGCTCGCTTGCTGCACCCGGTGGACGTGGTCAGCGACTACGAAAAAACCATCTACGACGAACTCGACCTGCTGCGCGAGGCGGCTAACGCCAGCCAGCTGAAGCGCAATTTCGAAGGTTCGCCGCTGCTGTATGTACCGCAAGTCTATTGGGACTGGTGCCGACCGAAAGTGCTGGTGATGGAGCGCATCTACGGGATTCAGGTCACCGACCTCGCGACCCTGGCCGACCAGCGCACCGACATGAAAATGCTCGCCGAGCGTGGCGTGGAGATCTTTTTCACCCAGGTGTTCCGCGACAGTTTCTTCCACGCCGACATGCACCCCGGCAACATCTTCGTCAGCACCGTGCAACCGTGGAGCCCGCAGTACATCGCCATCGACTGCGGCATCGTCGGCAGCCTGACCCCGGAAGACCAGGACTATCTGGCGCGCAACCTGTTCGCGTTCTTCAAACGTGATTACCGTCGTGTCGCGCAGTTGCACATCGATTCGGGCTGGGTGCCGGCAGAAACCAAACTCAACGAATTCGAAGCGGCGATCCGTACGGTGTGCGAGCCGATCTTCGAAAAACCGTTAAAAGATATTTCGTTCGGCCAGGTGCTGATGCGCCTGTTCCAGACCGCTCGACGCTTCAATATGGAAGTGCAGCCGCAGTTGGTCTTGCTGCAAAAAACCCTGTTGAACATCGAAGGCCTGGGCCGTCAGCTGTACCCGGACCTCGATCTGTGGAACACCGCCCAGCCGTTCCTCGAGCGCTGGATGCGCGAGCGCGTCAGCCCCAAAGCCTTGTTAGGCAACGTACAGAGCCAGTTCGAGCAGATCCCGCATCTGGCCAACATGGCCCGCGATCTGCTCGAGCGCATGTCCCAGCCCCACGCCAACGACCCGCCGCCTCCTTGGCACAAGCGCAAGGACGACTGGTTCCTGCGGTTGCTCGGCACCGCTCATTTGGCCGGTGGCACGATACTCGCCGCCGGTGGCCCGTTGAACGAACTGGGGCACTGGCCCGCCGGAATCATGGTGGCGGTCGGCTTGTATCTGGTCGTTCGCCGATAGCCAGTTGGATAATCGGCTGGCACACTGTTTGAACGCTGAATTTGAACATTGGCCTCAACTATTGAAGTAGAGCCCGCGTCGGAGTCGAAGATGAAAAACTGGCTGGACGAGATCAAGTGGGACGCCGATGGCCTGGTGCCGGCGATTGCCCAGGATCACAAGACCGGACGCGTCCTGATGATGGCCTGGATGAACCGCGAAGCGCTGGAATTGACCGCTGCCGAGAACCGTGCCATTTACTGGTCACGTTCCCGTGGCAAGCTGTGGCGCAAGGGCGAAGAGTCCGGCCACGTGCAAACCCTGCATGAGATGCGCCTGGACTGTGACGCTGACGTGATCATCCTGATGGTTGAGCAAATCGGCGACATCGCCTGCCATACCGGCCGTCAGAGCTGCTTCTACCGCGTCTTCGAGAACGGCGACTGGAAAACCGTCGACCCGGTGCTGAAAGACCCGCACGCTATCTACTCCGCAGGACATTAGGATGTGTCATCAGTCATTTCCTGAGCTGCGTTGCCGGCTCAAAGCGCGCCAGGCAAGGCGCAGGCCGCCGGGAATGTCGTTTCCTTGCCAAGGCCTGCAACGCAGCATGGCGCGCTTTGAGCCGACAACCCGTAGGGCCGGGCCTGATTTTGTGCAGGGCTGCGTTACTCGTCGTTTATTTGGAACAACCAAACCACACTCCTCGCGCCTTGCCCTGCACAAAATCAGGCTCCGGCGCAGCTCAGGAAATGACTGATGACACATCCTCACATGAGTGACACCCTGACCCGTCTGGCCCAGGTGCTGGAAGAGCGCAAAGGCGCCGCTGCCGACAGCTCGTATGTCGCCAGCCTGTACCACAAGGGCTTGAACAAGATTCTGGAAAAAGTCGGCGAAGAGTCGGTCGAAACCATCATTGCCGCCAAGGATGCCGCCATCAGCGGTGACTGTAGCGATGTGATCTACGAGACCGCCGATTTGTGGTTCCACAGCATGGTCATGCTCGCCCAGCTGGGGCAGCATCCACAGGCTGTGCTCGATGAACTGGACCGTCGCTTCGGTCTGTCCGGACACGCCGAGAAAGCCTCTCGCCCGTCCGCCTGAACAACTATTTAGAGAGGAACGCAACATGGGCATTTTTGACTGGAAACATTGGGTCGTCATCCTGGTTGTCGTGGTGCTGGTGTTCGGCACCAAGAAGCTGAAAAACCTCGGCACTGACGTGGGCGAGTCGATCAAGGGCTTTCGTAAAGCCATGAACGACGACGAGAAACCGGCTGACCCGACAGCGACCCCGGCCCAACCGGTTCCGCCTGTTCAGCCACAGGCCACACAGTCCGTGAACCCGCCGCACACCATCGATGTGCAGGCGCAAAAAGTCGAAGAGCCGACCCGCAAAGACTCGTGAGCACTGACTAATGTTTGGTATCAGCTTCTCTGAACTGCTGCTCGTCGGCCTCGTTGCCCTGCTGGTGCTGGGCCCCGAGCGTCTGCCGGGCGCTGCGCGCACCGCCGGCCTGTGGGTCGGGCGACTGAAGCGCAGCTTCAACGCGATCAAACAGGAAGTTGAACGTGAAATCGGTGCCGACGAGATCCGCCGGCAACTGCACAACGAGCACATTCTGTCCCTGGAGCAGGAGGCGCGGAAGATCTTCACGCCGACTCAACAGGAGCCGACGCCGGTGGAACCTGTCGCGACGCAGACTATTCATGCGCCAGCGGCTGAGGCTATGCCGGTGGCTGCAACCGCTGAACCTGCACCTTCAGTAGAAACTGTTGCTCCTGCCGCCGCGCCGACAACACCGGCGCCTCACGACACCACTTTGCCGCCGCGAGCCCCATGAGCGATCTTCCCGAAAATGACCAGCACATGCCGCTGGTTTCGCACCTCACCGAGTTGCGCACCCGCCTGCTGCGCTGTGTAGCGGCGATTTTCATTATCTTTGCCGGGCTGTTCGCCTTCACCCAGCAGATCTACACCTTCGTCTCCACGCCGCTGCGCCAGTACCTGCCGGCCGGCGCGACGATGATCGCCACCGACGTGTCGTCGCCGTTCCTGACGCCGCTGAAACTGACCATGATGGTCTCGCTGTTCCTGGCGATCCCGGTGATCCTGCACCAGATCTGGGGCTTCATCGCGCCGGGCCTGTACAAGCATGAGAAGCGCATCGCGGTGCCGTTGCTGGTCTCCAGCATTCTGCTGTTCTACACCGGCATGGCCTTCGCCTATTTCCTGGTGTTCCCGCTGATCTTCAAGTTCTTCGCCGCCGCCACCCCGGCCGGCGTGGAAATGATGACCGACATCACCAGCTACCTCGATTTCGTCATGACGCTGTTCTTCGCCTTCGGCGTGGCGTTCGAGATTCCGGTAGCCGTGGTGCTGCTGGTGTGGATTGGCGTGGTCAACGTCGCCTACCTGAAGAAAATCCGCCCGTACGTGATCATTGGCTGCTTCGTGGTCGGCATGATTCTGACGCCGCCGGACATCTTCTCGCAGACGCTGCTGGCCGTTCCGATGTGGCTGCTGTTCGAAATCGGCATCCTGTTCGGTAGCCTGATCAGCAAGCGCGGCGAGCACCCGGACGATCAGCCGGCTGATGATCACAACGACCAGCCGCCAGCGACCCAAGCGTGAACCTGCTGCTCCTCGAAGAGGCCGACTTCATTACGGCCGACCGGGTGATCCTGCGCGATCGCCGGTTGACTCATATGCAGGAAGTCCATCGCTCGGTGGTTGGCGACAGCCTGCGGGTCGGGCGTATCGGCGGCTTGATGGGCTCGGCCGAGCTGCTACGCCTGGACGCCGATGAAGCCGAGTTGCGTGTCATCCTCGACCAGCCGCCACCGGCCAAGCTGCCACTGACTTTGGTGCTGGCCCTGCCGCGACCGAAAATGCTCCGTCGGGTGTTTCAGACCGTGGCTGCCATGGGTGTGCCGCGAATCGTGCTGGTGAACAGCTATCGCGTCGAGAAGAGCTTCTGGCAAACCCCGTTCCTGGAGCCCGAGGCGATTCGCGAGCAGTTGATCCTGGGTCTTGAACAGGCCCGGGACAGCGTGCTGCCGGAAGTCGTCATCGAGAAGCGCTTCAAGCCCTTTGTCGAAGATCGTTTGCCGGCCATTACCGAAGGCACCTTAGGCCTGGTCGGCCATCCCGGTAACTACCCGCCCTGCCCCCGCGGCCTGGACGAACCGGTGACCCTGGCCATCGGCCCCGAAGGCGGCTGGATTCCCTACGAAATCGACTTACTGGGCAAGGCCGGCCTGCAACCGGTGCAACTCGGCGAGCGCATCCTGCGGGTCGAAACCGCCGTCACTGCGCTGCTCTCTCGTTTATTTTAACCCTTCCGGATCACACCTCCCCATGTAGAAGCTGCCGAAGGCTGCGATCTTTTGATTTTTAGAATCAAGATAAAAAGATCGCAGCCTTCGGCAGCTCCTACGGGATCGTGCCTTGACACCTACAGAACCCCGCCCGCCTGCCGATACAGCTTCCATAAAACCGATTAA
This sequence comes from Pseudomonas sp. JL3, assembly GCF_031570575.1. Taxonomy (NCBI): domain Bacteria; kingdom Pseudomonadati; phylum Pseudomonadota; class Gammaproteobacteria; order Pseudomonadales; family Pseudomonadaceae; genus Pseudomonas; species Pseudomonas sp. JL3. The sequence continues at coordinate 164,549 of NZ_JAKWJK010000004.1, forward strand.
TGGTCCGAGGGGAGTTGCAGCATGTACCGTTGGCTAGCCGAGAAACTGGGAAACGTAAGCGTCAATCGCAAACTGGGTGTCGGCTTCGGTCTGGTGCTGCTTCTGACTTTGTTGATCACCTTCACCGGCTGGACCGGCTTGAGCGGTGTGATCAGCCGTGGCGATACGCTTGGGTTTATTTCCAGCCTCAATGAGCTGACCAAAGACCTGCGCCTGGCCCGTCTGGATTACGACATGCGCCGTGGCGAACAAGGCGCGGGCGCCGTCAACGAGCTGGTCGGCCAACTCGATGCCGGCTTGAAAACTGCCCGAACGCTGGTCGAACAACCTGCCGACGTGGCAATGATCGATCAGCAATTGGCCGCGGTCAGCGAGTACAAACGCGCTTTCGCGGACATGACCCAGGCCACCGCCACCCGCGAAGATGCTCGCAGCAAACTGGGCGCTACCGCCGATAACGCCGTGGCCCGGGTCGCTGAAGTCGAAAAATCCCTGCTGCAAGGCGACAGCGTCGCTCAGTTCAACAGCGTGATCGACCTGAGCAAGCTGATCCAGCAAGCGCGTTTCCAGGTCCGCGGCTACACCTACAGCGGCAAGCCCGAGGCCGAACAGCCTGCGCTGGATGCCATCGGCAACGCTCTGAAAAACCTCGAAAGCCTGCCGTCTCAACTGCCGGAACAACACATCGCCAACCTGCAACAGGCGACCGATTCACTCAAAGCTTACCGCGCGGCCGTCAGCCAGTTCCGCGACTCCCAGGTCGCCAGCGCTGCCGCCCTCAAACGCATGAGCGCGCAAGGCGACATTCTGCTCGACGTCAGCAAAAAGCTCACCGTCTCGCAAACCGTCGTGCGTGACACCGATGCCGCGCACGCCAAAAACCTGCTGCTGATAGCCACCGTCCTCGCGTCGGCCTTTGGTTTGTTCGCGGCTTGGGCCATCACTCGCCAGATCGTCATTCCTCTGAGCCAGACCCTCAAAGTGGCAGAGCGTGTCGCCGCGGGTGACCTGACTCACAATCTTATTTCCGAACGTCGGGACGAACTGGGCCAGCTACAGCGCGCCATGCAGAGCATGACCCTGGGCCTGCGGGAACTGATCGGTGGCATCAGCGATGGCGTGACCCAAATCGCCAGCGCCGCTGAAGAGCTGTCGGCCGTCACCGAACAAACCAGCGCCGGGGTCAACAGCCAGAAGGTCGAGACCGATCAGGTGGCCACCGCCATGCACGAAATGACCGCCACTGTGCAAGAGGTCGCGCGCAATGCCGAAGAAGCGTCCGAAGCTGCCGTTGCCGCCGACCAGCAGGCCCGCGAGGGTGACAAGGTGGTTGGCGAAGCCATCGCCCAGATCGAACGCCTGGCTACCGAAGTCGGCAACTCCACCGCCGCCATGGGCGATCTGAAGCGCGAAAGCGACAAAATCGGCAGCGTGCTCGACGTGATCAAGTCCGTGGCCCAGCAAACCAACCTGCTGGCGCTCAACGCCGCCATCGAAGCCGCCCGCGCCGGTGAAGCCGGGCGCGGTTTTGCCGTGGTCGCTGATGAAGTCCGCAGCCTGGCCCAGCGCACTCAGAAGTCCACCGAAGAAATCGAAGAGCTGATCGTCGGTCTGCAGACCGGCACTCAGCAAGTCGCGACCATCATGGACAACAGCCGCAGCCTGACCGACAGCAGCGTCGAACTGACTCGCCGCGCCGGTAGCTCGCTGGAAAGCATCACCCGCACCGTGTCGGCAATCCAGTCGATGAACCAGCAGATCGCCGCCGCTGCCGAGCAACAGAGCGCGGTGGCTGAAGAGATCAACCGTAGCGTGCTGAACGTGCGCGATGTGTCCGAGCAGACTTCGGCCGCCAGTGAAGAGACCGCGGCTTCCAGCGTTGAGTTGGCGCGGTTGGGGACGCATTTGCAGATGCTGGTGGGGCGGTTCAAGGTTTGAGCTGATGCGGGTATCCCGGTTCGCTTGAAACCGGGGTGATGCCATCGCGGGCAAGCCCGCTCCCACAGGGTCCGCACCCAACACAAAAGTTGTGTTCAGTCAGATCATCAGCACAAAAAAAACCCCGCTTTCGCGGGGTTTTTTCATCAGGCCAACTGAGGCTGCACGCTCAGCGGCTTGAGCGGCAACAGCGGCGCATGGGGATCGGCATCCACCGATGTGCGCCAGGCTTGTAGCCACTCGGCGTCGCCTTCGTTCCAGACCTGCTCATGCAAGCGACCCAGTGCCACCGGATCACTCAGCAGGGCCACGCGCTCGTCGTTGGTCAGCCCGGCAGGCCCGACCTTCATCGCGTGGCGAACCCGCTCGATGCGCAGCCATTCGATCGGCTCGGCCTGACGGTGACGAGACGTCGCCAGCGCACATGCCAAAGCGTTCTGCTGAGGGTCGACCACCGACCGGACGAAGCCGTCGTTCAGTGCATGCCAACGGTTTTCGTGGGTGTACTGATCGGTCGACAGCAATTCCTGTGGCGGGGCATATTCCTCAGGAATCAGGAACAGGCTTTCGTCACGGGACTTGAGGCCCAGGCCGACACGGCTGGAGATCACCGATACCGGGATCGACAACATCAGCGAACCGACAATCGGCACCAGCCACCACAGGAAGCTCGGGTTCAGCCAGATCACCAACAGCGCCCAGAAGAAGCCCAGCAAGGTTTGCGGACCATGGCGTTTGACCGCTTCGCTCCATGGCGTGGAGTCGTCGTCACGTTGCGGCGAGTTCCAGGTCGCGGCCCAGCCGAGGAATGCGGCGAGTACGAAACGGGTGTGGAAAATCATCCGCACCGGCGCCAACAGCATGGAGAACAACATCTCCAGCAGCATCGACAGCGTCACCTTGAACTTGCCACCGAACTCTTTCGCGCCCTTGGCCCAGATCAGAATGATGCTCAGCAATTTCGGCAGGAACAGCAGCACAATGGTCGTCGAGAACAAAGCAATTGCCTTGTCCGGCTGCCATTGTGGCCACAGTGGATAGAGCTGACGCGGTTCCAGGAAGTATTGCGGCTCCATCAACGTATTGACCGCCAGCAAGGCCGTCGACAACACCAGGAACAAGAACCACAACGGCGCCGACAGGTAAGACATCACGCCGGTCAGGAACACCGCACGGTGCACCGGGTGCATGCCCTTGACCAGGAACAGCCGGAAGTTCATCAGGTTGCCGTGGCACCAGCGACGGTCACGCTTGAGCTCGTCCAGCAGGTTCGGTGGCAGTTCTTCGTAGCTGCCCGGCAAGTCGTAGGCAATCCATACGCCCCAGCCGGCACGGCGCATCAGCGCAGCTTCGACGAAGTCGTGGGACAGAATCGCACCGGCAAACGCGCCTTTACCGGGCAACGGCGCCAAGGCGCAGTGCTCGATGAACGGCTTCATGCGGATAATCGCGTTGTGACCCCAGTAGTGGGATTCACCCAACTGCCAGAAGTGCAGACCGGCAGTGAACAGCGGACCGTACACACGCGTGGCGAACTGCTGCATACGCGCATAAAGGGTGTCCATGCCCGACGCACGCGGCGCGGTCTGGATGATCCCGGCGTCCGGCGTGGCTTCCATCAGGCGCACCAGACTGCTCAGGCATTCGCCGCTCATCACGCTGTCGGCGTCGAGCACGACCATGTACTTGTAGTCACCGCCCCAACGACGGCAGAAGTCGTCGAGGTTGCCGCTTTTACGTTTTACGCGGCGGCGACGGCGACGATAGAAGATCTTGCCGAAACCTTTGCCTTCACGGCAGACGTCCAGCCAGGCCTGCTGTTCGGCAACGCAGATGTCGGCGTCGTTACTGTCGCTGAGTACGAAAAAGTCGAAGCGATCCAGGTTACCCGAGGCCGCAACCGATTCGAAGGTCGCCCGCAAACCGGCGAACACTCGCGGCACGTCTTCGTTACAGATCGGCATCACCAGTGCGGTGCGTGCGTCCTTGGCGATCGGCTCGTTGCCGGCGCTGGCGCCGGAAATGCGGTACTTGTCACGGCCGGTGATCAACTCGAGGAAGCCCATCAGCGCGGTCCAGAAACCGGCCGAGACCCAGCAGAACAGAATCCCGAACATAATCAGAATGCTGGTTTGCAAGGCATATGGCAGCACTTGCGTGGCGGTTTGGGTCAGCGGTTGATGCAGGACTTCTTCAAGATCGACGAACGACCAGCCCTGGTACGGCATGATGCCTTTCATGTACCAGCCGGCGACGATCGTCTGACCGAGCATCAGCACCAGCAGAATGTAGCGTCGGATCGAACCGACGGTGCGCCAGCGAGCCGCCGGCAGCACATTCTCATCCTTTGGCGGAGCCGGCGGATTGGTGCGACCGGTCAGCCGACGCCAGCCACGCACCAGAATGTTGGTGCGCCACGGCTCAGGCACGACTTTGGTCCGACGGATCGGCGGGGTTGCCTTCAGGCAAACCCGACCACTGGCATCGAGCACCAGCATTTCCGCATCCGCCAGTTCTTCGGCGGAGTTCAGGGTCAGGCGCCGGCCGACCGAGGCTTGAGCAGCCTCGGCCGGCGCGTCGAACGTCGAGGACGACAGACGTTCGTGCAGTTCACTGAAAGACTTGCAGCCCGCGAGTTCCGCGCGCTGCTCGTCGCTCATCGGCAAATGCGCCAGATACTCGGCAAGCGTTTGTGACTGTACTTGTGAATTACTCATCGGCGGGCAACTGATAGCTCCAGGTCTCGGTCAGGACTTGTTCAGTCGGTGCCGATTCCGTTGTGGCTGGGGCCGCTTCGGCAGCGACAGGCTGCTTGGCGTCATTGTTGTCCTTGTCCTTGGTATCCTTGACTTGCTGGGCTTGGGCGTGTGCTTCAGCCTGCTTGTCCTTCTTCTCCTGCTGGCGGGCGGCGATCTTGTCGGCCTTGGCAACGGAAGAACTGGACGTTGGCGCCGCGGTCTTGAGCGCCTCGGCAGGCGAGATGTTCTTGACCAGCGCAGCCCGCATTTCGGTGGCCTTGCTCGGATCCTTGATCTTCATCCGCAGGGTCAGGCGCCAGCCCTTGGTTTCAGGGTTGTAACGGACGCTGTTCTCGACCAGTTCTGCGTTGTCGCCAACACTCACCTGACTGCGCACTTCAGCATCTTCCGGCAGGACTTGGAGGGACGGGCCTTCGAAATCCACCAGATAGGCCACGCTGCCGTCCGGCTGACGAATCAGGTTCGACTGCTTGACGTCACCCGTGGAACGCAGGGTCTGTTGAACCCAGGCGCTGTCCGGCGAATGCAGGGAGGCTTCGTCGATGGTCCAGTGCATGCGGTAGGCAACGTCCAGGGACTGGCCAGGCTCAGGCAGTTTTTCCGGGCTCCAGAAAGCGACGATATTGTCGTTGGTTTCGTCGGCGGTAGGAATCTCTACCAGATCGACGGAGCCTTTGCCCCAATCGCCTTTGGGTTCGATCCAGGCACTTGGGCGCTTGTCGTAGCGGTCATCGAGGTCTTCGTAGTGACTGAAGTCACGGCCACGTTGCAGCAAGCCGAAACCGCGCGGGTTCTCGATCGAGAAGTTACTCACGGACAGGTGCTTCGGATTGTTCAGTGGGCGCCAGATCCATTCGCCGTTGCCGGCATGGATCGACAGGCCGCTGGAATCGTGCAGTTCGCGACGGTAGTTCAGCACTTTCGACGGCTGGTTGGCGCCGAACAGGAACATGCTGGTCAGCGGCGCAACGCCAAGCTTGGTGACTTTGTCACGCAGGAACATCTTGGCCTTGACGTCGACGACCGTGTCGCTGCCCGGACGCACGGTCAGGCGATAGGCACCGGTGGCGCGCGGCGAATCCAGCAGGGCGAAGATCACCAGATGCTTGTCGCCCGGCTTCGGCTGTTGAATCCAGAACTCGGTGAAGCGCGGGAACTCTTCGCCGGATGGCAATGCGGTATCAATGGCCATGCCGCGAGCGGAGAGCCCGTAGGTCTGCCCCTTGCCGATGACGCGGAAATAACTCGCGCCGAGCATGGTCATGATTTCGTCTTGCTTGTCGGCCTTGTTGATCGGGTACAGCACACGGAAACCGGCATAACCCAGCTGTTCGGTGGCTTTAGGATCGAACTTCACGTCGCCGAAATCGAAACGACTTGGGTCGTATTTGATCTCTTCGACGGTGTTAGCCGTGATTTCGTTGATTTTCACCGGCGTATCGAAGTGCATACCCTGGTGATAGAACGACAGTTTGAATGGGGTTTTCTGGTTCGCCCATTCGGCTTTTTCCGTGAGGAACCGGATTTTTTGATAGTCCGCGAATTTCATCTCGCGAAACTCATTCGGCAGGTTACTGCGCGGGGCTTCGTATTTTTGCCCGGCCAGCTCTTTTGCCTTGACCGATACGTCATCCAGATTGAATGCCCAAAGTTGGCCGGCGCTGAACAGGCAGAGCAGTGCAGAGCCCGCTACCAGAGCGCTTCGAAACCGTTTGGCAGACAATTTTGGTGCATTACAGGGACTAACAATCACGAGCAACCCTCGCCGAAAACAGATCAAAAAACCAACGGCCAGTTAAAGTGCCAGCACGGTGTGCGGTGAAAAAAAACCGACCCTGCGAACGACTCTTGCCAAGTTGGCGAGCATTGTTCCGACTCCTATGGGGCAAAATGATTCCCCAACAGGTCTCGGACAAGTCTCTACCTAAGTCAAAACGGATCAACGAACGCTGATCCCCGTAGCGCGCGATTATCTAGCAGGCCGCGTTACAACGCATCAGGGGGAAGCAAGTATTTATCGGGAAAAGCCCCTGTTTTCAGCCGAAATGCCCTGAAAAGGATCTTTCAAGCGCTTTCACGTCTGTAACAGAAAGGTTACCGGGCCATCATTGACCAGGTGCACCTGCATATCCGCGCCGAATCTACCTGATGCCACAGTGCCATGCACCTGTTTCGCTTTGCCCAATAGATAGTCGAAAAGCTCCTCGCCCAAAGCAGGAGGAGCCGCAGTCGAAAAACTTGGGCGCAACCCGTTTTTGGTGTCGGCGGCCAGGGTGAACTGCGAGACCAGCAGCAACCCGCCGCCTACGTCCGCCAAGGACAGATTCATCTTGCCCTCGGCGTCACTGAATACTCGATAGTTAAGCAGTTTATGCACAAGTTTGTCGGCGCTGGCCCGAGTATCGTCGGGCTCGACCGCCACCAGCACCATCAACCCCTGATCTATCGCGCCAACCACCTCTCCCGCGACCTCGACTCGCGCGCCACGCACGCGTTGCAGCAGGCCCTTCATGCTTCGTCTGGCGACAAGTTGAGCATACGACGGGCCATCAGATCAGCGGCGCGTACCAAGGCATCGGTAATACCCGTTTCGGACGCCGCATGACCCGCGTCACGAATCACCTGCAATTCGCTGTTCGGCCAGGCTTGATGCAATTCCCAGGCGTTGTCCAACGGGCAGATCACGTCGTAACGACCATGGACGATAACGCCGGGCAGGTGGGCGATCTTGGCCATGTCACGAATCAGTTGGTTCGGCTCGAGGAAAGCGTTGTTGGTGAAGTAGTGGCACTCGATACGGGCGATGGACAACGCACGCTGAGGCTCGGAGAAGCGGTCGACCACCAGCGGATTCGGCCGCAGGGTGGCAGTGCGGCCTTCCCACATGGACCAGGCCTTGGCCGCGTGCATCTGGGCGATCTGATCGTTGCCGACCAAGCGTTTGTGGAACGCCGAGAGCAAGTCGTGGCGTTCATCCTGGGGGATCGGCGCGATGTAGTCCTGCCAGTAATCGGGAAACAGACGACTGGCGCCACACTGGTAGAACCACTCGATTTCCTGGGGACGGCAGAGAAAAATCCCGCGCAGTATCAAACCGTGCACGCGCTCCGGATGGGTTTGCGCGTAAGCCAGGGCCAGGGTTGAACCCCAGGAGCCGCCGAACAGCACCCATTTGTCGATGCCCAGGTGCTTGCGAATCCGCTCGAGGTCGGCGACCAGATCCCAGGTGGTGTTGTTTTCCAGGCTGGCGTGGGGCGTGGAGCGACCGCAACCACGCTGGTCGAAGGTGACAATGCGATACAGGTTCGGATCGAAATACCGACGGCTCTGGGCATCACACCCGGCACCAGGGCCGCCGTGGATGAACACCACCGGCAAACCTTCCGGCGAACCGCTTTCGTCGACATACAGCGTGTGGGTTTTATCGACGGCCAGATCGTGCCGGGCGTGGGGTTTGATCTGCGGGTACAAAGTCTGCATTGCGCGCTCCGTAAGGGGTCGAGGTCATCCCTGGGGGGACTTCTATTATTCTGCCGTCCGGCATCATAAACCCGAATTACTTCAATGAGCATGCCCCTTGCAGCGTCAGCGTTTGTCAGCCCGTCGTCTCAGCCAGATAGCCGAGCAGGGTTTCATAGAGTCGGTCGACTTCGGCGACCTGCCCCCGCGCCCGCAAACAGCCGTGAACCAGCCCCTCCCCGTAATAAAGCGTTGCGCTCACGCCTGCGGCGTTGAGTCGCTCGGCGTAAAGCACGCCGTCATCGCGCAGCGGGTCGAACTGCGCCACAGCGATCAACGCCGGTGGCAGACCGCCGAAATCGTCGGCGAGCAAGGGCATCGCATAGGCACCCGGTTGTCGGGTTCCGCCTAAATACAACGCGTGATAACAATCCAGATCGCTGCTGCCAAGCAAGGGCGCATCGGCGCATTCGCTGCGCGACGGCAATCGGTGATCACCGCCCAGTCCCGGATAGATCAGAACTTGCGCGCATGGCATTGGCTTGCCGGCATCGCGCAAAGCGAGGCACAACGCAGCGGCGAGATTGCCGCCAGCGCTGTCGCCGGCCACCAGGGTCCGCGCCGGATCGAGCTGAAACGGTCCCGCGCGCAACGCGCGCCAGACACTCAGGCAGTCATCGAACGCCGCCGGGAACGGATGCTCCGGTGCCAGCCGATAATCGACGGCGATCACCAACACGCCGAGCACCGACGCCAGTTCGGCGCAGATGAAGGCGTGGGAGTCCAGCCCCCCCACCACCCAACCGCCGCCGTGCAGGTACACAATGCACGGCCAACCGTTGGTCGGCGGCGTGACCGACGGTTGCCAGGAGCGTACGGCCACGCCTGCCAATTGAAAGTCGACCACCTCAAGCCCCGCCGGATGTGGCGGGGTGAACGCCCGGCACATCTCGCTGTAGGCCTGACGCAAACCGGTGAGGCTGCTATCGGTGCTGTTGAAGCTGAGGGTTTTCTCGACGAAAGCCGCCATCTGTTCGGAGAGTGGATAAAAAGCCATGCAGCCAACCAATTAGAGGAAGTCAAAAAATCTGAACGACGCAAATCCTGTGGGAGCGTGGCTTGCCCGCGAAGAATGCGCTGCGGTTTTTCAGGTATTACGCGTCATCGTTCTTCGCGGGCAAGCCACGCTCTGCATCCCCCTCACCAGAGCGGTCTCGCTCGACCAGTCAGTTTTTCAAACTGGCCTGAACGGTTGCCACACCCTCCTTGCCATCAAAACTGCTCACACCCGCCAGCCAGCGCTGTAGATCTTCGGGATGATCACGCAGCCATTGTCTGGCGACCTCCTGTGGCGTCTTGCGCTCCATGATCGGCACCATCAACTGGCTTTCCTGAGCTGCGGTAAAGGTCAGGTTTTCCAGCAGGCGGTTCACGTTCGGGCAGCGTTCGGCATAGTCTGGCGCGGTCACGGTGGAAACGGTCGCCGCGCCTTCGTTCGGTCCGTAGACGTCTTCGCTGCCGGTCAGGTAGGCGATGTTCATGTTGATGTTCATCGGATGCGGGGTCCAGCCGACGAACACCACGAACTCCTTGCGATTGACCGCCCGCTGCACGGCGGCAAGCATCCCGGCCTCACCGGACTCGATCAGTTTGAAGTCCTTCAAGCCAAAGTGATTGGTCTCAATCATGGTTTTGATCGTGGTGTTGGCACCGCTGCCCGGCTCGATGCCGTAGATTTTGCCGCCGAGCTGATCCTTGAATCTGGCGATGTCGGCGAAAGTTTTCAGGCCGGCGGCAGCCACGTAGTCAGGCACGGCGAGCGTCGCCTGGGCGTCGGCCAGGCTCGGCTTGCCCATGACTTTCACCTGATTGGCGGCCACGAACGGCGCGATGTTCTTGTCCATCGCCGGTTCCCAGTAACCGAGGAAGATATCCAGGCGTTTGTCGCGTATGCCGGCGAAGATGATTTGCTGCACGGCGCTGGTTTGCTTGCTTTCGTAGCCGAGGCCGTTGAGTAATACGTCAGCCATGCCGCTGGTGGCGATCACGTCGGTCCAGTTGACCACGCCCATGCGCACGGTCTTGCAGGAAGCGGGGTCATTGGCGAAAGCGCTGGTGCTCAGAAGAGCAGTGCCGGTGAGGATTAACAGACAGCGGTTGAACAGTCGTTTCATCGGGAAGGCTCGCTCGGCAGCAGATTATTATGGGTCCGGTGTCTTCATGCACCGTGCCCCGAACATTACGCAGCGCCGAGACGGCAAAAGCGCCCTGTGGCGACCGTGTTTTGCACGGTGGCGACAGCTTTGCCGCAAGGATCATTCCCACGCTCTGCGTGGGAATGCAGCAAGGGACGCTCTGCGTCCCAAAAGCGGACGCGGAGCGTCCGAGGAGGCATTCCCACGCGGAGCGTGGGAACGATCACGCTGCGTGGTGTTGCTGCCCCCACGCCAACAGCCCTTGCAGCAATTCCCTGAGCACCACTTGCGTCGGCGCCGCCAGGTCCGGGCGATAGCGGAATGGCTCGAACTCTTCCATATACGTGCACTGGCCCAACTCCAGTTGCACGGCATGGATGTTCTCGGCCGGGTTGCCGTAATGCCGGGTGATGTGCCCGCCCTTGAAGCGACCGTTCAGCACATGGCTGTAATCACCATGCCGTGCGCAGATGGCTTCCAGTTGGCTGGCCAACTGTGGATCGCAACTGGCGCCATTGAAGGTGCCGAGGTTGAAGTCCGGTAGTTTGCCATCGAACAGGTGCGGGATGATCGAACGGATCGAGTGCGCATCGAATAGCAGCGCGTAGCCAAATTCGGCCTTCAGTCGCGCCAATTCCTCCTGCAAGGTGCGGTGGTACGGCGTCCAGATGTGCTCCAGATAAGTTGCCCGCTCTGCGGCCGATGGCTCCAGCCCTTCGCGGAACAACGGAATACCGTCGAACAGCGTCGCCGGATACAAACCGGTGGTGGCGCCGACATACAAAGGCTTGTCGTCGGACGGCCGGTTCAGGTCGATGACAAACCGCGAGTACTCAGCTGCCAGGGTGCTGGCGCCCAGCTCGGCGGCGAATTCGTAAAGCCTGGGAATGTGCCAGTCGGTGTCCGGCAGGCTTTTCGCGTCGGGAATCAATCCCGCTTCCACCGCAGGGGTCAAGCGCAGGCCGGCGTGGGGCATGCTGATCAGCAGCGGCACACGGCCTTGTTTGAAGTTCAGAACCTTATCCACAACTGCTCTCCTAAACGCTCGTTTCGACGCCGTGACGCACGACGCGTTTTTCCAGATCGCCGCCCAGCCAGTACGACAGGTCGGCCGGTCGATCAATCTGCCAGGCGACGAAGTCGGCGACTTTGCCGGCTTCCAGCGAACCGTGAGTCTCGCCCATGCCCAGCGCGGTGGCGGCATGAATCGTTGCACCCGCCAAGGCCTCTTCCGGTGTCATGCGAAAGCAGGTGCAGGCCATGTTCAGCATCAAGCGCAACGACAGCGCCGGCGAAGTGCCCGGGTTGAGGTCGCTGGCGATGGCGATTTTTACGCCGTGTTTGCGCAGGGCTTCCATCGGCGGCAATTGGGTTTCCCGCAGGAAGTAGAACGCGCCGGGCAGCAATACCGCGACGGTGCCCGACTTGGCCATGGCAATGGCGTCGTCTTCGGTCATGAATTCCAGATGATCGGCGGACAGTGCGTGGTAACGCGCCGCCAGGCTCGAACCGTGCAGCGACGACAATTGCTCGGCATGCAGTTTCACCGGCAAGCCGAGGTTCTGCGCCGCGACGAAAACCCGTTCGACCTGTTCCGGCGAAAACGCCAGGTATTCGCAGAAAGCGTCCACCGCATCCACCAACCCTTCGGCCGCCAGGGCCGGGAGCATTTCACTGCAAATGTGATCGATGTAAGCGTCGGCGCGGTCCGCGTATTCCGGCGGCAGAGCGTGGGCGGCCAGGCAAGTGCTGCGCACGCTGACCGGTAGCTCGGCGCCGAGACGGCGGATCACCCGCAGGATTTTGCGTTCGCTGGCCAGGTCCAGGCCGTAACCGGACTTCATCTCGACCGTGGTCACGCCGTCGCGCATCAAGCTCTTCAGACGCTTGGCGGCGCTGACGAACAGCTCGTCTTCGCTGGCAGCGCGGGTGGCGCGCACGGTGCTGGCAATGCCGCCGCCGGCCGCGGCAATTTCCGCATAGCTGACACCTTGCAGGCGTTGCTCGAACTCGCCGCTGCGGTTGCCGCCGAACACCGTGTGGGTGTGGCAGTCGATCAGGCCCGGGGTGACCCAGGCCCCGTTAAGGTCATTGACGTCCGGGTATTCGCCCGACGGCAGTTCGCTACGCGGCCCCAGCCACTCAATGTGCGCACCTGACGTCACGATAGCCGCGTCCTCGATGATCGAGTAGACGCCTTGCGCCATGGTTGCGACGTGGCAGTGTTGCCAGAGAGTTTTCATCCTTGGCCTCCGTTAGGTTATCGATGAGAAAAAAAAGGTTCCTGCTCCACCGGTACCGTCTTTCCTGCCGCCGGTTTCACCCACGTCAGGTACGCCAGCACCAGCAGCACGATCCAGACCACACCAACGATCAGAGCCGCCTGGGTATCCGGGAAATAGCCCAGCACGCCGAAGATGAACAGCATGAAGGCGATCGCCGCCATCGGCGCATAGGGCCAGAACGGCACCGGGAATTTCAGTTGGGCGACCTGCTCGGCACTCATGGAACGACGCATGGCCACTTGGGTGAACAGAATCATCAGCCAGACCCACACCGTGGCAAAGGTCGCGACGGAGGCGATCAGCAGAAAGACGTTTTCCGGAATCAGGTAGTTCAGCAACACGCCCAGCAGCAGCGCACTGCTCATCACCACCACTGTCAGCCACGGCACGCCATTGCGCGACAAGCGGGCAAAGCCTTTGGGTGCATGCCCTTGCTGAGCCAGGCCATACATCATGCGACCCGCGCCGAAGATGTCACTGTTGATGGCCGACACCGCCGCCGAGATCACCACGATATTGAGGATGGTCGCCGCCGAACTGATACCCAGGTTGTCGAAAATCTGCACGAACGGGCTGCCTTGGCTGCCGATCTGCTGCCACGGAAAGATCGACATCAGCACCAGCATCGTCAGCACGTAGAACAGCAAAATGCGCAACGGTACGGCATTGATCGCCCGGGGCAGCACACGCTGCGGGTCTTTGGCTTCACCGGCGGTAACGCCGATGATTTCAATACCGCCAAAGGCAAACATCACCACCGCAAACGAGGCGATCAGGCCACCGACGCCATTGGGCATGAAGCCGCCCTGGGTCCAGAGGTTGCTGATATCGGTCGCCTGGGCACCGGGCGCATTGCTGATGCCGAACAGCATGATGCCGAAACCGCCGAGGATCATCGCGACGATGGCCGCGACCTTGAGCAGCGACAACCAGAACTCCATTTCGCCGAAGACTTTGACGTTGCACAGGTTCAAGCCGCCGACCACCGAAACGATGCCCAGCACCCAGATCCAGCGGGAGACTTCCGGAAACCAGAAACCCATGTAAATGCCGAAGGCGGTCACGTCGGCCATACCGACGATGACCATTTCAAACGCGTAGGTCCAACCGAGGATGAAGCCCGCCATCGGCCCAAGATAGGTGCTGGCGTATTGGCCGAAAGAGCCGGCCACCGGGTTGTGCACTGCCATCTCGCCGAGGGCGCGCATGACCATGAACACCGCCGCGCCACCGATCAGGTAAGCAAGCAATACCGCAGGCCCGGCCATTTGGATGGCCGAGGCAGAACCGTAAAACAGCCCGGTGCCGATCGCCGACCCCAGCGCCATGAAGCGAATATGTCGGGCAGAGAGCCCGCGTTTCAAACCTTTTGCTGGCTGTTGCATTTCTCGTCCTTAATTATTTTTATTGGCGACTGATCGTTCCCACGCTCCGCGTGGGAATGCAGCCCGTGACGCTCCGCGTCACTGGACGCAGAGCGTCCCTAGAGGCATTCCCACGCGGAGCGTGGGAACGATCATCAGAGAAGGAGCCATTACAGGCTAGGCAGCAACTTCGCCGTAACCAGCTCATTCAGGCAACGCGTGGCCAACAACTTACTGGCCGCATTGATGTCCGGCGCGAAGAACCGGTCCTTCTCATAAAACGGCACTTCAGCCCGCAAAATCGCCCGGACCTTTTCGAGTTTGGCCGAGGTTTTCAGACCTTCACGCAGGTCGAGGCCCTGAGCCGCCGCCAGCCACTCCACTGCCAGAACCCCACGCGTGTTTTCCGCCATTTCCCACAGACGCTTGCCCGCCGCTGGCGCCATGGACACATGGTCTTCCTGGTTGGCCGACGTCGGCAGACTGTCCACCGAATGCGGATGGGACAGCGCCTTGTTCTCGCTGGCCAATGCCGCCGCGGTCACCTGGGCGATCATGAAGCCGGAGTTCACACCGCCATTGGCCACCAGGAACGGCGGCAGTTGCGACATGTGCTTGTCCATCATCAGCGAGATGCGGCGTTCGCTCAGGGAGCCGATTTCGGCGATGGCCAAAGCCATGTTGTCAGCGGCCATGGCCACCGGTTCGGCGTGGAAGTTACCGCCAGAGATCACGTCGCCTTCAGCGGCGAACACCAACGGGTTGTCCGATACGGCGTTGGCTTCGACGGCAAGCACCTCGGCGGCCTGACGGAACTGGGTCAGGCAGGCGCCCATGACTTGCGGCTGGCAGCGCAGGGAGTACGGGTCCTGAACCTTTTCGCAGTTCTGGTGCGAGTCGGACACTTCGCTGCGCTCGCCCAGCAGATCGCGGTACGCGGCAGCGGCGTCGATCTGGCCTTTCTGGCCGCGAGCGGCATGAATGCGTGCATCGAACGGCGAGCGTGAGCCCAGCACGGCTTCAACAGTCATACCACCAATGGCCAGGGCGCCAGCAAACAGGTCTTCGCCTTCAAACAAACCGCGCAATGCATAAGCGGTAGAAACCTGAGTGCCGTTGAGCAACGCCAGACCTTCTTTGGCAGCCAGGGTCAACGGGGTCAGACCGGCGACTTTCAGCGCTTCGGTTGCTTCCATCCACTCGCCTTTGTAGCGAGCCTTACCTTCGCCCAGCAGCACCAGGGACATATGGGCCAAAGGCGCCAAGTCACCGGATGCACCCACCGAACCTTTCAATGGAATGTGTGGGTAAACCTCGGCGTTGATCAGGGCGATCAGCGCGTCGATCACTACGCGACGAATGCCGGAGAAGCCACGGCTCAGGCTGTTGACCTTGAGCACCATGACCAAGCGAACCAGTGCGTCGCTGATCGGCTCGCCGACACCGGCGGCGTGGGACAGCACCAGCGAACGCTGCAGGTTTTCCAGGTCTTCGCTGGCGATACGGGTCGAAGCCAGCAAGCCGAACCCCGTGTTGATGCCGTAAGCAGTGCGGTTCTCGGCGAGGATCTGTTCCACGCAGGCAACGCTGGCTTCGATTTGCGCCGAAGCGCTTTCATCAAGGGTGATTTTGACCGGTTGCTGATAGACATCACGCAGTTGGGCAAGGCTCAGTTGGCCGGGAATCAAGTTAAGCGCAGTCACATTCATTCTCCTTTTGAGAGTTTCTTATTAACTCACCAGACGCTCCGGAGATGTCCGTTGTCCGTCGCTTCCCGCCTTTTGGGGGGGCTGCGCCTTGGCACGCTGGTGTGGTGGAAATCAGTTCAGGTTCGGTAAAGCCTTGTGCAGCAAAATCGGGTCTTTCAAAACAGCAGCGGCGCTGGCGATGTCCGGCGCCAGCCAACGGTCCTGGTCATAGGCCGGAACCCGCTCGCGCAGCAGGCGCCATGCGGCGTCGGTGCCGGCGCCAAAGCGTTGTTCTTTTAAAAATTCGAAAGCCTGGGCCGCCAGCAGGTATTCGATGGCGAGGATCTGCGTGCAGTTTTCCAACGCGCGATGCAGCTTCAGCGCGGCGTTGGTGCCCAGGCTCAGGTGGTCTTCCTGCAAGCCCGAGGTGACGTAGTTGTCGAGCACCGCCGGTTGCGCCAACTGACGGTTTTCCGCACACAGGGAAGCGGCGACGTACTGGACGATCATCATCCCGGAATTCACCCCAGGATTGGCCACCAGGAATGCCGGCAAACCGCTGACGTGCGGGTTGATCAAGCGGTCCAGACGACGCTCGGCGATGGAACCGATTTCCGCCATGGCGATGGCCAGCAAGTCCGCCGCCAATGCCACTGACTGACCGTGCGGGTTAGCCTGGGACACCACCCGGAAATTGTCCGGTGTGCCCAGCAACATCGGGTTGTCGGTGACGGAATTGAGTTCGGTTTCAATCTGCTTTTTCGCGTGCTCAAGCTGATCGCGAGCGGCGCCGTGGACTTGCGGGATCGAGCGGATGCTCAATGCATCTTGAGTGCGAATGCCTTTGCTGCTGGCAATCACTTCGCTGCCATCGAGCAAGGCGCGAAGGTTGATGCCGACTTGCTGCATGCCCGGGTGAGGTTTGAGTGCGATGATCTCGGCGTCGAACGCGGCAATCTGGCCGCGCTGGGCTTCGAAGCTCATGGCACCGATCACGTCGGCCCACTGCACCAAGCGTGTCGCATCGGCAATTGCCAGACAGCTGAGACCGGTCATGCACGGCGTGCCGTTGACCAGGCACAAACCATCTTTGGCGCCGAGCTGAACCGGTTGCAGACCTTCCTCGCTCAAGGCTTGCTGCGCGGAAACGATCTGCCCGCGATAGCTGACATTGCCGACACCCAGCAGAGTGATTCCGATGTGAGCCATGTGGGTCAGGTAGCCCACCGAACCCTGGGACGGCACTTGCGGGGTGATGCCGCGGTTGAGCAGCGCCAGCAGCGCTTCGACCACCTGGCGGTGAATGCCGGATTTGCCGTGGCTGTAATTGCGGATCGCTGCACACATGATCGCGCGGGTCTGCTCATCGCTCAGCGGAGCGCCGACGCCACAGGCGTGACTGAGCAAGGTGTTGCGCGACAACTGGCTGAGTTGTTCGCCTTTAAGCGAGACGTTGCACAAGGCGCCCAGGCCGGTATTGACGCCATAGGCACGCTCGCCGCAGGCGACGATGCGCTGGACGATTGCCTGGGCATTCTCGATCCGCTCCCAGACCTGCGGTGACAGCTCAAGCTGTGCGCCATGGCGGGCAACGGCGACCACATCCTGCCAACGCAACGGGGCGTCGGCGATAACGATTTTTTCAGCCTGGGACATCATTAACCTCTTGAACTTGATCGTTCCCACGCTCTGCGTGGTAACGCCGCCTGGGACGCTCCGCGTCCCGTTGTCATGGGTGACGCGGAGCGTCACGGGATGCATTCCCACGCAGAGCGTGGGAACGATCGACTGTTAAACCACCGCTGCCCGACGTTGAACGAACCGGTCAACATACTCATCCGCCGGCGAATGCAGGATCTCTCGTGGCGTGCCGACCTGAATCAGCCGGCCATCCTTGAGGATCGCGATGCGGTTGCCGATGCGCACGGCCTCGTCGAGGTCGTGGGTGATGAAGACGATGGTCTTGTGCAGGGTCTTTTGCAGTTCCAGCAACTGGTCCTGCATTTCGGCGCGGATCAGCGGGTCGAGGGCGCTGAACGCTTCGTCCATCAGGATGATGTCAGTGTCCGCCGCCAAGGCGCGAGCCAGGCCCACACGCTGGCGCATACCGCCGGAAAGCTGATGCGGGTATTTGTTTTCGTAGCCCTTGAGGCCCACGGTGTTGATCCAGTGCAGCGCGCGTTCGGCGCACATCTGCTTGCTCTCGCCACGCACTTTCAGGCCGTAGGCGACGTTATCCAGCACGGTCTTGTGCGGCAGCAGGCCGAAGCTCTGGAACACCATGCTGATCTTGTGCCGGCGAAATTCGCGCAGGGCTTCCATGTCGTATTGCAGGATGTCCACGCCGTCCACCAGGATCGCGCCGCTGGTAGGGTCGATCAGGCGATTGAAGTGGCGCACCAGGGTCGACTTGCCGGAACCCGACAGGCCCATGATCACGAAGATCTCGCCGGTGCCGATGCTTAGCGACAGGTCATTCACGCCAACCACGCAACCAGTTTCGGCCAGCACCTGGTCTTTGGTCTTGCCCTGGCCAATCATGCCCAGCGCATCCTTGGAACGGTTGCCGAAAATCTTGAAGACGTTTTTGACTTCGATCTTGCTGATGGCTTCGTTGCTCATTTGCTCACCTCATGCCGTGGCCGACCATACGCCTGAGTAATGCGGTCGATGACCACTGCCAGAATCACGATCGCCAGACCAGCCTCAAGACCACGCCCGACGTTGAGGGTCTGAATCCCCACCAACACGTCTTCGCCCAGGCCACGGGCACCGATCATCGAGGCGATCACCACCATCGACAGGGCCATCATGGTGGTCTGGTTGATCCCGGCCATGATGCTCGGCAGGGCCAGCGGCAGTTGCACGCCAAACAGTTGTTGCCAGCGGTTGGCACCGAAGGCGTTGATCGCTTCCATCACTTCACCGTCGACCTGACGAATACCCAGATCGGTGAGGCGGATCAGCGGCGGCGCGGCGTAGATCACCGTGGCGAAAATCGCCGGGACCTTGCCCAGGCCGAACAGCATCAGCACCGGGATCAGGTACACGAAGCTCGGCATGGTCTGCATGATGTCCAGCAGCGGCATCAGTACCGAACGCAGGCGATTGCTGCGCGCCGAGAGAATGCCCAACGGAATGCCGATCAGCACCGAGATGACCGTCGCCACCATCATCAGCGCCAGGGTCTGCATCAGCTTGTCCCAGAGGCCGACCGCCCCCACCAGGAACAGCAGACCGACGATGACCGACGTGGTCACGATTTTGCGGGTCGCGTGCCAGGCAACGCCCGCCACGATCGCCAGCATCAGCCACCAGGGCGCCGCGCGCAGCAGCCCTTCGAGATTGACGATGGCCCACAGCAGGGTGTCGGAGATGCTGCGGAACACATCGCCGTAGTTGGTGACCAGCGAATCGACCCAACTGTTGACCCAGTCGGCGATGGAAAAGGTAAAGCTTTCGGGAAACATAAAAGACTCTCAATCAAGGGGTTGCGATCAAGCATCCGACGGCCGTTGCCGACAGTCGGAGAGACTCAACCTACAAGGCCGCGTCGATCTTTTTGGCTGCGTCTTCGCTCACCCACGCGTGCCAGACTTCAGGATGTTCCTTCAAGAAGATCTTGGCCAGTTTTGGCGATTCGATCCGCTCTTTGGCCATGCGCCCGAGGTTCTGGTTAAGCAGGTCGATTGGCAGGTTGACCTTCTCCAGCACGGCCACCAGTTCCGGGGCTTGCTCGTGGAAGGTCTTGGACAGGCCGACCTTGATGGTCACTTCCTTGTTCACGCCTGGTTTCTCTTCGAGTTTGACCAGGTCGACCTGGCCCATCAGCGGGGTTGGCGACCAGTAGTAGAACAGGATCGGCTCGCCACGCTTGTAGCTCGACAGCACTGCCGCATCCAGTGCCGGCCCGGTGCCCGGACGGAAGTTGGTGTAGGTGCTTTCCAGGCCGTAGCTTTTGAGCATTTCGCTGTTGTCCAGCTCACAGGTCCAGCCGGCCGGGCAGTTATAGAATCGCCCCTTGGAAGGCTCTTCCTGGTCCTTGAACACTGCAGCGTATTTACCCAGATCGGCGATCGCTTTCAGGTCCGGGGCTTTGGGCTCCAGCTTGCGCTTGGCGTCACCTTCGATCACGTAACGCGGCACGTACCAGCCTTCGACAGCACCCACGACAGGTGCGCCGACACCGACAACCTTGCCGGCCTTCTCGGCCTTGTTCCAGACTTCACTGCGGCCGACCCATTCTTCGGCGAACACTTGAATGTCGTTGCTGCTCAGGGCGTTTTCCATGGTGATGGAGTTGCCCGGCAGGCTGTCGGTCTTGCAGTCGTAGCCCTTCTCCAACACGATTTGCATCACGTCGGTCAGCAGCATGGCGCTTTCCCAGTTCAGGCCGGCAAACTTCACCGGTTTGCCCGATTCGCACCAGCCAGCCGCCTGAGTGGCGCCGGCGCTGGCCAGCAGGCCCATGGAAAGCAATGTGGTCAGCAGGGTCTTGTTCGATTTCATTGTTTGACGCTCCTAATCATGAGTTGGCTTACGGCAGTCAAGAGGCATCCAGCCCTGTCCACGTCCAATCAGGCCTGCGCCGCAGCGCGACCGGCCCCGCTTGTTATAGGTGCTGCATCGTTGTCCTGCTCGAGCGGCAGGATCAGTTGACCGGGTACTGCGCTGTGCCATTTTTTCGCGCACACGTAATACAGGCCTGCGGGAAGCACCAGACCGATGATCCAGGAAATATCCACGCCACCCAGAGCGTCCACCAGCGGACCGGTATAAAACTTGGTGGCGATGAAGGGCAACTGCACCAGTACACCGAAGACATAGACGCTGATACCGAGAGGGTTCCAACGGCCGTAGCGACCGTTCGGATCGGCCAGCGCCGGCACGTCATAGCGCTCGCGAGTGATGCAGTAGTAGTCCACCAGGTTGATCGCGCTCCATGGCGTGAAGAACGCCAGCAGAAACAGGATGAAGGACTTGAACGCACCGAGGAACGAGTGCTGACCGAGCAACGCGATGAGGGTCGCCGTACCGACGATGACCAGCACGAAGGCCAGACGCTGCAAGCGCGTGACCTTCAGCTCACCACGGAAACCGCTGATGATGGTCGCAATGCACATGAAGCTACCGTAGGAGTTCAGCGTGGAGATGGTCACCTTGCCGAACGCAATGCTGAAGTACAGCAGCGCCGCGGTGGCACCGGTTCCGCCCAGACCGACGATGTAAGCGACTTCGTGACCGGCAAATTGACCGTTGGCCGAGGCGGCGGCAAACACACCGAGGACCATCGCCACCTGCGCACCAATGACCGAACCCGCGCCAGCGGCGAAAAAGGTTTTCACTGAAGAAATCTTGCTCGGCAGGTAGCGTGAATAGTCAGCCACGTAAGGCCCGAACGCGATCTGCCAGGACGCCGCGAGCGACACCGCGAGCAGGAAGCTGCTCCAGCTGAAGTGGCGGATTTGCAGGAGCGCGCCCACGTCAGTCTGGCTCATCAGACGGCTGAACAGGTAAACAAAGGCAATCACACCGATGACGCTGGCGACACGGCCAATGAAATGGATCACCCGATAACCGAGCACCGTGACCAGCACGATGACACTGGCGAAGATCAGGATGCCGACGCTGTCGCTGACGCCAAACAACTGGCCCAGCGCCTGGCCGGAAAGCACGGTTCCCGTTGCGGTGAATCCGAGGTACATCAGGCACACCAGCACGATCGGGATGGCCGCGCCATAAACGCCGAACTGCACGCGGCTGGAGATCATCTGCGGCAGGCCAAGCTTGGGGCCTTGTGCGGCATGCAGCGCCATCACGCCACCGCCGAGCAGTTGCCCGATCAGCAAACCGATCAACGACCAGAACACATCGCCGCCCAGCACCACGGCCAGGGCCCCGGTGACAATCGCGGTGATTTGCAGGTTGGCACCCATCCACAGGGTGAACTGGCTCAACAGACGACCGTGTCTCTCCGCTTCCGGGATGTAGTCGATCGAACGTTTCTCGATCAACGGTTTACTGCCTGCACGATCGTCATTAACAGCCATTGTTCAACCTCTGTGGATTGTTTGTCGGTGTTGGTGATCCCTGTAGGAGCGAGCGGTGCGGCGATCCGACTTGCCCGCGAAGGCGTCTTTTCTGACACACCGCGGTTCGCGGGCAAGTCTCGCTCCTACAGGTTTTGCATCAGGCCAAGGCCCGATTTATTTGCCGGTAATCATCGGCAGGTTCAAGCCCTGCTCCTTGGCGCAGTCGATGGCGATCTGGTAACCGGCATCGGCGTGACGCATGACACCGGTAGCCGGGTCGTTGTGCAGCACGCGAGCGATGCGCTCGGCCGCTTCGTCAGTACCGTCGCAGACAATCACCATGCCCGAGTGCTGGGAGAAGCCCATGCCGACGCCGCCGCCGTGGTGCAGGGAAACCCAGGTCGCGCCGCTCGCGGTGTTGAGCAGAGCGTTGAGCAGTGGCCAGTCGGACACGGCGTCGGAGCCGTCCTGCATCGACTCGGTTTCGCGGTTAGGGCTGGCAACAGAGCCGGAGTCCAGGTGGTCGCGACCGATCACGATTGGCGCGGACAATTCACCGCTGCGAACCATTTCGTTGAACGCCAGACCCAGCTTGGCGCGCAGGCCCAGGCCTACCCAGCAGATGCGTGCCGGCAGACCCTGGAAGCTGATGCGCTCGCGCGCCATGTCCAGCCAGTTGTGCAGGTGGGCGTCGTCCGGGATCAGTTCTTTTACTTTGGCGTCAGTCTTGTAGATGTCCTGCGGGTCGCCCGACAGCGCGGCCCAACGGAACGGGCCAATGCCACGGCAGAACAGCGGACGGATATAAGCCGGTACGAAACCCGGGAAGTCGAACGCGTTCTCGACGCCTTCTTCTTGGGCCATCTGACGGATGTTGTTGCCATAGTCGAAGGTCGGAATACCCATTTTCTGGAAGTCGAGCATCGCTTTAACGTGCACGGCCATGGACTGCTTGGCGGCTTTGACCACGGCAGCAGGCTCGGTCTTGGCGCGAGCGCGGTACTCTTCCCAGGTCCAGCCGGCTGGCAGGTAACCGTTGAGTGGGTCGTGGGCGCTGGTCTGGTCGGTAACCATGTCTGGGCGCACGCCGCGCTTGACCAGTTCTGGCAGGATTTCAGCCGCGTTACCCAGCAGGGCGATGGAAATCGCTTTGCCTTCTTTGGTGTATTTGGCGATGCGGGCCAGCGCGTCGTCGAGGTCGGTGGCTTGCTCATCGACATAACGGCTGTTCAGGCGGAAATCGATGCTGACCTGCTGGCATTCGATGTTCAGCGAGCAAGCGCCGGCCAGGGTGGCGGCCAATGGTTGAGCGCCGCCCATGCCGCCGAGGCCTGCGGTCAGGACCCAACGACCTTTCAGGTCATCGTTATAGTGTTGGCGACCGGCTTCCACGAAAGTTTCGTAGGTGCCCTGGACGATGCCTTGGCTACCGATGTAGATCCAGCTGCCGGCGGTCATCTGGCCGTACATGGCCAGGCCTTTGGCGTCCAGTTCGTTGAAGTGTTCCCAGCTCGCCCAGTGTGGCACCAGGTTGGAGTTGGCGATCAGCACGCGCGGGGCGTTGGTGTGGGTCTTGAACACGCCGACCGGCTTGCCGGATTGCACCAGCAGGGTCTCGTCGTCGTTCAGGTTGGTCAGGCTTTCGACGATCTTGTCGTAGCATTCCCAGTTGCGTGCCGCACGACCGATACCACCGTAAACCACCAGTTCTTTAGGGTTCTCGGCGACTTCCGGGTCGAGGTTGTTCATCAGCATGCGCAGCGGCGCTTCAGTCAGCCAGCTCTTGGCGGTCAGCTTGTTACCGCGTGCGGCACGGATTTCGACATTGCGGTATTTAGTAGGTTTCTGGGTATTGTCAGTCACGAAAAAGACTCCTCAGCGATCAATCCAAACCAACCCTGGCAGTGGGCGAGCCAGCCTGTGCGCGTCAAAGCGACACAAGCGAATCAGTGGACGTTGCGAGGAGTCTCGATCGACTCATACGCATACGTCTTTACTTGTACATACAAGCATATGCAATCAAGCGGCCAACTTGCTGGATGAGCGTTCAAGAAAAGTTTTGAAAGGGCTGGAAAGCCTGTAGATCAAGGGTTCTGAGGAAGATGAAATTTTTCGGGGAGATTTTGTGCGAGGACGATGGCTGTTACTTGAGCGTGGTTTTGCGCCACACTGGGGCGTTCGGTAACAAAGTGGTGCGCAATGGGAAACGGGTTTTGAGCCCTGAAAAGCATCGCGGGCAAGCCCGCTCCCACAAGTACGATGATGTCCCTGTGGGAGCGGGCTTGCCCGCGATAGAGGCGACTCGGTGCTGGCTCAGCGTGCGATCAGCTCGATCACACAGCACTGACCCTTGATAGAGATATCCAGCAGGCCAACGTTACCGTCTAGCTGCAGACAATCATGGCGCCCTAGCTGAGAGGCGTTGTTACCCACCGTCACTTCAAGCTGTTCAACCACGCTGAACACCAGCACGGTGCCGGCCGAGCTGAAAAACCGCTGCTCGCCCTCCAGCCACTGCAACCGCGCGCGGTAACGGTCCGGCGCATAAATCAGGTTGAAATCGCGAATCGGCCCGCCGAGCAATGTGCAGGACACGTGACTCTCGCCACTAAACGCAAATGGGTCCAGCGGTAACAACGGCCGCGTGTCCTGGCCGTCGACGCGCAAGCTCATGCCCTCGCCTTGCAGCACGGTGATCACCCGCTCATAGCCGGCAAAGGTTGAAAACCCGCCCGACTCGCCGATGTCGGCAATCGACAGGCGCCAGCCAAAACCATCAAGGCCCACCCCGGTATCACGGGTGATTTCTTCGGTGCTGCCGCCGCCGTTTTTCCACGGCATGCGCGGGTAATCTGTTGCGCGTAAAACTTTCAACTGGCTCATTCAGGGCTCTTTATTTATGGAACCGTCCTTCCAGACGATGACGGGAACCGGGGTGGATCAAACGGGCGGCGGTCACGGGCTGACGGCCGGACCAGGTGCGGCGGCGAATCAGCAGGCAAGGCTCGCCCTTTTCAATCTGCAGCAACTTGCATTCGGACGGCTCGGCGAGAATCGCTTCGACCACGTGCTCGCCTTCGGTCAATGGCGCAACCTGATTCAGATAGGCGTAAGGCGTTTGCAGGGTGAAGTCTTGCTTGAGGTAGTCCGGCGCCACCAGCGCGTTGACGAAACGGTCTTCGATTTGCACCGGAATATCGTTTTCGAAATGCACGATCAGCGAGTGGAACACTTTCTGGCCCTCGCGCATGTCCAGGGCAAGAGCCCGCTCGGAACCGGCGGCCTCTTCTTCAAGGGTGATCACCTTGCAGGTGTGGCGATGACCACGGGAGGCGATCTCGTCGGCGATGTTGTGTACTTCAAACAAGGCAGACTGACTTTTCGGCTCGGCAACGAACGTTCCGACGCCTTGCATGCGCACCAGCAGGCCGTCGGCGGTCATCTCGCGCAGCGCGCGGTTGATGGTCATGCGGCTGAAACCCAGCTGGCTGACCAACTCGCTTTCCGACGGAACGCGGTAGTGCGGCGGCCAGTTTCCACTGTCGATTTGCTGGGTGATCATCTGTTTTACGCGGGCGTACAAGGGCGCCGGACTGTCGCCCAGATTGGCGCTCAGATTGGCATTCGGCGGCAATGTGGCAGAGGGAGTCGGCACGGTTAATCCTTGATCATCTGTTAGAGGTTGCTAGCTTGCCGGAGTTTACCGAGCAGGCAAACGTCTGTATATGTATATACAAATAACACACGATGGGGTGCTGAACCATGTCCGCCTTCTTTGCCGAACGCGCGCTGCTGCCTAGTGGATGGGCCAACAATGTACGTCTTGAGGTCAGCGCCGATGGCGTATTGACCCATATCCAGGCCGATTCTCACGCAGATGACGCCGAACGGCTGAGCGGTCCGCTACTGCCGGGAATGCCGAATTTGCACTCCCACGCCTTCCAGCGGGCCATGGCCGGGTTGGCGGAAGTGGCGGGCAATCCGAACGACAGTTTCTGGACCTGGCGCGATCTGATGTACCGGCTCGTCGGAAAAATCAGCCCGGACCACCTCGGCGTCATCGCCCGTCAGCTGTACATCGAAATGCTCAAGGCCGGTTACACCTCGGTCGCGGAATTTCATTACGTACACCACGACACAAGCGGCCAACCGTACGCAGACCCGGCCGAACTGGCGCTGCGCATCAGCCAGGCCGCCAGCTCCGCGGGTATCGGCTTGACCCTGCTGCCAGTGCTCTATAGCCACTCCGGTTTCGGCGGCCAGGCCCCGAACGAAGGTCAGCGCCGCTTTATCAACAGCACCGAAAACTACCTCAAGCTTCAATCGCGCTTGCAGCCGATCCTGGCGCAGCAACCGGCCCAGGCCCTGGGTTTGTGTTTCCACTCGTTGCGTGCGGTCACCCCGCAGCAGATCAGCGAAGTGCTGGCGGCCAGCGACAAGCAGTGCCCGGTACACATTCACATTGCCGAGCAGCAGAAGGAAGTCGATGACTGCCTGAGCTGGAGCGGTCGCCGTCCGCTGCAATGGCTGTACGAAAACACCGAAGTCGATCAGCGCTGGTGCCTGGTCCACGCGACCCACGCCAACCCGGAAGAAGTCACGCTCATGGCCAAGAGCCGCGCCATCGCCGGCCTGTGTCTGACCACCGAAGCCAACCTCGGCGACGGAATTTTCCCGGCGGTGGATTTCCTGGCGCAGGGCGGGCGCATGGGCATCGGTTCCGACAGCCATGTGTCGTTAAGCGTGGTGGAAGAGTTGCGCTGGCTGGAATACGGCCAGCGTCTGCGCGATCAGCGGCGTAATCGCTTGTATGGCGCAGATCAGCCGATGGTCGGCCGCACACTGTATGACGCGGCGCTGGATGGTGGCGCCCAGGCATTGGGGCAGCCAATTGGCGCCCTGGAAGTCGGCAAGCGTGCCGACTGGCTGGTGCTGGACGGCAACGATCCGTACCTGGCGACGGCCAGTGGCGACGGGATTCTCAATCGTTGGCTGTTTGCCGGTGGTGATCGCCAGGTGCGGGATGTGCTGGTCAGCGGCCAGTGGGTTGTGCGTGATGGGCGGCATGCCGGGGAAGAAGAGAGTAATCGGGCGTTTACCCAGGCTTTGCGCGATCTCTTGGGCTGACACAAAAAAATGTGGGAGCGAGCCTGCTCGCGATAGGGCCGTCCAATTCAACAGAAGTGTTGACTGACATTCCGCTATCGCGAGCAGGCTCGCTCCCACCTTTTTGATCTTCGGCGACCGCTAGTTCGAAGTCTTGGCCATCTTGCTATCCGATGCGCGCCAGATCAGCCGTGTCGTGTCATAGCCCTGCTGACGCGCCTTGCTCAGCAGTTCTTCACGCACTACACCATTGACTGTCGGGGTGCGTGACAGCAGCCAGAGGTGACGGCGGCTCGGGTCGCCGACAATCGCGGTCTTGTAATCATCGCTGACGTACAACACCCAGTACTCTCCCTTCGCCAAACCGGGTATCAGTCGCGAGAACCAGGTATCGAACTCGACCCACAGCTTGTCGGCCTTGCCGGGCACCTGTGGATAAGCCGTGCCTTTGGCCTCTTCCCATTGCCAGTCCGACGTCAGGCAGCGGTTCAGCACCGCCATGTCACCTTCAGGCTTGAGGCTGTAATGGGCTTCGGATTGCGCGCAGTTGCGCTGGAAATACACCGGCAGACGCGCCAGTTCGTACCAGGTTCCCTGGTAGCGCTTGAGGTTGACCGAGTTGACGGTCTTGGGTGCCAACGGATCTACGCCAGAAGTGGCGCAGCCGGCCAATACCAGGCCGGCAAAAAGAACGATCAGTAACCGCTTCATTATTTTTTTCTCCCGCGGGCGAATAGCCCCGGTTTACTTCAGGCCTTGGCCAGAAAACATCAGCACTTTGTCACCGGCGTACTGCACGCTGATAAAGCTGTTTTTGTCGCCCCAGGTGCAACTGGACATGCCGAGCGCGCCCGAGCAATCGGTCGGTTTGCCCAGCAAGGTTTCAACCTCGGCCTTGGGCATGCCGGTCGACAGCTTCGAGTAATTTTCCTGATTGATCTTGCCGCACGCTGCCAACAACACGCAGAACGAGAGCAAGGCGATAGATCGCAGCGACATGGTGTAACTCCTGGGGCGAAGGGAATGGCATGGCTGCCAAGCTGAAGCTTAGAAGAGAAAACACCTGTCTGGTTCCCTGAGCATTCGGCTATTTATTCGGCCACCCGTCAGACTTTTACGATAGATCAGCCACTTTTTCGCGCCGCTGAGTATTTCGTCGGTTTTCGCAGCAGCCGCCTAATCTTTGGCGCCGGCCAGTCGACATAAAAGCAGTGCAAAGCCTTCCACTGTGGCGAATTGACGCTCCTTGTTGACCAGCCCTTCGCGGTAGCTCATTTAATGACCAGAAACATGAAATTCAGCCACAAAATCCTGTTGGCAGCCGCTCTCGTGGTGGCCGTTGCATTCGCCTGTTTCATCCTGTTCAACGATTACCGCCAGCGGCAGACCCTGCTCAGCAGTACAGAGTCCTCGATGCAGGAACTCGGCAGCCTGACCACCAGCAACATTCAGACCTGGCTGGAAAGCCGCATTCAATTGCTGCAATCACTGTCCCAGCAGATCGCCGTGGACGGCAGCGCCCAGGCCAAGCTCAAGCGCGCCATCGACCTGCCGGCCTACACCAGCAATTTTCAGCTCAGCTACTTCGGCGGCACCGATGGCGTGATGTTCTCGGTCCCGGCCGGCAATCGCGCCGCGGACTACGACCCGCGCGCCCGTGGCTGGTACAAGGCGGCCAACAACGCGCAACAGACCATCGTCACGGAACCCTACATTGCGGCATCGTCGGGCAAACTGGTGATCACCGTTGCCACGCCAGTGAAGCACCAGAATCAAATGATTGGCGTTGCCGGCGCAGACATTGATCTGTCCAGCGTCAGCGCAATCATCAACTTGCTGAACTTCGGCGGTCATGGGCATGCATTTATCGTCAGCGCCGACGGCAAGATCCTGATCCACCCGGACAGCAAACTGGTGCTCAAGAACCTGGCCGACGCCTACCCCAACGGCGCGCCGAAAATCAGCCCGGGCCTGAAAGAAGTCGAGCTGGATGGCAAAACCCAGTTCATCTCCTTCACTCACGTCAACGGTGTGCCGTCTGCAGACTGGTACGTGGCGCTGGTGCTGGATAAAGACACCGCGTTCTCGATGCTCAGCGAATTTCGCACCTCGGCGATCATCGCCATGGTCATTGCCGTGGTGATCATCATCGCGCTGCTGAGCATGTTGATCCGCGTGCTGATGCAACCGCTGCTGACCATGGGCCGCGCCATGCATGACATCGCCGAGGGCGAAGGCGACCTGACCAAACGCCTGACCATTCACGGCCAGGATGAATTCGGTGCGTTGGGCACCTCGTTCAACCGTTTCGTGGAACGTATTCATACCTCGATCCGCGAAGTGTCTTCGGCTACCGGCCAGGTCAATGAAGTCGCCTTGCGGGTCGTCGCGGCCTCCAACTCGTCGATGTTCAACTCCGATCAACAAGCCTCACGCACCAGCAGCGTGGCTGCAGCAATCAACGAACTGGGCGCCGCCGCTCAGGAAATCGCCCAGAACGCCGCCCTCGCCTCGCAACATTCAAGCGACGCCCGTGCCTTGGCCGAAGACGGTCAGCAAGTGGTGGATAAAACCATCGCAGCCATGCAGCAGCTGTCGGCGAAGATCAGCGATTCCTGCGGCAACATCGAAACCCTGAACAGCAACACGGTGAACATCGGCCAGATTCTGGAAGTGATCACCAGCATCTCGCAGCAAACCAACCTGCTGGCGCTCAACGCGGCCATCGAAGCAGCCCGTGCCGGTGAAGCCGGCCGTGGTTTTGCCGTGGTCGCGGACGAGGTGCGCAACCTCGCCCACCGCACTCAGGATTCGGCGCAGCAAGTGCAAAAGATGATCGAAGAACTGCAAATCGGCGCCCGGGAAGCGGTCAGCACCATGACCGACAGCCAGCGCCAGAGCGAAAGCAGCGTCGGCATCGCCAACCAGGCCGGCGAACGCCTGGGTAGCGTGACGCAGCGCATCGGTGAGATCGACGGGATGAACCAGTCCGTGGCCACCGCGACGGAAGAGCAAACCGCTGTGGTGGAGTCGATTAACGTCGACATCACCGAGATCAACACGCTGAACCAGGAAGGTGTGGAGAATTTGCAGTCGACCTTGCGTGCATGTGCTGATCTTGAGCAGCAGGCGGCGCGGTTGAAGCAGTTGGTAGGCAGTTTCAGGATCTAACTACCGAGCGCTGATCGTTCCCACGCTCTGCGTGGGAATGCCTCAACGGACGCTCCGCGTTCGGCTCTGGAAGGGACGCGGAGCGTCCCGGGCTGCATACCCACGCGGAGCGTGGGAACAATCAGAACCGCGACCCGGGCCCTGAAAGAAACTCAACTTCCTCAGCCGTAGATTCACGCCCCAACACCGCATTGCGATGGGGAAACCGTCCAAATCGCGCAATGATCTTCTGATGCCGCTCGGCATAATCCAGGTTGTCGGCAAACACCGCCCGATCCGCCTCCGGTTGCTGTTCAACCAGATCAAGAAACCGCGAAACCGCTTCGTTCTGCACCGCCAGATTTTCGCAATGCTCGAATACCAGATAGATAAACACCCGCTGGATCGGTCGCAGCTGCCGATCGAAGTCCGCAGCAATGCCTTGCGCTACCAGTGCCTGAGCCCTGAGGTCGCCTGAAAAGGATTTTGGGGTGTCGCGAAAGATCATCCGCGGAAGTTGATCGAGTAGCAGCACCAAGGCCAGCCAACCTTCAGGGCATTGCACCCATTCAGTCAATCCGCCGGCCAGTGCCTGCTCGACCTGGCCCCCGAAACGCATCCGCGCTTCGAGGTCCTGGCTATCGCGCTTGCCGAACCATAACTTGCCCTTGTCAGCCGCTATTTCGTTAGGTGATTCGAAAGATCCGAACCACCATTCGAGCAACGGCTGCCAGGGCGCGGTCATGGTTTATTCCTTGTGGTAAGCCGTGACGCGGGCAACTTCTTCTTTCGAACCGAGGAACACCGCAACACGCTGGTGCAGGCCTTCCGGCTGGATGTCGAGGATGCGCTGGTGGCCGTCAGTGGATGCGCCACCCGCTTGTTCCACCAGGAACGACATCGGGTTGGCTTCGTACATCAGGCGCAGTTTGCCCGGCTTCGACGGCTCGCGGCTGTCGCGTGGGTACATGAACAGACCGCCGCGGGTCAGGATACGGTGCACGTCGGCCACCATCGCGGCGACCCAACGCATGTTGTAATTCTTCTTCAGCGGGCCTTCATCGCCAGCCAGCAATTCGTCGACGTAACGTTGTACCGGCGCTTCCCAGTGACGCTTGTTGGACGCATTGATCGCGAATTCCTGCGTGGACTCCGGGATCGTGATGTCTTCATGGGTCAGTACGAAGCTGCCCATTTCACGATCCAGGGTGAAGCCTTTGACGCCATTGCCCAGGGTCAGCACCAGCATGGTCTGTGGACCGTAAATCGCGTAACCGGCGGCAACCTGCTGAGTGCCTGGCTGCAGGAAGGCCTTTTCGTTCAAAGGCTCGTTCTGGGTCAGGTATTCGTTCGGGCAACGCAGCACCGAGAAGATCGTACCGACCGGCGCGTTGATGTCGATGTTCGACGAACCGTCCAGCGGGTCGAATACCAGCAGGTACGCGCCTTTCGGGTATTTGCCCGGGATCTGGTAGGCATTGTCCATTTCTTCGGACGCCATGCCGGCCAGGTGACCGCCCCATTCGTTGGCTTCGAGCAGGATGTCGTTGGACATCACATCAAGCTTCTTCTGCACTTCACCCTGGACGTTTTCAGTGCCCATGCTGCCCAGAACGCCACCCAGGGCGCCTTTGGAGACGGCGTGGCTGATTTCCTTGCAAGCACGCGCCACCACTTCGATCAGGAAACGCAGATCGGCAGGAGTATTGTTGCTGCGGGTCTGCTCAATCAAATAGCGACTCAAGGTAACGCGGGACATGGAAGGCTCCGGTGGAATGGGGGGGCTAAAAACCCGCGCAGTTTAACGCGAGTCGGGGCGCATTTCCTCCTATCAGACGTGATACACCCAATAGAGTTCATGTGCGGGGTTGAGCGTAGTTCGAAATGATGCCGTGATTGGCGGCAGTTTGAATATTTTTGGTGGCCGGAAGGACGCCTTTGCGGGCAAGCCTCGCTCCTACGGGGGGATGAACTGTAGGAGCGGAGGCTTGCCCGCGAATGGCGCGCAGCACCAGCATTCTCAGGGTTTAACAGCAGGCTTGCGCAGCAAGCTGAACGCCATGGCCCCCAAAAACAGCACGCTGAGCAACAGCACCGCCCACAACCCGAATTTCTTCCAATTCGTATCCACCACCATTGGCACAGTCGTGACAGGAGTCACCAAGACTCCACCTTCCACCGTCGCCTTGCCCAACGCCGCCAACTTCGCAGCGCTGTAATCCGGTATCAGCGTCGACAACGGCAAGCTCGCCGCCTTCACCGTCGCACTCCCCAGCGCCAGCGTATAAGGCCCGGCCCCGCGCGCCAGGAACACCAGTTGCGTGGAGCGCACGGCAAATCGGACGGTCGGCGCTTCGGCGCCCAGGCCACCGCCGCGCTCATCCACTGTCAGCTTCAATTGCTGCATGGTCTGGCCCGGCAACTGCAATTCGTTCTGCACCACGTCCTGGCCATTCTGGGTCAAGCGGTAGAGCAAACCGCTGGTCAGCGTTTGCCATGGCAGGCTGGTTTCCCGACGACCCGACAATGTCACCGGTGCCAGGCTGTTGGGTTGATCCAGCTCGATCTGCAAGCGCTGGACGTTCAATCCCATCGGCAATTGCCAGATGTACTCACCGGCCTTCACGCTGGTGCCAGCCAACGGTTGCGACCAGACCAACGGCAGCGGCAAGGTGCGAGGGTTGGCGCTTTCCAGTTGCGCCGACGTCAGCACTGGCGCCGATTGCGGTGAAATCCAGAGCAAGCGCAGGTAACGCGCCGATTGCCCCGGCAGGCCGACCTCATGTTGCTCGACCCGTTCGTCGGCAAACGTCAGGCGCGCCACCTGCCCTTCGCCCCACGACTGCCAATGCTGCAAATCATCACTGGCTTCAATGCTGAAACGCTGGAAGCCGTCGCGATCGCTGGTCCAATCGAGGATCAATTGCTGTAACGGCGCCTTGATTCGACTGGCATCGAGTAACCAGCCGCGCAGCTCTTCTTCGCCCGCCTCCAACTGGCTGGACGGCTGCACTTCGATCAACGTGCCGTTGGTGTTCGATTGCACGCGCACACTCGGTGCACGTTCGGTGGCATCCGCCGAGTTGTACAACGGGAACCACTTCACGTCGTTCAGCGTGCGGTTTTCGCGGGTCTGCGCGGGTTCTCGGGCCAGGGCATACGCCTGAGGCTCACCGGCGGCATTGAACACGCGTAGATCGCTGAGATCGGTTTGCCGCGCTTTCAGCTGCACGTCCAAGGGCAATTCCAGGCGATACCACGGGCCCTCGCCACTCACCGACAACGGCACCTGCGCGGCAAAGTCCGCCGGTTTTTCCTGCGCGCCGGCCGACAGCGTCACGCCCAGCACCACAGCACCCCACCAGCCCAGGTTCAGCTTCTGACTCAAGACGACACTCCTTCGGTTTCAGGGGCCGGTTTTTCAACATCCGGCACAGCCTCGGCACGCTTGGGCGGCAATGGAGCGAAATAGCCCACCACCAACAGCAACACGCCAACGCCGATAAACGACACGATCCGCGCGAGCCCGCCGCGGTTACTCAATTCAACAAAGAACAACTTGGCGACCACCAGCGCGATCAGTGCCGCGCCAATCAGCCAGACTTCGCGGCGATGACGCAGATGCCCACCGATCATCAGACTCAGGGCCATCAGGGTCCAGACGATGGACAGGCCGGCCTGTACCAGCATCGACCCAAGCAGCAGATCCAGCGCGTACGGCACGCCACCCCAATGGTGCGCCGTGCGCATCACCAGCGCGGTGAAAAAGACGAACAGCGACCCCCCGGCGATCACTTGCGTGGCGTTATCGGCGTATTCCTTGCGAATCACCAGTTGCGTCACGGCGCTGCGAGACCAGACGTAAACGCCGAACAGGGCAAACAACAGACCCAGCTCCAACGGGTTAATCAGCGGCACATACGGCAACGGCTCAGCGGTGCCGTCACTGGCGATGTTCGCCAGCCAGAACCAGCCGAGCATCAACAACGCCAACGGCGCAGCGGCATAAACCCGGTACTCGCGGGGGTACTCCGACACCGGCCATGGCCATGCGCGCGGTGCAGCCATCAGCACCAGATACAGGCTCGGCAGAATCGCCCAGCCCAGCCAGCGCCAGGCGTTGTACTGCTCCGACAACAGCAGCAAGCCGTAACGCAGCTCCAGGGCCAACACGCCGATCAACAGCCAGCAGCCGAGTACATGGGCGGTGCTCAGGGCTGTTGCGGGCAGCGTCGGCGCCAGACGTCGCAGGGAGATGAAATGCATGACGAATACCGCGGCCCAAACCAGCCAGCCGAAATTACCCGCCGGGTGATAACGCGAATGCCAGGCTGCGAGCAGCACCAGACCTGCTGCAGGAATCAGCAAGGTGCAGAGCAAGCCCAGCGACGACCACTTCAGGCGCAGCGCCAATACCGTCCACAGCGCGACACTTACGGCGGCAACGGCTAGCAACAAGGTGGCTTGCAGATTCAAAGGCGCAAAGCGCAGCACTTCGCTGACCCACGCCAGCGCCCACCAACCCGCGCCCCACACCAGCAACACTTCGGACAAGCGCTGCAGGCTCAACCCATCGAAGGCCGAAGCATGGTTGCCGAGCTGCAAACGCCAGGCCCCGACGAATGCGGCCAGCCCCAACACTAGCGGCGTCCAGAAAGCACTATGCGCCAACGGTCGCAACCCCTCGCTGAGCAGCGGACCGAGCAGGTCCGGCCCGGCTAACAGGAACGCAGCGCCGCCGATCACCTGCAACAGCAGACCAAAGACAAAACTCACGCGCTGCTGCAGGTACAGGCTCAGCCAGATGATGAACAAACCACTGGCGGCCCACACCGCGCTCGCGGTTTGCCATGGCAACACGAACAGCACCGCGAGGTTGATCAGCACCAGACCGGCCAGCAACACCACTGACAAGCCGCGCAGCAAACGCACATCACTGCGCACCATTTCGTCGCGGGCCGCCAGCAACATCCCGGCGATCAACGCCAACCCGATCAGGGACGCACTGAGCAAACCGCTCCAACCGGCGCTGAACACCGCAGCCGACTCACCACCCGCCCCTTGCAGCCGCAGCAGGAACAACGCACCGCCGAGCAGTTGCACGGCGAACGCGGTGAACAGGAAGGTTCTCGATTGCAGACGCAGACCGACGAACAGCGTCGCCAACCCGGCCAGCGCCCAACTGATCGCCGTGCCATGAGTGAAGAGAAACAGCGGTGCCAGCAGATAAAGGAACGTCAGCCCCAGACAGGCCAGCACCGGCAGCCCTTGGCGCTCCCACTTTGAGGCCTGTTCGGGCAACGCTTTGCGCAATTGGTAAAAGCTGAACAGCAACGCCACGCCGAGCATCAATGCCCCCAGCGGGGCGCCATCAAGCAAGCTGCTCTCGCCGCTGCGCAGCTCACTGAGAAACGCCAGT
This sequence comes from Pseudomonas sp. JL3, assembly GCF_031570575.1. Taxonomy (NCBI): domain Bacteria; kingdom Pseudomonadati; phylum Pseudomonadota; class Gammaproteobacteria; order Pseudomonadales; family Pseudomonadaceae; genus Pseudomonas; species Pseudomonas sp. JL3. The sequence goes on from NZ_JAKWJK010000004.1 coordinate 199,944, forward strand.
GCCGAGCCCAGTTGCAGCAGCAAGGCAAAGGCTCGCGCCAGCGGTCGCTGTTGACGCAGGCCGAGCCAGAAAATCCCCGCGCCCTCCACGGCCCAGGCGGCCGCGGTCCAACGCGCGTCGAGCCCCAAGGGGATCGCCAAGCTGGCGAAGATCACACCCAGCGCCAGACAGGTTTCCGCCAACAACAATGCTCGACCGCCCATCAGCAACCGGGCCAGCCCCATGTAAATCATGCCCAGCGCCAAGGCGCTGAAAGCGGCGGCAAATTCCAGATGCTCCATCAGCGCGAACTGCAAACCGAAACCCACCAGCGGTGGTGCGAACAACAGGGTGCCGTCGACGTAATCGCCCTTGCGCGCCGACCAGTGCAGCAGTGCCTCGCGGCTGTCGTCCTCGGGCGCGTCGCTCATTTCCAGCAGCTTGCGCCGGGCGAACAACAGGCCGATGGCCAGGTACATCAGGAAAAACAGAATCAAGAACGGCTCGGTACTCCACAACAATTCCGGCGTATAGGAACGCAGGCCCCAAGCCAATCCGATGCCAAAGGTGCCGACAAAACCGATCAGGTTAAGCAATCGCCAGGCCTTGAACCACGCGATGGCAAGGATGCCGGCGTTGAGCAGAGCAAAGTAGCTGAACAATGCGACGTGGTTGCCAGCGCCGGTGGAGGTCAGGATCGGCGCGGCGAAACCACCCAGTGCGGCAGCGGCGGCCAGGCCCAAGGCGTTCTGGGTAATGGCCAGAATCGCCGAGAACACCGTCACCACCACCAGCAAGCCCAGTGCCGCTGTGGGGTCGAGCAACGGATGCAGACGCATCGCGGCAAATACCGTGAGGTACAACACCGCAATCCCGGTGCCTTGCAGCATCAGCGCGAAATTGCTGTTGCGCAGACGCAACCACCAGCCCAGCGCGAGCAAGCTCAAGGCCGCCGCCGCGACACCGGCATAACGCAACTCGACCGGCACCACCATGCCTTCGGTGGCGTAGCGCAATAAGAAGGCCAGGCCGAGAAACAACAGCACCACGCCGACCCGCAGCACGGTATTGCCACCGAACAACCAGTTGCGCGCGCCACTGATGGCGCGCTCGATAAAGTTCGGGCCACGAGGCGGCGTCGGTTGTTGTGGTTCGCGGGCGACTGGTTCGGGTTTCCAGAGATCATCGGGCAGTGGACGACTGGTTTCGGCGGCGGCCGCCGTGATGGGTTCGAGTTCAGGCGGTAGCTCCCAGATCAGCTCCGGGGCTGCGACAGGGGCTTGCTCGATAATGATTTCAGGGGATGGAACCGGTTCGCTGGCCGCAGGTTCACTGGCTTCAGGTGTTTTGGCGCCCGACACTTCCAGCAATGCCAGTCGCTGCTCGACCGCATGCAGCGCCACCTGCGCCTGATTGAGCAAGCGCCGTTGCTCGGCGGTTTGAGTACTCAAGCGACTGATGCGGATTGCCTGGCCAATACCCAGCCCGAGCAAAGCACCCAATAGCGCATCGCTGAACGACTCGTCAAATAACCAGCCCAGCAGCAGCCCAATCAGCATGAACATCCATTGCATGGTCGATATCCCTAAGCAGCCCATTGCCTTGTGGCGTTTGCGCTGACGTCATCGCGGGCAAGCCTCGTTCTCACAGGTTTTGCACAGGCCGCAAGAACGACACATGACCTGTAGGAACGAGGCTTGCCCGCGATTGACCGCGCAGCGGTCGCCGAAACATCCGGAGAACCTGGCGCTTAGTATATCGGTCCGACCCAACAACCGTCGGGCCGGACTCGCAATTATTGCTAAAAGTTACTCCAACGCCTTCCAGATATCCGTGGCGTACTCGCGAATGGTCCGGTCGGACGAGAACCAACCCATCCGCGCACTGCTCAATACCGCCGAGCGCCACCACTCTTTGGAGTCGTGCCAGTGAGCCTCGACCCGCATCTGAGCGTCCCAGTATGAATCGAAATCGGCGCAGACCAGGAAGCGGTCATAGTCCACCAGCGAATCGATCAGCGAGGTGTAGCGGGACGGATCGTCCGGTGAGAACACCCCGCCGCGAATCGCTTGCAGCACATCATTGAGTCGATGGGAGGCGGCAATGTCCGGTGTCGCGTTGAATTCATGGTTGAGCTTGCGCGCTTCCACTTGCTCGGCGCTCAGGCCGAAGATGAACATGTGTTCGACACCAATGCGCTCGCTCATCTCCACGTTGGCCCCATCCATGGTGCCAATGGTCAGCGCGCCGTTGAGGCCGAACTTCATGTTGCTGGTGCCTGAGGCTTCGAAGCCGGCGGTGGAGATCTGTTCCGACAAATCCGCCGCCGGAATGATGCTTTCCGCCAAGCTGACGTTGTAGTTGGGCAAGAACACCACTTTGAGCAAACCACGCACGGTCGGGTCGTTGTTGACCACCCGGGCGATGTCGTTAGTCAGTTTGATGATCAGTTTGGCCTGGTGATAACTGGCCGCCGCCTTGCCGGCGAAGATTTTCACCCGTGGCACCCAGTCGATTTCCGGTTCGGCACGAATCGCCTGATACAGCGCGACGGTGTGCAGCAGGTTGAGCAACTGGCGTTTGTATTCGTGGATTCGCTTGACCTGCACGTCGAACATCGCCGCCGGGTTGATCGCAATCCCCAATCGTTCATGAATCAGGTATGCCAGGGCTTTCTTGCTGTGCAGCCGCTGCTCGGCGAACTGTTTGCAGAATGCAGTTTTCTCGGCAAACGGTTCCAGCCCTATCAGGCTTTCTTCGGGGTTATCCAGCAGATCCGGGCCGAGGGCGTCGACCATCATTGAGGTCAGCTCCGGGTTGGCTTGATAGAGCCAGCGGCGGAAGGTGATGCCGTTGGTCTTGTTGTTGATCCGCTCCGGATAGAGTTTATGCAGTTCAGAGAACACCGTGCTGCGCATCAGCTGCGTGTGCAGGCCAGACACGCCGTTAACGCTGTGGGAACCCAGGAACGCCAGGTTGCCCATGCGCACGCGACGACCGTTGTCCTCCTCGATCAGCGACACTGCACGCAACACGTCGAAATCGTGAACGCCCTTGGCCCGCAACGAATCGATGTGCTGGGCGTTGATCAAATAAATGATCTGCATGTGCCGTGGCAGCATCCGCTCCATCAAACCGACCGGCCAGGTTTCCAGCGCCTCCGGCAACAGCGTGTGGTTGGTGTACGACAGCGTGTCGACGGTGACCTGCCACGCTGCATCCCACGCCACGTCATAGACGTCGACCAACTGACGCATCAGCTCGGCCACGGCAATCGAGGGGTGTGTGTCGTTGAGTTGAATGGCCGCGTGATCGCCCAGGGTCAGCACCGAGGTGTGCATGTTGCGATGGCGACGCAGCAAATCCTGCAGGGAGGCGGCGACGAAGAAGTATTCCTGACGCAGGCGCAGTTCCTGGCCGGCCTCGGTGCTGTCCGCCGGGTAGAGCACGCGGGAGATACTTTCGGCCCGTGCCACTTCGGCTACCGCGCCCAAGTGGTCGCCAGCGTTGAAGCGCTCCAGGTGCAACTCTTCCATGGCCCGGGCACGCCACAGTCGCAGCGTATTGACACTCGCGCCGCGCCAACCGACCACCGGGGTGTCATAGGCGATGGCCCGCACGGTTTCCGCCGGGGACCAGACTTGCCTGGATTTGCCGCTTTCATCGGTCACGGTTTCGACACTGCCGCCGAAGCCGATCGGGTAGGCGACTTCCGGCCGTTCAAACTCCCACGGGTTACCGAAATCCAGCCAGTGTTCGGTCTGCTCCTGCTGCCAGCCGTCGACGATGGCCTGGCGGAACAAACCGTGTTCGTAACGAATGCCGTAACCATGGCCGGCGATGCCCAGGGTCGACATGCTTTCCATGAAGCACGCCGCCAGACGCCCGAGGCCTCCGTTGCCCAGTGCCGCATCGGGCTCCAGCAGGCGGATGCGTTCGATGTCGACGCCCAGTTCGGTCATGGCTTCACGGGCCACATCGAGCAGGCCGAGGTTGCTCAGGCTGTCGTAGAGCAAGCGGCCAATGAGAAATTCAAGGGAGAGGTAATAAACCCGTTTCTGGCCTTTGCGGTAGATCTGCCGGGTATGGTCCATCCAGTGCTCGACCATGTGATCGCGCGCCGCCAGGGCGATGGCTTCGAACCAGTCATGGTCAAAGGCGTGATCCGGGTCTTTGCCCACTGCGTAAGTGAGTTTGGTCAAGACGGCATCGCGAAATGCGGCCACCTCTGCTTCGCGAACAAGTGGTTCTTGAGTCATCGATAAGACCTCGAGCGAGCGTGAAGTTGTCTGAGCCTAGTCGGTCTGACAGACCATTAAGACTCTGGTTCGGCAGTTTTTCCTGTTAGTGCGAGATAGGTCGACATTACGTTGTCGAGTGCCAGAAACAATGCAGGGGGCGTGCCGGACACAGGGGTTATTTTGCGCCAAGCAAAAAAATCTGGCGAAAGGTTGTTCAAAAATCCACCAGTCCCGGTATGATCGCGCGCCCTGATGCACACGCTGGTAACAACCGATGATGAAGCCCAACCTGATCGCCGCCGCGGAGATCGATCGCCTCGATACCTGGGCCAAGTACTCTGCCCCGATGTGCGGCTCCTGCGTGTCCAGCTGCTGCACCTTGCCGGTCGAGGTCAAGATCAAGGATCTGATCCGTATCGGCATCGTCGACGAATTCGAGCGTGGCGATCCACCGAAGAACATCGCCAAGCGTTTGCAAAAAGAAGGGATCGTCGAGCGCTATAACCAGAAGTCCGAGATCTTCACCCTCCAGCGCATGAGCAACAACGATTGCCTGTACCTGGATCGTAAGAGTCGTCTGTGCACTATTTATGATAAGCGCCCGGACACCTGCCGCAACCACCCGAAGATCGGACCGCGACCGGGGTATTGCGCGTACAAGCCCAAAGAAGTGGTGCGCGAGACCAGCAGCAGCCGTCGCACTCTGGAAAAGTTTTAAAAACGCCTCAATCCCCGTAGCAGCTGTCGAGCCCTGGCGAGGCTGCGTTCGGCTGCAGAGCCGCAGTCCGGGGAATAAGGTCGAAAAGATGCACCGCAGCGTTTGATTTCACGACTGCTGCGCAGCCGAACGCAGCCTCGCCAGGGCTCGGCAGCTGCTACAGCCAGACAAACAAAAACGCCCCCGACCTTGCGGTCGGGGGCGTTTTTTAAGCGCTAACTAAGTCGAAACTCAGTTACCCGCTTTCTTGGCAGCGCGGGTACGCTCGCTTTCGCCCAGGATCTTCTTACGAAGACGGATGGACTTAGGAGTGACTTCGCACAATTCGTCTTCTTGAACGAATTCCAGAGCCTGCTCCAGGGTGAAGCGGATAGGCGGAACCAGAGCGATGGTTTCGTCTTTACCCGAAGCACGCATGTTGTCGAGCTTCTTGCCTTTGGTTGGGTTGACGCCCAAGTCGTTGTCGCGGCTGTTGATGCCGACGATTTGACCTTCGTACACGTCTTCACCGTGGCCCAGGAACAGTTTGCCGCGAGCTTGCAGGGTTTCCAGCGAGTAAGTCAGTGCCTTACCGGTAGCAACCGAAACCAGCACGCCGTTCTGACGGCCGGACATGTCGCCGGACTTCATCACGTCGTAACGGTCGAAGATCGAGGTCAGGATGCCTGCACCGGAGGTCAGGGTCAGGAACTCGTTACGGAAACCGATCAAGCCACGAGCCGGGATGTTGTACTCAAGGCGCACACGGCCCTTGCCATCCGGAACCATGTTGGTCAGGTCGCCTTTACGGATACCGATCTGTTCCATGATCGAACCTTGCGATTCTTCCGGCAGGTCGATGGTCACGTTTTCGTACGGTTCGTGCTTGACGCCGTCAACCATGCGAATGATCACTTCCGGACGACCAACACCCATTTCGAAGCCTTCGCGACGCATGGTTTCGATCAGTACCGAGAGGTGCAGCTCACCACGGCCGGAGACTTTGAACTTGTCGGCGGTGTCGCCTTCTTCAACGCGCAGAGCAACGTTGTAGAGCAGTTCCTTGTCCAGACGTTCCTTGATGTTACGGGACGTCACGAACTTGCCTTCTTTACCGCAGAAAGGCGAGTCGTTTACCTGGAAGGTCATGGAAACGGTTGGCTCGTCAACAGTCAGCGGCTTCATCGCTTCGACGTTCAGTGGGTCGCACAGAGTGTCGGAGATGAACAGCTGGTCGAAGCCGCTGATGCAGACGATGTCGCCGGCAGCTGCTTCTTCAACGTCGATACGGTGCAGGCCGTGGTGACCCATCAGCTTCAGGATACGACCGTTACGCTTCTTGCCGTCGGCGTCGATAGCGACAACCGGAGTGTTCGGCTTGATGCGACCACGAGCGATACGGCCAACGCCGATAACACCCAGGAAGCTGTTGTAGTCCAGAGCGGAGATTTGCATCTGGAACGGACCGTCACGGTCGACTTTCGGCGCAGGTACGTTGTCGACGATCGACTGGTACAGCGGGGTCATGTCTTCAGCCATGTCGGTGTGTTCCAGACCGGCAATGCCGTTCAGGGCCGAGGCGTAGACGACTTTGAAGTCCAGCTGTTCTTCGGTAGCACCGAGGTTGTCGAACAGGTCGAAGATCTGGTCCAGAACCCAGTCCGGACGCGCGCCTGGACGGTCAACCTTGTTGATCACCACGATTGGACGCAGGCCGGCTTCGAAAGCCTTCTTGGTCACGAAACGGGTTTGCGGCATAGGGCCGTCTTGAGCGTCAACCAGCAGCAGAACGGAGTCAACCATCGACATTACGCGTTCAACTTCGCCGCCGAAGTCGGCGTGGCCCGGGGTGTCCACGATGTTGATGTGGTAGCCGTTCCAGTTGATGGCGGTGTTTTTCGCCAGAATGGTAATACCGCGCTCTTTCTCCTGGTCGTTGGAGTCCATCACGCGCTCGTCGTTGAGCTCGTTGCGCTCCAGGGTGCCGGATTGACGCAAGAGTTTGTCTACCAGGGTGGTTTTACCATGGTCAACGTGAGCAATGATGGCGATGTTGCGTAGATTTTCGATCACTTGTGTATCTCGATCAGAGGATTCGGTGTGCTGACAGGTCGTGGCAGCGATTAACTTTAGAGTCCGTCAAAGCCGTTACAGCTTGACGGCGGCGTCGGGGGGCCGGTGACGCAGGCCACAGGCAAACAGCCCCGGGCACTTAGCTCGGTCGATAAACGCGCACATTGGCATGCCCCTCACTGAGCAAATGGTGGGCATGCAGGCGACTCATCACGCCTTTGTCGCAATACAACAGGTACTGGCGAGTAGGGTCCAGTTCCTTGAAACGAGCGTTCAATGCATAAAACGGCATCGTCTGCACCTCAATGCCAGCAAGTTCCAGCGGCTCGTCTTCAGCGGCATCCGGGTGACGGATGTCGATGATGATCTGGCCCGCCAGTGCTTCGCTGACTTCTTCGATCTGCAAATCCTGGCCCAATTCGTAGATTACGCGATCGATCGGCACCAGTTTGGCGTTCTCGAGCGCACGCTCAAGGACCGCCATGTCGAATTCTTTCTCTTCATGCTCCACGCGTGGACGCTTGGCGTGGGTCTTTGGGTTCACCGAGATGACCCCGCAGTATTCCGGCATGTGCTTGGCGAAGTCGGCAGTGCCGATTTCGTTGGCCAGGTCGATGATGTCCTGCTTGTGACTGGCGATCAGTGGACGCAAGACCAGCTTGTCGGTCACGCAGTCGATCACGGACAGGTTCGGTAACGTCTGGCTCGACACCTGGGAAATCGCTTCGCCGGTGACCAGCGCTTCGATCTCCAGCCGATCGGCAATACGGGAAGCAGCGCGCAACATCATACGCTTCAAAACTACACCCATATGACTGTTATCGACTTTCCCGAGAATTTCTCCCAGTACTTCCTCGAACGGCACACTGACAAATAACACGCGTTGGGAGCTGCCGTACTTCTTCCAGATGAAGTGCGCGACTTCCATGACGCCCAGTTCGTGGGCACGTCCGCCCAGATTGAAGAAGCAGAAATGACTCATCAGCCCGCGGCGCATGATCTGGTAGGCGGCAACGGTGGAATCGAAGCCACCAGACATCAGTACAAGCGTCTGTTCCAGGGCACCCAGCGGATAACCGCCGATGCTGTTGTGCTGGCTGTGGATCACGAACAACCGTTTGTCGCGAATTTCGATGCGAACTTCGATTTCCGGCTCTTTGAGGGAGATTCCGGCGGCGCCGCACTGACGACGCAACTGGCTGCCGACGTATTTCTCGACGTCCATGGAGCTGAATTCGTGCTTGCCGGCACGCTTGCAGCGCACCGAAAAGATCTTCCCGGCCAGGGCTTCACCAAAATGCTGTTTGCACTTGGCGACGATGTCGTCGAAGTCGCCCAACGGGTATTCATCGACCTGCAGGAAATGCGCGATACCCGGCATGCAGCTCAGGCGCTCGGTCATCTCCTTCAGGGCTTTTGGCTCGCTGACGCGGGTTTCCAGCTCGAGATTGTCCCACACACCGTTCACCACCACAGCCGGGTCCAGGTCGCGGAGCACGGTACGGATGTTTTTGGCCAACTGGCGGATGAAACGCATCCGTACCGGGCGGCTCTTGATGGTGATCTCGGGGAAGACTTTTACGATTAGTTTCATGAAAACAGCGCGCGCTGGGCCAGCCGAAAAAGGGGGGCGCGGATTATAGCGGAAATTGCTCAAGGTTTAACCAGTTAATGTGCAGAAGGTTTTGCGCGCACCAAAACAGGTCATTTATGGATTTCGACGCTACATTACAGGGCGATGTTTTGCGCTTTTCGAGGCATTGCACCTTTATAAGCGTGATATTGGGGCAAAAAACCCATGGTGGGGCACTGGCATGCAATTTGCTCCCTTGTGAGGCAGGTTGCCTTGGCAGAGTATTCGCGCCGGCATCACCCACATTCTAAGGGCATCCACTACTAAGCCCGAAGCCACCCGGAGGACACTATGTCGAAGTCGGTTCAACTCATCAAAGATCATGACGTCAAGTGGATTGATCTGCGCTTCACGGACACCAAAGGCACTCAGCACCACGTGACCATGCCGGCTCGCGATGCGCTGGATGAAGCTTTCTTCGAAGAAGGCAAAATGTTCGACGGTTCCTCCATCGCTGGCTGGAAAGGCATCGAAGCTTCCGACATGATCCTGATGCCGGACGACAGCACTGCCGTTCTCGACCCGTTCACCGAAGAGCCGACCCTGATCCTGGTTTGCGACGTGATCGAGCCTTCGACCATGCAAGGCTACGACCGTGACCCACGTGCGATCGCCAAGCGTGCCGAGGAATACCTGAAATCGACCGGTATCGGCGACACCGTATTCGTGGGTCCAGAGCCTGAATTCTTCATCTTCGACGAAGTGAAGTTCAAGTCCGACATCTCCGGTTCCATGTTCAAAATCCACTCTGAACAAGGTTCGTGGATGTCCGACCAGGACGTGGAAGGCGGCAACAAAGGCCACCGTCCAGGCATCAAAGGTGGCTACTTCCCTGTTCCACCGTTCGACCACGACCACGAAATCCGTACCTCCATGTGCAACGCCATGGAAGAAATGGGCCTGGTCATCGAAGTTCACCACCACGAAGTGGCGACTGCCGGCCAGAACGAAATCGGCGTGAAGTTCAACACCCTGGTTGCCAAGGCTGACGAAGTTCAAACCCTGAAGTACTGCGTACACAACGTTGCTGACGCATACGGCCGCACCGCGACCTTCATGCCTAAACCTCTGTACGGCGATAACGGTTCGGGTATGCACGTTCACCTGTCCATCGCCAAAGATGGCAAGAACACCTTCGCAGGCGAAGGCTATGCCGGTCTGTCCGACACCGCTCTGTACTTCATCGGCGGCATCATCAAGCACGGCAAGGCCCTGAACGGCTTCACCAACCCGTCGACCAACTCCTACAAGCGTCTGGTCCCAGGTTTCGAAGCTCCAGTGATGCTGGCTTACTCGGCTCGCAACCGTTCGGCTTCGATCCGCATTCCTTACGTGTCCAGCCCTCGCGCTCGCCGTATCGAAGCTCGCTTCCCGGATCCAGCAGCCAACCCGTACCTGGGCTTCGCTGCACTGTTGATGGCTGGCCTGGACGGCATCCAGAACAAGATCCACCCTGGCGACGCTGCTGACAAAAACCTGTACGACCTGCCGCCTGAAGAGGCGAAAGAGATCCCACAAGTTTGCGGCAGCCTGAAAGAAGCCCTGGAAGAGCTGGACAAAGGTCGTGCGTTCCTGACCAAAGGCGGCGTTTTCAGCGACGACTTCATCGACGCTTACATCGCTCTGAAAAGCGAAGAAGAAATCAAGGTTCGTACCTTCGTACACCCACTGGAATATGAGCTGTACTACAGCTGCTGATCCAGTAGCGCCTGCGCAAGCGGCGTGACAAAAAAGAGGCCTCCTTCGGGAGGCCTTTTTTATGGGCGACCGTCTGTCATCGGATGCCCGGTTGCGTGCATCATGGCCTTTATCCGATAAAGCCGAGATGCCCCATGCGCCTACGCCCATGCCTTGCCCTGCTCACCGCCCTGCTGACCAACAGCGCTTTTGCCAGCCCGGCACCTGCCGCCCTCGCCCCACTGCTTGGCACCATTGAAGAACGCCTGGCGATTGCCGATCAGGTTGCGCTGAGCAAATGGGACAGCGGCAAACCGGTCGAAGACCGTCAGCGCGAGCGCGAAGTCATTGACGGCGCCGTCGCCTTGGCACCTACCTATAAATTGAGCAACGAAGCCGTCGAACAGTTTTTCTCGGCGCAAATCGAGGCCAACAAACTGGTGCAATACGCGCACCTGTCTGACTGGCATGCCCAAGGCAAGGCGCCCAACGACCCTCGCCCCGATCTCGTCGGGCAGATCCGCCCACAACTTGATCAGTTACAAAAACGCCTGCTGCAACAACTGGCCGATTTCAGCCCTTATCGCAACGACCCGCAGTGCCCGTCCTGGCTGGCCAAGGCCAATAAAACCGGCACCCAAGCGCCATTGCGCGAGCTTGCCCAGGTACGCGCCACCGCTGAGTTGTGCAGCGCCAGCCGCTGAGCCGACGTGCCGATGTGCGCTGAAGTGCTCTATGCTCAGCGCTTAGTCGCCATGAACGGAACAGGGCCGGACACTTGCCCAACGGCCAATGGAAGCCTGCAATGCGCTCATTGTTGTTATGCCTGCTTGCGCTGATCGCCCTGCCCGCCGCCGCGCAGATCTACAAATACACCGACGCCAACGGCAACACCGCCTACAGCAATCAACCGCCCGATGGCGTAAAGGCTCAGCCCGTGGAGTTGCCACCGCTCAACAGCGTCGAGCTTCAACCCCCGAGCGAGCCTGTAGCGCCTGCGCAAGCCAGTAGCCGCGAACAGCCCGGCAGCGCCTATCAGGTGCTGGAGCTGACCGGCTTGCCCACCGAAGAAGCCCTGCGCGCCAATAACGGCACGTTCACTGTCGGTGTATTGATCCAACCGCGCCTGCAAGGCTCTCACCGATTGAGGCTGTTACTGGACGATCAACCCTACGGCCAACCGAGCAACGTCCCGACTCTGCAACTGGTGAACATCGACCGTGGCGAACACCGCCTCGCGGTTCAAGTGATCGATGGGCAAAACGTCGTGCAGCAGAGCCCCACTGTGACCTTCACCGTACAACGGGTGCATAAGCCTTGAGGTTCTGGCTGTTGGTCGCCTGCCTGATCAGCCTGCCGGCATTGGCCGAGGTCTTTACTTACATCGACGCCCAGGGCAATCGGGTCTTCACCGATCAGCCGGGTACCCGCAACGCCAAGCGTGTACCACTGGCGACCAGCAATCGAATGTCGGCCAACCCGAGCGGCGCCGCGCCCATGACGGACGCGAAGAACCGGATCAAACCACTGTTTCATTACGACATGCTTCGTGTGCTGGTGCCGGACCCGGATGCCACGATCCGTAGCACTGCCGGTGAATTGATCGTCAGCGTTACCAGCGAACCCGGCCTGCAACAGGGCCATCGCTATCGTCTGCTGCTGGATGGCCAACCCACCGCCGAACCCGGCCCGAGCCCGGTGTTCGCCCTGAGCAACATCGACCGCGGCAGCCACAATCTGTCGGTGGAGATCCTCGACGAACAGGGCCGTACCGTCGAACGCACGGCCAATCAACCCTTCCATATGCTGCGCATTTCCCTCGCGCAGAAACGCCAGGTCAAACCCTGCGCCCTAACCGACTACGGCCAACGGCCGGAATGCCCTCTCAAAGACAAACCCGAAGAAGAAAAAAGCTTCTTCTGGCGCTGATGCCAGTCGGGCAAAGCCGCGACGCACTCTTTGTAGCAGCTGCCGAGCCCGCGAGGCAGCTGCTACGACTGACATTGCCTTCCTGTGCTTCTTTTACTTCGTTCAGCTTTGCGCACTATATTGGTGCAATAGAGTGCACAGTACTCACATCACAACCCATTTTGGTTCAAAAGTACCCGCGAAAGCTGGCAGAACGCCACGCAAATGAGCGTCAAACGTCTGTTTCAGGCTCTAAACGCTTCTTTTCGGAGCCTTGGTTTGGTTTTTGCATTTTCCCCGTATCGGCGCGTTATTCATGCGCATGCCCTGCTCCAAAAGAGGTCCTGATGACCATTAGCGACGCACTACACCGCTTGCTACTCGACAACCTGACCACCGCAACCATTCTGCTCGACGCCGAACTGCGCCTTGAGTACATGAACCCGGCGGCGGAGATGCTGCTGGCCATCAGCGGCCAGCGTAGCCATGGGCAGTTCATCAGTGAGTTGTTCACCGAATCCACCGAGGCGCTGAACTCCCTGCGCCAGGCAGTCGAGCAGGCGCACCCCTTCACCAAGCGCGAAGCGATGCTCACCGCCCTCACCGGCCAGACCCTGACCGTCGACTACGCCGTGACACCGATCCTGAGCAATGGCGAAACGCTGCTGTTGCTGGAGGTTCACCCGCGTGACCGCTTGCTGCGGATCACCAAGGAAGAGGCGCAGTTGTCGAAGCAGGAAACCAGCAAGATGCTGGTACGCGGCCTCGCCCACGAAATCAAAAACCCTCTCGGAGGGATTCGCGGTGCGGCTCAGTTGCTCGCCCGTGAATTGCCGGAAGAAAACCTGCGCGATTACACCAACGTCATCATTGAAGAAGCCGATCGCCTGCGCAATCTGGTGGATCGCATGCTCGGCTCCAACAAATTGCCGTCATTGGCCATGTGCAACGTCCATGAAGTGCTGGAACGCGTGGGTCAGTTGGTGGAAGCCGAAAGTCAGGGCTGCATCACTTTGGTGCGCGACTACGACCCAAGCATTCCGGATGTCTTGATAGATCGCGAACAGATGATTCAGGCCGTCCTGAACATTGTGCGCAACGCGATGCAGGCCATCAGCAGCCAGAACGAACTGCGCCTTGGCCGCATCAGCTTGCGGACCCGCGCCATGCGCCAGTTCACCATCGGTCACGTGCGCCATCGCCTGGTGACCAAAATCGAAATCATCGACAACGGCCCGGGGATCCCCGCCGAGCTGCAGGAAACCATCTTCTTCCCCATGGTCAGCGGCCGCCCGGACGGTACCGGGCTCGGCCTGGCCATTACCCAGAACATCATCAGCCAGCACCAGGGCCTGATCGAATGTGACAGCCATCCAGGCCACACCACGTTCTCGATCTTTCTGCCACTGGAACAAGGAGCCACATCGACATGAGCCGTAGTGAAACCGTGTGGATCGTCGATGACGACCGTTCTATCCGTTGGGTCCTGGAAAAAGCCTTGCAGCAGGAAGGCATGACCACGCAAAGCTTCGACAGCGCCGATGGCGTGATGAGCCGCCTGGCGCGCCAGCAGCCGGACGTGATCATCTCCGACATCCGCATGCCGGGTGCCAGCGGTCTGGACCTTCTGGCGCGGATTCGCGAACAGCACCCACGGCTGCCAGTGATCATCATGACCGCTCACTCCGATCTGGACAGCGCTGTCGCGTCCTATCAGGGCGGCGCATTTGAATATCTGCCCAAGCCGTTCGACGTCGACGAAGCGGTGTCGCTGGTCAAGCGCGCCAATCAGCACGCTCAAGAACAGCAAGGCCTGGAAGTCCCGGTCGCCCTGACCCGTACGCCAGAAATCATCGGCGAAGCACCGGCGATGCAGGAAGTGTTTCGCGCCATCGGGCGCTTGAGCCACTCCAATATCACTGTGCTGATCAATGGCGAATCCGGTACCGGTAAAGAACTGGTGGCCCACGCCCTGCACCGTCACAGCCCACGAGCGGCCTCGCCGTTCATTGCGCTGAACATGGCGGCGATCCCCAAGGACCTGATGGAATCCGAGCTGTTCGGCCATGAAAAAGGTGCGTTCACTGGCGCAGCTAACCTGCGTCGCGGGCGTTTTGAGCAGGCTGACGGCGGCACGCTGTTCCTCGATGAAATCGGCGACATGCCGGCGGATACCCAGACTCGCTTGCTGCGGGTATTGGCGGACGGTGAGTTCTACCGCGTCGGCGGTCATGTACCGGTGAAGGTCGATGTGCGAATCATCGCCGCGACTCACCAGAACCTGGAAACCCTGGTGCATGCCGGAAAATTCCGTGAGGACTTGTTCCACCGCCTCAACGTGATCCGCATCCACATTCCACGGCTGTCGGACCGTCGCGAAGACATCCCGACCCTGGCCAAGCACTTCCTTAGCCGCGCCGCGCAAGAACTGGCGGTGGAACCGAAGCTGCTGAAAAGCGAAACCGAGGAATACCTGAAGAATCTGCCGTGGCCAGGCAACGTGCGCCAGCTGGAAAACACCTGCCGCTGGATCACTGTGATGGCTTCGGGTCGCGAAGTGCACATCAGCGATCTGCCGCCAGAGCTGCTGAGCCTGCCGCAGGACTCGGCGCCGGTGACTAACTGGGAGCAAGCGTTGCGTCAGTGGGCTGATCAGGCGCTGGCTCGCGGTCAGTCGAGCCTGCTCGACAGCGCCGTGCCGGCTTTCGAGCGGATCATGATCGAAACCGCCCTCAAACACACCGCCGGCCGCCGCCGCGATGCTGCCGTTTTGCTGGGTTGGGGCCGTAATACCCTGACGCGCAAGATCAAGGAATTGGGGATGAAGGTTGATGGTGGGGATGATGATGAGGGGGAAGAGAGCTAGGTTCGACTTGATCATTCCCACGCTCCCGCGTGGGAATGCCTCAATGGACGCTCCGCGTCCGCTTCGGCAGGGACGCGGAGCGCCCCGGGCTGCATTCCCACGCAGAGCGTGGGAACGATCAACTAGACCCTCTGTGCACCGCCGCAATGCACCGTGAACCGCAATCGCGCACGGCAACAGATCCGAAATCCCGCCGGCGTTCGCAATCGAACCCCTATCGAAAAAACACGAAAGCCCCGGAATACGGGGCTTTCGACGTTTCAGCGCGACATTTTGTATCACCTTGTTAAAACCTGGCACGCCCCCTGCAATAGTCCAATCAGTGATTCGATTCACTACCCAGTTTCGGGGACCTTGGTACAGGCAGGCCGGGGATTCCCCTCTTTACACCGGGCTCATACCGCAACTGCGACGAGTCCATCCCGTTTTGGGGTCCTTGGTACAGGCAGGCCGGGGATTCCCTCTTTACACCGGGCTCACGCCGCAATGCGCGAGCCCTCCCGTTTTGGGAACCTTGGTACAGGCAGGCCGGGGATTCCCTCTTTTATTGCTCTCGGAGATGGATCTCCAGCCGCCAGCGGTCATCGACCTCGCTACCGGCCCACTCGCCCTGCAGCGGCCGGGCCGCCACCACCGTCAGCAACAATCCCCCATCACTCAACCGCGTTCGCCAGTTCACGTCCTTGCCATTGAGTTTGAGCTGACCTTTCTGCGCCTTGCCTTCAGCCTCGAACAACAGCGCCACGCTGCCATCGACGAGCTCGCCGTGGGTTTTGGGTTCGTTGTTGAACCACACCACCAGCCCATCGTTCGTCACCTCGACCTGCTGCAAAACGCTGGGGTCGGGCGCGGTCAGGCGACCGATCATCAGGCCCACCATCACCCCGACAATCGCCAGCGAAGCCATCACTCGCGGGAATAGTTTCGAACGAGGGTCCTTTGGCGGCGTAGAATGCCCGTCATCTTTACCTTCGGAGCCGTGCATGTTTCACGTCATCCTTTTCCAACCAGAAATTCCGCCGAATACCGGCAACGTTATCAGGCTGTGCGCCAACAGTGGCTGCCACCTGCATTTGATCGAACCGCTGGGCTTCGAGATGGACGACAAGCGTCTGCGCCGGGCCGGCCTCGATTACCACGAGTATGCCACCCTGCAACGCCACGCAGACCTCGCCAGCTGTCTGGAAAGCCTCGGTCATCCACGGTTGTTCGCCTTTACCACCAAAGGCTCGCGGCCATTTCACGACGCCAGCTTCGCCGAGGGCGATGCCTTCCTGTTCGGCCCGGAAAGCCGTGGCTTGCCGGCCGAGGTGCTCGACGCCCTGCCCAGCGAACAACGTCTGCGTTTGCCGATGCGTGAAGGCTGCCGCAGCCTGAACCTGTCCAACACCGTGGCCGTCGCCGTGTATGAAGGCTGGCGCCAGCTTGGGTTCAAGTAACCCTGCGACTGATCATTCCCACGCTCCGCGTGGGAATGCAGCCCGTGACTAGAGGCATTCCCACGCAGAGCGTGGAAACGATCATCTCCCGCCCAAGAAAAAAGCGCCTGTTATGGCGCTTTTTTCGTTACTGCATCGAACGCTTATTGAACGGTCGGAGTCTCGCCAGCCGCCTGCATGCGTTGCAGCTCTTGTGCGTACAGTGCGTCGAAGTTCACCGGGGCCAGCATCAGGGCCGGGAACGAACCGCGGGTCACCAGGCTGTCCAGGGTTTCGCGAGCGTACGGGAACAGGATGTTCGGGCAGAACGCGCCCAGGGTGTGGCTCATCGAAGCATCGTCCAGGTTCTTGATCAGGAAGATCCCGGCCTGTTGCACTTCAGCAATGAACGCCACTTCTTCACCGTTTTTCACGGTAACCGACAGGGTCAGCACGACTTCGTGGAAGTCGCCTTCCAGAGCCTTCTGACGGGTGTTCAGATCCAGACCAACGCTTGGCTCCCACTGCTGGCGGAAGATCGCCGGGCTTTTCGGGGCCTCGAAGGACAAGTCACGTACGTAGATGCGCTGCAAGGAGAATTGCGGTGCGGTTTCTTCTTCGCTAGCTGCAGTGTTCTGTTGGTCAGTCATCTCAGATCCTTTCTGATCTCGGGTCTTGTAGGGTTGGCTATTTCAAGTAAGGCAGTCAGGCCTTGAGCATGGCGTCGAGCTTACCGGCGCGCTCCAGGGCAAACAAATCATCACAGCCGCCAACGTGGGTGCTGCCGATCCAGATCTGCGGCACGGACGTTCGTCCGGCCTTCTGGGCCATCGCGGCACGCACCTGCGGCTTGCCATCGACCTTGATCTCTTCGAAGGCTACGCCTTTGTTCTCGAGCAAGTACTTGGCTCGCGAGCAATAAGGGCAGTAATCGCTGGAATAGACGACGACGTTGTTCATATCACTTCACCAGCGGCAGATTGTCGGCTTTCCAGCTGGAAATACCGCCGGACAGCTTGGCGGCGGTGAAGCCGGCTTTCATCAGTTCCCGGGCATGAGTGCCGGCAGTCTGGCCCATGGCATCGACCAGGATAATGGTCTTGGCCTTGTGTTTTTCCAGTTCGCCGACGCGAGCGGTCAGTTTGTCGTGGGGAATGTTCAACGCACCAACAATGTGACCAGCGGTGAAATCCTTGATCGGACGGATGTCGATCACCACGCCTGCGTCCTTGTTGACCAGCCCGGTCAGTTCACCGGTGCTCAGGCTGCGGCCGCCGCCCTGCATCTGATAAGCGATCAGCAACGCCAGCAGTACGACGAAGATACCGACGAGCAAATAGTGGTTAGTGGCAAATTCAATCAGGTGAGCAACCATCGAAGGAGGTTCCAGGGCGTTAAAATGTCGGCCAGTATACACAGCCACTATGGTGGGCCAAACCCCGTCCGGCGGTGACGCGGTTGGAACTTCGCTTTAAACTGCCACTCCCTTTTCCATCGCCCTCTTTATAACTCAGCCACGAGTGGAATCTATGACTACGACGCCTAAACCTTTGGTCCTGATGATTCTCGACGGCTTCGGTCACAGTGACAGCCAGGAATCCAACGCCATCTATGCGGCGAAGAAGCCCGTACTGGACCGCTTGTGGGCCACCGTGCCGAACGGTCTGATCTCGGGCAGCGGCATGGACGTCGGCTTGCCGGACGGCCAGATGGGCAACTCTGAAGTTGGTCACATGAACCTTGGCGCCGGCCGCGTGGTGTACCAGGACTTCACGCGTGTGACCAAAGCAATCCGCGACGGCGAGTTCTTCGAGAACCCGACCATCTGCGCCGCGGTGGATAAAGCCGTTGCTGCCGGCAAAGCCGTGCACTTCATGGGGCTGCTGTCCGATGGCGGCGTTCACAGCCACCAGGATCACTTGGTCGCCATGGCTGAACTGGCCTACAAGCGCGGCGCCGAGAAAATTTACCTGCACGCCTTCCTTGATGGCCGTGATACGCCACCGAAAAGCGCCCAGTCGTCGATCGAGTTGCTGGACGCGACCTTCGAAGCCCTCGGCAAAGGCCGGATCGCCAGCATCATTGGCCGTTACTACGCCATGGACCGCGACAACCGTTGGGATCGCGTGTCCCAGGCCTACAACCTGATTGTCGATGGCGCCAGCGAATTCAACGCCGCCACCGCCCAGGAAGGCCTGCAAGCCGCTTATGAGCGTGGCGAGAGTGATGAATTCGTCAAGGCCACTTCGATTGGTGAGCCGGTCAAGGTCGAAGACGGCGACGCCGTGGTGTTCATGAACTTCCGCGCCGACCGCGCTCGCGAGCTGACCCGCGTGTTCGTCGAAGACGATTTCAAGGAATTCGAACGCGCTCGCCAGCCAAAACTGGCCGGTTTCGTCATGCTGACCCAATACGCTGCCAGCATCCCCGCGCCGTCGGCCTTCGCCGCGAGCAGCCTGGACAACGTGCTGGGCGACTACCTGGCGAAAAACGGCAAGACGCAGCTGCGTATCGCCGAAACCGAGAAATACGCCCACGTGACGTTCTTCTTCTCTGGCGGTCGCGAAGAACCGTTCCCGGGCGAAGAACGCATCCTGATCCCGTCGCCAAAAGTCGCCACCTATGACTTGCAGCCCGAGATGAGTGCCCCGGAAGTCACCGACCGCATCGTCGACGCCATCGAAAACCAGCGTTACGACGTGATCGTCGTTAACTACGCCAACGGCGACATGGTCGGCCATAGCGGAGTGTTCGAGGCGGCGGTGAAAGCCGTGGAATGCCTGGACACCTGCGTCGGCCGTATCGTCGATGCCCTGGAAAAAGTCGGCGGCGAAGCCCTGATTACCGCCGACCACGGCAACGTCGAGCAAATGTCCGATGCATCCACCGGCCAGGCGCATACTGCGCATACCACCGAGCCGGTGCCGTTCATCTATGTCGGCAAGCGTGACTTCAAGGTCCGCGACGGCGGCGTGCTGGCTGACGTGGCACCGACCATGCTGATGTTGCTGGGGCTTGAGAAACCAGCCGAGATGACCGGGACTTCGATTCTGGTGTAATCCAACAGTCAAACGCAGCAAAAACCTGTGGGAGCCAGCCTGCTCGCGATAGCAATCTGACAGCCAACATCTTTGTTGAATGTACTGATGCCATCGCGAGCAGGCTCGCTCCCACATTGGTTTTCGGTGTTTTTCTGTCCAGTTATCACACAACCCCAATTGGGCATTTTTTTTGCTGCGCTTGGCGGGCATACTAGGCCGTCCCTTTCCCTGGTGTCGCCCGCCTCTATGCTTCGCGTCCTGATAGCCCTTGCCCTGACTTGCCTGCTTCAACCGGCCTTTGCCGACGAGCGCACGCAAACCCAACAACAGTTGGACGCCACGCGTCAGGACATTGCCGAGCTGAAGAAACTGCTGGGTAAACTCCAGGAAGAAAAATCCGGAGTGCAGAAAGACCTCAAAGGCACCGAAACCGAGATGGGCAAGCTCGAAAAGCAGGTTGAAGCCCTGCAAAAAGAGCTGAAGAAAAGCGAATCCGAGCTGCAGCGACTCGATGCCGAGAAAAAAAAACTCCAGAGCGCGCGCATTGAACAGCAACGACTGATCGCCATCCAGGCCCGAGCGGCCTATCAGAATGGCCGCCAGGAGTACCTCAAGCTGCTGCTCAACCAGCAGAACCCGGAAAAATTCGCCCGCACCCTTACCTATTACGACTACCTGAGCCAGGCCCGCCTGGAGCAGCTGAAGAATTTCAACGAAACCCTGCGCCAACTGGCCAATGTCGAAAAAGACATCGGCCTGCAGCAGGCGCAATTGCTGGTGCAGAAAAGCAGCCTCGACACCCAGCGCGACGAACTCGACAAGGTCCGCAAGGAGCGTCAGCAAGTCCTGGCCAAGCTGAATGACGACGTGAAGGCTCGCGATCAGAAACTGGCGGCGCGCGAGCAGGATCAGGCGGACCTGTCTAAAGTCCTTAAAACCATCGAAGAAACCCTGGCCCGTCAGGCCCGAGAGGCAGAAGAGGCGCGGCAAAAAGCGCTGATCGCCCAGCAGGAAGCCGAAAAAAAGCGTTTACGTGAGGCTCAGGCTGCAGCAGATGCAGAGACAACCGACGCCCCACGCAAACCCGCTAAATCGACACCCGGCGCACTGGTTTCAAGTTCAGGCGAAACCTTTGGCGGCCCCTTTGCTTCCACCCGCGGCAAACTTCCATGGCCGGTTGATGGTCGACTGCTGGCGCGCTTCGGTGAAAGCCGTGGCGACGATGCCCGCACCAAATGGGACGGCGTGATGATCAGCGCCTCCGCCGGCAGCCAGGTGCATGCCGTTCACGGCGGCCGCGTGGTGTTTGCCGATTGGTTGCGAGGCGCCGGGTTGCTGGTGATCCTCGACCACGGCAACGGTTTTTTGAGTCTTTACGGTCACAACCAGACGCTGCTCAAGTCTGCGGGTGACGTGGTAAAAGCCGGTGAGTCCATCTCCACTGTCGGCAACAGTGGCGGGCAGGACACACCAGCGCTGTATTTCGCTATTCGTCAGCAGGGTCACCCGAGTGATCCGGCGCAATGGTGCCGCGCGCAAGGATAGGCGTTGAGTCACCTACATTAGGAGTTCGTTCGACATGCTGTATTTGTCCCGCCTTACCTCGCTGGCCCTGACGATTGCCCTGGTGATCGGCGCGCCGTTGGCGTTTGCCGCTCAACCGGCCCCGGCGGTCGCACCTGCAGGCACTGCTGCGACCACCAAGGCGCCATTGCCGCTGGACGAGTTGCGCACCTTTGCCGAAGTCATGGACCGGATCAAGGCAGCCTATGTAGAACCGGTCGACGACAAGACCCTGCTGGAAAACGCCATCAAAGGCATGCTCAGCAACCTCGACCCGCACTCCGCGTACCTGGGCCCGGAAGACTTCGCCGAATTGCAGGAAAGCACCAGCGGCGAATTCGGTGGCCTGGGCATCGAAGTCGGCGCTGAAGACGGCTTCATCAAAGTGGTTTCGCCCATTGATGACACTCCGGCCTCCAAGGCAGGCATTCAGGCCGGCGACTTCATCGTCAAGATCAACGGCCAGCCGACTCGCGGCCAGAGCATGACCGAAGCCATCGACAAGATGCGCGGCAAGATCGGCCAGAAGATCACTCTGACCCTGGTGCGCGACGGCGGCGCGCCGTTCGACGTGACGCTGGTCCGCGCCATCATTCAAGTGAAGAGCGTGAAGAGCCAGCTACTGGAGTCCGGCTACGGCTACATCCGCATCACCCAGTTCCAGGTCAAGACCGGTGAAGAGGTCTCCAAGGCCCTCGCCAAGTTGCGCAAGGACAACGGCAAGAAGCTCAGCGGTATCGTCCTCGACCTGCGTAACAACCCGGGCGGCGTACTGCAATCGGCGGTGGAAGTGGTCGACCACTTCATCACCAAGGGCCTGATCGTCTACACCAAGGGCCGTATCGCCAACTCCGAATTGCGCTTCTCCGCCACCGGCAAGGACGAAAGTGAAGCCGTGCCAATGGTCGTGCTGATCAACGGCGGCAGCGCCTCGGCCTCGGAAATTGTTGCCGGGGCCCTGCAGGATCAGAAACGCGCAGTGGTCATGGGCACCACCAGTTTCGGCAAAGGCTCGGTCCAGACCGTGTTGCCGCTGAACAACGAACGCGCACTGAAAATCACCACGGCGCTGTACTACACGCCGAACGGCCGCTCGATTCAGGCGCAGGGCATCGTCCCGGACATCGAAGTGCGCAAGGCCAAAATCACCAACGAGCAGGACGGCGAATACTTCAAGGAAGCCGATCTGCAAGGCCACCTGGGCAATGGCAACGGCGGCGCCGACAAACCGACCGGCTCCGGCGGCAAAGCCAAGGCCATGCCGCAGGATGACGATTACCAATTGGCCCAGGCCCTGAGCCTACTCAAAGGACTGAGCATCACCCGCGGCCACTGAGATGCGCCTGCGGTTGCTCCTCGGCCTGCTGTGTTGTCTGGCGGGTGTCGCTCACGCGGCGCCTGCCACAACAGCGGCCACACCTCACAAGGCTTATCTGAGCCTGATCATCGATGACCTGGGGCAGAACCTGCCCCGGGACCGCCGTGTGCTGGCCCTGCCCGGCCCGGTCACCGCGGCAATCATGCCCGACACCCCCCACGCCACCGAATTCGCCCGCGAAGCCCATCGTGCCGGCAAGATCGTTATCCTGCACATGCCCATGGACCCTGCCACCGGGCCGTTTGCCTGGCATCCCGAGTTACCCATCGAAGAACTCGAGAAGCGCTTGAACGCGGCGTTCAAGGCTGTGCCGTATACCGCTGGCATCAACAACCACATGGGCAGCCGCATGACCGTTCAGCAACCAGCCATGGCCTGGCTGATGGCGAACTTGCAGCGTCGACACAAGTTCTTCGTCGACAGCCGCACCAGTGCGCAAACCGTGGCGGCCGCCGAAGCGCAGAAGATCGGGTTGGCGAGCGTTTCGCGGGATGTGTTCCTGGATGACGAGCCCACTGAAGCCGCGATCTTTACTCAGCTACAGACAGCTATCAGCTTGGCACGCAAGCAGGGTTCTGCGGTGATGATCGGGCATCCGTATTCACAGACGCTGACGGTACTTGAACGTGAATTGCCCAAGCTCAAGGCTCAGGGCATTGACTGGATCGATATCCAACAGATGATCAGCGTGCGCAGCAATCGGGCGATGGCTGGGCATGGGAAAGACGGCATTTACCGCACACCGCTCGCTAATTAACCAATTATTTACCGCGTCATCGCGTGCGCGATTGGAGTCCGCCATTGCGCTGCGGCCGACTATATAAATATGTACCACCTGCCCCTGCGAATAAATCATCACCCTAGCTCGATGCTATAAATCACACAGCAGACATTCGCGTCTGCCCCCCCTGCAACCACAAACATCTATCGCCAAGGATGGCAAATGAAATTCAAACATATCACTTTGATAATTAACCTGATCAGTCACTTCTTTTTGTTCGCCGAAGCCGCACAAACTGATATCGGAGACAACTTAAAAAACGGTTCCCCTGCCAAACCGTTAACAAACAGTGACAACCGGTATTCACGCTGGACTGGAATTGGCCTCTTGAATATGCCTAACGGTACTTGCACCGCAGCTCTTATTGACACCAGAGATTCCGGCTGGACGAATACTGCGCCCGCCTATGTAATCACTGCCGGCCATTGCGTACTAGCTGAATACGGTACTTCAAAGCTGAATCACAAGTTCAATGCAAACGTAACTTTCAATTATTTTCAGGACACGGTATCCAATCACAAAACATACAAAGTCCGCACGGCAATCTGGACAAGCATGCTAGGAACAGATCTAGCGGTACTCGAGCTTGAGAAGCCTCTGTCGGCATTATTGCAAGACCAGATCATGCCTCTCAAAATTTCACCCACGCCCCCCTTCTTCTCTCATGACGTGCTCAATGTCGGTGCACCCGGCACCTTCACCACCAAGACCTTACGCTTGAGTGCCTGTACCCAGGAAGTGTCCAGGACTATCTCTGGCATACCGCCCGCATTTCCCGGAGGGTTAGTGAACGAGTGCAAGGATTTGGATTACGGGAGCTCCGGTAGCCCAATGGTTGATCGGCGAACAAACCAAATAACGAGTATTGTTTCCGAACGCCATTACGGTTTTTCACCCGCGTTTTTATCAAGCTGTTTCATAAATGGAATATTCAGCAATGGCACTGCAACCTGCGACTTACAACAAATCAACGTGAACGTCGACTTCGAGAGCTTATTTCTAAGAACCAAACTTCGGCCTGAAATGGACTATTTGGGCAGTGAAACAATGCCAACATGGAATTTTTCATTCAATATCGATACTCCATATTACCGATACAAGGCTGTGCGAGACGCCCTCAATTGCGAGAAACCAGAAAACTATAGCGCCGCCATCAGCGCTACAAATGGCCATATTAACGATTCTGTAGGTCCCGAAACGCGCATGCATGTACTGTGCATAATAGGTGTACGCTCGAAAGAACAAAAATTGACAACTCTATTGCTGAAAAATACTTTCACCCACGCTGCCCATCTTGCAGAGCCTGCTCCTGAACCAGCGTTTGGCCATACTAAAAACTTTACATCGATGCAATGGGAAGGTGCATATCCTGATTTCAGCTCGCATTTTTTCTATTCAACGAGCATCGATAGCACGCCCTGTGCCGACGTCCGTGACGAACGGTACAAGAAAGCAGCGGAGTTCGAAATGCTGCCTCCAGACAGTCCTTTGAAAGTATGTAGCTACGCCAGCAATGAATCAGAGCTGCAACCCTCGGCAACGCGATTTGATTTGGTAACGCCCCCCACTAGAGCTCGATAAGACTTTCTATAGGGAACAAAATTTCACCAACCGGCGTATCAGAGATATCGTGCCATGATGTCGTCCACCACGCCTTCCTTGCGCAGTTGATCCAACGCCGCCTGAAGTCTGGCCACCACTTCATCTGGCACCTCCTTGTTCAGCGCCAGGTAAAGCTCGGCGCTGTTGAAACGCAGCACGGTTTTAAGTCCGACCACACCGTCCTGACGGGCCAGATAGCGTCCGGCCGGATCACCCGTTGCCCACAGGTCGATCTGGCCGCTGGCAAGCTTCTTCGCGTTATCTTGATCACGTAGCACGACAATGGGCTTGAGACCCTGTTTGGTCAGTGTCTCGGCGATCGCGTCGCCCTTGTACGCGCCGATCTTGAACTTGCGGGCGTCATCCAGCGTTTCAAGACTGATCTTGCTGTCAGCCTTGGCCAGCATGATCCAGTCATCCGGACCAATCGGACCGACCCATTTGAACAGCTTTTCGCGGTCCGGCAAACGCGCCATCACGAACACGCCATAACCCGGTTTCTCCAGAGCAAGCTTGTAGATGCGCTCCCACGGAAAACGCAGCGTCAGGCTGTAGGTCATGCCCGCGCGCTTGAACATCTCACGAATGATGTCCACGGCGATGCCGTTGATGTTCTCGTCCTGAGCGAAATTTTTGCCGTTCTTCGCCATGTTGTATGGCGGGAAGTTTTCAGTCAGCAGCACCAGGTTGGTGGCGGGACTTTCTTCGGCGCGGGCTCCGTTGATAAACAACAAAGAGGCGCTGGCGAGGACAAGCAGAAGACGTTTAAGCATGTCGGGCTACCGGAATCCATGGCGTGCTCAAGAGTGCCTTGAGCCCGCCATACTGTCCACTGGCCTGTAGTGTTTAGCGCATCACGATGCCGCGATGAGCCATGTAGGCCTTGGCTTCCTGCACGGTGTATTCGCCGAAGTGGAAAATACTCGCTGCCAGCACCGCGCTGGCGTGGCCCTCGAGGATGCCGTCGGCCAAGTGCTGCAAGTTGCCGACACCGCCGGACGCGATCACCGGAATCCCCAGCGCATCGCTGATGGCGCGGGTGACGCCCAGGTCAAAGCCGTTTTTCATGCCGTCCTGATCCATGCTGGTCAGCAGGATTTCACCGGCACCGAGGCCTTCCATCTTCTTCGCCCACTCAACGGCGTCGAGGCCGGTTGGCTTGCGACCACCGTGGGTGAAGATTTCCCAGCGCGGGATTTCGCCCGGACCCGAAACTTTCTTCGCGTCGATGGCGACGACAATGCATTGCGAGCCGAAATGCTGAGCCGCTTCGCCGACGAATTCCGGGTTGAACACCGCAGCGGTGTTGATCGAAACCTTGTCCGCACCGGCATTGAGCAAGTTGCGAATGTCCTGCACGGTACGCACGCCGCCACCCACGGTCAGCGGGATGAACACCTGGCTGGCCATGCGTTCGACGGTATGCAGCGTGGTGTCGCGACCGTCGACGCTGGCGGTGATGTCGAGAAAGGTAATCTCGTCGGCACCCTGCTCATCGTAGCGACGGGCGATTTCCACCGGATCACCGGCATCGCGAATGTTCTCGAACTTGACGCCCTTGACCACCCGGCCGTTATCCACGTCCAGGCAAGGGATGATGCGTTTGGCCAGCGCCATGGTGAGTCCTCAGCCTTTGTACGAATCGCAGAAAGCTTGCGCTTGCGCGACATCGAGGGTGCCTTCGTAAATCGCCCGGCCGGTGATGGCGCCGATGATGCCTGGCGCCTTGGCGTCGAGCAGCGACTTGATGTCACCCAGGTTGTGAATACCGCCGGACGCGATCACCGGAATCTTCGTCGCCGCGGCCAGGGCGGCAGTGTATGAAACGTTGCAGCCCTGCATCATGCCGTCTTTGGCGATGTCGGTATAAACGATCGCGGATACGCCGTCGGCTTCGAATTGCCTGGCCAGGTCAATCACCTGAATGGTGCTGATTTCAGCCCAGCCGTCGGTGGCGACAAAACCGTCCTTGGCGTCCAGACCGACGATCACTTTGCCCGGGAACGCGCGGCAGGCTTCAGCAACGAAAGCCGGATCTTTCACGGCTTTGGTGCCGATGATCACGTAGCTCACGCCCGCTTTCACGTAGTGTTCAATGGTTTCCAGGGAACGGATACCGCCGCCGATCTGAATCGGCAGATTCGGGTAGCGCTTGGCGATGGCGGTAACTACTTCGCCGTTGACCGGCTGACCTTCGAAAGCACCGTTCAGGTCGACCAGATGCAGACGGCGGCAACCGCCTTCCACCCACTTGGCAGCCATGCTCACCGGGTCATCGGAGAACACCGTGGAATCTTCCATGCGGCCCTGGCGCAGACGAACACAGGCACCGTCTTTGAGATCGATAGCGGGAATAATCAGCATCTGGCAAACCTTCAAATTCGAGTATTCAGCTTCGCTCGGAAATCAGTTTTTCTCGAGCGCCCACAGGTCGCTTTCGATGCTTTCGAACCTCTCTTTGAGGTGCGTCTGCACATCGAAAATCGCCCTGTTGTAATAGTGCGGAGCAATTTCGCGGGTAAACAGCTCAAGGATTTCAGCCGCTTCGAACGAACCCAGGTCCAGCTCGAAGCGATCCTCCATGAAGCGTTTGATCTTGTGATTGGCCTCGTTCTCCTGCTCGGGAGTGAGGGTCAGGATCGGCGGCTTCTTTTTGGCAGCCATTTACCAGCGACCATCCCACGCGGCGAAGTTCTGCAGCAATTGCAGGCCATGGGTATGGCTCTTCTCCGGGTGAAACTGCACGGCGAAACGCGAGCCGTCGGCCAGCGCAGCGGCGAAATCAACACCGTAGTGACCGCTACCCACCACCTGCCGCGCATTGCCGGCAGCGATGTAGTAGCTGTGCACGAAGTAGAAACGCGCCAGGTCCGGAATGTTGTGCCACAGCGGGTGTTCTACCGTTTGCTTCACTTCGTTCCAGCCCATGTGCGGGACTTTCAGGTGTTCGCCGTCTTCGTGCAGATCTTTGCCGAAGAACTTCACCTGGCCCGGGAACAGGCCAATGCAGTCCACGCCGTTGTTCTCTTCACTGCTGTCGAGCAAGGCTTGCATGCCCACGCAGATGCCGAGGAACGGGCGGTCCTGGCTGACTTCACGCACCAGCGAGTCGAAGCCCAGGCGACGGATCTCCGCCATGCAATCACGAATCGCGCCGACGCCGGGGAATACCACCCGGTCGGCTTCGCGAATCACGTCGGCATCGCTGGTGATCAAGACCTTGCCGGCACCGACGTGCTCGAGGGCCTTGGCCACCGAGTGCAGGTTGCCCATGCCGTAATCGATAACCGCGACCGTCTGCATTACAGAACGCCTTTGGTCGACGGCATTTGCCCGGCCATGCGGTCATCCAGCTCCACGGCCATGCGCAGGGCACGGCCGAAAGCCTTGAACACGGTTTCGATCTGGTGGTGGGTGTTGTGCCCACGCAGATTGTCGATGTGCAGGGTGACGTTCGCGTGGTTGACGAAGCCCTGGAAAAATTCCTGGAACAGGTCAACGTCGAAACCGCCGACGGTCGCGCGGGTATAAGGAACATGCATTTGCAGGCCAGGGCGGCCGGAGAAGTCGATCACCACACGCGACAGCGCTTCATCGAGCGGCACGTAGGCGTGGCCGTAGCGACGGATGCCTTTCTTGTCGCCGATGGCTTTGGTGAAGGCCTGACCCAGGGTGATACCAACGTCTTCCACCGTGTGGTGGTCGTCGATATGCAGGTCGCCCTTGCTGACAATATCCAGGTCGATCAGCCCGTGACGGGCGATCTGGTCCAGCATGTGCTCAAGAAAAGGTACACCGATATCAAATCGGGCCTTTCCGGTGCCATCCAGGTTGATCGAGGCTTTGATCTGGGTTTCCAGAGTGTCGCGCTCGACAGACGCCATACGTTCGGCCATCACCAGCTCCGCAAAAATCATTGGGGCGAAAAAGGCAGCCATTATAGGGTCGCGGGCGGGAAACAGAAACACGGGAGGTGATATGACTGACGGAGTGAATCCCCTGCTGTCGGGGATAGACATGTCAGTACAAGCATCCCGGGACCACTGATCGCTCCTACGCAGAGCGTGGGAGCGATCCGTTACGGGGAACTTAGTGGAAAAGGACAGCCGTTTTCTGCAGCGTCACCCAAACACCCCAGGCCAACGGAATGCCCACCACCAACCACGCAGCCACCGCCAACGGCTTGGTGCCCGCATCCGCTTTCCACTCCAGCACGGTGCTGGCGTCAGCACCCTTGTCGTGGCCCAACGCCTGTTCGGCCGCCAGTTCGGCGTCGGTCATGAAATACTTGTCGGCCACCGGGCGAACCATCAGGTTGCACAGGAAGCCCAGCACCAGCAGGCCCGCGAGAATGTACAGCGTGATGTCGTAAGCCGCGGCACGTTCAACGCCGATGCTCAGCTGATATTCACGCAGGTAGTTCACCAGCACCGGCCCCAACACACCCGCCGCCGCCCACGCCGTCAGCAGACGACCGTGGATCGCGCCGACCATTTGCGTACCGAACAGGTCCGCGAGATACGCAGGAACCGTCGCAAAACCACCGCCGTACATCGACAGGATGATGCAGAACGCCGCCACGAACAGCGCAACGCTACCCAGATGACCGAGGTTCGGGATCAGCGCGTACAGCGCGAAACCGAGGGCGAAGAACACGAAATAAGTGTTTTTGCGGCCCAGGTAGTCCGAGAACGAAGCCCAGAAGAACCGGCCCCCGATGTTGAACAGGCTCAGCAAACCGGTGAAACCGGCCGCAATCGCTGCGATCGAGGCCAGTTGCCCGGCATCCAGCTGACCAAACGTCTGGTCGGTGCCCAGCAATTTACCGGCGAAGACCTCCTGCAACAGCGGCGAAGCCATACCGAGGATGCCGATACCCGCCGAAACGTTCAGGCACAGCACCAGCCACACCAGACGGAATTGCGGGGTTTTCCACGCCACGTTCACATGGACGTGACGGTGAGTGATCATCGCGTTCGAGGCTTTTTTCGCCGGAGCAGTCCAGCCTTCAGGCTTCCAGCCGGTTGGCGGAACGCGGTAAGACAGCGCTCCACCGATCATGAACACGAAGTAGATCGCAGCCATTACCAGGAAGCTCTGCCATACGCCCACGCTGGTCGGCGAAGCGAAGTGGCCCATCAGCGCTGCAGCCAGTGGAGCACCAACCATCGCGCCGCCACCGAAGCCCATGATCGCCATGCCTGTGGCCATGCCGCGTTTGTCCGGGAACCACTTGATCAGGGTCGAGACCGGCGAGATGTAACCCAGGCCCAGGCCAATACCGCCAATGACCCCGGAGCCTATCCACATCAGCCAGATCTGGTGGGTATAGACCCCCAGCGCCGAAATCAGCAGACCGCCACACCAGCACAGTGCCGACACAACACCGGCCTTGCGAGGACCTGCGTGTTCCAGCCAGCCGCCCCAGATTGCTGCCGAGCAGCCGAGGAAGATGAAGAACAGGGTGTAGATCCAGCCAAGCATCGAGATCGGCCAGTCGCATTGCGATGAAAAGACCTGAGCGATGAAGCTCATGTCCGGCGCGCAAGTCACGGCTTTGGTGACGCCCAGGGCTTTGGACAACGGCAACCAGAACACCGAAAAGCCGTAAGCCATGCCGATGCACAGGTGGATGGCCAGCGCGGCCGGTGGTACCAGCCAACGGTTAAAACCGGGCTTGGCGATGATGCGTTCCTTGGACAGGAACGCGGGCTGGTCGGCAAAGCCGTCCGCCGTGATGCTCGTGGTCATGGTGTTTCCCCCAATTATTAGTATTGTTCGCCAGCCGTTCTTCACCCCCAGCCTTAATGCACGCAGGCATGACTGTTTTTTAGGTGAAGCTCCATTTTGGTGCGACATCACGCCGCAGAAGGGACGGACGAACGGGCAGAGGTTACCATTTGCACGTGACAGAAAAACCAAACTGATATCACCTTTTTGTATGTCGTCTGTTCTCGTACAACCGCAACAAAATGTTTTCACGCGGATTAACTTTTCAAAGGAAGCACCATGCCGATCATTGTCGAACTGCTGAACCAAGCCACATATCAGGATCAGCAAGATCTGCAGAAGATCTACCGCGACGCCCCGGACTGGCTGTTTTCGCCATTCACTGGGGAGATGCAGCTGATCGAAGACTGCCTGCAGGACGGTTCGCTGATCGCAGGACGCTTCAACGATCGGCTGTTGGGTGCGGCACGTTTGCAACAGCACCAGGACGTCTGGCATTTGTCCCACTTATGCGTACGAAAAATCACCCGTCGTCGCGGCGTCGCCGAGCGTCTGGTGAACGAAGCGCAGAAAATGGCGTCGCAATCAGGCGCGACATTGCGGCTGTTGGCGCCTGCCGGGCACCTAGAAGCTCAAGCGCTGGCGGCTAAGCTGAAGGTAGCGCTGGATGAGCTCCCGATGTGATCGCTGACCGGTCAGCCACTTCGGAGCGCTATACTCCCCGGCTAAATTTCGAATTCGACTAATACAAGGACTCGCCCATGAAAGCGTTCGGCAAAATCCTGGGTCTGGTACTTCTCGGGCTGTTGCTGATCATTGTGGCGCTGGGCTTTGCCCTGACCCACCTCTTCGATCCCAACGACTACAAAGACGAGATTCGCCAGATTGCCCGCGACAAGGCCCACATCGAGCTGACGCTCAATGGCGATATCGGCTGGAGCCTGTTTCCCTGGCTGGGCCTTGAATTGCACGAAGCCAGTGTTGCGACCCTGGCCAAGCCAACCGAGCCGTTTGCTGACTTGCAGATGCTCGGCCTGTCAGTCCGCGTGATTCCGTTGCTGCGCCGCGAAGTGCAGATGAGCGATGTTCGCGTCGAAGGCCTGAACCTGCGCCTGAATCGCGACAAGAACGGCCACGGCAACTGGGAAGACATCGGCAAGGCCCCGGCCACGCCGCCCGCCGCTACCGGCGAACCTGCGCCAACGACTACCGCGCAGGCAGAAAAACCGTCCCAGCCGATCCGCCTGGACATCGACAGCCTGACCGTCAACAACGCCCGCGTTGAATACAGCGACGAGAAAACCGGCAAGCAGTTCAGCGCCGAAAGCATCCAGCTGAGCACTGGCCCGGTACATGACTCGACCAACATCCCGGTCAAACTCACCGCGTTCCTCGGTACCAACCAACCGGTTCTGCGGGTGCGCACCGAGCTGGCCGGCGAGTTGCGTTTCGAGCGTGCGCTGCAGCGCTACAAATTCGAAGACATGAAACTCTCCGGCGAAGTCGCTGGTGATCCGCTGCAAGGCAAGACCATGACCTTCGCCGCTCAAGGCCAGCTGCTGCTGGACAAGGCCGCCAACGTTGCCGAATGGACCGGCATCAAAATCTCCGCCAACCAGCTGCGCGCCTTGGGTGAACTGAAGGCCAACGACCTCGACAAGACCCCGCAAATCAGCGGCGGCCTGTCGATTGCTCAATTCGATCTGGCGAAATTCGTCGACAGCATCGGCCAGAAACTCCCGGCGATGGCCGAGGGCAGCCTGAGCAAAGTTGAGCTGGTGAGCCAAGTTGCCGCCACGCCGACCAGTCTGTCCCTCGATAGTCTCACCCTGAAACTCGACGACAGCACGTTCAGCGGCCGCATCGCTGTCGAGGACTTCGCCAGGCAATCTCTACGAGTGAACCTCAAGGCTGACACCTTCAACGTCGATCGTTACTTGCCGCCAAAATCCGCCGAAGCCAACAGCGCGAAGCAGGTGCGTCAGGCCGAAGTGGCCAGCACCGAGAGTGAGGCGATGGCTGGCGCGGGCAGTTCACCGCTGCCACCCTCACCGACCAAAGGCCCGTGGAGCACCGAGCGTCTGTTGCCGGTGGAGCGTCTGAGCAAACTCGACGTGAACGCCGACCTGACCTTCGGCCAGCTGACCCTCGACAAACTGCCGATTCAGAATGCTGCACTCAAGGCCACAGGCCAAGGCGGCCTGCTGACGCTGGAGAGTCTGCGCGGCAATCTGTACGACGGCGACTTCGAAGCCAAAGGTACCCTGGATGTCCGCCAGCAAGTACCGGCACTGAACATGCAGACGCGCATCAACAAAGTCCCCGTCGAAAAAATCCTCGAAAGCCAAGGGAAAAATCCACCGGTCCAAGGGCTGGTGACGCTCGATAGCGCGCTGACCAGCAGCGGCAATAGCCAGAGCGTGCTGATCGATAACCTCAACGGCAAGGCCAGTTTCGTCATCAACAACGGCGTGCTGCTCAATGCCAACCTTGAGCAGCAACTGTGCAAAGGCATCGCCACCCTGAATCGCAAAACCCTCACGGGCGAGCCACGGGGCAAGGACACACCGTTTGAAGAGCTCAAGGGCAACCTGACCTTCCACAACGGCGTGGCCAATAACCCCGATCTGAAAGTGCGCATTCCGGGCATGACCGTCAACGGTAACGGCGACATCGACCTGCGGGTGCTGGGCATGGATTACCGCGTCGGCGTGATCGTCGAAGGCGACAAGAGCGACATGCCGGACCCTGCCTGCCAAGTCAGCGAACGCTTCGTCGGCATCGAGTGGCCGCTGCGCTGCCGTGGCCCGCTGGAACTGGGCGCCAAGGCTTGCCGCGTCGATAACGAACGCATGGGACAAGTCGCGAGCAAACTGGCTGGCGAGCGGATCAGCGAAAAAATCGACGAGAAGCTTGGCGATAAAGTCAGCCCGGAACTGAAAAACGCGCTCAAGGGGCTGTTCAAGCGATGAGAGCCGAGCAGTTTTCAACGGCGGTGCTGGACTGGTACGACCGCCACGGCCGCCACGATTTGCCTTGGCAACAGGGCATCACCCCTTACCGGGTGTGGGTCTCGGAAATCATGTTGCAGCAAACCCAGGTCAGCACTGTGCTGAACTACTTCGACCGTTTCATGGCCTCGCTGCCGACGGTCGAAGCTCTGGCCGCCGCGCCGGAAGACGAAGTGCTGCACCTGTGGACCGGCCTCGGTTACTACACCCGCGCGCGCAACTTGCAGAAGACCGCGAAGATTGTCGTTGCCGAATATGGCGGCGAGTTTCCCCGTGATGTGGAAAAGCTCACCGACCTGCCGGGTATCGGCCTGTCCACCGCCGGCGCGATTGCCAGCCTGAGCATGGGCCTGCGGGCGCCGATCCTCGATGGCAACGTCAAACGCGTGCTGGCGCGTTTTACCGCGCAAGAGGGGTATCCGGGCGAGCCCAAGGTTGCCAAACAGCTGTGGGCCAACGCTGAAAGCTTCACGCCACATGATCGGGTCAACGCCTACACCCAGGCGATGATGGACCTGGGCGCCACGCTCTGCACCCGCAGCAAACCGAGCTGCCTGCTCTGCCCGCTGGAAAAGGGTTGCGAGGCGCACATGCTTGGTCTGGAAACCCGTTACCCGATCCCCAAACCGCGTAAAGCCGTGCCACAGAAGCGCACGCTGATGCCGATGCTCGCCAACGGCGAAGGGGCGATTCTGCTTTACCGTCGCCCTTCCACGGGCCTGTGGGGCGGTCTCTGGAGCCTGCCGGAACTCGACGACCTCGACGACCTTCAGCATCTGGCTTCGCAGCACTCGCTGGAACTGGGCAGCCAACAGGCACTGCCGAGCCTGGTGCACACGTTCAGCCACTTTCAATTATCCATCGAACCCTGGCTGGTTCAGGTCCAGGAGGCCGGCCATCACGTGGCCGAGGCCGACTGGCTCTGGTATAACCTCGCCACCCCGCCGCGCCTGGGCCTTGCCGCCCCGGTCAAAACCTTGCTCGAACGCGCGGCCGCCGTATTGAACGCAGGAGAGTCGTCATGACCCGCACCATCATGTGCCGCAAGTACAAAGAAGAATTGCCCGCCCTGGAGCGCGCTCCATTTCCGGGTGCAAAAGGTCAGGACATTTTTGACCACGTCTCGGCCAAGGCCTGGGCCGACTGGCAGAAACACCAGACCCTGCTGATCAACGAAAAACGCCTGAACATGATGAACGCCGAAGACCGCAAATATCTTCAAGGCGAGATGGACAAGTTCTTTTCCGGCGAGGAATACGCCAAGGCTGAAGGCTACGTTCCGCCTGCTCAATAATTGATCAAAATCCGGGGTCGGCACGTAAGCGACGGTAATAATTAAAATTTTTTTGAAAACTTTCTTGACGACCCCCTGAAAAACCAGTTTAATGCGCCCCGTTGCCCAGATAGCTCAGTCGGTAGAGCAGGGGATTGAAAATCCCCGTGTCGGCGGTTCGATTCCGTCTCTGGGCACCAAATACCGAAAACCCTGAATCGCAAGATTCAGGGTTTTTTTATGCCTGGAATTTGATGAGACACTGTTCCAGTCACCCTCGAAGCGCCGAACGAAGCATCAACCCCCACCTCCTGGCGCTACGCCAGCAAGCGCCTCCAACGCCTTCCGAAGCCGAGCCCCGAGTAGCGTCAAGCATTGGTGAACGACCCCTCTCGCAGTCTCTCGGGCTTGTCGGAACGCTCCGTATGCTTTAACGGAAATGGATGACATACGCTGATCATCGGATTGGGCAGAATCGTGAGAGAAGCTGCCGCATAACCGAGAGCAGATACACAACAGGGATGTA
Source organism: Pseudomonas sp. JL3 (assembly GCF_031570575.1). Lineage (NCBI taxonomy): Bacteria > Pseudomonadati > Pseudomonadota > Gammaproteobacteria > Pseudomonadales > Pseudomonadaceae > Pseudomonas > Pseudomonas sp. JL3. Next base: position 235,341 of record NZ_JAKWJK010000004.1, read on the forward strand.
GGGTAATGACTGACGCCATCAAACGAGATGTCGAAAACGCTGAGTTTCTTACTGAACAGGACATCAGAATTTTCAGCTTTGATACCCGGCAATCAACACGGCTTCACACGTTCGCCGAAGAACTGGCCGCCATCGGCGGGCCGCAGGCACCAGGAGCCAAGTCCAAAGCCTCTCTGGCAGCCACAGAATTAAAGTCCTCGTTTTCGAAAGACCAATGCCAACTGCTGGCGGCGTACTCTAATGGCCTTGTTTGCGCGTTGATCTTTGAAGGGCTGCAAAAAATCACCGATGGCAGCCCTCCAAATGAACTACCAGACCTGCCATCCCTGGAAAATCGATACGACGTCCTTTGCCTGGCCGCACGTAATCAGATCTTGTTGAAACTGGTGGATAACAGTTCCTTTGCCTATGACATGGACAACGAAGGAAAGCTGGTTCGATTGGTAGCCAACTTCAAGGGTGGCGGACTCGTCAAAATCAATGCCGAGCCTGACATCAACGAACTGAGCTCCCATTCCGGCCTCGCGCTTGGCCCGCATACCGAGGCGCCTTACTGGTGCGCCGTGAACGCAAAAGACGGGCACTCGCCCTCTCCGTCGTCGCTCATTCTTTCCGCCTTGTGGAACCCGAGCCTGGAACCTACGCGGGTTATTCCGCTGCCTCCCCTGCTGGAAAAAATTGGCGTTAGCCACTGCCTCGCACTGACCACGGGCAACTTTCAATTCACTCGTAGCGACTCCTTTGTCAGTGGCAAAGGGGAAGATGGTCGCAACGTTTCGATTCTGGAGTTTGACGACAAGGTCGGGGTCGCAGCCCGCTTCAACTCGTATCGCTTTTCGGTCAATGACAAAGCCTCGAATTTTGTCAAAACGGCCTATGCCGCCCTTTGCCAGGGGGTAAGCGAAGCAACTCCAGTCGAGTACACACTGACTCAAGCGTCAGCCATGGTCATCAATAACGTCCGCTCTCTGCACTGTCGCGATGTCATTAAAGACAACAGACGAGTCCTGGTACGTATTTTCGGGCTTTCAAAATTTTCTTCCCCCGTCGTTATTTCAGAGGACCCGCTACTGCTGCAGGGCTGATTTTTTAAGCGTTCAAGCTGCGGAAGGACCAATCATGTGATTACTGGCCAATAACTAGAAAGAGGGAATGCAATGTCTTGGGATTTAATAGGCATGTTGGCGCTTGTCGCTTTTTTCGCCGGTTTTTTTGATGCGATTGCCGGTGGTGGAGGCTTGATCACCTTACCTGCATTGTTTCTGGCCGGTGTAGATCCGATCAGTGCAATTGCAACGAACAAGTTTCAGGCCGCTTCGGCAACTGTTTCGGCCACTGTAACCTTTGCTCGCAAAGGAATGATCGAGTGGCGCGAAGGCCGTTTCCTGGTGATCTGCGGATTTATGGGTGGCGCCAGTGGTGCCTTGCTGGTCAGCTCTATTGATAAGCGCTATCTGGAAGTTTGCGTGCCTATCATGCTGATTCTGGTGGCTATCTATTTTGCGCTCTCACCAAAGCTGGCCAATGAAGATCGACGCAAGAGAATTGGTATTCTGCTTTTTTCGTTTACCGTGGCGCCGATCCTGGGCTTTTACGACGGTATATTTGGCCCCGGTGTGGGCTCTTTCTTTATTGTCGGTTTTGTACTTCTCTGCGGCTTGGGCATGATGCGGGCCATGAGTTTTACCAAACTTGCCAACGCCTCATGCAACCTGGGTTCTTTGTCGGTCTTCATTACCAAGGGTGTGATTATTTGGCCGATTGCCATAGCCATGGCTCTGGCGGCCTTCATCGGCGCTCAATTGGGTGCACGAGCCGCTGTTCGCGTCGGTCCACGGTTGATTAAACCCATGTTGATCGTGGTCTGCTGCGCCTTAGCCATCAAGCTGCTGAGCGTAGAAAGCAATCCCTTGCGCGTCGCGGTCCTTGAATCGTTGGCTTCGCTGTGAGTACCGGCGCGGCGCTGGGATTTTGCGGGCTCGGTTTCCGGCTATCTTCTACGACTTGCTCCTACACGCAGAGGGCTTAAACAGCGGCACGTTGCGCTTGTACACAGGGATGATCGTTCTGCATTCGGGACAACCTCGACTCACATCCCTCCTTGCCGTCAGACCCGCCTCGCAATGCATTGAGAGGAACACCCGAAAACGGTGGCGCAACACTCACCGATCTGGATGACAAGGGATGTGAGCTCTGAGCCAGAAGTAATGTGCATCGCCCGCTCAGCTTCTGAGCCTTGGCATTGCCCCCCCTGTAGGGGCGTTACGACTGATTCAAATCGGGAATTCAGCCCAAGCCAAGGCGCAAAAGCTGCCTCCGTTAGTTTTCACTCCCCCAATGGAAGACAAGATTGCGAGCGGCACCACTTCCTACCTCCGCCGTATCACGCCGTTCCTCACCATTGCGTGTCGCGACGACGGTGTACTTGCCAGGTGGCAGCTGAACATAAACCAACGGGCCGGCTTCGCTCAGCGTCAGCACGGGTTGCCCCGAGTCTTTTTGAATGACCAGATTTACATCCGGAACATATTTGCCCTCTGCCCCGATGGAGAAAGTCATGTGCAGGTTGTAGCCCTGCGCTTGTTGAATGGCTCGAGCCTCATCCACTCCAATCCCCCCGGACAGGTAAGTAATTCCGTTTTGCTGTTGCTGCTGGACTTGCACGCTGTCGATCGGTTCAAGACTGGCGGCGTTAAGCACGACTGGAAACATCAGTACGCCGACGGCGGCGATGGGCAGCATGAATGAATGGACGTTCTTCATGATGGCGACTCCCGGGTTGCTCAGAACCCAATCGTTACTCTTTTTAGATTTGTTACCGGATGTTCAAGTTTTAGATCAATTAGCACTTGGGCTCACTGCGAATCGGACTACGTGATGGGCTCCTCAAGGAGCCTCTGTCATCGGCGTGGTCCTGCAAAACGAATTCGCCGGGATTTCATCCGCGACCCAGCGCTACTGGAATTTCTCGGCCTGCCCAATGCAGGCTTGATCCAGGAAAACGAACTTGAACAAGCACTGATCGATCAACTCCAGGGCTTCCTGCTCGCCTTCGACCTCAAGCGCGGCGTACTGACCCACCAGGATGTCGGCCAGATGGATATGTACGTGCGCATGTACGACGACCTCAAGCGCGGACCGGAGGATAGCCCCACCGTCGGCCTCATTCTCTGCGCGCAAAAAGATGAATCGGTGGTGCGCTATTCAGTACTGCAAGGCAACGAACAACTGTTCGCCAGTACCTACAGACTGGTGCTGCCGAGCGAGGAGGAACTTCGCACAGAACTGGATCGGGAATGGGCGGTGCTTGAGGAGCGGTTACTCAAGCAGAGGCCCCGATAAGCACCGGTGGATTGTTCATAAACAGCGTGAAGACTATGGTGGTTGGTTAACCGCAAAGGTTCAACGCCGATGAATTTGCAGGACATGCCCTCACTGGCCCCGACGCAACTTGAATTGCCGTTACCCACCGGCACACCTGGTGAATCTTTCAAGGAACCCGCCGCCGACGGTTTCATCCTTGGCGGCTTCACCTGGCGGCATGCCAATCAAGACCCAACGCGCCCAGTGGTGATCATCAACGCCGCTACTTCAGTCCGTTGCCGACATTACTCGCGCTTCGCCGATTACCTGTTCGCCAACGGCTGCGACGTGATCACCTATGACTACCGCGGCATCGGTGAGTCGCGCCCCGCGTCGTTGAAAGGGCTTGAGGCCTCTTGGTCCGACTGGGGCGCGCTGGATTTCGAGGCGATGCTGCAAAGGGCGCAACGCGAATTTGCGGAGCAACCCATCAATGTCGTCGGCCACAGCTTCGGCGGTTGCGCGGCCGGGCTGGGAACCTCCGGGCATGTGATCCGACGGCTGGTGACGGTGGGGGCTCAGTTCGCTTACTGGCGCGACTACGCCCCTGCTCATCGCTGGCGAATGTTTGGCAAGTGGCATGTGGTGATGCCATTGATGACCATGCTTTACGGCTACTTTCCCGGCAAACGCCTCGGCTGGCTCGAAGACACCCCGGCCGGTGTAGTTCGCGACTGGAGCATGCCCACCGCCCGATACGAGAAACGCCCCAGCGGTCGTGTCATCCACACTAAAAATAGTCAGCTCCCCTTCGCCAACGTCACTGCCAAAACCCTGGCGATCAGCCTCAGCGACGACCCCTACGGCACGATTCCGGCGATCGAACGCCTGCTCGATTACTTCACTGGCAGTACAAACACCCACCTGCGAATCACCCCCGCAGATATCGGCGAAGAAAAAGTCGGACATTTCGCCTTTTTTCACAGCGCATACCAAGCCACACTATGGCCCATTGCATTGTCCTGGCTGCAGACCGGCGAGCTGGCCCCCGATACACCCGGGCGGCGAGTGCCACGCAGTTGATGGATGCGCCCCCTCAATGAATTACGGAACGACGCCCATGGCCTCCGCCAACAAGCAGAACAAACGCGCCTCCCGCGCCAAAGCCAAGGCCAAGCAGAACCGCACCCAGCGGGCCGCCGCGCCGGTCGAGCTGGACCCGAACGACGATCGCATCGACTTCGAATCGGTAGACCTGACCGAACTGTTCAAGAAAATGATCGACGCCGAAAAAACCAGCCAACAAACGATGTGCGCAACCTTCCTCGAAGACCCGCTGCTGGAACTGGTGTACGAGCAGGAAGGCGAAGAAGGCGCGATGGACTTCATCCTCGCGGCATTGATCGAATACCGCCAATGGTCCACCGAGACAGACGAAGCCGGCGCCCTGGCGTGGATCGAGTCTGCGGCCTTCCAGGCTGACTACGTGGCGGCGTCCGACGCCATCGCGGCCCAAACCCAACAGAAACCAAACTGAGTTCCCATGGCATCCCTGAACAAGCAACACAAACGCGCCAAACGCGCAAAGGCCAAAGCCAAGCAAATCCGCATGGTCGGCAGAAAACCCGCCGAGCTGGACGACGACTTGGGCGAACTCGGCGAGCCGATCCCGGAATACACCCTGGCGATGTTCAGCAAAATGCGTGACGCCGAGGCCATCAGCCGCAACGACATGCTGCTGACCCTGCTGTCGAACCTCGCCGAAATCATCAGCGACCATCCAGAACTGCTGGACATGGAAAACGCCGACAACGAAGCCATGGCCGCCACGCATCTGGCCGCCGACATGCTGATCGACTACCGCATGTGGGCCGATGGCATGGACCGCGACGCCGCCCAGGCCTGGCTGACCGACCCGCAATTCATCACTGACTTTGGCGATGCACTGGACAGTTATCGTCAGTCGCTGGACCTGCCGGTGGAAAAAGCCGAGTAAGGCTACCCTGCAAGCAAAAACGGCCGCTTGTCATCACTGACAGCGGCCGTTTTGCGTTATGCGGTACGAATCAGTTCAGCACCACCGCGCCCACTTTCTGCAGCTTGCGACGGCGAGCCACAAACAACCCGGCAGCCACTACCAACAAGCTCAGCAGGCCGGTCGCGAGGATCTCCACGCGATGGGCTTCCTGGAACAGCATGATGGTCAGGGCCGCGACAATGAATACGATCACTGCGTAGGTCAGGCCCGGGAACAGCCACATGCTGAAGGCAATTTTTTCACCGCGAGCCATACGCAGCTTGCGCATACGCAGTTGCGAAATCGCGATCACCAGGTACACCAGCAGCGCGATGGCGCCGGAGCTGGCCAGCAGGAACTCGAACACGGCGGCCGGGGCCACGTAGTTAGCGAAAACCGCGATGAATGCAGCAGCGGTGGACAACATGACGGCCCAGTACGGCGTGCCGCTCTTGTTGGTGCGTTGGGAAACAGCCGGCGCATCACCGCGTTTGCCCAGAGAGAACATCATGCGCGAAGCGGTGTAGAGCGCCGAGTTCAGGCAGCTGGTTACCGCAACCAGAACCACGATATCGACGATCAGCTTGGCATTCGGGATACCCATGCGCTCCAGCACGGTCTGGTAGGAACCGACGCTGGCCAGAATCGGGTCGTTCCATGGCACCAAGGCCACAACGATGAAGATGGACACAAGGTAGAACAAGCCAATCCGCCAGATGACCGAGTTGGTAGCCTTGGAAATCTGCTGGCCAGGGTTCTTCGACTCCGCGGCCGCGATGGTCACGATCTCGGTACCCATGAAGGAAAACATGGTGGTCAGAATGGCCCCCAGCACCGCGCCCATGCCATTTGGCAGGAAGCCTTGAGTATCAAACAGGTGCGACACGCCGCTGACCTGGCTGGTAGGCAGGAAGCCGAAGATTGCCAGAATGCCAAGACCGATAAAACCGATGATCGCGATGACTTTGACCAGGGCGAACCAGAACTCGAACTCTCCGTAGTTCTTCACACTGAACAGATTGGTCACCGTTAGCAGCAACGTGATAACCAGCGTGAAGGCCCAGATCGCCACATTCGGGAACCAGGCATGCAGAATGGTCGCGGCAGCGTTAGCCTCCAGCGGGATGACCAACACCCAGAACCACCAGTAGAGCCAGCCGATGGTGAAACCGGCCCAGTGACCGATCGCGCGATCGGCGTACGTTGAGAAGGAGCCTGTGTCTGGCGATGCAACGGCCATCTCGCCGAGCATTCGCATTACCAGAACCACCAGAGCACCGGCGGCCGCGTAGGCCAACAGCACGGCCGGGCCTGCAGCGGCGATGGCATGGCCGGAGCCGACAAACAGCCCGGCGCCGATAACCCCGGCGATCGAGAGCATGGTCACGTGACGCGGTTTTAGCCCCTGCTCGAGGCCGTTGGAGGAGCTTTGGCTACTACTCATTAAGACTACCTTTGCAAGTAAAGCGATGACGTCGGCCCGGTCTGACATTCCTGCTCGTAAAAAGAATCCAACAGGGCGTTTCTTATTCTGCACGCAATAATTGCGCCAAAATGTTTCATGCTCCCGCTATACGGGGCCTGCCCGCCGATCGAGCATTCATCACAAGTCATTGAGATTAATGGCATTTCGCCAGAGTGCTACCCTGCCACCCACTTCAAGGAACGAATCAGCGCACCGGAAACACACCAAAAAATTCGTGCTCGCACAATAAAAGTGCAGATCAGGAACGTTTGTCCGGTTAGCGCTTCCAACACCCCGTCAAAGCTGGCAACATCGCGCCTTTTTTTACGCGACAGCCACGCCCACGCGTGTTCAAACGGCTGTTCGGTTGTTGATGGGGCGACAGTCTGCTGTGCCGATGCGACAACCTGCCACATGCCACCCGTTTACCGTCCGTAGCGCTGTTGGCTGCCATTCGAACGCTATGCTAGCTTGGCCGCCTCGCCAGGAAGGCCGCCAACAGCAGGAGCGCAAAACACTATGAGGAACGCACATGGCTGAGGCCACGCCCGCGCTTGAAATCCGCAACTTGCACAAACGCTACGGACAGCTTGAGGTGCTCAAAGGCATCTCGCTGACCGCCCGCGACGGCGACGTGATCTCGATCCTGGGTTCCTCCGGTTCCGGCAAGTCCACGTTCCTGCGTTGCATCAACCTGCTGGAAAACCCGCACCAGGGCCAGATCCTGGTAGCCGGCGAAGAACTCAAGCTCAAAGCCGCCAAGAACGGCGAACTGGTCGCTGCCGACGGCAAGCAGATCAATCGCCTGCGTAGCGAGATCGGTTTTGTATTTCAAAACTTTAATCTCTGGCCGCACATGAGCGTGCTCGACAACATCATCGAAGCCCCGCGCCGCGTGCTCGGCCAAAGCAAAGCCGAAGCCATTGAAGTCGCCGAAGCCTTGCTGGCCAAGGTCGGCATCGCTGACAAGCGTCACGCCTACCCGGCGCAACTTTCCGGCGGCCAGCAGCAACGCGCGGCCATCGCCCGTACCTTGGCGATGCAGCCCAAGGTCATTCTGTTCGACGAACCCACCTCCGCCCTTGACCCGGAAATGGTCCAGGAAGTACTTAATGTCATCCGCGCATTGGCCGAAGAAGGCCGCACCATGCTGCTCGTGACCCATGAGATGGGCTTTGCCCGTCAGGTTTCCAGCGAAGTGGTGTTCCTCCACCAGGGCTTGGTAGAAGAACAAGGATCGCCGCAGCAGGTGTTTGAAAACCCGCTTTCGGCGCGCTGCAAACAATTCATGTCCAGCAACCGCTAACGGAGCTACCCGCATGCAGAACTACAAAAAAATCTTCCTGGCCGCTGCTGTCACCCTGGCCTTCAGCGCCGGTGCCGCCGCCGAGACCTTGAAGATGGGCATCGAAGCGGCCTATCCGCCGTTCAACAACAAAGATGCCAGTGGCAATGTCGTCGGCTTCGACAGAGAAATCGGCGATGCCCTGTGCGCCAAGATGAAAGTCGAGTGCACCGTGGTCACGTCCGACTGGGACGGCATCATCCCGGCTCTGAACGCCAAGAAGTTCGACTTCCTGATCTCCTCGATGTCGATCACTGACGAACGCAAGCAAGCGGTGGACTTCACCGAACCGTACTACTCCAACAAACTGCAGTTCATCGCACCGAAAGACAAAGAGTTCAAAACCGACAAGGATTCCCTGCAGGGGAAAGTGATCGGCGCACAACGCGCGACCCTCGCCGGTACCTGGATGGAAGACAACATGCCCGGCGTTGAAGTCAAACTCTATGACACCCAGGAAAACGCTTATCTGGATCTGACTTCCGGACGTCTGGACGGCATCCTGGCGGACAAGTACGTCAACTACGAGTGGCTGAAAAGCGACGCCGGTCGCTCGTATGAATTCAAGGGCGACCCGGTGGAAGAAAGCGACAAGATCGGTATCGCCGTGCGTAAAGACGACCCCCTGCGCGCCAGGCTGAACCTTGCCCTGAAAGAAATCGTCGAAGACGGCACTTACAAGAAGATCAACGACAAGTACTTCCCGTTCAGCATCTATTGATTCTGACCTGCCTGACCGGCGCCGTTCTCTGACGGTGCCGGTCCTTCGCATTGCCTGCCGCGATTTGAAAAGAAATCCATGATTATCGACCTCTACGGATTCGGCCCGGCGCTCGCCGCTGGTGCGCTGATGACTGTGAAACTGGCACTCTCGGCCTTGTGCCTGGGGCTGGTGCTCGGTCTGCTCGGCGCCTTGGCCAAGACTTCCCCATACAAGCCGCTGCAATGGCTTGGCGGTACTTATTCGACGCTGGTGCGCGGCATCCCGGAATTGCTCTGGGTGCTGTTGATCTACTTCGGCACGGTCAACCTGATGCGCGCACTGGGCGAGTTCTTCGGCAACCCCGACCTCGAACTCAACGCCTTCGCTGCCGGCGTGATTGCGCTGGGGCTATGCTTCGGCGCCTACGCCACGGAAGTGTTTCGCGGCGCGATTCTGGCGATCCCCAAAGGTCACCGTGAAGCCGGCGTGGCCCTGGGCCTGTCGAAATTTCGCATCTTCACCCGGCTGATCATGCCGCAGATGTGGCGCATCGCCCTGCCGGGCCTGGGCAACCTGTTCATGATTCTGATGAAAGACACTGCGCTGGTATCCGTCATCGGCCTGGAAGAAATCATGCGTCACGCGCAAATCGGCGTGACCATATCCAAGCAACCGTTCACCTTCTATATGGTGGCCGCCTTCATGTATCTGGGCCTGACCATTCTGGCCATGACCGGCATGCACTTTATGGAACGACGCGCCGCTCGCGGCTTCGCGAGGAGCACCCAATGAACTGGGAAGTCATCATCAAGTGGCTGCCGAAACTGGCTCAGGGCGCGACGCTGACCCTGGAACTGGTGGCTATCGCCGTGATCGCAGGGTTGCTGCTGGCGATTCCGCTGGGCATCGCTCGTTCGTCACGACTCTGGTACGTGCGGGCATTCCCCTACGGTTACATCTTCTTTTTCCGTGGTACGCCGTTGCTGGTTCAGCTGTTCCTGGTCTACTACGGCCTGGCGCAGTTCGACGCGGTGCGTAACAGCTCGATGTGGCCCTATCTGCGCAGTCCGTTCTGGTGCGCCACCGCGACCATGACCCTGCACACCGCGGCCTACATCGCCGAGATCCTGCGTGGTGCGATCCAGGCGATTCCACCGGGCGAGATCGAAGCGGCGCGGGCGCTGGGCATGTCCCGGGCCAAAGCGCTGTTCTACATCATGCTGCCCCGTGCCGCGCGCATCGGCCTGCCGGCGTACAGCAACGAAGTGATCCTGATGCTCAAGGCCAGCGCCCTGGCCAGTACCGTGACGTTGCTGGAACTGACCGGCATGGCCCGAACCATCATTGCCCGCACCTACCTGCCGGTGGAGATTTTCTTCGCCGCGGGCATGTTCTATCTGCTGATGGCTTACGTGCTGGTTCGCGGCTTCAAGCTGCTGGAGCGCTGGTTGCGCGTCGATGCCTGCCAAGGGCGTTGATTCCTGCGTACTGACGGGCGAGGCCCTGCTCGCCCGTTTCACCGCGCTGGATGCTTTTCTGATCGAGCATCAGGCGCTGTGGAAGCCTCGGCCGTTTACCCATCTGCAACTGCCTTGGGAAGCGTCCTACCCGGAGTTGGCGTTTTGGCTACGCGGGCGGTCGCTGGAGGATGCGGAAAACAGTCATAACCAACCTTGCTTGCTCGATGCGCCGGAGCCGTTTGCTTCATTGGCGGCGATGTCTGCTGAACTGAGCGCGGTGGGTGAATTGCCGGCTCGTGCACTTGAAGCGGCAGGCCATCGCTTGAATGTGGATGTGCCGGGACGCAAATGGCAGCAGATTGAAGCGTTCGCCGGTCGCCTGCAGTTTGCTCATGCACCGACGCATTGGCTGGATTGGTGCTCGGGCAAGGGCCATTTGGGGCGGCGCCTACTGCAAACCGGTCAACAACTGACTTGCCTGGAATTCGATCCGGCGCTGGTCGCCAGCGGCCAGGCACTCAGCCAGCGTCATCAATTGCATGCACTGCATGTCGAGCAGGATGTACTCGCGCCCGGCGCAGCCTCTTTATTGAACGCCGCTCACACGCCAGTCGCGCTGCACGCCTGCGGTGATCTGCATGTGCGACTGATCCAACTCGCCAGCGCCGCCGGTTGCAAACAACTGGCCATTGCGCCTTGCTGCTACAACCGGATCAGTCTAGACACCTATCAGCCGCTTTCCTGCGCGGCCGAGCGCTCCGATCTACACCTTTCCCTCAATGATCTTGCGCTGCCGATGAGCGAAACCGTCACCGCCGGCGCTCGCGTCCGACGCCAGCGCGACACCTCCATGGCCAGGCGCTTGGCGTTCGACTTGCTGCAACGGCAACTGCGCGGCGTCGACGAATACCTGCCGACCCCTTCTCTGCCAAGTGCCTGGCTGGACAAACCTCTCGCCGATTATTGCCGCGATCTGGCAGCGCTCAAAGACTTATCCACAGTTGGAGCGCCAGATTGGGCCGCGCTGGAAGCCGCCGGTTGGCAGCGACTGGCCGAAGTGCGCAACCTGGAGCTGCTGCGAGGCCTTTTCCGACGGCCTCTGGAGCTGTGGCTGGTACTTGATCGAGTACTTTTCCTCATTGAGCAGGGTTACTCCGTTCGCCTCGGCACCTTCTGTGAAACCCCACTCACACCGCGCAATTTCCTCCTCCTGGCAGAACGCTCTTAAACAACCACAGCCTGTGGATAACTCTGTTGATGGAATTATCGTGGATCCAATATCCACGCTGTTTTACGCCTGAAACACTGCTGGTCATTTTTTGTTCATACCAATAAAAAACCCGTAAAACAGGCATTTGCAGACAAATGAGAACGAGTCTACAAAATCGTAATGAACAGTTAGTCGTCCCCGATCCATTGTGCATAAGCATTTCATCAAAACGACATAACCGCCGAACACCGGACATCCGTAGCGGAAAATTGCGCCTTGCTACGCCCCTTGCTATACACGCATACAAGGACGCCGAGCGTGCGGCCATGAACAAGAAAAACCTGACCGACAGGATGCGACCGTGACGTTCATTTCTTACGCACAGAATTTCGAAGACATCCGCCTGTGGCGCGCCCTCAAAAATGTCGAAAACGGCTTTTACATCGACATCGGGGCCAACGACCCCACCCAGGACTCCGTCACCAAAGCCTTTTATGACCGTGGCTGGACCGGCATCAACGTCGAGCCCATGCCGAACTACTACGATGCCCTGTGCCAGCAACGCCCAAAAGACACCAACCTGCAATGCGTGGCCGGCGAAAGCGCCGATGACCTGATCTTCTACGGCATCCCCGGCACCGGCCTGTCGACCCTCGACCCGGCCCTGGCGCAGCAACACAAAGACGCCGGCATGGACGTGCGCAGCCAAACCGTCAAATCCCGCACCCTGGCCTCCATCTGCGAACAGCACGCACGGAACCGCCCGATCCACTTTCTGAAAATCGACGTCGAAGGCCACGAAGAAACCGTCCTGCGCGGCATGGACTTCACCCAATGGCGGCCGTGGATCATACTCATCGAAACCCCATGGGAACGCGACCAGACCTGGGAAACCCTCGTCACCGGCGCCGGTTACCACTCCATCCTGTTCGACGGCATCAACACCTACTACCTGGCCGAAGAACACTTGGCCCTCAAAACCGCCTTCGACATCCCACCGTGCAATCTGGACGAATTCCAGTTCTGCCGCGGCCACAACTTCAGCCACCCCGTCACCGACGCCGAAAACCACCTCGCCGCCGCCCTGCAACGCGCTGAATACGCCGAAGCGCAACTGCGGGCGATGCAAAATAGCCGAGCCTGGCGTGCCCTGCAGAAACTCAAGAAAGTACTGGTTCGCGGCTGACCAGACGCCTGCGCAAAAATAGTCTGAATTCAGGGGTTTACAGAACCAACCCAATCGCTATAATCGTCGCCCTAACACGCCGGTATAGCTCAGTTGGTAGAGCAACTGACTTGTAATCAGTAGGTCCCGGGTTCGACTCCTGGTGCCGGCACCATACAAAACGAAGCCTCCACAGAAATGTGGGGGCTTTGTTGTTTCTGGGGTTTGGTGGGACTGATAGCACCGGCCTGAACAGTAGGCACAGGAAACCTCTCAGCCATCAATGAGCCGATTTCCCTCTGCTACGCTTCACAAGCCACTGCTTTCCTCAGTTGTGATTTCCGGCAAGTACGTGGCACCACACGACCGAAAGAAACACAAACGAGTAAGGAACACTCCCATGACTCTCCATAAAATAACCCTGGCTGGCGCGCTGTTATTCACGCTGGCCGGCTGCAACTCCATCGCCAGCAGTACCAACACGCTAACCGATGAGCAGATCAAATCTCAGAGTGCCGGTGCGTTGGGCTATTCACCTTCTGACTTGAGTATTGTCAGCCGTCGTACCGAAGGTACTAATACTTATGTCGCGTTGAAAACCAACGATAATCAGCAATTCAACTGCATCATTAACGGCGGCAACCTGTTGACGCTAGGTATGACCAATCCGCCCTCATGCGCGAAGAAAGGTGAACAGATCAAGGTAGCGCCGTTCGGAGGTTAATGATTCAAGGATGAGAGCGCTGGTCGTCGTCACTGCTGTGAACAGCGCCCTACTCCTGAACAGCTCTTAGTGCCCTGCACTCTGCCCACCATCGACATGCAAGATCTCGCCGGTGACAAAGTTGGCGCTGTCCAGATAAACAACAGCCTGGGCAATATCGCTGGTCTCCCCCATGCGTCCAACCGGGTGCAAATTCCCCAGTGCTTCGTGAGTTTCCTCACCATGCATCGGCGTTTTGATGATGCCCGGGGAAACCGCGTTCACCCGAATCCCGCGTTTGGCGTACTCAATGGCCAGGGATTTGGTCGCCGCGTTCAGACCACCCTTGGTCAACGACGCCAGTACCGACGGCACACCGTCGATGGCGTGGTCCGTCAGGCTGGTGGTGATGTTGACGACGTGGCCGCTGCCTTGTTTTTCCATCTCGGTGATCGCGAGTTGGGTGATGTAGAAGAAGCCATTCAGGTTCACCGACAGCACTGCGGCGTAGTCTTCCTGGGTGTAGGCAGTGAACGGCTTGGCGACGAAGATCCCGGCGTTGTTGACCAGGGTGTCGATACGGCCGAAGCGTTCGATCGTTTCACGGATGACTCGCTGGGCGATCGCCGGGTCGCCGATATCGCCGGCAACGGTGTGGATGTCTGGATCGGTGGATGGCTGGATCGAACGCGAAGTGGCGACTACCCAGTAATCGAGATCACGGAAGGCCTTGACCATGCCAGCGCCAAGACCTTGGGAGGCGCCAGTAATAACGATGACTTTTTTCGAATTGCTCATGATGAACCTCTACTCATAGTGATGGTTTGAAAAAAATGATCAATCAGGCTTCGGCGAGGGCCTGCGCCATCGGAAATGAAATCGATGGTGACGGACGCAGTCATGACTGCCCCTGCGCCTCAGCCTGTTGTTTTCGATACTGAGTGGTGGTCATCCCGGCATAGCCCCAGTTATCGGTGTCGACTTCTTCGATCACGATGTGGGTCAGGTCCGGGCGCTTGTTGAGGACACGTTCCAGTGTTTCCGTGATTTCGGCGATCACCTGAGCTTTTTGCTCTGAGGTAACACCATCGCGGGTGATGCGTACGCTTACGAAAGGCATGAGGAATCTCCAGTGACCTTCCCTTCGAGAGGATGGGGAGGTGGTGTGGAGATCAATGTAGGGGGTTGGTTTAGGGGGATAAAGGTGGGAGCGGGAACATCATTCGTTACGTGGTGTAATGACTACGTCGATGTTTTTTTGCGTTTCGTTGGCTTCATTCACATCTCGCTGACCTCAAACACAAACGAAATCTTGCGACTGCTCGCACTCCACACATAACGAATGTGCTTCCCTTGCTTCGGAATAGAAACGGCCGGCGGCCGAAACGCGGCAACACATTCGTGACCCGGCAAACGAACGCTGTTGTAGAGCAAACCCCATGACAATGTTTCGCGCAGTTGGCGGGCAAAGGCCTGGGAAGGGCCGTAGGCGTTGGGGTCCGGATCGTGGAGGTGGGGGTAGTCTTGGCGGATGTCATGCAGGGGTTTGACGACCTGGTTGACGTAGGTGCGCATGGTCAACTCGAGGTCGGGTTCGTTGGTCGCAGCGAGGAAGCGTTCCTGGTGATAACTCGTCTCGGCGATGGCGGCAGTCTGGCTGCTGGCGGCGTAGTAGACGCCGAAGGTGCCGTCGGTGAAGCGGCTGGTTTTGCCAATATGGGTAAAGGCGGCCATAACGGGTGTGGAGCCGGGGCCGGAGATGTGGTCTTCGGGGCGCACGCGGGAGAGCACGCCGGCTTCTTCCATCAACCGATCGTTGGTCAGGGCTTCCAGCGCGTAGGCGGTGGGCAGGTCTTCGGGATCGAGTACGTCTTCGAACAACGAGATCGGCGGGAAGCAGCTGTTGACGATCCGATAGGCCTGCGGCCATTGCGGGTCGGCCAGCTCCGGCGCCATCAACCGCGCACTCCATCGAGGTAGCGGCGCACGTCAGCGATGTCGACTACGCGGCCGGCCAGCATGTAGGACAGCGCCGACTGGCCATTGAACGGCGCGGCGGTGTTCGGGCTGCTGACCCAGGTGTAGGCGCGCTCGCGGCTGTTGCTGAAGATGATGCTCAGCGCTTTGTGGATGCCCATCAAATACGAGATGCGTTCCAGGGTGTCGTGGGGCAGGCGCACGTTCGGTGGCAGGTGTTTGTACTTGTAAAACGTTGTATTACCGACTTTGCCCAAAAGGGTGCGTTGCTGCTCGGCGGTGCAGCCCCAGCGTTCCATGAGGTTGAAAAAGAACTTCAGCGCGACTCGACCGGCTTCGGGAGTCTCGAGTTGTTGCTGTGGGCTGAGGGCGGTGGTTGAGGCAGGCATGGGTAGCCCTCCTTGGATGTGCGATGTCTTGAATTCAGACTAATACAGATACGAATAGATATGAAATTTTAATTCGCAAGCGTATTGATCTGTTTCCCCATCGAAAAGAGATTTTTCGCAGCCCGAAAAAGACGCCGACACACGGTCAAAAACACCCGTTGACACCCGCCTCACCCGGGCAGAGAATTTAATCGAGAGCGCGAAACCGACTGCCTTCAGGTGGCGATAGTCGATGTAGGAACCCCGTTGATGACCTGAAAATCAGCGCTCGGGTAAACCTCTCCTCCCCTGCTTGAGGGAGCACAATATCAAGCACCTATTTATGAAAGCAGCCTGATCAGGCTGCTTTTTTTTGCCTTGGAAAAAGGTTTTCGCTGATATCCAAAAAAACGCCCACACCTCCCCATCCGGGCCATTTTTTGACCTCGATCACCTCCCCCCCACCAAAAACCCCGATCCTGTGTAAGCCTCCAGCCATCGGACGCGGAATCAATTCGCTACTAAACTCGGGACAAGCATGCTCAGGTGCAGGATCATAGCCAGCACGCGACCGACGCCCACCGGGGCGGCCAGGTACACAACAATAGCCAGCCCACTTTAGAGGGCATTACCCAAATGGATAGCAGAACCTTACGCAATCTCATGCGCATCGTGCAGACCGGCTCATTGTCGGCGGCGGCAGAGCGTTCCTGTTTGACCGTGCAGGCATTGGCCGCGCAGTTGAACAAGGTCGAAGAGCAGTTCGGTTTTCGGTTGTTTCGTCGCTCCAACAAGGGGTTGACTCTGACAACACAGGGCACGGAGCTCACGCCCTACATGGACAAAGTGTTGGTCGCTACGCGGCAACTGGAAGAGAAGGTCGCCGCGCTCAAAGTGCCTAGTCAGCGCACGCTCAAGGTTGCACTTAACACCACGCTCTCGGCCGACTTCAACCGGCGCATGATCGGACGCCTCATTGAGGTGTTTCCTGATTATCAGCTGGAGTTCAGCTACGCCGAGTCGATGGAAAACCTCAGCAAGTTGAAGAACGAGGACTTCGACCTTGCCGTACTTATCGGCCCGCAGCAGCCGGGGTTACCCAGCATTGCCCTGCCCCATATACAGGTGCAGGTGGTCGGTGCTCATTGCGGTCAGGAAAACGATCCGCTGATGCTGCTCGGCAATAAGTTTCAGGTTCGTCCTGCCGACGATTGTCCGTATTCCCACAGCTTCTTGCGTTTTCTCGACGCCGGCCTTGGTAATTACGAGTCAGGCAAGCGGATGATCTATTCCTGCAGCGAGACCCTGACCCTCTCGTTGATCACGCAAATGGACGGCCTCGGCATGGTTTCCCGTGAGGCGGCCCTGCGTAACGGCCTGACCATTTTTCCGGGTTTCGAGGATTCGCTCGAAGTGCGGTTGGCGGTCAATAATCCCGAGTTGTCGGGACAGGCCTTGAACGACGTGGTCGCTCTGTCGCTACATGAACGATCCGAGCGCGATGTACGCAGCCGTTCCCACCGCTACGCTGAGAAAGAGGTTTTTGCTGAAATACGCACATAACAACGTCGGAATGGCTGCATAAAATTCCGGGCGATCGAGCTGCACCTGCTGATCCTTGATCAACAGCGGCGTAAGGCTGATGGCAGCGACGATCGCCACCGGCAGGTATTCCAGCGCCCGGGCGACCAGGGGTGGCCAATGATCGGTGCTCACCTGCAGCGGCAACGCACGCGGCAGGAAAGTCACGGCCATCATCAGTGCGACGACCAGGATCAGGAACGTTTGGTCAGGCATACACCCACCCCGCAGCCCACGAATGTGGCAATGAACACGTTAAAGGGTGAATTGCCGATCAGGCTCAGGACACCCATGCAGACGACCGCGGCCAGTGCGGCGATCAGTTTGTTGCGGGTGTTGCACAGCGATACCAGGACGTAGAGCATCATCGCGGTCAGTGCATAGTCGAGCTGGTACTTGATCAGGTGCGCCGCGTACTGCGCGCAGATTGCGCCCAGCAAACCGCCCAGCACCCACGACGTGTGGCAATACAGATTGAAGCCGATCAGGTATCGCACATTGACCGGCGTGCCCTTGCCCAGCTTGACGCTGTGGAAGGCAAACGATTCATCGGTCAGCCCGCCGGCATAACACCAGCGCTCGAGACGACTGAGCCCCATGGCCTGCAAGGCCTTGGCCATGTAGACCGACATCAGCATGTGCCGTGCATTGATCAGAAACGTGGTGAGGATGATGGTGGTCAGCGACGCGCCGCTGGAAATCAGCGCCAGGGCGGCGAACTGCGAGGCACCGGCGTAGACAAACAGGCACATCGCGACCGGCAGCCACACGGGCAACCCGGCATTGACGGCCATCAAACCGAACACAAACGACACCGTGAAGTAGCCCGCAATCACCGGGCTGGCTTCAGCGAACGTGCGCGAGGGCTGGGGCTCGACCATCAGCGGCTGGCTGCTGGACGTCTCATTCATAAGTCCCTCTCAAAGGTCGTTTCGCCGCGCGGCTCGCAAAAGCCCTGGGCACTCCAAAAACGTTTGCCGGCAAGGTTAGCATCGTCGACGAACAGGAACATCCGCAGCACACCGACTCGTTTCATGTCTGCCGACGCCGCTTCCACCAGGCGCTGACCGACGCCCTGGCTGCGATACACCGGGCTCACCGCCAGGTGATTGATGGTGCCACGGCTGCCGAGCATGCCGCCCAACACCGCACCGACCACTTCGCCACGGATATCGAGCGCGAGGAACGCAGCGGTGGTTTTTTGCACCAACACACCGCGCAGGCATTTGGCGTCCTGCCATTCACAGAACGACACTTCTTCGAACTGGCGAAAGAAGCGCTCCAGGCGTTGGGCATCCTTGGCCGTCGCGCGCTGCAACATCACCGGTGCAGCGCACTCGGCGATGTGCATCATGGGATCTAGCTGTTCAGCGAACAATGTCGAAAGCGGTCCCGGGCCGCGAGAAGGAAATGGCCAGAATCTGCCGATAGGCCATTTCGTGAGCGTGGGTGTTGCGTGCCGGGGTCACGTAGTGACGCATGTCGCGATCGAGGAAGTAGGTAGTGTCGAGGATTTCCAGATAGGTCGTCGCCGCCAATTGTTCCTCTTGGGCCGAATATAAACGGCTCTCCGCCCCATCCACGTTGTTGCGGCCCCAGAAATGCACACCGCTGAACGGATAACCGTCGCAGTGAATACCTTCCGGGGTAATTTCCAGTTGCTTGCCCGGCTTGATCTCGATGCGGATCTGATGGATCTGGCATTGCCAGATTTCGTCGTGCAACTCCGGCGGCAATACGTTTTTGTACACCTCGAAATCCGCATCGATGAGGCTGCGCATCACCGGCGAATTGATGACTTCATTGGAGAAGTCCTGGAAGTGCCGCTCCAGTCCGCCGACATAGCTGTTGTTGGCCTTCGATTGCACGTAGGCGCGGTGTTCCAGCTGCGTCAAGTCTCGGGTGACCGGGTTGTATTCGAAGTCGCTGTAACGACGGAAACGCATGCCCGCATCGGCTTGGCCGTAATAACTGTCCGGCTCCATGCTTTCCCAACTTTTGGTCAATCTGACGAAGTCGGAAAAATGACCGAAGAGATTGAAGTCGGCTCCCTGGACGTTGACATATTTGTCGCGCCGTAGCGATTCGCCAACTTCTCTGTTCAAAACGATCATTACTAGGTCTCCACTGCATTTAGCGGCTTAATCTAGTAGGTGCGGGATTTGCGGCCCATGAGAAAGAATTTCAGGCATATCAAGCGTTGATTGAAACGCGGTATGAAGTTGCTTTAATTCGACTTTTTACGATCGAAAACACACATTTTTGGTATTTCCCTACGGTCATGAGACAAAAAAAAACCCCGAACCAGTCGGGGTTTTTATCGAGTCTGGATAAACTCAGCCGATCATCAGAAGATGTTGATCGGGTAATCCACGAATACGCGCAGTTCGTTGCCGCTGACGTTGTACTCGCTGGATTTCTGCGACACGCGCAGGATCGAGCTGCGTACCTTAACGCTCAGGTCTTTGGCCGGGCCACTTTGCACGACGTACTTGAACTGGTTGAAGATTTCGCGCTCGGTGCCGCCTTCGCTGGTGGAGGTGGTGATGTTGTCACCGCGCACGTAGGCAAAGTTGTAGCTCAGGCCAGGAATGCCGAAAGCGCGGAAGTCAAGACCGTAGCCCAACTGCCAGCTGCGTTCGTCTTCGGCGTTGAAGTCGGACCAGTAAGAGTTCGCCAGGTAGATGGTGTTACCGCCGTCGCCGACGCGACCTTGATCCTTCTGATAGCCGCCGTATGCGTAGCCCAGGTTGCTGTCGCCGGTGCTGCGTTGGTGAGCGAGAGTGAACGAGTGTGGGCCGGTGGCGAAGGTCGCTGCCAGGCTCCAGATCTTGTTGTCGTCGCCGGTAGCACCGCTTTCGCGGACGTAGGAATCGTCCAGCTTGGTGCGGTAGCCGTTGAAGTCCAGGGTCAGGGACTGATCCTTGTCGATCGGGAACACGTAGTTGGCGTTCACGTATTGCTTCTTCAGCACGTCTTCGACGTCGGACGCGTACAACGCGGCCTTGAACTGTTCGGTGAACTGGTAGCTACCACCCAACACGTTGATCGACTTCAAGCCACCGCTGTCACGGCCTTCAGCACTTTTGCGCGATTCGGCGGTGAAGCGACCGGCGTTCAGCTCCAGGCCTTTGATCTCCTTGGAGGTGATCAGGGTGCCGGTGTAGCTTTCCGGCAGCAGGCGCGAGTTGTCGTAGTTAAGCACCGGCAAGGCCGGCATCTGGTCGCCGTAGGTCAGCGTGGTGCTGGAGAGACGGAACTTGACTGCCGCGCCACCCTTCGACAGGTCGTCAGCCGCGTTGCCGCTATCGCCCTGTTTGAAGAAGTCGATACCACCGGCGCCGCTGCGGCCCTTGCCGCCATCCAGACGCAGCGCGTACAGACCGAAGGCATCCACACCGACACCGACGGTGCCTTGGGTGAAGCCGGACGAGAAAGTACCGATGGCCGCTTGGCCCCATTCCGCTTTGTCCGGGTTGCCGTCTTTATAGTCACGATTGATATAGGCATTGCGCAGCAGCACTTTGAGGCTGCTGTCTTCAACAAAACCCTTGGACTCGGCCTGGTCGTTAGCCATGGCCTGAGTGGCACTCAACATCCCCAGTGCGATCAGGCTGATTCGCTTGTTCAACATGTTATTTTCCTTATTACGGGTTGATACGCGCTGTGTCGAACCACTGAAACGGCGCTATCGCGCTCTTTTTTCACCCCAAAACAAAAAGGCCCGCCCACGAAAATTCGCGGCGGGCCTTTTATTTGTTTTGTGAGTCATGGCGGTTAGCCACAGGCGTTGGGCGCATCCTATCTGCGCCCTTAATAAGGTGTCAATTTCAGGAATCGTCTGTAAATAGGCGAAAATCGTCTAAGAAATCACTTGTCAGCGATAGCCAATTGCACGGTGTGGCTGTCGACGAATTGTTCGAAATGCGTGACCTTGCCGTCGGCCAAGGTCCACAAGTGAGCGACCCGAGCATTCATCGGGCGGCCGGTGGCTTTGTAAATTGCTCTGTAATTGCCGTAGGCAAACACCTTGTCGCCCTGTGCGACATAGTTCTCAACCTTGAACTGAAAATCTTCCCACTCGGTGGCCAGGCGCTTGAAGACGTTTTCGACGATAGCGTCGAAACCGACATAAGTCCCTGCGTACGGAAAACCAGCGGCTTCAGTCCAGCGAGCGTCATCGGCCAGCGCCGCGGCGGTGTTGCGAGCGTTCTCCTGGGCGTTGGCGCCTTCGTAGGTGCTTTTGATCAGGCTCAGGTTATCCATGGTGACTCCAGGTGAATTCAATGGGCGCAGCCGTCGAGGCCACAGGCTTGGAACGCGTATGAAGACTCTTTTGCCGCAAGTGACTGGCTCAACCATTGGGCGAAGGCTTGCGGCTTGCCGAGCCAAGGGCCGATGTCGACCAAGGTGAACTGGCCATCGTGTTCCAGCACGAAGGTCGGGAAACCCTGACCGCCGACCTTGGCCAAGAGTGCGCGGCTGTCTTTGATATGGCGATCAGTGTCAGCTTCATTAAACGCCTGTTGGAAGGCTTCGGGCTCAAGACCTATTTGTGTGGCGAGTTCCAGCAGCACGGTGTTATCAGCAATGCGTCGACCTTCCACGTAATGAGCCGTCTGCAGACGCCCCAGCAATTCAAGACCGCGTTCTGCGATCTGCTCGGCTGCCAGCACGGCGGCAATCGGCGGCGCGGAATCGAAAACCGCCGTCTCATCGCGCAGCAGCCCCTCAAAATACGCCTCGCCAAACGGCTGGCCGGTGTACTCGGCTATGCGTCGGTCATGGGGCATGACGTAATTGCGCAGTTGTGGCGAAACGGTCTGGCGGTTGGCGCCAGTCATCATGCCGCCACCGTGGGCGATCACCGGCAACACGGCTTTGGCAGCCTGGACCAGTGCTTTGGCGCCGTAACACCAGCCGCACAAAGGGTCGTAAATGTAGTGAAAGATCATGGGAAGACTCCGGCAACAAACTAGGAAAACTCAATGCCGGCAGATTAATCCCCAGACAGTTTCGGAAAAACGCTGGAATGGCTTCCAGTCTGTTTCATGAATCGGTCGAATAACCCTCTAGTACTTTTGTACCAATCACGACACAACTTGAAACAATCAAACGCAGGAACCGTTCAAGAATAATTAACGGAAGTAAATAACAAGCATTACCATTCGCGCCCTCGATTTTCTCTACCCTTCCGGATGCGCTTCAGATGCCTGCCCCCTTCCGCCTTACGCCCGTCACCCTTGGGCTTTCTGCTTTCCTGTCTGCGGGTTTTACCTGCGCCGCCACAACCGTTTTACCCGAGACCTCGATCAGCGCCGAAGCACAAGCTGACGATCCGCGCATAAAGGAAACCAGCACTGCCACTCGCACGGCTACACCGGTGCGTTACGTGCCGCAGGCCATCGACTCGGTAAAAACAGCGAACGTCGTAGATTACGGCACCAACGATCTGGGCACGGCACTCAGCGGCACTCCCAACGTCAGCAGTGGCGCCGATACCCGCTTCGACAGCCTGCGCATCCGTGGTTTCGACGCCAGCAACGACTTCTACCTCGATGGCATCCGTGACGACAGTCAGTACGTGCGCGACTTGCACAACATCGAACGCATCGAAGTCCTTAAAGGCCCCGCCGCTGTGTTGTATGGTCGTGGCAGCCAGGGCGGGATCGTCAACCGGGTCAGCAAGCTGCCGGAGTTCGGCCGCCGTTCGACCCTTGAAGCCCAAGGCGGCAGCGACGATCTGCGCAGCCTGTATGCCGACCTCAGCACCGACCCGAGCGAGAACATCAGCCTGCGCCTGAACATGGGCAACATGGACCAGAACAGCTTTCGCGATGGCGTCAGTGGCAATCGCCAACTGTTCGCGCCGTCCATGAGCTGGCAATTGACGCCCGACCTCAATTGGCTGGTGCAGTACGAATACAGCCGCTACAACCGTACGCCGGATCGCGGCATTCCCGGGGTCAACGGGCGCCCGGCGGACGTAGGACGGGACACAACCTACGGCAGCGAGCACGATTTCATCGACGACAAGTCACAATCCCTACGCTCGAAACTCAGCTATGAACTCAGCGACAACTGGCAGCTGCGTCATACCTTGGGTGTGTTCAAGCTCAACAGCGATTTCGACAACACCTACCTGACCGGTTACACCCCGGCGACCAACAAGGTCACCCGTCAGCACTGGCAGCAGCATCTGACCACCCGCAACGTCTATAACAACGTCGAACTGGAAGGCGGCTTCGACACATTCGGCCTGGAGCATCGCCTGCTGACCGGCATCGAGATCGGCAGCCAGCGTCGCGATCCGACGTTGTATAACGCAGCAACCTCCGGGCGCGGTAGTTCGCCGGTACCGGCGCTGGATCTGTACAACCCGAATCGCGACTTGCGCCATACCGGACGCATGCAGGTGTCGAGCAGCACCCACACCGAAGTCGAAAGCCGTGCGGTGTACGTGCAAGATCAACTGCGCCTGAATGATCAATGGCAACTGCTCGCCGGTTTGCGCTATGACACCTTTGATATCGAATCGACCAACAAGCTGCGGGGCATTTCCGAAGATCGTGACAGCCACAGCACCAGCCCGCGGGTAGGCGTGGTCTGGACGCCGCTGCAGAATCACTCCTTCTACGCGTCCTGGACCAAGACCTTTTCCCCGGTCGGTGGCGGCTTGATCGGCATCACCCCAGGCGCGGCCGGCAACAGCAACGACCTGAGCCCCGAGCTGACCAAGCAGAAAGAAATCGGCCTGAAGAGCGACTGGCTCGACGATCGCCTGAGCACTACGCTGGCGATCTACGAACTGGAACTCTACAACCGTCGCACCAGCGACCCGAACGATCCGACCGTGACCTTGCTCACCGGCGTGCAACGTTCCCGCGGAATCGAGCTGACCGGCACTGGCAAGATCGCTGGTAACTGGTACATGCGCGGCGGCGTGGGTGTGCAGGACGCAACTGTGGAGAAAGACAACAATGGCTTCGAAGGCAAACGCATCAGCAACGTGGCCAAGCACAACGGCAGCCTGTTCTTGACCTGGAAACCGGAAATGGGCTGGTACGCCGAAACCGGTTTGACCCTGGTGGGTCAGCGTTACGCCGACAACCTCAACACCACCGTGCTGCCGGGTTATGGCCGTTGGGATGCATTGGCCGGGTTCCGGCAGAAGGATTGGGATTTGCGAGCGGCACTGAACAACATCACCGATCGCGAGTATTACTCCTCGGCCACCAGTGCGGCGCAGATTCAACCGGGCGCACCGCGGAGCCTGGTCGTGACCGGAACTTACAGCTTCTAAAGCTACCACCGGTTGATCATTCCCACGCTCTGCGTGGGAATGCAGCCAGGGACGCTCTGCGTCCCCTATGGACGCGGAGCGTCCGGTGAGGCATTCCCACGCAGAGCGTGGGAACGATCAACCATAAAGACCTTCGCCCAAAAAAAAAGCGCCGCCTCCCCGGCAGCGCTTTTATCAATCCGTTGTTTTTCTTCTTATCCTTCCATCACATCCCACAGTGCTTCCAGTTCCGCCTCGCTGAATAAACCAGCGGGGTAGCGCTCGATCATCATCCGGCGCGGATCAGGTTCCCTGATCTGACGCGTTCCATTGGACTTCAACCATTGCGCCAGGACCTGTAGCGATTCGCTGTTAACTGCCAGGGGATGCAGTGCCCGCTCGCTCACGACATTCATTTCGGCGTTCATCTCAGCGCTCTCTCCTGGTTTGTGAGCGGCTAACTTATCCAAGGTTTATGACAGAACATCGAAGTTCTCTCCCTCCCCGTGTTGCACCATCGTAGATACAAGAGCTGTGCCAATGTTTTCTAAGTGTCGACAAGTGGATACAAAAAAGCCCGCAGTCCTGACGGGCTGCGGGCTTTCTATGAAACGACGAGACTAAATCGCTGCTAAATCAATTCTTCAATCAACTCAAGCTGTTACGACCTCACTCACTCCTTGTGCGGCGCGGGCTGTTGTTGGGTAAGGCAGTGGATATTACCGCCCCCCAGTAACAGTTCGCGGCCCGGCACCATGACCACTTCGTGTTGCGGGAACAAGCTCTGCAATATCTCTTTGGCCGGGCCATCCAGCGGGTCATCGAAGCTCGGTGCAATGATGCCGCCGTTGACGATCAGAAAGTTCACATACGAACCAGCCAGACGAACGGTCGGATTGCGTTCCTGAGAGCCATCCACCGGATCGACACCTGCGCACTCTTCTTCGGTCGCGTAAAGCGGCCCCGGAATCGGCATCTTGTGCACTGTGAATGGGCGACCCTTGGCGTCGGTGCTGTTTTGCAACACGTTCATTGCCGCCTGGCAGCGCGGGTAGTTCGGATCCTGCGGGTTGTCAGTCCAGGCCAGCAGTACTTCGCCCGGGCGCACGTAGCAGCAGAAGTTATCCACATGGCCGTCGGTTTCGTCGTTGAACAAACCGTCCGGCAGCCAAATGATTTTATCCACAGCCAGGTTTGCGCTGAGCACCGCTTCGATTTGCGCACGGTCCATGTGTGGGTTGCGATTGCGGTTGAGCAGGCATTCCTCAGTGGTGATCAGGGTGCCTTCGCCGTCGACATGGATCGAGCCGCCTTCGAGCACAAAACCTTCAGTGCGATAGCGCGGGCTGCGCTCGATTTCGAGGATTTTGCCTGCCACCTGCGAGTCACGGTTCCACGGCGAATACAGACCTCCGTCGAAACCGCCCCAGGCATTGAAATCCCAATCTACACCACGGACTTCGCCGCGGTTGTTGATGACGAACGTCGGGCCGGTATCCCGGACCCAGGCGTCATCGCTGGACATTTCCACTACACGAATATTCGGCACGTCGAGACGGGCACGGGCATTTTCATACTGGCCAGCGGATACCGCCACGGTCACTGGCTCGAAACGCGCGATGGCTTTGGCCACCGCAACGTGCGCCGCTTGCGCCGGTTTGCCACCCAGGCGCCAGTTATCCGGGCGCTCGGGCCAGACCATCCAGGTTTGGGTCTGTGGTGCCCATTCGGCTGGCATGTAAAAGCCGTCGGCGCGAGGGGTGCTGTTCAAAGTGGTCATGGTTCAGGACTCCAGGGAACCGTCGAGGGTTTTGATCGCGCCGTACAGGTTCGGGCGACGGTCACGGAACGAGCCCCATGCGCTGCGAATGTGCTCCAGCTCATCGAGGTCGAAACTGTGAACCAGAATGCCTTCTTCTGTTTCGTTCAGCTCTTGGACTTTCTCGCCAAACTGGTTGGCAATGAACGATGAGCCGTAGAAGGTAATGTCGTAGCCGTCCTGCTCTTCGTTGCCTATGCGGTTGCTGGCGATCAGCGGCATCAGGTTGGCGCCGGCATGGCCTTGTTGCACGCGCTGCCAGTGGTCGCGGGACGAAATGGTCTTGTCGTGTGGCTCGCTGCCGATGGCGGTCGGGTAGAAAAGGATCTCCGCGCCTTGCAGCGCCATGCTGCGGGCGCACTCAGGGAACCACTGGTCCCAGCAGATGCCCACGCCGATTTTTGCGTAACGGGTGTTCCAGACTTTGAAACCGGTATCCCCCGGATTGAAGTAATACTTCTCGTGGTAGCCAGGGCCATCCGGGATGTGACTTTTACGATAAATCCCGAGGTTGCTGCCATCGGCATCGATGATCGCGATGCTGTTGAAACGTGCGCGGCCGGCCAGTTCGTAGAAGCTGATCGGCAGAACAACCTGCAGTTCTTTGGCGACTTTCTGGAAATGCTTGATGGCGACGTTGTCTTCGACCGTCGTTGCCAGTTGCAGGTAGTCCGGGTTTGGCTTCTGGCAGAAGTACGGCGCCTCGAACAGCTCCTGGATCAGGATGATTTGCGCGCCTTTCGCCGCAGCCTCACGGACCAGCTTCTCAGCGGTCTCAATGTTGGCTTCAAGGTCCCAGGAACAGGCCATCTGGGTAGCGGCGACGGTAACGATACGGCTCATGAATCATCTCCTGGGCAAGTGCTTGAGGGTCGAGGGTGGCATCGACCGATGACAGAAAGAGGCAGCACCGGGCGTGGCTCGTCCACACCGTGGGCAGTGGCGACTTTATAACCGATAAAAATCGGCTTTTAAAGCTATAAATATTCCTTCTATCGAAAATTACTCACTTAAATCCGATAATAATCGATATTCATGTATGTCTTTATGACGGGCAAGCCTCGCTTCTACAGGTCCGTGTCGTGCGTATTCCGTGAACGACATACACCCGTAGGAGCGAGGCTTGCCCGCGAAGGCGATATCAAGTCTTACAACCCTTCGTTCAACACCTTCGACAGCATGTCGACAAAGAAATCCACGCTCTGACGCGACGTAACCATCGGCGGTTTGATCTTGAGAATGTTCAGGTAATCGCCCGTCGGCTGCATGAAGATCCCCAACTCACGAAGGCGATCGCACAACGCCGTGGTTTCTTCAGTCGCGGGCTCGAGGGTTTCGCGATTGCGGATCAACTCCACGCCCAGATAGAAGCCGGAACCATGCACCGCCCCCACCAACGGATGCCGCTCGATCAAGGCTTCAAGACGTTCCTTGAAATACCCGCCCACGACCTGGGCGTTTTCCCAGAGTTTTTCTTCTTCCATCACATCCAGCACTGCCATGCCGATCCGGCAACTGACCGGGCTGCCACCGGCCGACGAGAAGAAGTAACCCTCGGCCTCCAGCGCTTCAGCAATTTCCCGACGGGTAATGACCGCGCCCAACGGCTGGCCGTTACCCATGCCTTTGGCCATGGTGATGATGTCCGGCACCACGCCCTGCTCCTCGAAGCCCCAGAAGAATTTGCCCATGCGGCCGTAACCGACCTGCACCTCATCGGCGATGCACACCCCGCCCTGAGCGCGGACCAGCGCATAGACCTGCTTCAAATAGCCCGGCGGCAGCGATATACCGCCGGCATTGCCGTATACCGGCTCGCAGATGAAACCGGCCAATTGGCGCTTTTGCTCGGCGATTTTCGCCAGATTGTGTTCGACGCTGCGCACGTAGTCCGGTGCGCTGTCGACACCACGAAATTCACCGCGATAGGTGTTCGGCGCAGTCACCGGATGCACCCAGTCCGGACGGCTGCTCAAGGCCTTGGGGTTGTCGGCAATCGAGGTCGAGACCGCATCCGCCGCCACCGACCAACCGTGATACGCCTCCAGCACGCTGAGCATGTCGCGACCGCCGCTGTAGGCCCAGGCCAGACGAATCGCCAGGTCATTGGCCTCGGTGCCGCTGTTGACCAGAAATACACGGTCCATGTTGTCCGGTGCCAGTTTCAGCAAGCGCTCGGAAAACTCGGCAATCGCCGCATAGTGAAAACGCGAGTTGGTGTTGAGCAACGACCACTGCCGGCTGGCGACGGCGGCCATGCGCGGATGCCCATGACCGAGCACCGCGACATTGTTGAGCATGTCGAGGTAGGAACGACCCTGCATATCGATCAGGTGATTGCGCCAGCCACGCTCGATACGCGGCGGGTCGACGTAATAGTGTTTCTGGGAACGAGCGAAACTCGCGTCACGGCGGGCCAGCAATGTCTGCGGGTCGAGTTCTTCTTCCGCATCACAGGCCAGGCCCAGCAGCGCGGCAGGTGAAGGACACAACGCCTGCCAGGCTGCCGCGCGCGAAGGCGTGCAAAACAACGGCGCGTCGAGCTGAGCACTTCGACACAACTGCACGATCAATGGCCCGCTGACCGAACCCAGCACCTGGCCTTTGACCAGCGCCGCGCCACTGCGCACCGACGGGGCCACACCCCACAACCGGACGCTGAGTTCTGGGCCGTCCAGTTGCAGCAGGTTCTCCCCTTCGATATGGATAACGCCGGCAAACGGCGCTTCGACCGCCGTGCCGTCCGGCACTCGCAATGCAACGTGCAACGGAAAAGTATCCGGTTCGCTGGCGCTGTCCGGCCGAGTGCGGGACAGACGATACTGGCCATATCGACTGGCCGCCAGACCGTGAGCCTCGGCGGCTTCTGTCAACAAACGCAGATCGATCCCTTGCTGTTCCCAGTTACCCGCCTCGAAATGCGGACTGAGCACGCCCAGATCGATCAACGCAAATTCACGCCCCACCAGACTCGGCAACAATGGCGCGAAACCTTCACTGCCAATACTCGGCAGGCTTTGACCAACCGCGGTAAGAATCGCCGCCTCCATCAACTCCAGTGGTACCGATGTGGCCACGCGGAAAATTTCCCACTCGTGGGTCAGGTTGCCGCCACTGTATTCGTTGTCCGGATCGATGCTGACCTGCTGTTCGCCACTCAGCACCAGCACCACCGAGCGCGCAACAATCAGCGGCCAGAGCGCCAGCAACTCTTCATGCTGCAACGGGTTGACCGCGTGATAAGCCCGAACCGCCGGCAAAATGTAGAACGGATCGCCATCGGCATGGTGCAGCAGCGCGGCGCAAGTCACCGACAGGTCGGTGATCCTCCAGGTACGGACCAGATCGCCGAAATCAATGACGCCCTGCAACTGCCATTGGCGCTGCGAATCCCGCTGCCAGACCACGTTGTCGTCGGTGATGTCCATGTGAATCGCTTGTACCGGCAGCTTATCCACCAGCGGCCGCAAATGGCGCTCGGCCTGTTCGGCCGCTTCAGCAATCAACGTTCGTTGCTGGTCATCCTTGATCACCGGCAGCAAATGCGCGATCAACGCGTTGGCGTGGCGGGCGTCCCATTGAAGGGTGCGCTCAAGACCCGGATGATCGAACTCGGCCAGCGCCAGATCCATTTCGCCGCAGAGTCGACCGAAACCGGCAACCACTGAATGGCTTAGATGATCAAGGTGCGTCAGGGACTGGCCGTCGATGTAATCAAGCAGGCGCACGTGCACCGCCTGCCCCCCAACCTCAAGGGAGAGCAGGTCTGCGCCGTTTTTGGCAGCAATCACTCCAGGCACCGGCACGCCGGAATGTTCAGCCAGATGCTTGAGCCCTGCGTGCTGGGCTTGCAGCTCCAGGACCGAGTAATCGCCGCGGCAGATTTTCAGGACGAAACGCCCCTGATCACTGTCGACCCGATAGTTGAGATCCTGCTGGCTACCAAGAGCCTGCAACCGCCCGCTCAGCTCGTAATGCTCTTTCAACAGCTCAAGCGCTTGCGCCGCAGATACCTTCGGGCTGGGCAGACTGACGCGATGAATCAACGTGACGAGCGGCATACAACGACCCCTGAAATGTTATTAGGCGCTTATATCGCCACTGCTTGGGGCGATACGCAACCCTCTTATACCGGTCAGGGGGTCGGCGTTGGGGATGGTTTTCAGATAGCGATTGCTCAGATGAACTTTCCTACAGCAATCTCGGATTGCCTTTCACTGTTCCTGATTCCAACCTATAGCCTCAAGGGATCCATCAACCAACCAGGATAAAGTCGACACCATGACGATGCGCCGCCTTGCACTCTCCAACAAAAAAGTCCGCAACATCCCACGTCGATTGAAAGCGCTTGCAACCTGGTCCTCTCGCTTCGAGGGCTATTTTCCGGACGATCTGACTCTCGAACAGAAATACAGCAATTGGAAAATCCCGGTTCTCACGACACTGGTAGAGGGTAAACAAGCGACCACTGCCATACGCAAAGAATGCGCCCAACAAATGATCAATGCAGCGCACCACATACGCCAGGCCAGGCCTGAAAATGCCATCGACTGTCGAATAGTCACGGTCATTTGCCTACCGGACATGTTCACCAGCGAAATCTGCATTTACACCAATCTGGACTACCACCGAGGACATATCCCGGCAATTGACAGTGAGCACTGCCGAACGGACAAAAGCCTCGCAACAGAATGGGGTCTCGTCCTTCCAGACGGGATGAAGGAAAGAGGATTGCGCTATACCGCTGAAGATTGTGACGGGCAACCCTATGAGGCCGAGCAGTGGTATTTCGGTGAGGTCGATTAACAGAGATCACCAGTTTTTTACTGATGGAACACAGCGACTAAACGAATTTTATCGCCTGAACCACCACACCACTCGCACCAACCACCACTTTGCGTAAGAATGTCGGCCATCACGCCTATTGCTGGAGAAACGCTATGAATGTAGTCACCACCGACCTGCCCGGTG
This sequence comes from Pseudomonas sp. JL3, assembly GCF_031570575.1. Lineage (NCBI taxonomy): Bacteria > Pseudomonadati > Pseudomonadota > Gammaproteobacteria > Pseudomonadales > Pseudomonadaceae > Pseudomonas > Pseudomonas sp. JL3. Next base: position 266,710 of record NZ_JAKWJK010000004.1, read on the forward strand.
TTCTGATCATCGAACCCAAGGTATTTGGTGACGAGCGCGGTTTCTTCTATGAGAGCTTCAACGCCAAGGCTTTCGAAGAGGCAACCGGCCTGAACACCCAGTTCGTTCAGGACAACCATTCCCGCTCGCAAAAAGGCGTTCTGCGCGGCTTGCATTACCAGTTGGAGAACACTCAGGGCAAACTGGTCCGCGTCACCGCCGGTGAAGTGTTGGACGTGGCGGTGGATATTCGCCGCAGCTCGCCGCATTTCGGCAAATGGGTCGCGGTGCGCCTGTCCGCCGACAACCATCGCCAACTCTGGGTGCCGGAAGGTTTTGCCCATGGTTTCGTGGTGTTGAGCGATTTCGCCGAGTTCCTCTACAAGACCACCGACTACTACACCCCGTCGGCCGAGCGCAGCATTCGCTGGGACGATCCGGACCTGGGCATCGACTGGCAGCTGGACGAAGCACCGAAACTGTCCGCCAAGGATCAGTCCGCCGCGTTCTTCAAGGACGCTGAAGTCTTTTCCTGAATTGCTGTGTGAATTTTCACCGCCAGCGCGCACTTGATCCCAGGTGCGCAGACTGCGCCTGCAAGCCTAGGCATAATGCGTCTGTACCCCCAGGCGCTTGATGCTCATGACTCCGACCCTTCCCCGCAGACCTCGCTGGCGCAGCCTGGCGCTGCTCGCGTTGTGCCTGGCGCCCTTGCTGTGGCCGCTGGAGCATCTGGCCGAGCGTTACTACCGCAGCGAACTGGCCGGGCAGAACCGTCAGACCCTCGATCTCTACGTCGCCAACCTGCTGGGCACCCTGCATCGGTATGAAGTGTTGCCGCAGATTCTCGGCGAGCTGCCCGCCCTGCGCGCGACATTGGCCGCCCCCGACGAGGGCGTGATTCAGGGCAATGCCAATCGCCTGTTGAAAAACATCAGTGCCCAGACCGGCGCCGAAGTCATGTACCTGATGGACACCACCGGCAAGACGCTGGCGGCCTCCAATTGGGACAAACACGACAGCTTCGTCGGCCGCAATTTCGCTTTCCGCCCTTATTTCAGTGAAGCCATGGCCGGGCGGCTGGGGCGCTTCTTCGGCCTGGGCACCACCTCGGCCAAGCGCGGTTACTTCTTTGCGGCAGCGATACGTGATCGCGAAAAAATCATCGGCGTCCTGGTGGTCAAGGTCGACCTCGACCACACCGAAAGTCTCTGGGGCAAAACCCCGGAACAACTGTTGGTCACCGACCACAATGGCGTGGTCATCCTCACGTCGCGACCCGAGTGGCGTTTCCGCTCGACACGTCCATTGAGCGACGCAGAGCGCGAGGCCATCACCGCGATTCAACCCTACCCGACCCGAGATCCCAAGCCGTTGAATCTCGACGCCAACGCCTGGCTGACTCAAACCCGGCAGATCGAAGAAACCGGCTGGAGCGTCAGCATCCTTGCACCGCGTACCCTGATCGACCGCCCGGTGCGCACGGTCGTGGCCATCGGTGGCGCAACGCTGCTGGTATTGATGCTGCTGCTCGGCCTGATGATGCAACGCCGACGCCATTACCTGGAACGGATCGCCTTCGAAGGCAAGGCCCGCCAGGAACTGGAAGGTCGAGTCGCTGAACGGACCAGTGACCTCGAAGGTCTCAACCGTCGACTGAAGCAGGAAGTGCTGGAGCGCGAACACGCTCAGCAGGAACTGGTACGCGCTCAGGATGACCTGGTGCAGGCCGGCAAGCTCTCAGCGCTGGGAACGATGTCGGCAAGCATCAGCCATGAACTCAACCAACCGCTGGCGGCCATCCGCAGTTACGCAGAAAATGCCGAAGTGCTGCTCGATCATCAGCGCACCGAGGATGCTCGCGGCAACCTCAAGCTGATCAGCGAACTGACTGAGCGCATGGCCTCGATCATCGCCCACCTGCGCGCCTTCGCCCGGCGTGATCGCCACGCTCCGGAAAGCGTGGCCCTGCAACCTGCGCTGGACGACGCCCTGGCGTTATTGGCCAAGCGTCGGCGCAGCATGGAGGTCGAGCTGATCCGAGACCTGCCAGCCGCCACCCTGTGGGTCGAGGCTGGTGAAACCCGTCTGCGTCAGGTACTCGGCAACCTGCTGGCCAATGCCCTCGATGCCCTGACGGAAAAAGGCCCGCCGCGTAAACTCTGGTTGAGTGCCGAGTCCACCACCGACGGCGTCAATCTGTACATTCGCGACAACGGCCCCGGGTTCTGCCTGGAAGCGCTGGGTCGTGCCGGCGAACCCTTTTACACCACCAAGACCCGCACTCAGGGGCTTGGGCTGGGGCTGGCGATTTGCGACACCCTGATGCGCGCCTTCGGTGGTGAACTGTCGTTCTCCAATCACAAGGAAGGCGGCGCCCTGATTACCCTGAAATTGCGCGCAGGCGCACCAGGCGTGAGCCTGCAACCGTCCGAGGACCGAAGTGCATGACCATCGACAACCGCATCCAGGTCGTGTTGATCGACGACGATCCCCATCTGCGCCAGGCCCTGAGCCAGACCCTGGACCTGGCCGGCCTGAAGATCCTGCCGCTGGCTGAAGCCAAGGGCTTGGCCGGGCAACTCGAACGCGACTGGTCGGGGGTAGTGGTCAGTGACATCCGCATGCCGGGCATGGACGGTCTCGAACTGCTGACCGAACTCCACGCCCAGGACCCGGAGCTGCCGGTGCTGCTGATCACCGGCCACGGCGATGTGCCGCTGGCGGTACAAGCCATGCGCGCAGGGGCCTATGACTTTCTGGAAAAACCTTTCGCCAGCGACGCCCTGCTCGACAGCGTACGTCGTGCCCTGGACCTGCGCCGGCTGGTGCTGGACAACCGCAGCCTGCGTCTGGCCCTGAGCGATCGCAACGAACTGAGCGCTCGACTGGTCGGGCAATCGGCGCCAATGCTGCGCCTGCGCGAGCAGATCGGTGCACTGGCGGCAACCAAGGCCGATGTACTGATCCTTGGCGAAACCGGTGCGGGCAAGGAAGTGGTGGCCCGCGCGCTGCACGATCTGTCGAGTCGGCGTAACGGCCCGTTCGTGGCGATCAACGCCGGGGCTCTTGCCGAGTCAGTGGTGGAAAGCGAGCTGTTCGGTCACGAGCCCGGCGCCTTCACCGGCGCGCAGAAGCGTCGCATCGGCAAGTTCGAATTCGCCAACGGTGGCACGTTGTTCCTCGATGAAATCGAAAGCATGAGCCTGGACGTGCAGGTGAAACTGCTGCGCTTGCTGCAAGAGCGGGTGGTCGAGCGCTTGGGTGGCAACCAGCTGATCCCGCTGGACATCCGCATCATCGCCGCGACCAAGGAAGACCTGCGTCAATCCGCTGATCAAGGCCGTTTCCGTGCCGACTTGTATTACCGCCTGAACGTCGCGCCGCTGCGCATTCCGCCGCTGCGTGAGCGGGGCGAAGATGCGCTAATGCTGTTCCAGCATTTCGCCGACGAAGCCAGCGCCCGCCACGGTTTGCCGCCCCATGAATTGCAACCGGGGCACCGGGCACTGCTGCTACGCCACACTTGGCCTGGCAATGTGCGTGAACTGCAGAACGCCGCCGAACGCTTTGCCCTGGGCCTGGAACTGGCGCTGGACAATAGCGCGCCGAATGGCGGCGTAGGCAGTACGATTGAAGTGGTCAGCGGCGGTCTGAGCGAGCAAGTGGAGAACTTCGAGAAGAGCCTGATTGCCGCCGAACTGGCGCGCTCGCACAGCTCCGTGCGCAGCCTCGCCGAAGCGCTCGGCATTCCACGCAAAACCTTGCATGACAAACTGCGCAAGCATGGTCTGAACTTCGCCGACGGCGGTGCCGGCAACCCCACTGACGATATCGATTGAGCTACCGTCAACTCATCATCTTCAAACAAGAGGCTTTTGAATGAACCGCGACTGTCGTCACCTGGAATCGATCCTCCACCACGACATCCCCCTCACGCGGGACATGGGCCTCAAAGTGCTCGACTGGCACGATCAACAACTGCGCCTGCATCTGCCGCTGGAGGCCAACGTCAATCACAAGAGCACCATGTTCGGTGGCAGCCTGTATTGCGGCGCAGTACTGGCCGGCTGGGGCTGGCTGCATTTGCGGTTGCGTGAAGAAGGCATCGAAGACGGGCACATCGTGATTCAGGAAGGGCAGATCAGCTACCCGCTGCCGGTCACCATGGATGCGACGGCGATTTGCCAGGCACCGAGTGCGGCGGTATGGAAGAAGTTTCTGGCAATGTATGAGCGGTATGGGCGGGCGCGGTTGACGCTGCACTCACGGATCGTCAATACCGGAAGTGAAGAGGATGCGGTGCGATTTACCGGGCAGTACGTCCTCCACCGATGACAGATCGTTCCCACGCTCTGCGTGGGAATGCAGCCCGTGACGCTCCGCGTCACTGGACCGGGAGCGTCCCTAGAGGCATTCCCACGCGGAGCATGAGAACGATCTTAGTTGCGAGCCAAAGCCAGCAACTTCTCCCGCCACGCAGCCTTTGCCGGCAGCGCCAGAAAGAATTCATTCAGCAAAGACTCCCGCGCCGGATAACAGAACGGCTCACCATTCAAATTCAGCACCTCCCCCCCCGCGCCTTCCAGCACACCTTGCGCAGCCGCCGTGTCCCACTGCGACGTCGGCGCCAACCGCGGATAACAATCCGCCGCCCCTTCCGCCAGCAGGCAAAATTTCAGCGAGCTGCCGATATTCGCCAGTTGCAGTTCACCCAGACTGTCGCTCAACCCCGCGAGTAACCGCTCCTGCTCAGGGCTTGAATGTCGACGACTGGCGACCACCGTGAAGGCTTCGCCCGCCGCCGGAACCTCGCGAACCTGAATCGGTAACGGCTCGGCATCTTTATCGCCACGCCAGGCACCCATTCCGGCACCGCCGACATAAAAGCGCCCGTTGGTCGGCATCGACACCACGCCAAACACCACACGCCCCTGCTCAATCAACGCAATGTTGACGGTGAACTCTTCGCTGCCGGAGATGAACTCCTTGGTTCCGTCCAACGGATCGACCAGCCACCAGCGCTGCCAGCCGGCGCGCACGCTCTGGGGGATATTGGCGTCCTCTTCGGACAGCACCGGAATGCTCGGATCCAGCGCTGTCAGCCCGGCCAGAATCACATGATGAGCGGCCATGTCAGCGGCTGTGACCGGGGAATCATCGGACTTTGCAGTCACGGCAACGTTGACGCGCCAGAACGGCAGGATCGCCTCGCCAGCCTTCAAAGCCAGTTCAACGACCGGCGCCATCAACGGATGGGGAAAATTCAAGTTCACGGCAAAAACACCCCACGTTGAGTCAGTAAGTCACGGGCCAGATACAGCGCCGCCAAGGCACGGCCCTCGGTGAATCGCGGGTTTTGCGCCAAAGACGACAATTCACGCAGGCTAATCTTGTCCACCCCCATCGGCTCAGGTTCGTCACCTTCCAGGCGTTCCTCGTACAAATCGGTGGCCAGCACCACCTGGATCTTCTGGCTCATATAGCCGGGCGACAACGACAACTCGGTCAGATGTTCCAGCTGCCGCGCGCCATACCCGGCCTCTTCCATGAGCTCCCGCTCGGCCGCCGCCAACACGTCTTCGCCCGGCTCGATCAAACCTTTGGGCAGGGACAGTTCATATTCATCGGTGCCACCGCAGTATTCCTCTACCAACACCGCGTGATCCGCGTCGAGCATCGCCACGATCATCACCGCGCCATGACCAGTGCCTTTGCTGACCAGACGCTCGTAAGTGCGCTCTACGCCATTGGAAAAGCGCAACTTCAGCTCTTCGACGCAGAACAAACGGCTGGTGGCGACGATCTCGCGGGCGAGTACGGTGGGTTTCTGGCGCATGGGAAGCTCCTTGGCGTGAACGCGTTACTATACCCGGCCTATCCTGATTGTTTATCTCGGATATCTTTTTTACCGCTGGAGAAGTTTTTTATGTCCCTGCTGCCCTGGCGCGACATCGATACCGTACTGCTGGATATGGACGGCACGCTGCTCGACCTGCACTACGACAACCATTTCTGGATGGAACACCTGCCCCAGCGTTATGCCGAGCTGCATGGGGTGAGCCGGGCCATGGCGGAGCTGGAGTTGCAGCCACTGTTCGAACGCAATGCCGGTCAGTTGCAATGGTACTGCCTGGACTTCTGGAGCGCCGAGCTGAAGCTGTCGGTGCGTGAGCTGAAACTCGAAACTGCGCACTTGATAGCGCTGCGTCCGGATGCGGACACTTTTCTAGCGGCGATCAAACGGGCCGGCAAACGCGTGGTACTGATCACCAACGCCCACCGCGACTCGCTGTCATTGAAGCTGGAGCGAATTGAACTGGCGCCGTATTTCGAGCGGTTGATCAGCTCTCACGATTACGGTTTCCCCAAGGAAAACCCGCAGTTCTGGGATGCCTTGCAGACCGACATCGGCTTCGACCCGACACGCAGTCTGTTTATCGACGATACGTTGCCGATTCTGCGCAGTGCACGCAATTTTGGCGTGGCACATCTGCTGGCCGTGAGCGAGCCGGACAGCCGCAAAGGGCCGAAGGACACGGCCGAGTTTGCGGCGGTGGAGGATTATCGGGAGTTGATTGCCGGGCTTTAGACCGAGTCGTCTGCTTCGCGAGCAAGCCTCGCTCCTACACGTCCTGGTCGTTCGCGGAATATGCGCACGACAGAGACCTGTAGGAGCGAGGCTTGCTCGCGAAGGCCATCACACGGTCTCGAACCTTACTCTGGAATCCGCAACACCTGCCCCGGATAAATCTTGTCCGGGTGCGAAAGCATTGGTTTATTGGCCTCGAATATTTTGTTGTACTTGTTCGCGTCGCCGTATTCGGCCTTGGAAATCGCGCTGAGGGTATCGCCTTTTTTTACGGTAACGAAACGAGCGGCCTTTGCCACCGGCCCGGTCACAGTAATCTGGTCATCAACACTGCCGACACCGGCAATATTGCCCACGGCCAACAGAATTTTTTCCTTCTCTTCCTGACTCGCCACTTCACCGGTGATGATGACTTTGTCGCCCTCGATGGTCGCCTGAACATTCGGATTACCCAAGCCGACCTTGCTGATGTGTTCCTTCAACTGCTCGCTGGCATTCGCATTGCCAGGTGTCAGCAGATCGATAATTTTTTCGCCTGCTTCTTTCACAAAGCTAAAAATACTCATGGTGCACTCTCCTTGGGGTTTAGGTTCCAGACGCCAAAGACTAGACCAGCCAAGCGAAGCCCGGTTCCCAGCCGACCAATGACCCAACCCCGCACAGGCGGTAGAATCGCAAACCTTGCCAGCGCCCTGGAGCGAAGATGGACATCAAGCAGCTCAAATTCCTCATCGCTCTCGACGAAACCCGGCACTTTGGCCAGGCCGCCGCGCGTTGTCACATCACCCAACCGACCCTGTCCATGCGCCTGCGCAGCCTCGAAGAAGAGCTCGAGCTTCCGCTGGTCAACCGTGGCCAACGCTTCGAAGGTTTCACCGCACCGGGTGAGCGGGTGCTGGCGTGGGCACGTACGGTGCTGGCGGCCTACGACGGTTTGCAGGCCGAAGCGGCAGCCTGTCGCGGCAACCTCGTGGGGACGTTGCGTCTGGGCGTGGTGCCGCTGTCGAGTTTCGACCCGGTACCGCTGATGCAGCGTCTGCACGCCGAACACCCGAACCTGCGTTTCGAACTCTCGGCACTGAGTTCTGAACAGATCCTCGAACAACTGGCGAACAATCGCCTCGACCTCGGCGTTTCCTACCTGGAACGCCTGGACGGCGAGCGTTTTGACTCCCTGGCTTTCAGCGAAACCCACATGGGCCTGCTCTACGATCAGCGCTTTTTCAGTTTCGGCGAGGCGCCACTGAGCTGGGATTCGCTGATCGAACTCCCCATGGGCATGCTCACCAGTGGCATGCATTTTCGCCAGTCCATCGACCATAACTTCCATAGCCGCGGCCTGATGCCACAGCCATTACTGCAAACCGATTCAGTCCACCAATTGTTACAAGCGGTACACGGCGGCCTGTGTTGCGCGGTAATGCCGCTGGACGGAGGCCTGGAAAACCTCACCGATCACTTGCGCCTGCAACCCATAGAAAGCGCCCAGACCCTCGCCCGGCTAGGGCTGATCATGCGTCGCAGCGCTCCGCGTTCGGCGCTTGCAGAAGCCTGTTTCGCGATCTATCAGAAATCACCGACAGGCTCTTGATCGACGTCATCTATCAGCAGATCAGTAATAGCAATTAGACGCGACAAGTTGACGCGCCTAGGCTTAAAGCTGACCAAACCGTTGGTGACCCTAATGAACGCCAAGCGCCCTGTCCGCGCGGCGCCTGCTATTGAAACGCCCGCGCCCGCCGCAAGCCAGACATACAGTTACTGCAACCTTGAATACACCGAATCGGCCAGCGCCGCGCTGGCCGAGGAAGTCGCCTTGGCGATCGCCTATAACGGCATCAGCCAGGCGGTCATGTTGGTGACGCCAACGGATCTGGAAGACTTCATCGTCGGCTTCAGCCTTGGCAGCGGTATTATCGAAGACGCTTCAGATATCTACGATTTGCAACTCAGCGGCTCGGGGTCGGCGCAGTACGCGCAAGTGACCATCGCCAACCGCGCCTTCTGGAACCTCAAGCAGCAGCGTCGGCAACTGGCCGGCACCAGCGGTTGCGGGCTCTGTGGCGTGGAAGCGGTGGAGCAAGCACTGCCCGATCTCAAAGTACTGCCCGGCACCCCGCTGCCCCCGGCTGAATGGCTGGACGGTCTGCGCCAGCGCATCGGCGAATTCCAGCCCCTGGGCCAGTATTGCGGCGCAGTGCATGCGGCGGTGTTCATGAACGGCAACGGCGAATTGCTGTTGGGCCGCGAAGACATCGGCCGGCACAACGCCCTCGACAAGCTGATCGGCGCGTTGGTCCGCCAGAAGATCCCGACCACTGGCGGCCTGGCGATTGTCACCAGTCGTTGCAGTCTTGAATTGATCCAGAAAGTTTTACGCGCCGGCATCCAGACCCTGGTCAGCTTGTCGTCGCCCACGAGCCTTGCCGTGCAATGGGCCCGTCGCCACAACCTCAACCTCATCCACCTGCCGCAGAAAAGTGCACCGCGGGTCTACAGCCCAGCGTTGGAGAATCAAGCGTGAGTCAACACCGTCAAGCCGACCAGAAACCCGTCCCCCGCTACAAGCCCTACAAAGGCCCAGCCGGTGGCTGGGGCGCGCTGATCAGCGTCGCCCAGGCCTGGTTGACCAGCGATAACGCGCTGAAAAACCTGCGCATAATGCTCAAGACCAACCAGAACGGCGGCTTCGACTGCCCGGGTTGCGCTTGGGGCGATTCTCCGGAAAAGGGCATGGTGATGTTCTGCGAGAACGGCGCCAAAGCGGTGAACTGGGAAGCGACCAAACGCCGTGTCGACGCTGCATTCTTTGCCAAACATAGCGTCACCTCGCTGCTGGAACAGAGCGACTACTGGCTTGAATATCAAGGTCGTCTGACCGAGCCGATGAGCTACAACGCCGAAACCGATCGCTACCAACCTATCAGCTGGGATGATGCCTTCACCCTGGTCGCCAAGCATCTGCGCGACCTGCCGAACCCGGATCAGGCCGAGTTCTACACCTCGGGCCGCGCCAGCAACGAAGCGGCATACCTCTACCAGTTGTTCGTGCGCGCCTACGGCACCAATAACTTTCCCGACTGCTCGAACATGTGCCACGAGGCCAGCGGTGTGGCTCTGGCGCAAAGTGTCGGCGTCGGCAAAGGCACCGTGACCTTCAATGACTTCGAACACGCCGATGCGATTTTCGTCTGGGGCCAGAACCCCGGCACCAACCACCCGCGGATGCTCGAACCTCTGCGCGAAGCAGTAAAACGCGGCGCTCAGGTGGTGTGCGTCAACCCGCTGAAAGAACGCGGCCTGGAACGCTTCCAGCACCCGCAGCATCCGCTGGAAATGCTCACCAACGGCGACAAGCCAACCAACACCGCGTACTTCCGCCCGGCACTGGGTGGCGACATGGCGGTGCTGCGCGGCATGGCGAAATTCCTGCTGCAATGGGAACGCGACGCGCAGAAAGCTGGCGCCCCGGCGGTGTTCGATCACGATTTCCTCAATGAACATGCGGTCAACGTGCTGGAATACATGGGCGTCATCGACGACACCCCATGGGAGCAGATCGTCGAGCAATCCGGCCTGACTCTGGTGGAGATCGAGCAAGCGGCGCGCATGTACGCCAAAGGCAAGAACGTGATCATGTGCTGGGCCATGGGCATCACCCAGCATCGTCATTCGGTGCCGACCATCCAGGAAATCGCCAACCTGATGCTGTTGCGCGGCAACATCGGCCGGCCGGGCGCCGGTCTGTGCCCGGTGCGTGGCCACAGCAATGTGCAGGGCGACCGGACGATGGGCATCAACGAACGTCCGCCGGTGGCGTTCCTCGATTCTCTGGAGCGCCGCTTCCAGTTCAAGGTGCCGCGTGAAAACGGCCACAACGTGGTCGAGGCGATTCACGCCATGGCCGACGGCCGCTCAAAAGTCTTCATCGGCCTGGGTGGCAACTTCGCCCAAGCCACCCCGGACAGCCCACGGACCTTCCAGGCCTTGAGCAACTGCGACCTGACCGTGCAGATCAGCACCAAGCTCAACCGCAGCCATCTGGCCCATGGTAAAGACGCGCTGATCCTGCCGTGCCTGGGCCGTACCGACATCGACATCCAGACCGAAGGCGCCCAAGCGGTGACCGTGGAAGACTCGTTCAGCATGGTCCACGCCTCCAACGGTCAGCTGCAGCCGCTGTCGAACCAGATGCGCTCGGAGCCTGCAATCATCGCCGGCATCGCCGCCGCGACCCTGGGCAGCAAACCGGTGGACTGGAACTGGCTGGTGGCCGATTACAGCCGCATCCGCGATCTGATCGCCGACACCATCCCGGGCTTCCGGGACTTCAACGAGAAAATCCAGAACCCGGGTGGTTTTCACCTGGGTAACAGCGCCCGCGCACGTCGCTGGAATACCCCATCGGGTCGAGCCAACTTCCGTGCGAACAGGCTGCCCAAAGATCTGGTGCACGAACGCACCCGCGCCACCGGCATATTGCCGGACCTGATCATGCAGTCGATGCGCTCCCACGATCAGTACAACACCACGATTTATGGTCTTGATGACCGTTATCGCGGGGTGAAAGGTCAGCGGGATGTGTTGTTCGTCAATGAGGCCGACATCATTCGCCTGGGCTTCAAACCAGGGCAGAAGGCTGACATCGTGTCGATCTGGGATGATGGCCGTGTACGGCGGGTGAAGGGCTTTACGCTGCTGGCGTTTGATATTCCTGCCGGGCAAGCGGCTGCTTACTATCCGGAAGTGAACCCGCTGGTGCCGCTGGAAAGCACCGGGGATGGCAGCCATACGCCGACGTCGAAGTTTGTGGCGATCCGTTTGGAAGCCGCCAGTGAGACCGGGCTGATCATGGCCAAGTCGGCTTGACCCTGATCGCGAACACTTTCCAATCGCCCACAAAAAAGGCCGTTTCTGTATGGAAACGGCCTTTGCGAAGTAATTAAAGACCGGCGAAAAACACTTAAGTTCCGCCCAAAAAACAGTAACTTATAGAATTGTGTTCAAGTCGTGTTACTCGTCGGATTTCGGTTGTCACAACCATGACACAGCCTCAGGATCGCGCCGTCATCCCCTTGAGGTTCCTCTATGAAGTTCTCCTCGATTCTCTTGTTGTCCCTTGGCCTGGTCAGTGGCTTCGCTTCTGCAGGCGGCACCACCGAAGCGGGTGTGGGCGGCGCATTGGGCGGGGTTCTTGGCTCGGTCGTCGGTCAATCGCTAGGCGGCAATACAGGTTCAACCATTGGCGCGGCCCTGGGCGGCGCGGGTGGTAGCGCGGTCGGCGCAGACAAACGCAGCCGTGGCGAAGCCGCCATTGGCGGTGCGTTGGGCGCAGCAGGCGGTAACGTGGTCGGCCGCAGCATGGGCGGCACCACCGGCAGCCTGATCGGCTCCGCAGCAGGCGGCGGCGCCGGTGGAGCGCTGGGTAACTACATGGGCAGAGAGAGCGATCGCGACGATGATCGTCGTTCCTATCGTGACCGTGATGATCGTCGCTACTACCGTGACGGCCATCCAGGTCGTGGCCATGCCTATGGCCATCGCAAGCATAAACATCGCTATCGCGACTGAGGCTTGAATCGCCTCGCTTACCGGTAGATCAAAAAATCGCAGCCTTCGGGCTGCGTTTTTTTTTGCCCTTCAGATCGCCAGTCGCTCCAACGCACCGCGCAATCCGGCAGGAATCGCCACCGGCTGATTCGACGCCCGATCCACGAACACATGCACGAAGCGCCCGGCCGCACAGGCGTCATCTTCGCCTGACTTGAACACCGCCAGCTCGTATTGCACCGAGCTATTGCCCAACTTGCCGACCCGCAAGCCGATCTCGATCCGGTCCGGGAAAGCGATCGAGGTAAAGTAGTCGCAGGCCGAACTCACCACAAAACCCACCACCTCGCCGTCATGGATATCCAGGCCGCCGACTTCAATCAGGTAGGTGTTCACCGCTGTGTCGAAGAAGCTGTAGTAGGTGACGTTGTTGACGTGCCCGTAGACGTCATTGTCGTGCCAGCGAGTGGTGATGGGCTGGAAGTGAGGGTAGTCGGTGCGTTGGGGCATCGGGCTGGACATCAGTGTTGGTTCCTGGGGTTGAACGGCTAGTTTAAGGTGAAACCGCGTCATCCCCCTTCAGACACCATATAAAATCACACATCAGCAAAGCCTCTACCCTCTGCCGCCAGTTCACCAATCAACCGCGCCGGCGCCCAGTGATCACCCTGCCGGGTCTCCAGTGCCATCAACCGCTGATGAATATCTTCCAACCCTTGCTGATCCGCCCAGGCCATCGGCCCGCCCTTCTCTGCCGGGAAGCCATAACCATTGAGGTACACCAGGTCGATATCATGCGCCGACGTCGCAATACCTTCCTGAAGAATCTTCGCCCCTTCGTTGACCAGCGCCAGCAAGCAACGCTCCAGAACCTCTTCAGGGCCGATCTGGCGACGCTGGAACCCCAATCCTTTGCTGACTTCCAGTACCAGCGCGTCGACTTCCAGATCGTGCTCAGCCTGACGACTGCCCGGTTCGTAGTGGTAATACCCATCGCCACTCTTCTGACCGAAACGCCCCAGCTCGCACAAGCGGTTGTCCACTTGAACCTCCGGCGCATCCTGGCCCTTGCCAGACAGCTCCCGAGCGCGCCATTCCAGGTCGATGCCGACCACGTCGTACATGCGGAACGGCCCCATGGCGAAACCGAAACCTTGCAGCGCCGCATCCACCTGATAAGGCAAAGCACCCTCCAGCAGCATCTTGCGCGCTTCGAGCACGTACGGATGCAGCATGCGGTTGCCAATGAAGCCGTGGCAGTTGCCCGACACCACGCTGACCTTGCCCATGCGCTTGCCCAGCTCCAGAGCCGCATCAAGCACCGCCGGCGCCGTCTGGGCGCCACGCACAATCTCCAGCAATTTCATGATGTGCGCCGGGCTGAAGAAATGCAGGCCCAGGACCTGCTGCGGGCGACGAGTGGCAGCAGCAATCGCGTCGATGTCCAGCGCCGAGGTATTGCTGGCCAGAATCGCTTCAGGTTTCATCAGGCCGTCGAGCTCGCGGAAGATTTTCTGTTTCAACTCGAGGTTTTCGTAGACCGCTTCGATGACCAGATCGACATCGCGGATCGCTGCGTAATCAGCAGCAGCCGTCACCCGTGCAATGCGCGCATCCGCCTCGGCCTGATCAATCCGCCCCTGACGCACGTTGTGGGCGTAAGTCTCAGCCACACTGGTCAGCGCCTGCTCAAGCATCTGCGGATTGTTCTCGACCCATTGCACCGGCACCCCGGCGTTGGCCAGGCACATGACAATGCCGCGGCCCATGGTTCCCGCGCCGATCACGGCGGCGCGCTGAATATCGAACGGTGTCTGGCTCATGGTTGTTCTCTTTTTAGCGATCCAAAGACAGTCCTCACCATAGTCAGGCGCCGGGCTTTTTTGAAATTTATTCCTGTGATGAGCGACATTCAGCGGATGGATGTGCGTTCAAAAGCACTGATATCCCTGTGGGAGCGGGCAAGCCTGCTCCCACATTGACGGTGTTTCAACTTGGCAGGTGCGCTTGAGCCCAGTCGCGCACGTCGCCATACGGATAATCCTCCAACGCCGCGAACCCCGAAATCGATCGCGCCTTGAGCTTGGTGAACAGCGGCACGCTGATTCCACAAAGAAATCTTGTTACGCGTTCAGCCGAAGGGACGTTACCCGTGTGCTGTTCGTGCCTGTGGATAAAATCATCACACAGCGCCTCGAAATTTTTATCCACAAGCGCAGGCAATTCCGGCGGTGCCGGCAATCGTGCCACCTGACCGTGACACACCGAACAATGCCCACACTGCCGGGGCGCGTTTTCGTCGCCGAAGTATTCCGCCAGGCGATAGCCCAGGCAGTGGTCGGTAGCGAACAGATCGAGCATGGCGTGAATCCGTGCGATCTCGGTGCGCTCGTGTTGGGTGAAATAGGCGTGCAATTCAGCGCTCAGGGTTTGGGAATCAAAGTCCGCTTGCAGCAGGCTGTAGACCTCGGTCATCTGCTTGCTTTCGACCTCGACCCAGCCCTTTTCCTGGAAGTAATCCAGTGCCTTGACCACCCGACTGCGCTCGGCGGAATGCTGTTCATACAGTGCGTCGAAATTCACCGTGGCCCAGGTCCGTGCGCGACTGGAAGTCTGGATGATCGCCGAGACGAAGTCCCTGCGCTCACCCTCGAAACGGGCCAGCAACGCTTCCGGCTCCTGCAGATACTTGAAGCGGTATTCGGCGTAATAGGCATAGCGCGGAGCGATCAGCCCACGCAACTCCAGCTGTACCAGCAAGGTCTTGAGCGGTAACTGGCGAATGTTGCTCTGATCGGCCAAAGGCCCCAGCAGAAACTCCCACTGCCCCTCAGGCGCGGCGGCTTGCAACTCGTCGAGCACACAACGAATGCCGTCCCGTTCCGGCGTGTCGCCGTAGACGAAGTTCTCCAGCACGTTGAGGCTGTCGCGGTTGGCCAGCACCAGGCAATCGGACGGCTGCCCGTCACGCCCGGCGCGACCGATTTCCTGGCTGTAGTTTTCGATGGATTTGGGCAGGTCGAAATGCACCACGTTGCGGATATCGCTTTTGTCGATGCCCATGCCGAAGGCGATGGTGGCGACGATGCAATTGGACTGCCCGCCCATGAACCGGCGCTGAATCGCTTCCCGTTGCTCGTGGGGCAAACCGGCGTGATAGGCCTCGGCCTGAATGCCATTGCGCCCCAGATGTTCGGCGATATGCTCGGCGGTTTTCTGCAGGGTGACGTAGACGATACTCGGCTGGCCGGGACGCTGGCTCATCCACTCGACCAGGCGGCGGCGCTTGTCCTGGCCACGCACCGGTTCCACCAACAGATTGAGGTTGGGCCGGTAGAAACCGGTGGTCACCACGTCCTCGGGGGCGATGGCGAATTTGGCCTCCATGTCGGCGATCACCTTAGGTGTCGCGGTGGCGGTCAGCAGCAGGGCCTGAGGGATGTTGAACTGGCGCTGATAGTCCGGCAGCTTGAGGTAGTCGGGGCGGAAGTTGTGGCCCCACTCGGAGATGCAGTGGGCCTCGTCCACCACCAACAACGAGATCGGCACCTGCTGCAAGAAATGGCGAAAGCGCTCGTTCTTCAGACGCTCCACGGAAATCATCAAAATCTTCAGCTCGCCGGACTTTGCCCGCGCCATCACATCGCTGGCGTCATCGCGGCTCTGGGCCGAATCGATACTGCCCGCCGCAATGCCGTGGCGCTGCAAAAACGCCAACTGATCCTGCATCAACGCCAGCAAAGGCGAGACCACCAACGTCAGGTGCGGCAGCAGCAAGGCCGGCAGTTGATAGCAAAGAGACTTGCCCGAACCGGTCGGGAAAATCGCCGCCGCCGAGCGCCCGGCCAACACAGCACTGACCGCCGCCTCCTGACCCGGCCGAAACTGTGGATAACCGAAAACCTGTTCCAGGGTGTTGTGCATAAGCTGTCACTCCGTTGACCGCTGCGAAGCCCAAAGCCTAGCCGGCGAACGCAGCGAGTCGAGAAAAGGTCGGGGGCAAAAACGATACGGGATGATACAGCGGATAGTCGGGAGGATGATCGTTCCCATGCTCTGCGTGGGAATGCCTCAAGGGACGCTCCGCGTTCCAGCCGTTGAATGCGACGCAGAGCGTCACGGGCTGCATTCCCACGCAGGAGCGTGGGAACGATCAATCAACCACCAGCGAACTCAAGGCCTCAACACCGCCACCCGCAACTGCTCATCCAGCGCCTGCTCATGAAACACCTGGCTCTTGCTCGCCCAAACCGCGTAAGCCGGGCTGATTTCGCCAGTGAACGCCGCCGCCAACTGACGCAAATCCGCGACACTTCGCACACGGGGGCAAAAGGGTTCACCGTCACAGTTCTGACTGGCGTTGCGGTAGGTAATCAGCAACCGATCCCACAACCCCTCACGCACTTGCCTGACCGACTTGAGCTTCACAGCCTGCACACCCAGTCGCTGTTTCAGACCCTGTTCATCCAGCGCTTCGCTGGCCAACAGCGCCTTGCCCACCATCAACACCTCGGCGCGGGACGCAGTGTCGACGTCTGCCTGAGTGGTCAACGCCTGTGGCCAACCGGTGCGGTCCATGTTGGCGAGGGCTAGCGAATGAACGACGTCGGCAGCGCCCACCACCCGACAAACACCCGCCCACAACAATAAAATCGAGGCTATACGTAGCCATTGCATACCTAATTCCCTTTAAGAGTCGACTCAGACGCTTCGAAACGTCCTACAAATTCTGGCGCGCACCATACAGAGCTTTGATGCGTTAAGCCTGACAGGCCCGTAGGAATATCGACCGCCAAAGGAAAAGCTTAAAAAATAGTCGGAGTATGCGTAGGCAAAGGGCGACATCGACGGTAAACCCCCTACAAAACCTGTCCATTTGCGCCACCTTGCGACGCCTCGCCGTGGCCCTCTATAGTTTTCGGCGCGGCTGAAAACACTGTGTCGGCCTGCCGGTGAAACTGCACGACTTCCCACAGGACTGACTTTGATGAACACGTTCCACTCGTTAACAGACCGCTATCGCCCCCTCAAAACCAGCTACAGCGATACCCCCGTGCTGCTGATCGACACCGAAGCCAATCCTTACGAGATTCTCGACGCCGCCCGACAACGCCTCCGCGCCGCCAGCGACCTGCTCGAAACGCTTTATTGCCTGTGCTTCAAACAGGCCGACGTGAAAGACATCCCCAACATCGTCACCGCGTTGTACCTGCTGACCCAGGACGGCAACGAACTGCTCGAAATCGCCCGGCAACGTCTGCCGAGTACCACAGCGGTTTGAATGGAAATCCCTGTGGGAGCCAAACGTCTGATGGCAATCAAACGAGACAAGTTGCAAAAGAGATAAGTCCGTAGGTAACGACCTATCAAAGCTTCATCCCGGTCCTACAAGCACAGACACCTTGTCGCCTATCGCAACCCGGCAGCTCACACCTATAGTCGGATTGTCGCTGCCAAATCAGCGGCTCGGGCTTGGTCACCCGAATGGCTCATATCTACGCGTCCGTTGTATGCTGCCGACACTTCAAGTGCCTGCACGCTATATGGTGGCTGTGTTTGGGACGCCTTCGGGCGTGCCGGGATGTGAGCCTCATCGGTTGACCAACCCGAACACAGTCCGCCTCCCATCGCTTGGTCACGGTGGCGGCGGTTCTTCCTGATGCATTTGAGGCTAAAACCAATGAAGACATGGAATCCGCTCACCAACGATCGTTACCTTCCGCTGCAAACCAACCTCACCGACTCCCTACCCCTAATCATCGACACAGAGGCCAACCCGCAAGACATCCTCGAAGCCGCCCTACAGCGCATCCGAGCCTCCAGCGACCTCCTCAAAACCCTGCACTGCATTTGCTTCAAACACGGCGACATAGAAGACATCCCCCACATCACCCACGCGCTCTTCTTGCTGACCCAGGACGGCTGCGACCTGCTGCAAGTCGCCCAGCAACGCATGATGGGCTGGAAAGCACCTGCCTGATGCTGAGTGAAGATCGTTCCCACGCTCCGCGTGGGAATGCCTCTACGGACGCTCCGCGTTCGGCTCTTGGGACACCGAGCGCCGAAAGCCGTCATCGAACACTGGAGATAATCATGAGCAAGTTTTTTGATGAGCTAATGGAAGGCGTGCAACAGATGAACGAAATCATCCGCGGTGGGCGGGAGCCTTCCCGCGAATTTCATGTTGATGCGTTGCAAGTCCAGGAAATTCGTAAGACTACCGATCTGACTCAGGCCAAGTTCGCAGCGTTGATCGACGTCCAACTCGACGTAAAGTCAGGCTTAATCAGTCTCACCGATATACACCCAACGGTAGATGCACCATGAACCTCGCCCCCAACTTCCCCGACGACCACGCTATGCACCTGCTCATGCAGCTGCTGCACGAAGAACTCGGCCTGCCTGAACGAAAAACCATCAGCCTCACCACCTCGATCAACTTCGACCTGGGTTGCGATGGCGCCGATGCGCGGCAGCTGATGGAAGCACTGGAGGAACAGTTCGCCATCGATTTCGTCGACTACGACGCGTATCGGTATTTTCAACCGGAAGGGTTTGATGTGTTTCTCAAACGCCGCGCGAAGGGTCGTGGCGACAAAGTCCCGCTGACCATTGGCATGCTCTACCAAGCAGTCAAGAAGCAACGGTGGGACACGCAGGGAGTGGAAGAGGTCTAGCAGATCAGCGCAACAGAAGTGGCATTATTCTGGCTGTTTTGCGTGTTTACTGCGGGAATATTGCCAGTTACGCCTCAAGGGAACTGAATCAGCGCCCATAAAAAAGCCGCCCTCAAAGGGCGGCTTTCTCTTACCTCAAACCACTACCGATATTTACAACTTCGGCCCAGCAGCCTTGATCGCGTCGCTCACATCGAACTTTTTGAAGTTCTCAACAAACAACCCAGCCAGTGCTTTCGCGGCTTCATCATAAGCAGCCTTGTCAGCCCAAGTGTTACGCGGGTTCAACAGGCCAGTCTCAACGCCCGGCACAGCCAATGGCACGTCAAGGTTGATGGTGTCGAGGTGTTCGGTTTCAACACCAATCAACGCGCCGCTCTGGATCGCTGCGATGACGCCGCGAGTGGTCGGGATGTTGAAGCGTTTGCCGACGCCGTAGCCGCCACCGGTCCAGCCGGTGTTGACCAGGTAGACCTTGGAGCCGAAGCCGCGGATGCGTTTGATCAGCAGTTCGGCGTATTCGCCAGCCGGACGCGGGAAGAACGGTGCGCCGAAGCAGGTGGAGAAGGTCGACTTGATGCCGCTGCCGGAACCCATTTCGGTCGAGCCCACCAGTGCGGTGTAGCCGGACAGGAAGTGGTAAGCGGCTTGTTCTTCATTGAGGATCGACACTGGCGGCAGCACGCCGGTCAGGTCGCAGGTCAGGAAGATCACTGCGTTCGGCTCGCCACCGAGGTTCTTCTCGGAACGCTTGGCAACGTGCTCAAGCGGGTAGGCGGCGCGGCTGTTCTGGGTCAGGCTGACATCGGTGTAGTCGGCGTGCTTGGCGTCGTCGATAACGACGTTTTCCAAGACTGCGCCGTGCTTGATGGCTTTCCAGATGACTGGCTCGTTCTTCTCGGACAGGTCGATGCACTTGGCATAGCAACCGCCTTCGATGTTGAACACCACGCCCTCGCCCCAGCCGTGTTCGTCGTCACCGATCAGGTAACGGCTTTCGTCGGCGGACAGGGTGGTCTTGCCGGTGCCGGACAAACCGAAGAACAGGGTCACGTCGCCCTCTTCGCCGATGTTGGCGGCACAGTGCATTGGCAACACGTCGGCGGCCGGCAGCAGGAAGTTCTGCACCGAGAACATGGCTTTCTTCATTTCACCGGCGTAGCGCATGCCGGCGAGCAGCACTTTCTTCTGGGCGAAGTTGATGATCACGCAGCCGTCGGAATTGGTGCCGTCACGCTCTGGCACGCACTCGAAGTTGGCGACGTTCAGAACTTGCCACTCTCCACGACCGGCCGGGTTGTACTGGGCCGGGTTGATGAACAGGCAACGACCGAACAGGTTCTGCCAGGCAGTCTGGGTGGTCATTTTCACGGGCAGGTAATGCTCTTCAGCCGAACCTACGTGGACATGGGAAACGAAATGCTCTTGCGCGTTGTTGAACGCCTCGACGCGAGCCCACAAGGCATCGAACTTGTCGGCCGGGAACTTGCGGTTGATCGGGCCCCAGGCGATGGCGTCCTGGGTGGTCGGCTCTTCAACGATGAAACGATCGACTGGCGAACGGCCGGTACGGTGACCGGTGCGAACAACCAGCGCGCCGGTATCGGCAAGCTCGCCTTCACCGCGATTCAGGGCTTCTTTAACCAGATCATCAACACTCAGATCGGTGTACACGGCGTTATTGGCTTGCGTCATGAGGTTCCCCGTCGGCCAGTGGCCGAGTGCTCCAAACGTTTTGTAGTAGAAAGTCGTGCACTACTACCGCGAAAAAAGTGGGCCGGATTATGCCAGAAAAGCCCAAAAAGTGTAGGGCCCTCCCGTCAGAACGGCGTTATTCCGGCGTTAAGCAGTGAATTTACCTGCACTGAAACGTTTTAGTGACGGGTATCTGACGGCGTATCGACACCTGCACCGGCGAATAATTGGGTGATATCGGCCGCGTCGAACAGGTAACGTTCGTTGCAAAACTGGCAATCGATCTCCACGGCGCCACCGTGTTCGATAACGAGTGCCTGGGCATCATCCAGACCCAAACTGACCAACGCATTGCCCGAGCGTTCCCGAGAGCAACTGCAATGGAAACGCAGGTTCTGCACGTCAAACAGGCGCACCTGTTCTTCATGATAGAGGCGATGGAGCACGGTTTCGTTGTCCAGGCTCAGCAATTCATCGGCGGTCAGGGTGCTGGCCAGGGCGGTAATGTGCTGCCAGCTGGCGGCGCGTTCTTCTTCGTCTTTCAGACGGTCGGCAGGCAACTGCTGCAGCAACATGCCGCGGGCACGACGGCCATCGGCGTAGAGCCAGAAGCGCGTACCGACCTGCTGAGACATGACGAAGTAGTTAGTGAAGCACTCCGAGAGCGTTTCGCCGTCGAGGTCGACGATGCCTTGGTAACGCTGGCCCTGAGTCGGGTCGACGGTCAGCGCCAGCACACCATTGGGCATCAGGTCGGCGAGGGTCGCGTCGGGGGCAATCTGGTCGGCTTCGTAACGAGCCAGGCCACGGATTTCGCGCTCGCTGGAGCATTCGATCATCAGCAGCGGCACCGGGCCTTCGGAACGGGCCTGAAGAATCAGCAAGCCATCGAACTTCAAGGTGCCAACCAGCAACGCTGCCGCCGCCATCAGCTCGCCCAGCAGTTGCGCGACCGGCTCTGGATAGGCGTGTTTGGCGAGGACTTCGGCATAGCTACGCTCCAACCCAACCAGCTCGCCGCGGGTGTCGCTGTCATCGAAGATGAAGCGTTGGGTGTAGTCGTTGTCCGATAGATTGGTCATAGGTCTGGGTATCTGAAAGGGTGACAAAAAATGAAAATCGCGTCATTTCCGCATTTTTGAGCGGGCAAAGTTCAGCCGTAAGGGCATTTTATGAACAATCCGGGGTTGTTCCAAGCAAGGTCAAACCTCGGTTTTCGACGAACGGCATTTTCACTTTGCCGCTGTCGAGTACACCCATATGGCTGCACAGGTGCGCGATTACAAGTCTGCGCCCGACAGCGGTCCCTACTCGTCGTTGCTGTTACCGCGAAACTTGAACAGATCCCGGCGCTGTTTCTTGCTTGGCTTGCCATCGGTGCTCACGCCCAATGCCCCGGCCTTGCGCATGGCCGCAGCCGCTTCGCGCTTGGCGACGCTGGCTTCGGTTTCAGCATACAGGGCCTGAGCCTCTGGCGCGCCACGGCGCACGATCGACAGCGCCTGGACCACCACCGTGCGTTCCTCGAAGCCGGTGCGAATCTGAAACTCATCGCCGACCCTCGGCTCCTTGCCTGGCTTGCAGCGCTCGCCCCGGCAATGCACCTTGCCGCTTTCAATCGCGGCCTTGGCCAAGGCACGTGTTTTATAAAAACGCGCGGCCCACAACCATTTATCGAGACGGACCTTGTCGTCCTCTTCGCTTTTTTGTGCCATAGGATGACCTCATTCTGAAATATCGATGAACTGTACTACCGTTTCTGTCGTGCCATGAATCATCACGCTGTGGATTAGAATGCAGGCATTCCCCCGCACATTGAGGGATGGAAATTCGGGCAGTAGATATCTGTCGCCTTTTACCCATTATTCTGCGTGAATACCGCGAATTCGGCCGCACGCGGTCTGAGCGGTTTTTGCCGGTTGAGCACTTTTGAAGACATTTGACCATTTGACCGTTATCGGTCTGCGCGAGTGGGTGGCGCTCCCGGATTTGGGAGTCGCGGGCCTTCGGGCAAAAATCGATACCGGCGCCAGCACCTCCAGCCTGCATGCCACTGACATCGAGCCGTTCGAGCGCGACGGCGAACAATGGGTGCGCTTCACTGCGCATCTGGGCACGGTGGTGCAATTGCGGCATCGGCGCTGCGAAGCCCCGCTGGTAACGAGGAAAACCATTAAAAGCTCCAATGGCCATGCGCAGATGCGCTATGTGGTCAGCACCACCCTGGCCCTTGGTGATCGGGTCTGGCGGGTCGAGTTCACCCTCGCCTGCCGCAAGTCCATGCGTTATCGCCTGTTACTCGGCTCCAAAGCCCTGATCGACGGCCAGTTGGTGGTCAATCCGGGCATTAAATATGTACAAGACAAGCCGGTGTTCCCGGTATCTACCTTCTCCACAGGTGTTGCATGAAGATCGCTGTGCTGTCGCGGAACCCGCGTCTGTATTCCACCCGTCGTCTGGTCGAAGCCGGTATAGAGCGTGGCCATGAAATGGTGGTGATCGACACCTTGCGCGCCTACATGAACATTGCCAGCCACAAGCCGCAAATCCACTACCGCGGCAAACCACTGGAGGGTTTCGATGCGGTGATCCCGCGGATCGGCGCGTCGGTAACGTTTTATGGCTGCGCGGTGCTGCGCCAGTTCGAAATGATGGGGGTGTTTCCGCTCAACGAATCGGTGGCCATCGCCCGTTCGCGAGACAAACTGCGTTCGCTGCAATTGCTGTCGCGCCGGGGGATCGGCTTGCCGGTCACCGGTTTTGCCCACTCCCCGGATGACATTCCCGACTTGATCGAGATGGTCAACGGCGCACCACTGGTGATCAAGGTGCTGGAAGGCACTCAGGGCATCGGTGTGGTGCTGTGTGAAACGGCCACGGCGGCGGAGTCGGTGATCGAGGCCTTCATGGGGCTGAAGCAGAACATCATGGTTCAGGAGTACATCAAGGAAGCCGGTGGTGCGGACATTCGTTGTTTCGTGGTCGGCGACAAAGTAATCGCGGCGATGAAGCGCCAAGCCAAGCCAGGGGAGTTTCGCTCCAACCTGCATCGCGGCGGCAGTGCGAGCCTGATCAAGATCACGCCGGAAGAACGCATGACTGCGTTGCGTGCGGCGAAGGTCATGGGGTTGGCGGTGGCGGGGGTAGATATCCTGCGCTCCAATCATGGCCCGCTGGTGATGGAAGTGAACTCGTCGCCAGGGCTTGAAGGGATTGAAACCACCACCGGGAAGAATGTGGCGGGGATCATCATCGAGCATCTGGAGAAGAATGGCGGGCCGAATATGACTCGGACCAAAGGGAAAGGTTAAACCCAACCTTGATCGTTCCCACGCTCCGCGTGGGAATGCCTCTACGGACGCTCCGCGTTCGGCTCTGGATGGGACGCGGAGCGTCCCGGGCTGCATTTCTTTGCTGCGCGTGGGAGCGATCGAGTCAGACAGCACCCCGCGGCAACATCAACCCAAGCGGCAACCGCACCCGCGCTTCCAGCCCACCACCGGAGCGGTTGCGCAGCTCGACATTCCCGCCATGCATCGAAGCGATCCGCTTCACGATCGCCAACCCCAACCCGGTGCCCTTCCCGCCCCGAGCCCGATCACCACGGGTGAACGGGTTGAAGATTGCCTCCAGCTCCGACGGATCGATCCCCGCGCCACGGTCCATGACACTCAGCACCACATACGGCGCACTGGTATCTCCGGACACATATGCCGCCACTTCAACGCCGCTGCCTGCATGATGCAAAGCATTGCCGATCAGGTTGTTCAGCAACCGTTTCATCGACACCCGCCGCAGCGGGAACGGCTGGATCGGTTCCAGGCGCAAGTGCACTTTCTCTTCGTTCTGGTTGTAAGGCGCGACAACTTCGCGAACCAGCTCGCTCAAGTCCACTTCTTCCACCGACTCGTCACGTCCG
This sequence comes from Pseudomonas sp. JL3, assembly GCF_031570575.1. Lineage (NCBI taxonomy): Bacteria > Pseudomonadati > Pseudomonadota > Gammaproteobacteria > Pseudomonadales > Pseudomonadaceae > Pseudomonas > Pseudomonas sp. JL3. The sequence continues at coordinate 291,122 of NZ_JAKWJK010000004.1, forward strand.
TCACGAATGAATGCCAGGAACTGATCCAGAATCGCGTCCATGTCTTCGATGTCGCGGATCATGTCGTCTGTCAGGTCACTGTGGGCGCCCATCAGTTCCAGTGACAGCCGTAAACGGGTCAGGGGCGTGCGCAGGTCGTGGGAGACCCCGGCAAGCATCAGTTCCCGTTCGCGCCCCGCCTGTTCGACGTCTTCAGCCATTTGGTTGAAGGCGCGATAAACCTCGGTCATCTCGCTCGGTGTATCGCTGATCGGCAGGCGCACGCTGCGGCCCTGACCGAGTTGCCTCGCGGCATAGACCAGACGTTTCAGTGGTTGATTGAGCTGGCTGACGAAAATCCACGCCGAGGCGGTGGACAACAAACCAATGGCGAGAAACCACCCGAGCACGTTCCAGATTTTCTGGCCGCGCAATGGATGCGGGTACAGCGGCACTTTCAGCCAGCCATCGCCCAGGCTGGGCGCCCGGACCCACAGCGCCGGCGGCGAATGCATGCGTAACCGCACTTCGGTGTCGGCACCCAGTTCGGCCTGCATCTGTCGCTGGTAAATCTCGCTGTATGGCCAGTGTTGTTCGCCTTCAGGCACACCAGCACCCACCACCCGGATCAGGGTCGCGGCATCGGCGATTTTGGTGCGGTTTTCTTCATCGGCGGCCCAATAGGCACGCAGCGTCAGGGCGACGCCGTGGCTGTATTGGCGATCCACCAGCACATCTTCGTTCATCAACAGATAAACCAGGGTCAGCGCCTTGGAGAACAGGACGACGATCAGCACCAGCCACAGGGTGCGGGAGAAGAAGCTCTGGGGGAACCAAACAGGGGTTTTCATGGGTAACCGCTACACACTTGCAGGAGCGAGCGATGCTCGCATATTGCGGATCGCGAGTCTGCGGAAAAGGTCATCTGGCCCATTACCCGCAAGACCCGCTCCTACAAATCACCGATCACTTCGTGGCGGCGCCATCCGGAACGAACACGTAACCCACGCCCCAGACGGTCTGGATGTAGCGTGGTTTGGACGGATCGGGCTCGATCATCCGGCGCAGACGGGAAATCTGCACATCGATGGAACGCTCCAGGGCATCCCACTCGCGACCACGGGCCAGGTTCATCAGCTTGTCGCGGGTCAATGGCTGACGGGCGTTCATGACCAACGCCTTGAGCACCGCGAACTCACCGGTGGTGAGCATGTGCACTTCGTCGCCGCGCTTGAGTTCGCGGGTGGCCAGGGACAGTTCGTAGTCACCGAAGGTCACGCTTTCGTCTTCGCTGCCCGGGGCGCCTGGCACCGGTGCCGCCTGACGACGCAGAACCGCTTTGACCCGAGCCATCAGCTCATCCGGGTTGAACGGCTTGGCCAGGTAATCGTCGGCGCCCAGTTCCAGACCCTTGATGCGGCTAAGCTCATCGCCCTTGGCGGTCAGCATGATGATCGGAATCTGATTGTTCGCCGTGCGCAGGCGGCGGCAAGCGGTCAGGCCGTCTTCGCCGGGCAGCATCAGGTCGAGGACGACCAGGTTGAACACTTCACGCGCCAGCAGGCGGTCCATTTGTTCAGTGTTCGGGACGGCGCGGGCGCGGTAGCCCTTGCTGACGAAAAAGCGTTCCAGCAGGCTGCTCAGCCCAGGATCGTCGTCAACAATAAGAATTTTTTCGCCTTCAGCAATGTTTGCAGTGCTGCTCATTGGATGCTCCTTTGATCTCGGCGCGCATTATGGCGTAGCTGCCGTTATACGCACCGTGTGCATTGTTAGCAGATTTTTCCTTCACCGCCAGAAAACCCGGCATTGTGCCTACAACTCGCGATGCCCCCGAATGGACAGAACGCTGGTTATAATGCGCGGCCTTTTGTGTCAGGCAACGTCTGATCGTTACTGTAAGCAGCCTCTTTTTTTTTTCATGGCGCTGGCAGTAATTGTTCGATTTCACGGGTCAACGGGAAGCCTGTTGGCTCAGGTAGCGGCGCACGCCAGGCCGCTCAACCAGACTCGCCGAGCCCTTATTTCTGCGCCTGCGAGCCTGCTTTCACAATTTGTCAGGTGGTTTTATGGACAGCATCAACAGCCGCATCGCCGAGGAACTCGGTGTACGCCCACAACAGGTCGAAGCGGCCGTCGCGCTACTCGATGAAGGCTCTACCGTTCCCTTCATCGCCCGCTACCGGAAAGAAGTGACCGGCAGCCTCGATGACATCCAGTTGCGTCATCTGGAAGAGCGTCTGCGCTACCTGCGAGAACTCGACGAACGGCGTATCAGCATCCTCGCCAGCATTCAAGAGCAGGGCAAACTGACCCCGCAACTCGAACGCGACATCAAACTCGCCGACACCAAGACCCGTCTCGAAGACTTGTACCTGCCGTACAAGCAAAAGCGCCGCACCAAAGGCCAGATCGCCCTGGAAGCCGGCCTCGGCGAGCTGGCCGACGGCCTGTTCAACGACCCGACCCTGAACCCTGAAGCCGAAGCCGCGCGCTTCATCGACGCCGAAAAAGGCGTGGCCGATGTGAAAGCCGCCCTTGAAGGCGCCAAGTACATCCTCATGGAGCGCTTCGCCGAAGACGCCGGCCTGCTGGACAAGTTGCGCAACTACCTCAAGCAGGAAGCCACCCTCAGTGCCCGCGTGATCGCTGGCAAGGAAGAGGAAGGCGCCAAGTTCCGCGACTATTTCGAACACGACGAACCGCTGAAAAGCATGCCTTCGCACCGCGCACTGGCGATTTTCCGTGGCCGCAACGAAGGCATTCTCAGCTCTGCACTGAAAGTCGGCGATGAACTGCCGGGCACCATGCACCCGTGCGAAGGCATGATCGGCCAGCAATTCGGCATTCAGAACCAGAACCGCGCCGCCGACAAATGGCTGGGCGAAGTGGTGCGCTGGACCTGGAAGGTCAAGCTCTACACCCACCTGGAAACCGACCTGCTGGGCGAGCTGCGCGATGGCGCGGAAACCGAAGCGATCAACGTGTTCGCACACAACCTGCATGACTTGCTGCTGTCGGCTCCGGCCGGCCCGCGTGCCACCCTGGGCCTCGACCCGGGCCTGCGCACCGGTTGCAAGGTGGCCGTGGTCGATGCCACCGGCAAGCTGCTGGATCACGCCACGGTTTACCCGCACGTGCCACACAACAAGTGGGACCAGACCATCGCGATTCTGGCTGCCCTGTGCGCCAAGCATTCGGTGGACCTGATCGCCATCGGCAACGGCACCGCCAGCCGTGAAACCGACAAGCTCGCCGCTGAGCTGATCAAAAAATACCCAGCCATGAAGATGACCAAGGTCATGGTCTCCGAGGCTGGTGCATCGGTGTACTCGGCGTCGGAACTGGCCTCCAAGGAATTCCCGGACCTCGACGTATCGATCCGTGGCGCGGTGTCGATAGCCCGTCGCTTGCAGGATCCGCTGGCTGAGCTGGTGAAGATCGATCCGAAATCCATCGGTGTCGGCCAGTACCAGCACGACGTGTCGCAGCAGAAACTGGCACGCGGCCTGGACGCTGTGGTTGAGGACTGCGTGAACGCCGTGGGCGTCGACGTCAACACCGCCTCCGTGGCGCTACTGGCGCGCATCTCCGGCCTCAACGCGACCCTGGCGCAGAACATCGTCACCCACCGCGACGAGCACGGCGCCTTCAAAACCCGTGCGGCGCTGAAAAAAGTCGCGCGTCTGGGTGAAAAAACCTTCGAACAGGCAGCGGGCTTCCTGCGCGTCATGAACGGCGACAACCCGCTGGATTCGTCCGCGGTTCACCCGGAAGCCTATCCGCTGGTGCAGCGTATTGCCGCTGAAACCGACCGTGACATTCGCTCGCTGATCGGCGACGCGAGCTTCCTCAAGCGTCTCGATCCGAAGAAGTACACCGACGAAACGTTCGGCCTGCCGACAGTCACCGACATCCTGCAAGAGCTGGAAAAACCCGGTCGCGACCCGCGTCCCGAGTTCAAGACCGCCGAGTTCCAGGAAGGCGTCGAAGACCTCAAGGATCTGCAACTGGGGATGATCCTCGAAGGCGTGGTCACCAACGTGACCAACTTCGGCGCCTTCGTCGACATTGGCGTGCATCAGGACGGTCTGGTACACATCTCCGCGCTGTCGGAGAAGTTCATCAAGGATCCGCGCGAAGCGGTGAAGGCCGGTGATGTGGTCAAGGTGAAGGTCATGGAAGTCGACATCCCGCGCAAACGCGTTGGCCTGTCGATGCGCATGAGCGACACCCCGGGCGAGAAGATCGACGGTGCCCGTGGCGCGCGTCCGGGTTCGGCACCACGCCAATCCCAGAACACCGCACCGCGCAAGGAAACCACGGCAGCGGCCCCGGCCAACAACGCCATGGCCTCGCTGTTCGCCAACGCCAAACAGTTGAAAAAGCGCTGATGGAGATCCCGGCCGGCTTGACCGAAAGCGCGTTTTTCAAGCTGCTGGGGTGTCGCTTGCACAGTCTGGAAACCGGGGTGGCGCAAGTCGCCCTGGCGCTTGAACCAGAACTGCGCAATCGCGGCGGCAAACTGCACGGCGGCGCTTTGTTCAGTCTGGTGGACATTGCCATGGGGCTGGCCTGTTCCAGCACCCACGGCTTTGACCAGCAGAGCGCAACCATTGAGTGCAAGATCAACTACATCCGCGCCGTCGCCGACGGTGAAGTGATATGCACGGCGCGGGTGATCCACCCGGGCCGCCGCACGCTGGTGGTCGAAGCCGACGTGATGCAAGGCGACAAACTCGTCGCAAAAGCACAAGGCACGTTCGCTGTCCTGTAGCCCCCCATCATCAATTTGAGTTAATTTCGGCGCTGTGACTGCAGCGTCGGAGTTTTCTGTGGGAGCGGGCTTGCTCGCGAAGGCGGTGTGTCTGGCAACTTCAATGTTGACTGACACGCCCTCTTCGCGAGCAAGCCCGCTCCCACAGGGGATTGCGGCGATCAATTCCTGGCTGGCTGACAGCAGGCCAGTGCGGCCCGAAAACCAGGCGAAAACGCCAGTTTCAACTTCACCCTTGTAGACCGTCTTGCCCACCCCCATATTGGGGCGACTGACGCGTGAAGGAATCCAACTTGAGCGAACTTCTCAACCGCCGCCTGGCTCTGCTCGGCGAGCGCGCTAACCTCTCTCTGCTCGAACAGTGCCTTCACGGCATCGAACGTGAATGCCTGCGTGTGACGGGCGAAGGGCGCCTGGCGCAAACGCCGCACCCCGAAGCATTGGGTTCCGCGCTGACCAACGAACAAATCACCACTGACTACTCCGAGTCGCTGCTGGAGTTCATTACGCCAGCCCTGCCAGACCCGGCGGATACCCTGGCGAGCCTCGATAAGATCCATCGGTTTGCCTACAGCAAGCTAGGCAACGAGTACCTGTGGAGTCCCTCGATGCCGTGCCCGTTGCCGGCCGAGGAAGACATCCCGATCGCTTATTACGGCACCTCCAACATTGGTCAGCTCAAGTACGTCTATCGCAAGGGCCTGGCGCTGCGTTACGGCAAGACCATGCAGTGCATCGCCGGGATCCACTACAACTTTTCCCTGCCGGAAAAGCTCTGGCCGCTGCTTAAAGAGGCTGAAGGCTTTGTCGGCACCGATCGCGATTATCAGTCGTCGGCCTACATCGCGCTGATCCGCAACTTCCGTCGCTACAGCTGGCTGCTGATGTACCTGTTCGGCGCCTCGCCTGCGCTGGACGCCGGTTTCCTGCGTGGTCGCTCGCATCAACTGGAACAGCTGGACCCGGACACCTTGTACCTGCCGTACGCCACCAGCCTGCGCATGAGCGACCTGGGTTACCAGAGCAACGCCCAGGCCGGTCTGACACCGTGCTACAACGATCTGACCAGCTACACCGACAGCCTGCGCAAAGCGGTGGCTACACCTTACCCGCCGTACGTCGAGATCGGTACGCACCAGGACGGTGAGTGGGTTCAGCTCAACACCAACATCCTGCAGATCGAAAACGAGTACTACTCCAACATCCGTCCGAAGCGCGTGACCTATACCGGCGAACGGCCGATCCAGGCGCTGGTGGCCCGTGGCATTCAGTACGTCGAAGTGCGCTGCCTGGACATCAACCCGTTCCTGCCGATGGGCATCGACCTCACCGAGTCACGGTTCCTCGACGCATTCCTGCTGTATTGCGCGCTGAACGACAGCCCGCTGTTGACCAGTACCAGCTGCGGCAACGCGACGTCGAACTTCCTCAGCGTGGTCAAGGAAGGTCGTCGTCCGGGCCTGCAGTTGCAACGCGACGGGCACCCGGTAGACCTGAAGGAATGGGCCGGCGAATTGCTGGAAAAGATTGCGCCATTAGCAGCATTGCTGGATCAAAGCCATGGCGGCGATGCCCACAGCAAGGCACTGGACGCACAATTGGCCAAGGTCAAGGACTCGTCCCTGACACCATCGGCTCAGGTGTTGGCGGCGATGGCCGAGCACAAGGAAAGCTTTGCCCGGTTCTCCTTGCGTCAGAGTCAGGTGCATGCGGAATTTTTCCGTAGCGAGCCGCTTTCAGGCGAAGAACAGGCTAGATTTGAAGAGCTGGCGCGCTCGTCGCTGGCTCAACAAGTGGAGCTGGAACAGAACGAAGTCGGCGATTTCGATGTGTTTGTCGGGGCGTATCAGGCGAGTATTCTGGCGATCAGCAACTAGACTCAGAAGATCCTGCGGACCTTATCGCGGGCAAGCCTCGCTCCGATCGTTCCCACGCTCTGCGTGGTAATGCCTCAAGGGACGCTCCGTGTCCAGGTGACGCGGAGCGTCACCGGCTGCATTCCCACGCGGAGCGTGGGAATGATCGACAACGGCCTCTCTTAGAATTTTCCGCTCATAAGATAATTCGAAAAAGTTATTTATTTTCGGATTCTTATATCATTTAGTCTCCTTTTCACGCCGACTCTCGGTCGCCTGACAAGGAGCTTCCCGATGAAACTGACTTCCCCTCTTCGCCTTCTGGCCGCCGCGTTTCTGGCTTCGGCGAGTTTCCTGGCTCAGGCGGCAGATGTGACCGTCGCCTACCAGACCACCGTTGACCCGGCCAAAGTCGCCCAAGCCGACGGCACCTACGAAAAAGCCACCAAAGCCAACATCGACTGGCGCAAATTCGACAACGGCGCCGACATCATTGCCGCCATCGCTTCCGGCGATGTGCAAATCGGCTACCTCGGCTCCAGCCCCCTGACGGCGGCAATCACCCGCAAAGTCCCGGTGGAAACCTTCCTCATCGCCACCCAGATCGGTGCCGCCGAAGCGCTGGTCGCTCGCGACGGTTCCGGGATCAAGACTCCACAAGACCTGATTGGCAAGAAAATCGCCGTACCGTTCGTATCCACCGGCCACTACAGCCTGCTGGCCGCGCTGAAACACTGGAACATCGACCCGTCGAAAGTCACCGTGCTCAACCTTGCCCCGCCAGCCATCATCGCTGCGTGGAAACGCGGTGATATCGACGCCACCTATGTGTGGGATCCAGCTCTCGGCGTGGCCAAGGAAAACGGCAAAGTGCTGATCACCTCGGGCGAACTGGCCAAGTTCGGCGCACCGACTTTCGATGCCTGGATCGTGCGTAAGGATTTCGCCCAGAAGCACCCGGAAATCGTCACCGCGTTCGCCAAAGTGACCCTCGATGCCTACGCCGACTACCGCAAAGACCCGACAGCCTGGCTCGCCAACCAAAGCAATGTCGACAAACTGGTGAAGCTCTCCGGTGCCAAGGCCAGCGACATTCCATTGCTGCTGCAAGGCAACGTCTTCCCGCTCGCGGCTGATCAGGTGATCACCCTCGGCGCGCCAACCACCAAGGCCATTACCGACACCGCGGTGTTCCTCAAGGAACAGGGCAAGGTCGAGGCCGTGCTGCCGGACTACGCGCCGTACGTCAGCGCCAAATACATCACCAATTGATCGGGAGTTAACCGCGATGGCTTTGCTTCAGCTGGAGCGCATCTGCGCACAGTACCCAGGCAGCACGGAACCTGTGCTGGCGGATATTTCCCTGAGCCTGGGGCCCCGGCAGTTGCTGGTCGCCCTCGGCCCGTCCGGCAGTGGCAAGACCTCGCTGTTGAACCTGATTGCCGGTTTCGTCGAGCCCACTGCCGGGCGCATCACCCTTGACGGCGTGCCAGTCAAAGGCCCGAGCGCCGAGCGCGGCGTGGTGTTTCAGGACGACGCCCTGCTGCCTTGGCAGGACGTGCTGGCCAACGTCGGTTTCGGCCTGGAACTGGCCGGCGCTCCGCGGGAAAAACGTGAACAGCGCGCCCGGGAAATGCTCGCGTTGGTGGACCTTTCCGGTTTCGAAAACCGCCGAATCTGGCAGCTCTCGGGCGGGCAGAAGCAACGCGTCGGCCTGGCCCGCGCCCTCGCCGCCGACCCTCGGGTGTTGCTGATGGACGAACCCTTCGGCGCCCTCGACGCCTTCACTCGCGAACAGATGCAGGAGCTGTTGCTGCAAGTCTGGCAACGCACTGCCAAACCGGTGTTCCTGATTACCCACGACATTGAAGAAGCGGTGTTCCTCGCCACGGATCTGATTCTGTTGGCGCCAAATCCTGGGCAAATCGTCGAGCGTCTGAGCCTGGACTTCGGTCAGCGTTACGCCGCCGGCGAATCGGCGCGGGCGATCAAATCCGACCCGCGCTTTATCGAAACCCGCGAACACGTGCTCGCCAAAGTGTTCTCCCAACGCAGTGCCGTCCAGCGGCAGGAGCGCGCATGAGCACCTATGAAATTCCCGCCGCGACGGTTAAACCGGGCTCGACGGTCATTGCGCTGCGTCGCAGTTTGAACACGCGCTGGATCAGCGTACTGACGCTGATCGCTCTCGTTGCCATTTGGTGGGCCGTCACCGCCACCGGTTTGATCGAACCGTTGTTCCTGCCGCCACCCTCCGCCGTGCTGCAAAAAGGCTGGCTGCTGGTGACCACTGGCTACATGGATTCGACCTTGTGGCAACACTTGGGCGCGAGCCTCAGCCGTATTGGCCTGGGCCTTGGTTTCGCCGTGCTGACCGCCGTGCCGGTGGGCATCGCCATCGGCCACAACCGCATCGCTCGCGGCATTCTCGATCCGCTGATCGAGTTCTACCGCCCGATTCCGCCGCTGGCGTATTTGCCGCTGATCGTGATCTGGTGCGGTATCGGTGAGTTGTCGAAAGTCTTGTTGATCTACCTGGCGATCTTCGCCCCGATCGCGATTGCCACCGCCACGGGCGTGCGTACCGTCGACCCGGCCAAATTGCGCGCCGCGCAGTCGTTTGGCGCGACTCGGGCGCAGTTGATCCGGTATGTGATTCTGCCCAGTGCCTTGCCGGACATTTTGACCGGCGTGCGGATTGGGCTGGGTGTGGGTTGGTCGACGCTGGTCGCCGCCGAACTGATCGCCGCCACCAGCGGTTTGGGCTTCATGGTGCAGTCGGCCGCGCAATTCCTGGTCACCGATGTGGTGGTGCTGGGGATTCTGGTGATCGCGCTGATCGCCTGCGCCATGGAAATGGGCTTGCGGGCGCTGCAACGCAAACTGGTGCCATGGCACGGCCAGGCTCACTGAATATTCATTGTGGGAGCGAGCTTGCTCGCTCCCACAAACAGCTCGACGCCCCGGATTGAAGAGAACCACCATGAGCCACCTGACAATCTTCCCTTTAAGCTCCGCCCTCGGCGCGCAAATCAGCGGTGTCGATATCAGCCAGCCGCTGAACGTGGAACAACGCGACGCCATCGAGCAGGCACTGCTCAAGCATCAAGTGCTGTTCTTCCGCGACCAGCCGATCGAGCCGCAGCAGCAAGCGCGATTCGCCGCCTATTTCGGCGACCTGCACATCCACCCGATCTACCCGAACGTGCCGGAGCAGCCGGAAGTGCTGATCCTCGACACCGCCGTCACCGACGTGCGGGACAATGCGATCTGGCACACCGACGTGACCTTCCTGCCGACCCCGGCGATGGGCGCGGTGCTCAGCGCCAAACTGCTGCCGGAGTTCGGTGGCGACACGCTGTGGGCCAGTGGTATTGCGGCGTATGAAGCGTTATCGGCACCGATGAAAACTCTGCTCGAAGGGTTGACCGCTACTCACGATTTCACACGTTCCTTCCCGCTGGAGCGTTATGGCAACACGCCAGAAGCCTTGGCCCAGTGGGAAGAAGCCCAGCGCAAGAACCCACCGTTATCGCACCCGGTGATTCGTACGCACCCGGTGAGCGGGCGTCGGTCGTTGTTCGTCAATGAAGGGTTCACGTCGAAGATCAATGAACTGTCGGAGACGGAAAGCGAGGTGATTCTGAAATTCCTGTTCGCCCACACCACACGGCCGGAATTCACCATCCGCTGGCGCTGGAAGAAAGACGACATTGCATTCTGGGACAATCGTGTGACCCAGCATCACGCGGTGGATGATTACCGCCCGGCGCGTCGGGTCATGCAGCGGGCAACCGTGTTGGGGGATGTGCCTTTCTTCCGGTGAGCCGATCGTTGAACGCGCTCGGCTTTGGATGGGACGCGGAGCGTCCCGGGCGGCATTCCCACGCAGAGCGTGGGAACGATCAGTACGGAGTTACTCAGCCGTCGAAGGCTTCTCCCACAAATTGATCCCACCCTCTTGGGCAAACCGGTCAATCTCCGCCAATTCTTCCACGCTAAAACTCAGATTCTTCAACGCCCCGACGTTCTCGATGATCTGCTCCGGCCGGCTCGCGCCGATCAGCGCCGAGGTCACCCGCGGGTCGCGCAGGGTCCAGGCCAGCGCCAACTGCGCCAGGCTCTGACCGCGGCGTTTGGCGATTTCATTGAGCGCCCGCACATGGGCGATGTTGGCTTCGGACAGGTGCGACGCCTGCAACGAACCACCGCCCGGTCGATTGACCCGCGCATCCGCTGGCACCCCATTGAGGTACTTGTCGGTCAACAGCCCCTGAGCCAATGGCGTGAAGGCGATCACGCCGGTGCCGAGTTCATCGGTGGTGTCCAGCAGGTCCTTTTCGACCCAGCGATTCAGCAGGTTGTAGGCCGGTTGGTGTATCAGCAACGGCACTTTCCACTCTTTCAGCAACCCAGCGATTTCACGGGTTTTCACTCCGGAATAGGACGAGATGCCGATGTACAGCGCCTTGCCCTGCTGCACCGCAGTGGCCAGTGCGCTGGCGGTTTCTTCCAGCGGTGTGTCCGGATCGAAGCGGTGGGAATAGAAGATGTCTACGTAGTCGAGGCCCAGGCGCTGCAGGCTCTGGTCGAGGCTGGCCAATATGTATTTACGCGAACCACCGCCCTGACCGTAAGGGCCGGCCCACATATCCCAACCGGCCTTGCTGGAGATGATCAACTCGTCGCGGTACTGCTTGAAGTCTTCGCGCAGCAAACGACCGAAGTTGATCTCGGCGCTGCCATACGGCGGGCCGTAGTTGTTGGCCAGGTCGAAATGGTTGATACCGAGATCGAACGCCGTGCGCAGCAACGAGCGCTGGGTGTCGATCGGCGTACTGTCGCCGAAGTTGTGCCACAAGCCCAGGGATAACGCCGGCAGCACCAGCCCGCTGCGGCCTACACGGCGGTAAGGGATGGAATCGTAGCGGTTTTCGGCAGCGGTGTAGGTCATCGAATCCTCTCTTGTCTGTCTTGAATGTGGTATCGACTGCTTTGCAAGTTGCCCAGCATACGCCGGACAAACGCCGATAAACCTCGGACTCGAGAAAATGCTGAAACGTTTCACAGATCTTCGACGGCTGAATAACTCCGTACTGATCGTTCCCACGCTCTGCGTGGGAATGTAGCCCGGGACGCTCCGCGTCCCATCCAAAGCCGAACGCAGAGCGTCCGTTGAGGCATTCCCACGCGGAGCATGGGAACGATCGGTGGGCCGGCAGTTACTGAGCCTCCGCAAACACCTCTCCCAACCAATCCACAAACACCCGAACCCGTGGCGACATGTGTTTGTTATGGGGATACAACACGGAAACCGGCATCGGTGGCGGTGGTGTGTCGACCAGGATTTCCTGCACCACCCCTTGGGAAATCAGCGTTTCCATTCGGTAACGCGGGCACTGTATAAGGCCCAGGCCTGCTATCGCCGAGGCTGCGTAAATCTCCGCACCGAACACCGACAACGCGCCATCGATGGCCACTTCTTTCAGCTCGCCATCGATCATGAATTCAAACGGAAACAACTTCGCGGTGGTGCGCGAAACGTAGTTCACCGCGCGGTGTTTTTTCAGGTCTTCGAGGTTTTTCGGTTCGCCATATTTGCGCAGGTAGGCGGGGCTGGCGCAGGTGATCTGGCGCAGGTTGGCGACACGTTTACCTATCAGCGCAGAGTCGCCCAAGGTACCGGCGCGTAACACGCAATCAACGCCTTCTGCGATCAGGTCGACGAAGCGATCGGCCTCGCTGATGGACAGTTCGATGTCCGGGTAACGCGCCATGAATTGCGGCAACGCCGGGATCACGAAGTGCTTGGCCAAGGTGCCGTGCAGGTCCACTCGCAACCGCCCTTTCGGCGCCACGCTGCGGAATGCCAGTTCGGCTTCTTCCAGTTCCGCCAGCAACTGCACGCAACGCAAGTAGTACGCCTCGCCATCCAGCGTAGGACGCACCTTGCGGGTGCTGCGCTCAAGTAAACGAGTGCCGAGCCAGGCTTCGAACTGATTCAGCGTGTGAGTCAGGGTTGCCCGCGGCAGGTTCAGGTCATGGGCCGCCAGTGTGAAGCTGCTGCGCTCGTAGATCCGCACGAAAATCTTCATCGCTTTGACTTGATCCATGCGGGCTCCTGACGGTCGATTGTTGGCGATTATTGAACAGTCAAACCAACTCTCATGCATTTATCGCCCTGAGTAAACATGTGAGTCTGGCTCCACTTCAAACCACTCCAAGGAATCAACGCCATGACTACTCCAACTTCGAAAGTTGCCATCGTGACCGGCGCCTCCCGCGGTATCGGTGCCGTGATCGCCAGACAACTCGCTAGCGAAGATTTCGCCGTCGCCATCAACTACGCCAACAGCGCCACGCAAGCATCAAAACTGGTGGTGGAGTTGCGTCAGGCCGGGCATCAGGCCATAGCGGTCAAGGCTGACGTGGCCAATGCCGACGACGTGCGCCGGTTGTTCGACGAGACCGAAGCGCAACTGGGCAAGGTCGATGTGCTGATCAACAACGCCGGCATTCTCAAAGTGATGCCGCTGGCGCAACACACGGATGAACTGTTCGACCAGACTTTCAACATCCACGCGCGCGGCACGTTCAACACCTTGCGTGAAGCGGCAACCCGCCTGAACAGCGGCGGCCGGATCATCAACTTCTCCAGCAGCACCGTTGGCCTTAACTTGCCCGGCTACGCGGTGTACATCGCCAGCAAGGCAGCAGTGGAATCCCTGACCCAGGTGTTCGCCAAGGAAATGCGTGGTCGCAACATCACCGTTAATGCCGTGGCCCCTGGCCCGGTGGCGACGGAGCTGTTTTTGCACGGCAAGAGTGAAGAGCAGATCCAGAATTTCGCCAAAATGCCTCCACTGGAGCGTTTGGCTCAGCCGGAGGATATTGCTCGCGTTGTGTCGTTTCTGGTGGGTCCGGACTCGGCGTGGGTGAATGGGCAAATTCTGCGGGCGAATGGGGGGTTGGTTTAACTATGCTCGATGTATTGGGGTGAGCAGTAAGGGCGCCTTCGCGGGCAAGCCTCGCTCCTACAGGTTTTGTGCCAGACATGAACGACACTGAATGTGTAGGAGCGAGGCTTGCCCGCGAAGGCGGCCTCAAGGACAACACACACCTGAAGGCGGAACCGCATCATGCACACCACCATCATCATCTTCTTCGGCCTGGTCCTTCTGGCGCTGATGCTGTTCATCGGCGAGAAAATCGGTTTCCCCCGCCAGACCCTGGCCTACAGCTTTGTCGTGCTGTGGCTGGCGTTGACCTTGATCAACGGCGCGGTCGGCATGGTCAACGCCGGCCAGCCGTTGAGCACGGAACTGGTGGTGGGTAGCGCGGTATTCGGCGTACCGGTGGCGGCGCTGGTGTTGTTCATGGCGATGAGCACTGACGCCTGACAAGACGTCAGCGCCCCCTCCTCAATCAACGCACCAGATGCAGGAACTGCATGTGCCGTTCGTACTGGTCGAGGATGTCGTTGATCACCTGATCCTTGGTATAACCCACCAGATCGTAGTCCTGACTGCCCTCGCTCAAATGCACTTCGGCGCGGTGATAACGGCGGTTGTTGAGTTGCTTGGACCCCATGCCGCCCCGCGCGAAGGACGGGGTGAAGTACCCGCGCATCTGCACCTGATAAATGAACGGATGCAGCTCGCCATGACCGATCTCCAGGCTGACGTTGTCATTGGCCGGATCTGGCTGAGTGACCACGTGCAAGCCCTTCTCGACGAACACTGCCGTCACCTCTTCAATCGCCGGGCGCACCGTGGTATCGAGGAAGCGATAGACCTCATCGCGCGACGGGAAATGCACCGCCTGACTCAAGCGCTGACGCCAACCACCCCGCCGAGCTCCAGACACAGGCGCGAGGGAATGCAGTTGCGCGATCTGCTTCTGCGATTCCAGATAAAACGCCTTGTGCAGTCCCCACATCATCAGTAGCAAAATCATCGAGAACGGCAACGAGGTCAGCACCACCGCTGACTTCAATGCGTCGATGCTGCCGGAGAACAGCAGCGCGCTGGTCACCAGCGCAGTCATCGCGCCCCAGAACACTCGCAGCCATTTCGGCCCGTCTTCATCCGGGTTACCGCCCTTGGCGGACAAGGTCGACAACACCACGGTGCCCGAATCGGCGGAGGTCACGAAGAATACGAAGCTGATGAACACCGTGACCGCAATTACGGTTTTGCTCCACGGGTAGGTTTCCAGTAGCAGGTACAGGGTCATCGACGGGTTGTCGATGGCCGACATGCCGAGTGCGCTCATGCCGTGGTTGAGGACCTGGTCGATGGCGCTGTTGCCGAAGATCGACATCCACGCCAGGGTGAAACCGAGCGGGATCAGCAGCACGCCGAAGACAAATTCGCGGATGGTCCGACCACGGGAAATCCTCGCGATGAACAGGCCCACGAACGGCGACCATGCAATCCACCAAGCCCAGTAGAACACCGTCCAGCCGCCCAGCCAGTCGCTGGGTTTGTCATAGGCGTAAAGGTCGAAACTCTTCATCGGCAAGGCGCCGAGGTAATCCCCGATGTTCTGGATCAGCGTATTGAGCAAGTGCTGGGTAGGGCCGGCAAACAACACGAACAGCAGCAGCGCACAGGCCAGCAGCATGTTGATGTCGGACATCACTCGCACGCCTTTATCGACGCCGGACACCGCGACGATGATCGCCGCGCCCATCATCAACGTGATCAGGCCGACCTGAATCCACTGGGTATGAGCAATGCCGAACAGGTAGTCCAGGCCCGAGTTGAGGTGCAGCACGCCAAAGCCCATGTCGGCGCCGAGGCCGAACACCGTGGCGATGATGCCGAAGCCGTCCACCGCGTAGCCGATGGGGCCGTTGATGCGCTTGCCGATCAGCGGGTACAGCGCCGAACGCAGGGCCAGCGGCAGGTTATGTCGATAGGCGAAATAGGCCAGCGCCATGCCGACGAAGGCGAACACGCCCCAACCGTGCAGGCCCCAGTGCAGAAACAGAATCTGCATCGCCTGACGCGCCGCATCCGCCGTTCCGGCCTCGCCTTGCGGCGGTTGCGCCAGGTGCGTCAGCGGTTCGGACACGCAAAAGAAGAACAACGTGATGCTGATCCCGGCGGCGAACAGCATGCCGGCCCAGGACAGGTAGCTGAATTCGGGCTCGTCGTGGTCGGCACCGAGCTTGATCTTGCCGTAGCCGGACAAGGCGGTGACCACCACGAAGACCAGATACAGCGTCATCGCGAGCATGTAATACCAGCCGACCGTATTGGCCGCCCAGTTTTGCGCTTGCAACAGCCAGGCACCGGCCTGTTCGGGTATCGCCATGACCACCACGGCGAACAACAAAATAAAGGTCGCCGCGAAATAAAACACCGGCGGATTCATGCGGACCTGGCCGCTTGCGGAGGTGGACGGTGCACTCATGAAAGGGGCACCTCAAGGGGGTGAAACAGGGCAATCAATAACGGACTCGGCAAAGGCAAGCCTCCTGTTGTGAGCGGGCAGCAAACCGGCGGTTTAACTTGAATGAGCGTTCAAGTTAAACATGGATAGGGGGCTAAGGACTAATCCTAGGGCTCGGCGGTGCGTTTTGTACGCTAGTTCAAGGAAGGATATGACGCGGGGTTTGGAGGATGATCGTTCCCACGCTCTGGGAGGGAGTGCAGCCCGTGACGCTTTGCGTCACATCAAGAGCGGACGCGGAGCGTGGGAACGATCAGGTGAGGAACTTACTTACTTTTGCGTCCCATCATCATGCTGCAGATTCGCCTGGGTCAGGTTGCACCCCGCCGGCACACTGCGGGTCAGCCAGACGTTGCCGCCGATGGTTGAGCCCTTGCCGATGGTGATCCGTCCCAGAATCGTCGCGCCGGCATAGATCACCACATCGTCCTCGACGATCGGATGCCGCGGATGGCCCTTCTGCAACTGGCCGTCTTCGTCCGCCGGGAAGCGCTTGGCGCCCAAGGTCACCGCCTGATAAATCCGCACGCGCTCGCCAATGATCGCGGTCTCGCCGATCACCACACCCGTCCCGTGATCGATGAAGAAACTGCGACCGATCTGCGCCCCCGGATGGATGTCGATGCCGGTGGCCGAATGGGCGATTTCCGCGCTGATCCGCGCCAGCAGCGGCAAGCCGGCGCGATACAAATGATGGGCCAGACGATGGTGAATCACCGCCAGAATCCCCGGGTAGCAGAGCAACACTTCATCGACACTGCGGGCCGCCGGATCGCCGTGATAGGCGGCCAGCACATCGGTGTCCAACAGGCTGCGCAATCCTGGCAGGGCGAGGGCGAAGTCCTGAATGATCTCGATGGCCCTGGCTTCGACTTCAGTGTCGGCCCGGGCACCATGGCGCGCGGCGTAACGCAGTTCGAGCCGCGCCTGAGCCAGCAACGCGTTCAGTGCCACGTCGAGTGTGTGGCCGACGTAGAAATCTTCACTTTCCTCGCGCAAATCCACCGGGCCCAAGCGCATCGGGAACAGCGCACCGCACAAGGCTTCGAGAATGTCCGCCATGGCCGCTCGGGACGGCAACTCGCGACCGCCCTGCTCGCCGCTGGCACGGCCGTTTTGTGCGCGCCACTGGTCGCGCGCCGTACGCAGTTGGCTGACGATGGTCTGCAATTGCCAATGGCTGGAACGCTCGCTCACGGTAAAAACTCCTCACGGGCGGCCGGACTGTCTGGCCGCGTTAACCGCGATTACTTTACGGCAACGGCTGGCGGCCGAATTAAGAACCAATAGTGCTGTGCTCAATACTTTTGGCTATAAGCGATTGGCAGTTGCCCCACAAAATACCCGTGCCTATAGTCCTGACATCTTCCTCCGCCAGTACGGACCCATGATCAAACAACAGCTTGCCCGCTTTAACCGCCTCGACCTGCTCGGTCATCCTACTCCCCTGGAAAAACTCGAACGCCTGTCGACCTGGCTGGGCCGCGATCTGTACGTCAAACGTGATGACCTGACGCCATTGGCACTGGGCGGCAACAAGCTGCGCAAACTCGAATACCTGGCCGCCGATGCCTTGGCCCAGGGCGCTGACACGTTGATCACCGCAGGCGCGATCCAGTCCAACCACGTGCGCCAGACCGCCGCCATTGCGGCCAAGCTGGGCCTGGGCTGCGTAGCGCTGCTGGAAAATCCCCTCGGCACCGACGACAGCAACTATGTCGGCAATGGCAATCGGCTGTTGCTGGACCTGTTCGATGCCAAGGTCGAGCTGGTGGAAAACCTCGACAATGCCGACGAGCAATTGGAAGCGCTGGCCGGGCGTCTGCGCAGCAACGGCAAGAAGCCGTACCTGGTGCCGATCGGTGGCTCGAATGCATTGGGCGCGTTGGGTTATGTCCGTGCGGGCCTGGAACTGGCCGAACAGATCAAGGACACCGGGCTGCAATTCGCCGCCGTGGTGCTGGCGTCCGGCAGTGCCGGCACCCACAGCGGCCTGGCGCTGGCATTGAGCGAAGCACTGCCGGATTTGCCAGTGATCGGCGTGACCGTTTCCCGTAGCGATGAAGCTCAACGACCGAAAGTCCAGGGCCTCGCCGAATGCACTGCCGAGCTGCTGGGCGTGAGCCTGCCGGCGAGTTTCAAAATCGAACTGTGGGACGAATATTTCGGCCCACGTTATGGCGAGCCGAATGCCGGGACATTGTCAGCGCTGAAGCTGCTGGCGAGTCAGGAAGGGTTGTTGCTGGATCCGGTGTACACCGGCAAGGCCATGGCCGGTTTGCTCGACGGCATCGGGCGCCAGCGCTTCAATGACGGCCCGATCATCTTCCTGCACACCGGTGGCGCGCCGGCGTTGTTTGCCTACAAAGACTTTCTATAACTGATCGTTCCCACGCTCCGCGTGGGAATGCAGCCCGTGACGCTCCGCGTCACTGGACGCGGAGCGTCCCTAGAGGCATTCCCACGCAGAGCGTTGGAACGATCATGAAACCGCGTTCTCCTGTGAGCGAAGCTTGCCCGCGAAAGCGATCCACACATACAAATAAAGAATAACAAAATCAATATTTAGTATTTTCCAATCTAAAGACAACATCATATAGTCGCGCCGCAGGCGAATTTGCTGCAAGACGCATAAGCTGCTTTAGGGCAGGATATCGCAGTCGTTAAAATCCCGAATTTGCCAACTTTCCTTAAGCGTCTTCCATAAGAAAACACAGGGGCTTGTCATGAATTTTTCCGCATTACGTCGAAATCTGCTGGTGGGTTCGCTGGGCCTGGCGCTGAGCGCCGGCCTGCTCGGGCAGGCAGTGGCCGGTGAGCAGCTGCAAAAGATCAAGGACGCAGGCGTGATCAACGTCGGTCTGGAAGGCACTTATCCACCGTTCAGCTTCGTCGACGAGGCCGGCAAACTGAGCGGCTTCGAAGTCGAGTTCTCCGAAGCCTTGGCCAAAGAGCTGGGCGTGAAGGTCAAACTGCAGCCGACCAAATGGGAAGGCATCCTTGCAGCCCTGGAATCCAAGCGTCTGGACGCGGTGATCAACCAGGTGACCATCACCGAAGAGCGCAAGAAGAAGTACGACTTCTCCACGCCTTACACCGTTTCCGGGATTCAGGCGCTGACCCTGACCAAAAACAAAGACACCATCAAGACCGCCGCCGATCTGGCCGGCAAGAAAGTCGGCGTAGGCCTGGGCACCAACTACGAGCAGTGGGTGAAAGAGAATGTGCCTAAGGCCGACATCCGCACCTACGAAGATGATCCGACCAAGTTCCAGGACCTGCGCGTCGGCCGCATCGACGCCATTCTGATCGACCGCCTCGCCGCGCTGGAATATGCCAGGAAGGCCGAGGACACTGCCGCCGCCGGTGAAGCGTTCTCCCGCCAGGAAGCCGGTATTGCCCTGCGCAAAGGCGAGCCTGAGCTGCTGGCCGCGGTGAACAAGGCCATCGACAAGCTGCGTGCCGACGGTACGCTGAAAAAGCTGTCGGAAAAATACTTCAGCGCTGACGTCACTCAATAATGGGAGAAGCTTTCCAACTTGCGCTGGACTCCGCGCCCTTTTTGCTCAAGGGCGCGTACTACACAGTCATCCTGAGCCTGGGCGGAATGTTCTTCGGCCTGCTGATGGGCTTCGGCCTGGCGTTGATGCGGCTGTCGCGCTTCAAACTGGTGAGCTGGATCGCCCGCATCTACGTGTCGTTCTTTCGCGGCACGCCGTTGCTGGTGCAACTGTTCGTGATCTATTACGGCTTGCCGCAACTGGGTATCGAACTTGATCCGCTGCCGGCGGCCCTGATCGGCTTCTCGCTGAACATGGCGGCCTACGCCTGCGAAATCCTGCGTGCCGCCATCAGCTCCATCGAGCGCGGCCAGTGGGAAGCCGCCGCCAGTATCGGCATGACCCGCGCGCAAACCCTGCGCCGGGCCATCCTGCCGCAAGCGGCGCGCACGGCCTTGCCACCTTTGGGCAACAGCTTTATTTCGCTGGTCAAGGACACCGCTCTGGCAGCCACCATTCAGGTGCCGGAGTTGTTCCGTCAGGCACAGCTGATTACCGCCCGTACCTTCGAAATTTTCACCATGTATCTTGCCGCTGCGCTGATCTACTGGGTTCTGGCGACTGTACTGTCGCACCTGCAGAACCAGTTGGAAGCGCGGGTCAATCGGCACGACCAGGAGTCCTGACCCAATGATTGTCGTGGAAAAACTGACAAAGCAGTTCAAGGGTCAGGTGGTGCTCAACGGCATCGATCTGCAGGTGAAGGAAGGCGAGGTGGTGGCGATCATCGGCCCCAGCGGCTCGGGTAAGACCACCTTCCTGCGTTGCCTGAATTTTCTCGAGGAACCTAGCAGCGGCCGGATCAAGGTCGGCGACATCGAGATCGATGGCAGCCGCCCTCTGAACCAGCAGCAGGGCCTGGTACGGCGCTTGCGCCAGCATGTGGGTTTTGTGTTCCAGAACTTCAACCTGTTCCCCCATCGTACCGCCCTGGAAAACGTGATCGAAGGCCCGTTAGTGGTGAAAAAGATCCCACGCGCCGAAGCCGTTGCCCTGGGGAAAAAGCTGTTGGCCAAGGTCGGCCTGGCGGGCAAGGAAGACGCTTACCCGCGACGCCTCTCCGGTGGTCAGCAACAGCGTGTGGCGATTGCCCGGGCGTTGGCGATGGAACCGGAAGTGATCCTGTTCGATGAGCCGACTTCTGCACTGGACCCGGAACTGGTGGGTGAAGTATTGGCGACCATCCGCGGTCTGGCCGAGGAGAAACGCACCATGGTGATCGTCACCCACGAAATGGGCTTTGCCCGGGACGTGGCCAACCGCGTGGTGTTTTTCGACAAGGGGGTGATCGTCGAACAAGGCGAGGCCAAGGCACTGTTTGCCAATCCGAAAGAGGAACGGACGAAACAGTTTCTCAGCAAGTTTCTTAATAACGCTTAGTACTGCCTCACTCGGAAACTGTCAACTTCCAGGGATGGAAGTGACATTAAGCCCGCCTTATAAAAGGCTATAGCCCCCCTCTCAACATCCCCTTGATTCACCCTCATCACAAATAACTTCCCGCCGTTCCATGCGGTACATATATATGTCCTGCAACAGATTAATATCGCCTAAAATTTATAAAACACCTTGCTGCACACACTCAAAGGGTTGCTGCCTCAGAGGTATAAAACACACCAAATACCGGACTTTATTCGACAGAGCGATGGGGTTTATTAACCACGCCATGTAGGAGTTTTCTGAATCACGCAAGAACTAACCTTTAACCAATCAACGCTATTGACACTTATTCAAGCGCACTCTTATCTAGTCTCCAACAGGCAACAGCCATCACACTCAATCATTGTTTAAGCGCGCAAATAGTGAATCGTTTTGTTGCTTGGTAATTCACCCCTTTCGATCTTTCAGAAATGGACTTCGCGGCAAAGCTTCAAGGAGAGAAACCCATGACAAGCACTTCAAACAAACCTGAACTTGCAGCCCCGACCCTGGCGCAAAGCCACAAGGCCGGTATCAACATCACCTCCGCCGCTCACCTTATGATCGACGTGGCTCCCTACTCCGGTATGGATGAAGGCGACCTGATCGAGTTGTTCTGGAACAACTGCTACGTGGCCTCCAGTGTCCTGGGCCCCGACCATGGCGGCAAAACCGTGAGCCTGCGGGTGCCGGAAAGCTTCATTGCCAATGGTTCTGCCCGCGTCCATTACAAGGTCATGCAGGTCGGGCAAGGGCCGGCTGTATCACCGGCGGCGCGCGTCCAGATCAAACTTGATTGCCCGGGTGGCCTGCTGCTTTGCGATGAGGAAAACCAGAGCCTGGCGCCCGTATTCATCCCCGAGACCATTCGCCGTCAGGGGGTCAATCCGAACCAGGTCAAACGCGGTGTCCCGTTGACCATCGAGCCTTACCTGAACATGGCCACCGACGACGAAATCACCCTGCGCTGGGGCGATGTGCGCATGGACCTGCCAAAGCTCAAGGCTTGCGATGTGGGTCAGCCGATTCAGGTCTGGGTGCCCCCGGCGATCATTCTCGAAGCTGGCGAAGACCTTCGACTGGAAGTGACCTACTGCATCCTCGATCGGGTGGGTAACAACTCGCGCTGGGCACCGGCACGCACACTGAAGATCGGCTGTGCCAATCCCTACCTGAGAGTGCCGCCGAAAGAAGTGCTCATGGCCGCTGAATCCCGCAAACGGTGAGCTCCCGTAGCAGCTGGCGAAGCCTGCGTTCGGCTGCGAAGCAGTCGCAAAATCGTGCACCGTGGTCATTCAGGTTAATCGCGGATTCAGGATTCACGACTGCTGCGCAGCCGAACGCAGGCTTCGCCAGCTGCTACAGGGGTGTGTGGCACCTCTTCTATATATATTCCTAAAAGTTAGTTCATTAATTATTTATACATGTTTAGGGTATATACACCGGACCACCGGACATTCGTGTTTTTCGTTCGCCGCAACCCTTGCGGCGCTTTCATGAGATGTGAGGTAGGTATGGTCCGGAACACAATCACCCCAGTGCAAATCGCCAGGGCATTGCGTGCAGCCAAGGAGCGGCACTGATGTCCAGTCTGGCAGATGCAATCGTCCAGAGTGATCTGGATATCGCCCCCTTGTTGTTGCCCGCGCAAGTCTTGCGCAACGACGCACAAGCCATCAAGGCGGCCCATGAGCTCGCGCAAGTCGCCCGCCTGCAAGCCGCCAAACGTGACCAGCAGCGCAAGCTGCCGTGGTCGGAAATCGAACAGTTCACCCGCAGCGGTCTGGGCAGCATTGCCATCCCGCGTGAGTACGGTGGCCCGCAGGTTTCATTCGTCACCTTGGCCGAAGTGTTCGCGATCATTTCCGCGGCCGACCCGGCGCTGGGGCAGATACCGCAGAACCAGTTCGGCATTCTCAACCTGATACTCGGCAGCGCCACCGAGTCGCAGAAAAAGCAGCTGTTCAAAAGCGTGCTCGAAGGCTGGCGAATCGGTAACGCGGGGCCTGAGCGAGGGACCAAAAATACCCTGGAGCTCAAGGCGCGGATCACCGCCGACGGCGATGGCTTCGTTATCAACGGGCAGAAGTTCTATTCCACCGGCGCCCTGTTCGCCCACTGGGTGGCCGTCAAGGCGCTGAACGACGAAGGCAAGCAAGTACTGGCCTTCGTTCGTCGCGGCACGCCGGGCTTGCGCATCGTTGATGACTGGTCAGGTTTCGGCCAGCGCACCACCGCCAGCGGCACCCTTTTGCTCAACAACGTGCGGGTCGATGCCGAGCTGGTAGTGGATAACTGGAAGATCAACGACAGCCCGAATACTCAGGGCGCTGTGTCGCAGTTGATTCAAGCAGCCATCGACGCCGGCATTGCTCGAGGCGCCATCGATGACGCCATCGAGTTCGTGCAAAAACGCGCACGGCCCTGGATCGATGCCAAGGTCGACCGGGCCAGCGACGACCTCTACGTGATCGCCGACATCGGCAAGCTGAAAATCGAACTGCACGCCGCCGAAGCGCTGCTGCGCAAGGCCGGGCAAGTACTCGATGAGGTCAACGCCGCGCCGCTCACCGCCGAGTCCGCTGCGCGTGCCTCGATTGCTGTGGCCGAAGCCAAAGTGCTGACCACCGAGATTTCGCTGCTGGCCAGCGAAAAACTCTTCGAACTGGCCGGCAGCCGCGCCACCCTCGCCGAATTCAACCTCGACCGCCACTGGCGCAACGCCCGGGTGCACACGCTGCACGATCCAGTGCGCTGGAAATATCACGCGGTCGGCGCCTATCGCCTTAACGGCACACTCCCCGCTCGCCACTCCTGGATTTAACGACCATGACTCTTTCTCACCACGTCGCGGTCATCACCAGCGATGAGCAAGCCCTGATCATCGCCAGTGACTTGGCCGACGATTTCAAACGCGACAGCGCCCTGCGCGACCGCGAACGTCGTTTGCCATACCCGGAACTGGAAGTGTTTTCCCGCTCGGGTCTTTGGGGCATCAGCGTGCCAAAAGAATACGGCGGCGCCGGGGTTTCCAACGTGACCCTGGCCAAGGTGATCGCGCTGATCGCCCAGGCTGATGGCTCCCTCGGACAAATTCCACAAAACCATTTCTACGCCCTCGAAGTGCTGCGCGTGAACGGCACCGATGAGCAGAAAAAACGCCTCTACGCCGAGGTGTTGGCCGGCCAGCGCTTCGGCAACGCACTCGCGGAACTGGGCACCAAAACCGCCCATGATCGTGTCACCAGCCTGACTCGTGATGGCGACGGCTATCGCATCAACGGACGCAAGTTCTACGCCACCGGCGCGATTTACGCCCAGCGCATCCCGACGTCAGTCGTGGACGAAAACGGTGTGCAGCAATTGGCTTTCGTCCCCCGTAACAGCAAAGGCCTGACGGTCATCGATGACTGGAGCGGCTTCGGCCAGCGCACCACCGGCAGCGGTTCGGTGGTGTTCGAGGATGTCTATGTCGCGGCCGAAGATGTGATCCCGTTTCAAAGCGCTTTCGAACGCCCGACCACTGTCGGCCCGTTGGCGCAGATTCTCCACGCCGCGATCGACACCGGCATCGCCCGCGCCGCTTACGAAGATGCACTGCATTTTGTGCGCACCAAGACCCGGCCATGGATTGATTCCGGCAACGACAAAGCCACCGAAGACCCGCTGACGATCAAAAGTTTCGGCCACTTGAGCATTCGCCTGCACGCCACCGAAGCCCTGCTGGAACGCTCCGGCGAATTCCTCGACCAGGCCCAGGCCAACACCAATGCCCAAACTGTCGCCGCCGCGTCGATTGCCGTCGCCGAAGCCCGGGCCATCAGCACCGAAATCTCCCTCGCCGCCGGCAGCACGTTGTTCGAACTGGCCGGCAGCCAGGCGACCCTGGTCGAACACGGTCTGGATCGTCACTGGCGCAACGCCCGGGTGCACACCCTGCACGACCCGGTGCGCTGGAAGTATCACGCTGTCGGCAATTACTACCTCAACAATGATAACCCTCCATTGCGAGGGACCATCTGATGGCCGATGCCAAAAAGAAAATCCTGCTCAACGCGTTCAATATGAACTGCATCGGGCACATCAACCATGGTCTGTGGACGCATCCACGGGACACCTCGACCCAATACAAAACCATCGAATACTGGACTGAACTGGCGCAGTTGCTGGAACGCGGACTGTTCGACGGTCTGTTCATCGCCGACATCGTCGGCGTGTACGACGTCTATCAAAACTCGGTGGACGTGCCGCTCAAAGAGTCGATTCAGTTACCGGTCAACGACCCGCTGCTGCTGGTCTCGGCCATGGCCGCGGTCACCAGAAACCTCGGCTTCGGCCTGACCGCCAACCTGACCTACGAACCGCCGTACCTGTTCGCCCGGCGCATGTCGACGCTTGATCATTTGAGCCGCGGACGGGTCGGCTGGAACATCGTCACCGGCTACCTCGACAGCGCCGCCAAGGCCATGGGCCTGAGCGAACAGGTGGAACACGACCGGCGTTACGACCAGGCCGACGAATACCTGCAAGTGCTCTACAAACTCTGGGAAGGCAGCTGGGAAAACGGCGCGGTGCTCAATGACCGCGAACAGCGGATCTACGCCTTACCTGCGAAAGTGCACAAGGTCGAGCACAAGGGTGAGTTCTATCAGGTCGAGGGTTATCACCTCTGCGAGCCATCGCCGCAACGCACGCCGGTGCTGTTCCAGGCCGGCAGTTCCGATCGCGGTTTGCTGTTCGCCGGTCGGCATGCCGAGTGCGTGTTCATCAGCGGTCAGAACAAACCGGCGACCCGGGTTCAGGTGGACAAGGTTCGCGCCAGCGCCGTCGAGGCTGGGCGCAAGCCTGAGGACATCAAGGTGTTGATGGGTTTGAACGTGATCGTCGGCGCCACCGAAGAGCTGGCCTGGACCAAGCACGCCGAGTACCTGAGCTACGCCAGTGCCGAGGCTGGCGTGGCGCACTTTTCGGCGTCCACCGGGATCGATTTTTCCGAGTACGAACTCGACGAACCGATCCAGTACGTGAAGAGCAACGCCATCCAGTCCGCCACCAGGAACTTGCAAAACAACGACTGGACCCGCCGCAAATTGCTGGAACAACACGCCCTCGGGGGCCGCTACATCACCGTCGTCGGCTCGCCCGAGCAAGTGGCCGATGAGCTGGAATCGTGGATCGCGGAAACCGGCCTGGATGGTTTCAATCTGACGCGGATTGTCACCCCGGAAAGCTATGTGGATTTCATTGAGCTGGTGATTCCGGAGTTGCAACGCAGAGGGTCGTACAAGACCGCTTATGACGACGGCAGCCTGCGGGAAAAACTGTTTCACGGCGAAGCACATTTGCCTGAGCAACATACCGGCTCCCATTACCGACACTGACTCCTTGTAACTGATCGTTCCCACGCTCCGCGTGGGAATGCAGCCCGGGACGCTCCGCGTCCCAAGAGCGGACGCGGAGCGTCCGTTGAGGCATTCCCACGCGGAGCGTGGGAACGATCGCCCTTAACTGACTGGAAGACATCTCATGACCAAAAAACTCTTTACCCACCCAGTCAAAGCACTGGCCCTGGCCCTCGGCCTCTTCAGCTCCGCCACCTTCGCCGCCGACGCGCCACTGAAGGTCGGCACCACCGCCGCCTTCGCCATCCCGCTGGAAGCCGCTGTTGAGGAAGCCAGCAAACAAGGCCTGAAAGTCGAACTGGTGGAATTCAGCGACTGGATCGCCCCCAACGTCAGCCTCGCCTCAGGCGACATCGACGTGAACTATTTCCAGCACATCCCGTTCCTGGAAAACGCCAAGGCCGCCGCCGGTTTTGACCTGGTGCCGTTCGCCCCGGGGATCATCAACAACGTCGGTCTCTACTCGAAAAAATACAAAAGCTTCGACGCGTTGCCCGAAGGCGCCAGCGTCGCCATTGCCAACGACCCGATCAACAGCGGTCGTGGCCTGCAACTGCTGGCCAAGGCCGGGCTGATCACCCTCAAACCGGGCGTCGGCTACAAGGCCACCGAAGAAGACATCATCGCCAACCCGAAGAAAATCAAAATCCTTCAGGTCGAAGCCGTGCAACTGGTGCGCGCCTACGACGACGCCGATCTGGTCCAGGGCTACCCGGCCTACATTCGCCTGTCGAAGACCTTCGATGCCAGTTCCGCCCTGCTGTTCGATGGCCTCGATCACAAGGAATACGTGATTCAGTTCGTCATCCAGCCGAAAAGCAAAACCGATCCACGCTTAATCAAATTCGTCGACATCTACCAGCACTCGCCAGCCGTTCGTGCGGCGCTGGATAAGGCCCACGGCAAGCTCTATCAAGCCGGTTGGGAAAGCTGAGTATGACGGCCGCTATCCAACGGCGACTGGAACTTCCGGAGCCACATAACGCCACACAAACCGAACTGCACCCAGACCTGAATCGCGCCCATGTGCGCTTCATCGGCCTGGGCAAAACCTACAACGGCCAGCAAGGTCCGGTGGCGGCGCTGCACGGTATCGACCTGGCGATCCAGCGCGGCGAAGTGTTCGGCATCATCGGACGCAGCGGTGCCGGCAAGTCGTCGCTGATCCGCACCATCAATCGTCTCGAACAACCGAGCACGGGGCGGGTGCTGATCGATCAGGTGGACATCGGCGAGTTCGATGAAGACCGCCTGGTGGCGCTGCGGCGGAGGATCGGCATGATCTTCCAGCACTTCAACCTGATGTCGGCCAAGACGGTTTGGCAGAACGTCGAATTGCCGCTGAAAGTCGCCGGCGTGCCCAAGGAGCAGCGCGAGCGCAAAGTCCGCGAACTGCTGGAACTGGTCGGCCTGCAAGAGAAACACAAAGCCTACCCGGCGCAGCTTTCCGGCGGGCAGAAACAACGCGTCGGCATCGCCCGCGCGCTGGTGCATGACCCAGAGATTCTGCTGTGTGACGAGGCAACTTCGGCGCTGGATCCGGAGACCACACAATCGATCCTCGGCCTGCTGCGCGAGATCAATCAACGGCTGGGTTTGACCATCGTGCTGATCACTCACGAGATGGCGGTGATCCGCGATATCTGTGATCGGGTGGTGGTGCTGGAACACGGGCGAATCGTCGAGCAAGGGCCGGTCTGGGAAGTATTCGGCAACCCGCAACATGAAGTCAGCAAGACCTTGCTCGCGCCATTGCAACACGGACTGCCGGAAGAACTGCAAAGCCGCCTGCGTCCACAACCGCAGTCTTCGGACGCCGCCGTGGTGCTGCGTTTGCAATTCACCGGCAGCGCAAACGACGAGCCAGACCTGGCGGCACTGTTCAGCGCCCTCGGTGGCCGCGTGCGCTTGCTGCAAGGGGGCGTGGAACGGATTCAGGGGCATGCACTCGGGCAATTGCTGCTGGCGGTGACCGGTTCGCCCCTCGGTGCCGAGGAATTGCGCCAGCGCGCCGGCAACTGGGCGCAACAGGTGGAGGTGCTGGGTTATGTGGTTTGATCGGTTGCTTCAGGGTTTTATCGACACCTTTTTGATGGTGGGTGTGTCGTCGCTGATCGCGCTGTTGGCGGGCATTCCGCTGGCGGTGATTCTGGTCACCAGTTCCAAGGGCGGGATCTACGAAGCACCGGCACTGAACCGCGCACTGGGCGCGTTCGTGAACCTGTTCCGCTCGATTCCGTTTCTGATTTTGATGGTGGCGTTGATTCCGTTCACCCGGTTGATCGTCGGCACCACGTATGGCGTGTGGGCTGCCGTGGTGCCGCTGACCATCGCCGCCACGCCGTTCTTTGCACGCATCGCCGAGGTCAGTTTGCGCGAGGTCGACCATGGGTTGATCGAAGCGGCGCAAGCGATGGGCTGCCGGCGCTGGCATATCGTCTGGCATGTGCTGCTGCCCGAAGCGCTGCCGGGAATTGTCGGTGGGTTCACGATTACGTTGGTGACGATGATCAACTCCTCGGCCATGGCCGGGGCGATTGGGGCCGGTGGATTGGGCGACATCGCTTATCGGTATGGGTATCAGCGGTTTGATAGCCAGATCATGTTGACGGTGATTGTGTTGCTGGTGGTGTTGGTGGCGGTGATTCAGTTGGGTGGGGATCGGTTGGCTCGGGGGCTGAACAAGCGCTGATCGAGATAGCATCCGCGACGCTCACCTTGTAGCAGCTGGCGAAGCCTGCGTTACGGCTTAACTGACTGGCATTAAGGCAAATCCCCTAACCGAAGGGGAATTTTTCGCACAGGAAAATCAGAGTGCCAGCAGGCCAGATCCCTTTCATTTGCAGGACGTTTCCTAGATCATTCCGCTCGCTTGCGCCTGCCAAATTCCGTGGCTAGTCTCGGTCCGTCACTGCTCATCAGTGATCGGGTTTAGTAGCCCGGATCAATAGGCGCATAGCAATTCTATGCTCATGTCCGGCAATGTTTGCCGCATGCAGAATATGGTGGCTGTGCGTGGGGCATCTTCGGGTGCACCGGTTTTCCTATTGACCGGCCTACTAACCTGCGTACAGCCACCACCCAATCGTTTAGTAGGCGATAAGTGATGGCTCCCATGAAGCAATAGGAGCAATACCCATGGAAAAATCCGTTCCCGACCCGCCCCCAGAAACATCCTCAAACAAAGCGGACGACCCGCTCAGGGATCGATCGGCGCTCTACCGTGCGATCGACTTCTACCTCACCGGCAACCAACCGTCCGCACCTGATGAATTGCGCTTCTACAACGTCAGCAAAGACGTGAGCTTCGAAGACGCCCAGCTCTATGTGGCTGATCTGCTGCGCTGCGCCTCGGTCACGGCGTATCAGTGCGGCGATCAACTCAAAGGTGCCGATCGGGCATTGGTGTTTTCCGTTTGGCATTTGCTGGAGATCGCCAAGGCGATGGTTGATCGGTCCATTGAATGTCTGGGGATGAAGCAGAGCTGAGTCATTGGTCGTCAGTGATATTGCCATCGCGGGCTTGCCCGCGATGGGCTACGCAGCAGCCCCAGACCTGATGGCGTATATTCAGCGAATCCCAATTACCTGCGCAGCCGACCATGAAACAGACTCCCGACGACCTGGAGCAGATCACCTCCACCACCCTGGGCCATTACAACGCGGTGGCTGAAGACTTCCGTGAAGGCACTCGCGATCACGATGTTAGCCAGAACATCGATGCCCTGTTGCGGCATATTCAGGGTGAGGCGCCGTTCACCCTTCTCGACTTCGGCTGCGGCCCTGGTCGCGACCTGAAAACCTTTACGCGCATGGGCCACACCGCCATCGGCCTCGACGGTTCGGAAAAGTTGGCGCAGATGGCGCGCGAAGACAGTGGTTGCGAAGTCTGGCAGCAAGACTTTTTGAAACTCGATCTGCCGGCCGAGCGGTTTGACGGAATTTTTGCCAATGCGGTGCTGTTCCACATCCCGAGTCAGGAATTGCCGCGGGTGTTGAAGCAACTGCGCGAAGCGTTGAAGCCGGGCGGTGTGTTGTTCAGTTCCAATCCGCGTGGTGAGAATCAGGAAGGCTGGAACGGGTCGCGATATGGAGCGTATTACGATCTTCAGGTGTGGCGCGAAATGCTGACCGAGGCGGGGTTTGTGGAGCTGGAGCATTACTACCGGCCGGCGGGGCTGCCGCGGGAGCAACAGCCTTGGTTGGCAAGTGTTTGGCGCCGTCAATCTACCTGATACGTCCTCACTTTCCCGGTCGCCTCAAATGCAAAAATGCTGCGCGCGGCCAGAATCTTTTCGCCAATCTGTCGAGGCTGGGAAGCAAAGTTGGCCACCAGTCGAGTGCCATCGGTAAACGTGGTCTGCTGCACCAGTCGATCCTCTGTCAGCCAGCGGAAATCCGTCAGCGCCTGTGTCGCCAGGCGCTCATGCAGCGGCCGGAAAAAAGCATCCTGACGCTGAATCATTGGTAGCCGCTGCTGCACCGTGGCAGCGCTCAAGTGATACAACGGCGGCACGTTATAGAGCAACTGTGTCAGTTGGCTTTCGCCACGAACATTGGTCAGCTTGAGGTTATCGAAAGCCCAGTGATGGGTGGTGATCACCGAGCCGTGAAAAACCGCCTGATATAACGGCAAACGCATGGCCGGATCGAAATAAAGACTGCGGTAAGGCTCCTTCACCGGCACCGGTTTGAAGAACACGCCGGGTTGCTCGGGCGGGAACCAGTCACCCAGATAATAAGGTGATCGCGAGTCCTTGCTCATGTCCTCGTCACCCCAACCAAATACCGGTGTCTGCATGCCATGGGCAAACAGAATTCCCTGAGCCGTGACGGCATTGCCATCCTCGGAGCCCATCGGCAATTTCAGGCTCTCGTTGATCCAGCGCCCGGCGGCAACGTTCTCGAGGGCGTTGCTCGCCTGGGTCATGAGTGCGCCAGGGCGATAGCTGTCAAACAGCATGCCTGCCGCCGTCACATCGAGGAACCAGCTATTGAAGCCAGCCCTGGCCTGAATCGCCTTGATGCGCGCTTCAAGCAGAGGTCGGATGCACCGCGGATCGGTGTAATAGCCGTTATTCAGAAAGCCGCTTTTTAACTGACCGTTTTTCAGGACGATTGCGCATGTGTTGTAAGCGTTCGTGCCTAGGTGACCCGTGGTCCAATCGGCGTTATCGGTGGACTTCAACGTCGTCTCATAGGAATCGTAGGGTGCCACCAGATAACCGGCATCCACCCCGGCGCGAACGGCCTCAGGATGCCACAGCCCCGCTTCCCACGCTTCGCCCAATCCCAACCACAAGCGCGGCAACTTCGCCGCTCGCAGCTGTTGCATCATGCGCAGCGATACGCCGTCGCCCCAGCGCTCGGGTGTCGGGGTCAGTGCCGATGCGAACACCTGGGCCACCTCTGTACGCAGCTCTATATAACGCTCGGCGAGCCGGTTCATTTCCGGCTCGGGTAATATTTGCCAGCTCTGTCTGGCCAAGGTGTTCACGGCAGCGTTGAGCCCGCGAATCAGGACACGTTGCTGATACGTATTGAGCGGTGCTTTTGCCTCACGCAGGACCCGGCGACTTTCCGCATCCAGATAGCCACGCAGTTGTCCGGCCAACGCGGTTTTCCCCTCAAGCAGCGCAAGCAGCGCCGACCAATCCCGCACATCGTCAGGCCCGAGCAACCCGCCACCCCACAGATAGACATGGGCAGCCCCCAACAACTTTTTTCCCTCAGGTGTTTTAAGCAGCTTGGCACTCAGCGGCTCGTAAGCACCGGCATCGATCAACCATTGCCGATACCGTTTGGCGCCGCTCAATGGATCGGCATCCCCCAGAAAAAGGCTGAACGTCAGGGCAGCGGCGGGATCAAGCGAGGTGAATTCATGACCGGCCGCCAGCACCAGGGTGTCGGCCTCGGCGCTGAACCTCAGGCGATTATTGAATGGATTGGTCATCAACCAGTTCAGGGTGAAACCACCGTGATCGACGCCCCACAACGGCAGGCTCAAGTCCTGGGTGGTGTTGAACTCGGCCTGTTCAAGCAGGAAACGTTGCCACACCCGGTCGTCACTGGGCACGTAATGCCCTTCGGCCAGTGGCCAGATCAGCCCCTTGCCCATCGCACTGCCGGGTTGCCTGAGAAAATCCAGTTCACCGGAATCACGCGCCTTGATCGAAAAGGACAGGTCACGCTGTTCAAGCGTGGCGCTGAGGAACCAGGCGCCATCGTCCCATTGCCAGTCGATGCGGTTGGAGCTCTGCGTGAGGTCGCTGACCTTGTGCGCGGCAACGCCAGCCGAGGCTTGTACGGGTGCCTTTTGTGCGGGAATGACGCGAATCGCCAAGGTCGCGGGGTCGAGTTCGACGCGCCACAACGGGTTTTCAAGGACGGTACCGGCCAGCGCCCATGGCGATAGCAACAGACTCGCTATCAGCAACACATGGCGCAGCCAGCAAGTGACGATGATCATGAAGCGTCCCTCTTCCAGATTGAAAAGGGACGCTAGCGCAATCCACCGGTAATGTAAGTCAGACCGTTCCCAAATGTCGCCCGGACACGATCATTGCGTCGGTGCCGACGCCTTCGGCTCGCGAATTTTGTACCAGGCCACATACAACGCCGGCAAAAACAGCAGCGTCAGCAACGTCGCGATGATGATCCCGCCAATCATCGCGTAGGCCATCGGTCCCCAGAACACTTCCCGGGCAATCGGGATCATCCCCAGGCTCGCTGCCGCCGCCGTCAGCAGAATCGGTCGGCGACGATGTTCCGTGGCCTGCACCACCGCGTCCCATGGCGTGTAGCCGCTATTCTCGAAAGATTCGATCTGGGTCACCAGAATCACCGAGTTGCGGATGATGATGCCGATCAGCGCCAGAATCCCGAGAATCGCCACAAAACCCATGGGCGTGCCGGTCGGGATCAGCGCCAGCACCACGCCGATCAACCCGAGCGGCGCGACGCTGGCCACCAGGAACAACTTCTGCACGCTGTGCAACTGGATCATCAGGAAGGTCGCCATCAAAAACAGCATCAACGGCACGACCTTGGCAATCGGCCCCTGGGCCTTGCCGCTCTCTTCCACGGTACCGCCGGTGGCGACTTTGTAGCCTACCGGCAAACCGGCGGCGAATTTGTCGATGTCCGGTTGCAGCTGTTTTACCAGGTCGGTCGGCTGAATCTCGTCGCGCACCGCGGCCTTGATGGTGATGGTCGGTTTGCGATCGCGACGCCACACCAGCGGCTGTTCGAGTTCATACCGCACAGTGGCAAACGCCAGCAGCGGAATCGAAGTGCCGCCGGGGGTGACGATCTGCAAGTTCTGCAGCGTTTCCGGACTGCCGCGCTCGGCATCTTCAGCGCGGCCGACCACGTTGATCAGGTAGATATCGTCATCGACCTGCGTCACCGGCGAACCGACAACGATGCTGTTCATCAGGTTCGCCACGTCTTCCGACGACAACCCCAGTTGCCGGGCCTTGTCCTGGGCGATGTCGATGCGCAGCACTTTGCCCGGCTCGTTCCAGTCGTAAATGATTTCGCCGATGTGCGAGTTCTTATCCAGTTCGGTGGCCAGTGCGATGGCGTGTTTGCGCACCTGATCGATGTCTTTGCCGCTGACCCGATACTGAATCGGCCGCCCCACCGGCGGGCCCATTTCCAGGGCCTGGACGTAACTGCCGACACCGACAAACTCTTCACGCAGGCGCTTTTGCAGACGTGCAGTCAGCGCCGTGCGTGACTCCAGGCCTTTGCTGACGATCACCAGTTGCGCGTAGTACGGGTTCTGCAATTGCTGGTCGAGGGGCAGGTAGAAACGGATCGCCCCTTCGCCAATGTAGGTGCTCCAGCGCACGATGTCCGGATCGCCCTTGAGCGTCGCTTCGAGCTTATCCACCACCTTGCGGGTTTCAGCAATCGAGGCGTTTTGCGGCAGGTTCAGGTCGACGAGAATTTCCGGGCGGTCCGAGGACGGAAAGAACTGGCTCTGCACGAATTGCATGGAAAACACCGAGAGCACAAACAGCGCCACGGTAATTCCGATGGCCCACCAGCGATTGCGCATAGCCCAGAGCAGGCCGCCATTGAACGCCCGACCGATGCGCCCTGGCTCTGCGTCATGAGGTTTCACCTTGGCGCTCAAAATGTGCACACCGAGCACCGGGGCGAACAGCACGGCGACAACCCACGACACCAGCATGGCCACCGCGATCACCGCAAACAGCGTGAAGGTGTACTCACCGGCGGAGCTGGCGTTCAAGCCGATCGGCACGAAACCGGCCACGGTGACCAAGGTGCCGGTGAGCATCGGGAACGCCGTCGAGGTGTAGGCGAAGGTCGCCGCTTGCTCTTTGGTTTCGCCCATTTCCAGGCGCGTGACCATCATCTCCACCGTGATCATCGCGTCGTCCACCAGCAGGCCGAGGGCGATGATCAGCGCACCGAGGGAAATCCGCTGCATGGTGATGCCGCTGTATTCCATGAAGAGGAAGACCATTGCCAGCACCAACGGAATCGAACACGCCACCACCAGCCCGGCGCGCACGCCCAGACTGACGAAGCTGACGATCAGCACGATCACCACCGCTTCGAACAACGCACTGGTGAAACCGCCGACGGCTTCTTCCACCACTACCGCCTGGTCGGAAACGGTGTGCACACCGACGCCCACCGGCAGGTCCGCCGTCAGCTCATCCATGCGCAGGTGCAGCGCCTTGCCGAAGTCCTGAATGTTGCCGCCCTTCTTCATGGCGATCGCCAGGCCGATGGCTGGCTGACCGTTGAAGCGAAACTCCGGGGTCGACGGATCGACGTAGCCACGGCTGATGTTGGCGATGTCGGCCAGTCGGTAGAAACGATCGTTGAGCTTCAAGTTGACGTTGGCCAGGTCTTTCTCAGAGGCAAATTGCCCTGAGGTGCGCACCGAAATCCGCTCCGGACCGGCCTCGATCACCCCGGCCGGGGTCACGGCATTCTGCGATTGCAGGGTCTGCACCACCTCGCGCCGATCAATGCCGAGGGCGGCCAGTTTGCGGGGGGAGAAGTTCAGGTAAAGGACTTCATCCTGCTCGCCGACCATCTCGACCTTGCCCAGCCCCGGGACTTCACGGATTTCGGCACGCACCTGTTCCACGTAATCGCGCAACTGGCGCATCGACAGGCCGTCGGCGGTAAAGGCATACACCGAACCGAACACGTCGCCGAACTCATCGTTGAAGCCCGGCCCTTGCAGGCCCTGCGGGAAGTCACCGCGAATGTCGTTGATCTTCTTGCGCACCTGGTACCAGATTTGCGGGATGTCCTTGGCGCTGGTGGTGTCGAGCAGGTTAACGAAGACCGTCGATTCGCCGGGGCGGGTGTAGCTTTTCACGTAATCGAGCGAGTCGAGTTCTTCGAGTTTTTTCTCGATCCGGTCGGTGACCTGCTTGAGGGTTTCTTCCTGGGTCGCGCCGGGCCACCGGGTCTGGATCACCATGGTTTTGATGGTGAACGACGGGTCTTCTTCGCGGCCCAGGTTCAGGTACGAGAACACGCCCATCAGCAGCGCAACGAACATCAAATACCAGACAAACGACTGATGCTTGAGGGCCCATTCGGATAAGTTGAAACTCCCTTTCATCGCGGGCTGTCCTCGTCGATTTTCACTTTCTGCCCCGGTTTGAGGCTATTCACACCAGCACTGACCACCCGCTCGCCGGACTTCACGCCGTTGGCCAGGACCACCGTGTCATTGGTTCGGCTGATCAGGCTGACCTCCCGTGGGGAAACGGTTTGGGTCTGCGGATCGACGACCCAGATCCGCAGTTTTCCATCGACCTCCTGCAGCGCGCTCACCGGCAGTTCGAGGCGTGGCTTGATCGCGGAGCTCAGGGTCACGCTGATCGCCGTGCCGAGGCGAAAGCCCGGCGGCGTATCGGTCAGACTCAAGCGAGCGCGACGGGTACGGGTTGCGCTTTGGGCCTGGGGTTCGATTTCGCGCACGATGGCGGTACTGGTAATGCTCGGGTCCAGTTGGGAGGCGACCTGGAACACCACGTCGGCAGGCAACTGATCGACCAGGGTATCGGGCAAGTCGATCACCGCTTCCTTGATGTCCGGCTGCGCCAGGGTCACCACTTGCTGGCCGGCCGTGACCACTTGCCCGGCTTCGGCGCTCCACGCGGTGACAATGGCTTTGTGATCGGTGCGCAGCTCGACGTAGTTGAGTTGGTCCTTCGCCTGTTCAACTGCGGCCCTGGCTTGATCGAGAGAGGCCTGGGTGGTTTTCAGATCGGTCTGGGCGATGTCCAGTTGCGCTTGGGCGCCGACCCCGCGATTGAACAGCTCCTGCTGACGCCGGGCGTTGGCCTGAGCATTGATGAGCTGCGCCTGAACGCGCGCCAGATCACCCTGGGCCGAGCGCAACTGGTTCTGCTGATCGGTGGGGTCGAGGGTCGCGAGCAAGGCGCCTTTCTGGACTTCGGCGCCGACATCGACGTTACGGCTGGCGATACGCCCCGGCACCCGGAAACCGATATTGCTTTCGTAACGGGCCTGAATGCTGCCGGCAAACCGGCCGAGGTCTTCTTGATTGAGCGCTTTCACCTCCACGGACAACACCGGCCGAACCGGTTCTGGCGGCGCTTCCTCATCGGAGCAGGCGACCAGTAGTGCAGCGGCGGACAACAGCAACAGGCGCTTCATGGCTGGGCTCCTGTCGTTGGCGTCTTATAGGTGTTTTCGACAATCTCCACCTTCACGCCCGGATGCAGTAATTGGCCGCCGGCGGTGACGACTTTTTCGCCACCGTTGAGGCCGGCGCTGACAATCACTTTGCCGGTCAGGTAACGGCCGACGGTGACCGTGTGCAACTGCGCCTTGCCTTCGGCGTCCACCAGCCACACGGCCGGGTCACTGAGGTTCTTGGTCAGGGCCGACCAGGGCAGTTCCACCGCGGTTTTGCCGACTGGCTTGGCGGTGGCGCTCACGACCGAGCCGAGCTGCATGCCCTCGGGAAGACTGTCCAGGGTGACTTTGACTTGCACCGTGCCGGTCTGCGCGGACACTGCCGGCGTGACTTCCCGAACGGTGCCCGTGGTCTTGATCTTCGGATTGTCGAGCAGGCTGACCACTATCGATCTGTCCGACGGCGGCTCGGCCAGCAGCGATTCATAAACGTTGAACACCGCGTCACGTTCGCCGTCCCGGGCCAGGCTGAAAATCGGCACCGTGGCTTGCACCACCTGACCGACTTCGGCCTGGCGCGCGGTAATCACCCCCGGCGCATCGGCAATCAATGCGGTGTAGCTCAGTTGATCACGGGCATTGGCCAACTGCGCCTGAGCAGCGGTCAATGCGCTCTGGCTGCTGCGCAAGGCGGCTTGGGCGGAGTCGTATTCGCTCTGGCTGGTGTAGCCCTTGGGCAGGAGTTTTTGTTGGCGAACGAAGGCCGCGGCGGTTTGTTTAACCCGGGCCTGTTCGGCAACGACCTGGGCCTGGGCCGAGTCGACATTGGTTTGCAGGTCTTTCGGATCGAGTCTGGCCAGCACTTGTTTGGCCGAAACCCGGTCACCGACATCGACCATACGCTGGATGATCTTGCCGCCCACGCGGAACGACAATTCGGTTTGAACTCGGGCCTGGACGTCGCCGGTGAGGGTCACCGCGGCGGCGTAATCCGATGGCTTGACCTCTTGCACGAAGACTCGCGGGCGGTCCTTCTCGACGGGCTTTTTATCGCCACAGGCGGTCAGCAAGGCAATGAGGCTCAGGCCAACCATTAATTTCAATCCGGGACCCGCCATGCAGACTCCTTTGCGCTGTACGAACGTGCCAGTGACGATACGACTGTGAGCTTAGAACAGGGTTCCACGTCTGCACGAGCGATCCTTATACTCCATTGATCGTACCCATGTTCTGCGTGGGAACGCCGCCATGGACGCTCTGCGTCCACTATGACGCGGAGCGTCATGGGATGCATTCCCACGCGGAGCCTGGGAACGACCAATGAGGAATTCATGCTCAAAACCCTCGCGGTGGCCAATTACCGCTCGATCAATAAATTGGTGATCCCACTGGGTCGGTTGAACCTGATCACCGGCCCCAACGGCAGCGGTAAATCCAATCTCTACCGCGCCTTGCGCCTGCTGGCGGAAACCGCTCAGGGTGGCGTGGTCAACGCGTTGGCCCGCGAGGGTGGGCTGGATTCGACGTTCTGGGCCGGCCCCGAAAACATCACCCGACGTATGCGCAACGGCGAAGTCCCGATAGAGGCAACGGTGCGACACGGCGTCAAACGCCTGCGCCTGGGGTTTGCCGGCGAAGATTTCAGCTACTCGATCGCGCTGGGCCTGCCGGAGCCAAGTCGTTCCGCGTTTTCTCTGGACCCGGAAATCAAAAAGGAATGCATCTGGTCCGGGCCGTTCTATCGCCCGGCCAGCCTACTGGTGGATCGCGACGGCCCAATGATTCGCGCTCGGGTCGGTCGCGGCTGGGAAGTGCTGGCGCAGCACACGCCGAATTTCGACAGCCTGTTCGATCAGATCGGCAGTTTTCGCACCTCGCCGGAAGTCATGCAACTGCGTGAGTTCATCCGCCGCTGGCGCTTCTACGATCACTTTCGCAGCGACACCGACGCGCCAGTGCGCCAACCGCAACTGGGCACCCGCACGCCGGTCTTGCATCACGACGGTCGCGACCTCGCCGCGGCATTACAGACCATCCGCGAAATCGGCGATCCCGAAGCCTTGCAGGCGGCAATCAGCGATGCATTCCCCGGCGCGACGCTGAATATCGCACCGCTGCAGGGTGGACGGTTTGCGATCGAGTTTTATCAGGAAGGGTTGTTGCGGCCGTTATCTGCCGCCGAGTTGTCGGATGGAACGTTGCGCTATCTGCTGCTGGTCGCGGCATTGCTGACCCCTCGGCCGCCGACGTTGATGGTGTTGAACGAGCCGGAAACCAGTCTGCATCCGGACCTGTTGCCGGCGTTGGCGCGATTGATCATTCGAGCGTCCGAGCAGTGTCAGGTGTGGGTGGTGTCCCATGCGCGGCGCTTGATCTCGGCGTTGCAGCAAGACCCGGAATGCAATTGCATTGTACTGGAGAAGAATTTCGGCCAGACCGGGATGGTCGGGCAGCGGATGCTGGATGAGCCGGCGTGGTATTGGCCGGATTGAGACACATTGATCGTTCCCACGCTCTGCGTGGGAACGCCTCTCGGGACGCTCCGCGTCCCTGCGGCTGTGACGCAGAGCGTCACTGGCTGCATTCCCACGCAGAGCGTGGGAACGATCATCTGAAGCAAATCACCCCTGCCACTTCCCGCCCTCGACAATCACGCTCTCAGGCTTGGTGTCATCACTCAATTCTTTACGCACATACTGGTCGTACAGCTTGAGCAAAAACTTCTCCTCGCCCAACTTTACCAACTCCACATTCACCCAGTCACGCAGTTCGATATTGCCCTTCTTCACCGCCGGCGCAATCGGTGCTTCGGCACCCAGCTTCTCCTCCAGCACGCGGTAACCCGGGTTCTGTTTGGCCCGCAGTAAAGTGCTTTTGCCACAACCGCTGGGGCCGAGGATGACGATCACTTCACCCGGTTTCACCTTCAGGTCGATGCCGTCGAGCACCTGCTGCTCGCCGAAAAACTTGTTGAAACCCTTGAACTCGATCAATGCATTCATGCTTGCGTCCAGCGCCGCTCCAGCACACCGGACGCGGCTGACAGCGGGTAGCAGATGAAAAAGAAAAACAGGAACAGCGCGCCGTAGATCAGCACTGATTCGTAGGTGCGTTCGATGATTTGCTGGCCGACCTTGATCACGTCCACCACGCCGATCAGCACCGCCAGGGAGCTGTTCTTGATGATGCGCGTGAGTTGCGCGCCAGTTCCACGTACAGCCCGACCAGGCGTTGAAGAGAGGGTGTGCGAAACATCAGAATCGTCGCGTTGATCAGCGCCACCAGTAACGAAGTACCGATGGCGATAAAGCCGACCTGCAGCGTCACGCCCACGGCTTTGAGAAACGCCGGCAGGGTGCAGAGGATAAAAGCGTAATCGAAGGTCATTGCACATCCTGTACGCCGCTCGGTAAGCGACGGTGGCGCAGTCCATGGACAGTGGATAACTACCCGGCAGGCTCCGACTTTAAAGGTATAAAAATATGAGTTTAAATACCGTTAAAGCATATTGATATCACGCAAAAAACTATCCTGCGGATTTGCCGAGACTGGGGAGGACGACTATTTTTCTTTGCGCTGTAGGAAGGATCTTTTTTTCAAAATACCCCTCCAAGGACGTGCAGCTTTTGGCCAGACTCCCGGCCGAACCATCACAAGGAAGAGAAAAATGGCTGACGTAAACGTGCCACAGCGGCTGGATCCGCAGGACATCGTGAAATTGCTGGTGGCCTTGCGCAAGGCGTTGAAGACGCAGCCTCTGTAGGAGCGAGCGGTGCGGCGATCCGACTTGCCAGCGAGGCGTCCTTCCAGGCGACCGAGTCGCCTGCTTCGCGAGCAAGCTTCGCTCCTACAGAAGCCCGTGATCTGATCGTTCCCACGCTCTGCGTGGGGACGATCACGCCGACGCTGTATTAGCCGTCGGCGTTGAAACCTTGAAGGGATTAGAAACTGCGGTCAATCAGAACGCCGGCAGTACCGCGCCGCTGTATTTCTTGGCGATGAATGCTTTCACTTCAGGACTGGTCAAAGCCTTGGCCAGTTTCTGGATGGCGGCGCTGTCCTTGTTGTCCGGACGGGCCACCAGGAAGTTCACGTAAGGCGAATCGGCACCTTCGATCACCAACGCATCTTTAGCCGGGTTCAGACCTGCTTCCAGCGCATAGTTGGTATTGATCATGTCCAGATCAACCTGGTCCAGAACACGCGGCAGCATGGCCGATTCCAGTTCCTTGAACTTGAAGTTGTGCGGGTTCTTGGCGATGTCTTTCGGGGTGGACACGGCGTTTTTCGGGTCTTTCAACTCGATCAGGCCAGCCTTCTGCAGCAGGATCAGGGCACGACCACTGTTGCTGCCTTCGTTCGGGATGGCGATGGTTGCGCCGTCTTTCAGCTCAGCCAGGCTTTTGACTTTCTTCGAGTAGCCGCCGAATGGTTCGACGTGCACGCCGATCACGGTCACCAGGTTAGTGCCTTTGCCTTCGTTGAAGCTTTTCAGGTACGGCAGGGTCTGGAAGTAGTTGGCGTCCAGACGCTTCTGGTCGACCTGCACGTTCGGCTGAACGTAGTCGGTGAAGACTTTGATCTCCAGGTCCACGCCTTCTTTGGCGAGGGTTGGCTTGATCAATTCAAGAATCTCGGCATGTGGAACCGGCGTCGCCGCAACCACCAGTTTCTCGCCAGCCTGGGCCAGGCCCGCGGTCAGGGCAGCCGCCAACGCGGTGAACAACAGAACCTTTTTCATGCAGTGTCCTTATCGAAATTCGCGGCCATCATCGACGACGGCTGATTAATACGAGTGCCAGTGATGTGCTATCGCTGGCGTGACGCGGACAATACCGGGATTTTTTATTCCCGAACAATATCTTTTATTCACTTTCATATTCCATTTTGTTCATACAGATCCAACTCGCCTGAGTCCTCCCGGGCAGACCGAGTCGCCTGCTTCGCGAGCAAGCTTCGCTCCTACAAAAGCCCGGCGTCTTTGAGCAGTTTTTTCAAGGCGTCTTTCTCGGCGGCGGAACCGTTGCCGAGAATCCGTTTGAGTCGCTGCTCGATCTGTAGCAGCGACACGGGCGCCTCGGGCAGATTCAAATGCTCCGGCAAAATCTCATCGCCGGTACTCACCAATAGCGCAAAGTGAATGACGTTCTCCAGTTCCCGGGTGTTGCCCGGCCAACTGTGCTGCTCCAGCAGATACTGCGCGGCTTCGTTGATCAATGGCACCGGCAGGTCGAGGCGTTGGCTGTAGATGCCGAGGAAGTATTCGGCCAGCGACAAAATATCGCCCACCCGTTCACGCAAGGCCGGCAGTTCGAGTTGGCCTTCGCTGAGGTAGTGATAAAGCCGCTCATGGAATTTCCCGGCAGCCACCGCTTGGGCCAGATCGATACTGGTGGCGGCCACTAGACGTACGTCCACCGGGCTTGGTTGCTGAGCGCCGACGCGGGTGACTTCGTGGTTTTCCAGGGCAGCGAGCAATTTGATCTGAATCGGCAGCGGCAGGTCGCCAATCTCGTCCAGATAAAGCGTGCCGCCATTGGCCGAACCAAACCAGCCGGCACGACTGCTGGCCGAACCGCTGTAACTGCCGGCGGCATAGCCGAACAGTTCAGCATCGGCGTAGGTCGGGCTGATCGCCCCGCAATTGACTGATACGAACAACCCGCCGCGGTCACTGGCGCGATGGATGTGTCGCGCCAGCAGTTCTTTACCGCTGCCGGTTTCACCACGGATCAATACCGAGATCGAACGTGGCGCCAGTTGTTCCAGCTCCTGGCGCAACTGCCGGGAACGCGGATCGACGAACACCAACGCCTTGGCGCGAATGCTCAGCGGGCTTTTTTCCGCATCGGGAAAGGTCAGCAGCGGCTGACCGAAGGTTTCATGCAAACTCATGGCAGACTCCCGCCCAAAACCGCCGGGGGGACGGGGGGCGATTGTAAAAAAAGAAAGGGTTCAAGCACGACGCAGGGCGTGTTGCTCCATGCGGTTTTGCAGACGATAGAGGTATGCAAAACCCTGTTCCCAGCGCTGGTGACCGGACTTCACGTTGATATGCCCGGCCCCCGATAAAATCCCCGCCTCGGCGCCCCACTGGCGCGCCAGTTCAAGCGCACGTGGCGCGCTCACGGCGGCGTCGTTGTCAGAGCTGACAACCTGGCTGGGGAACGGCAGTAACTGGGTCGGAATCGGCGCGAAATTGCGCAGGGCTGGCGCGCAAGCCGGGCGCTCGACGTCCGCTGGCGCGACCAGCAACGCGCCGCGCACCTGCCGCAAAAACTGCAACGGCGCAGTCGCCGCCCAATGCGCAACGGTGATGCAACCCAGGCTATGGGCGATCAGAATCACCGGCGTGCTGTCGGCGGCAATCGCCTCGGCCAGTGCCGCGACCCAGTCTTCGCGACGAGGTGTCAGCCAGTCGGCCTGCTCCACCCGCGCACTGTTTGGCAGGCTATTCTGCCAATGGGTTTGCCAATGATCTTCTGGCGATCCTTGCCAGCCCGGCACAATCAGGTAGCGAATTGATTCGTTGCGCATGGGGGAGCTCTCCTGCTGCGTGTCTGTTCCTGATCGAGTATAGGGAGGAGAGTTATATTCGCTAAGGAATAAGAAGCTATTTATTAAGACCTTAATAGAATATGCAATGCGCTCCCACAGGGTTTGGTGTTTGCACAGGAATAAAAAAGGGGCCGCACCCTGCCAAGGAGACGGCCCCGGAAATCGTAAATCTGTTAGTGCGCGCTAATCACCGACAACGTGGTAATCCCATGAGTCGCGACCTTGCCGAACAACCTAATGAACGGCGAGCAGCAGCCATATCACCGCGCTTTCGGTGGATTCAAGTGGAGAGTCATGGTGAATTCCTTGTGTAAACGTTTCGCGCAAAAAAGGTTTCGGTTTAATGAATTTTGAAATCAATGGGTACGCTGACCCAGTCGTCCAAGGCAACATCACCCTGCTTGGCCCCCTGTGATCGCTTTGGAAAAACCCGACAGGTCCCACCTGACATGGATGCATCATTGCGCCAG
This sequence comes from Pseudomonas sp. JL3, assembly GCF_031570575.1. Classification (NCBI taxonomy): domain Bacteria; kingdom Pseudomonadati; phylum Pseudomonadota; class Gammaproteobacteria; order Pseudomonadales; family Pseudomonadaceae; genus Pseudomonas; species Pseudomonas sp. JL3. Next base: position 335,267 of record NZ_JAKWJK010000004.1, read on the forward strand.
ACGCTTATCTCTCAAAGTAATATTTAAAATTATAGCTATTCCCGAATGGAATATTGAAATCCGTCAGACTCGCTAAGGCCATGTCGTACAAAGCTTGTAGCCAAACAGGCAAATGGCGATGCTTTTCAGCATTGAAATTATTCGTAGAAGGCATGGGTTTACGATAGAACCGAAGCCGAATACCGCCAAAAACCCATCCAATACTTTAGCGAACATTAATTAAATGTCGCCCACAAACAACAACAGGCCGATGCACTGTCCAATGCACCAGCCTGTTACCAATTACAACAAATGCTTACTGTTTGACGAACTCGCCTGCCAACAACACTACATCACCATCAAAGTTGTTACGCGAACCCGCAGCCCGTAGTCGGGAATAGTTGTGGTCCGGGGAGAACAGTGCCCAGGCCTGATACCCAGTGCCATCATTCAAACCGGTAAAGGTGATGATGGTCGGTTGCCCGGTGCTGTTCTGAAAGTGGTAGTGCCCATAACTGACTTCGTAGTTCACACCACCTTGGCTGAACGAGCCACTGAATGTGCCATTGGAATCGTTGCCATCGGTAATAACCAGCTTGGCGCCAGTGTTGGAGTTTAGATAAGTACCATTAATGCTCGACATGGTTCGATTTCCTTTATCGTTTAAATAAGTGTCTTCCGCTGAGAGCAAGTTTCCTCCTGGAAACTCACGCCACTGAGCATGGTTCGACCCTTTAACTTTGTCCATGCAAGAAAGGCCCTATTTATCTACAAAAATGCAATAAGCACTATGCAAACACTTCATAACTTATTCCAAACTCAAGTACTCATTAATTCTCTTGGTTCTAAGTCAGAAATTGTCACAAACCGGTTCGCCCGCCCGAACGTCCCGAAATCATTGAACCGCACACCCATTTCACGCATCACCGCATGCGCCACCGGGACGGTCATCTGGCGGATGTAAAACGGCTCTTTCACCACAAAATGATGGATCCCGTGGCTGCTGCCAAAATTGAAGCAGAACGCCTGCAGGGGCCACATCCACCAAGGGTTCAACACCTGAGTCTGCTGAATCACGTTGCCCGGCTCCACGTCACCGTAGTAGTGCATGTTCGAGCTGACAAAATGCAGGCAGAACGTGCGCAACACGTTCGGGCCGATGATCACCACGACAGCAATGTCGATCACCTGCATCACCGCCAATGTCGTCGCCGACCATTCGATGGGCGCACCCAACAGATGCGCAATGCCGTTGGTGGCGTGGAAACCGAGGAACACGTACCACGCCCCCCAATGCACTAGCGCCAGCGGCGCATAAACCTTCAGAGTACGCTTGAGAATGCTGAACTTGTGCGCCCAGGTCTTGGCCCGCAGCATGCGGATGAACGCCGCCATCACGTTGTCACCGACCATCAACAGCCGCGCGATGCCCCAGGGCTCACCGTTGGTGATCGCCCGCTCTTCCATGTCGGCTTCGGTGCCGGACACCTTGTGGTGATTGAGGTGCAAATGGCGGCGGATCCAGGGGTTGATGGTGCTCGGTCGCGCCAGCCATACCAGGCCCATCATCAGGTTGTGCGGCACACGTTGTTTGCGGAAATACATGCTGTGGATCAGGTCATGTTCCAGCTCATGGGTCAGCGAGGCGAAAAATGCGTTCAGCAACAGGCATACCCACCAGGCCATGTACCCGGTGATGTACAGCGCTGCCGAACCGATCATCCCGGCCAATGCGAAGGCCAGAATGCCCGCGCCCAAGGCGTCTTGATGGTTGAGAATCGGGTAGCGCTGACGCAGTTCGACGCCCTTGGCCAATACCACCTGGCGAATATGCGCTGATCGCTGTGCTGCATTCAGTCGCTGGGGACTTGCAGAAGTACCGTCCATGCTTCCATCCTCTGGTTATTGATGCTCGCATCCTGCCTTGCGATGCTTAACTGAACGGTAGCCGTGAACGCCAACCTGTTGACCGGACGCGCCAATCGACATGACTGAACCGACCTCCCTCGCCAGCTGGACCCGCGCCCTGCGCAAGCAGCTTGATGCGCTGGGGCTCGACAGCACCGCCCTGTGCCAACAGGCGGGGCTCGACCCGCAGTTGATGGACGACCCGAACGCCCGTTACCCCTTGTCCAGTACCACGCGCCTGTGGCAAATCGCGGTACAGGTCAGCGGCGATCCGGCGATTGGCTTGCGGGTGTCGCGTTTCGTCAGCCCCACCACGTTTCATGCGCTGGGTTATGCGTTGGTGGCCAGCGGCAGCCTGCGGGAAGTCTTCGAGCGCATCGTGCGTTATCACCAAGTGGTCAGCAACGCACTGGATCTGGAGCTGATCCGCGCCGAGGATCGCTACTGCTTCCGCCTGAAAATCCCCCAAGGCAACCCCGCGCCAGCTTTCGAGGCCATCGATGCCTTCGCGGCGATTTACGTGCGCACCTGCCGCAATCGTCTTGGCCGTGACTACGCTCCGCTGGCGGTTTACCTGCGCCGTCCGGAACCTGCCGACCCGCATCAATGGCACAAAGTGTTCCGCTCGCCGGTGTATTTCAACGCTGATGAAGACCGACTGGAGTTCGCTCTGTCGGACTTCGACAGCCATCTGGACGACGCCAACCCGGAACTCGCCGAGCACAACGAAACCGTACTCAAACGCACCCTGGCGCAACTCAAACCCCTGACCTGGGAGCGCAAGGTTCGCGACGCCATTGAAGAGCAATTACCCGAAGGCGAACCGTCGGCCGATCACATCGCGCAGGCGCTGCATTTGAGTCTACGCAGCCTGCAACGGCACCTGGCGGACGAAGGTTGTCGGTTCGATACGCTGCTCAACGAAAGTCGGGAAAACCTGGCGCTGTTGCACCTGCGCGACCCGCTGTGCTCGTTGGGCGAAATCAGTTACCTGCTGGGTTTCGCCGACACCAGCAGCTTCAGTCGTGCGTTCAAACGCTGGACCGGGATGACGCCGGGGCAGTTTCGGGATGGGTTGCGGTGACAGATCCGGAAGGTGTTTTGTATGTTCCGGCCTCTTCGCGGGCTTGCTCGCGAAGGCGGTAATCCATACGCAGCAAACCTTCAGCGCCCGCGATCCCGCCGCAACAGCTTGCGCACCCGCTTCACCAGTTCACTGACGGCAAACGGCTTGAGCAGGTAATCATCCTCATGCAATTCCAGCCCGCGCAGGCGATCTTCGATGCCGTCCTTGGTGGTGAGGAGCAGCACGGGTGTGTCGCCGAGCTTGCGGATCTGCTGCAGCAACTGCCAGCCGTTGAGCCCCGGCAGCATCACGTCGAGGATGATCAGTTCGTATTCGCCGGATTCGATAAAGCGCCGGCCGTCCATGCCATTGAGCGCCACATCCACCGCGTAACTCGCTTCGCTCAGGCCTTTGGCCAGGAGACTGGCGGTCTCGGGTTCGTCTTCCACTAGCAACACACGCATGGCACACCTCGATTGTCGTCGTCACAGGCTAGGCGCGTTCGTGGATAAAGCCCACCAATACCGTGGCGATCATTTTTTAAATCACCGCCAACGCTCGCAACCGCTCGGCATCCAGAATCTCGATCGCGCCATACTTGAGATTCAGAATCCCTTGCCCCTGCAAATCCTTGAGGAGCTGGTTGGTGGTCTGGCGCGACAGCGACAACATCGACGCCAGTTGCTCCTGCGGCAGTTGCAGAACACGGCGCGGCGGGTCGATTTCACCGTAACCCTCGGCGATCATCAACAAGCGATGGGCCAAGCGTGCCGGGGCTGGCATCAGACTCAGCTGTTCGAGATTGATGAAGGTCAGGCGCAGTTTGTGGCTCATCAGCAACGCCAGTTGCCGCCAGTAAACCGGTTGTTGGTCGAGCAATTCCAACAGCGTCGCCTGCGGGATGTGCAACAGCGTGCACTGGCCAACGGCGTAGGCATCGTGGGTTCGCGGCTGGCCATCGAACAGGCAGATTTCGCCGAACCAGTGCGGCGCTTCCACCAGGCTCAGCAGTGCTTCCTTGCCCTGCTCGCTCACGGCGCCAATGCGCACCGAACCTTCGAGCACTGCGTACAGCCCGCACGGCGGATCACCGCGTTTGAATAGCAGTTGCCCCGACGGCAGGCACCGAACCCGGGCCGCAGCCAGCAGACTATCCTGTAAGGGAACAGGTAAATGACTGAACCACTGCCCCGTATCCAGGCGCGAACGCCAAACCTGCATGTCCATGAAAACTCCTGGAGATTGTCGCCTGGCTGACAGAGCGAGAGATGAAACCCGGCGCATCATCCATCACCCTACAGGAGGAATAACAATGAAAAGCCTCGTTGACCATCTCAGTCAATACGCCGCCTACCACCGTGATCCGCGCAATATCGCCAGCCACTTTATCGGTATTCCGCTGATTGTAGTGGCGGTCGCGGTGTTGCTGTCGCGGCCGCAATGGGGCGCAGGCTGGATTTCGCCGGCGGTGCTGGTCGCGATGGCATCGGCGTGGTTTTACCTGCGTCTGGAGGCGCGTCTTGGGGTGTTGATGACCGTGTTGCTCGGTCTGTGCATTTGGGCGGGTCAGGTTCTGGCGCAGCAAAGTACGCTGGTCTGGCTGGCCAGTGGCATCGGTATGTTTGTGGTGGGCTGGGCGATTCAGTTTGTCGGACATCATTACGAGGGGCGCAAACCGGCGTTTGTCGATGATGTGACGGGGTTGATTGTCGGGCCGTTGTTTGTGGTGGTTGAGTTGGCGTTTTTGCTCGGGATGCGGCATGAGCTAAAAGAGCAGATCGAGGCGCGAGTGGGGGGTGTGCGTTTGCGTCAGAAAAACGCAGCAACGTAAGACGCCATCGCGAGCAGGCTCGCTCTCACAGGGGATTTGTGAACGACACAAATCACTGTGGGAGCGAGCCTGCTCGCGAAGCTTTTGCTTTTAAAGGTTGGCGACTTTCTGCCAGACCTTGGGCTTGAAGAACAGCGTCTCACCCTTCGCCAAGCCGACCAGGCTGTCGTGATCCTTCACCACTTCGGCTTCGATCAGCTCGCTCTGGCCTTCAACCTTCAGCGTCACCCGCGTGGTGGCGCCCAGCGGACGAATATCCCGCACTTGCGCCGCGTGGTGGTCTTCCAGTTCATGCCGCGACAGCGATACTTCGTGTGGACGGAACAGCACGTGCCGGTCTTCACCCAAATGCAGACGGTTCGAATCGCCGAGGAAGTGATAGACGAAATCGCTGGCCGGGTTTTCGTAGACGTCGCCCGGTGAGCCGATCTGCTCGATCACGCCCTTGTTCATCACCACGATCCGGTCGGCGACTTCCATCGCCTCTTCCTGGTCGTGGGTCACGAATACCGAGGTCAGGTTGATGTCTTCGTGCAGCCGCGCGAGCCAACGACGCAGCTCTTTACGGACCTTGGCGTCGAGGGCGCCGAAAGGCTCGTCGAGCAGCAGCACTTTGGGCTCCACCGCCAAGGCGCGGGCCAACGCGATGCGCTGACGCTGGCCGCCGGAGAGTTGTTCCGGGTAGCGATCGGCCAACCAATCCAGTTGCACCATGTTCAGTAGTTCGTGGACTTTCTCTGCGATCTGGCTTTCGTTCGGGCGCTGGTTTTTCGGCTTCATGCGCAGGCCGAACGCAACGTTATCGAACACCGACATGTGCCGGAACAAGGCGTAGTGCTGGAACACGAAACCGACATTGCGATCACGCACATCGTGGCCGGAAACGTCTTCACCATGGAACACGATGTTGCCCTGATCCGGGGTTTCCAGACCGGCGATGATTCGCAGCAAGGTGGTCTTGCCGCAGCCGGACGGCCCCAGCAGCGCCACCAGCTCGCCGCTTTGAATGTCCAGGCTGATGTTGTCCAGCGCCTTGAACGCGTGGAAGTTCTTGCTGACGTTACGCACTTCGATCGACATGACTTATTCCTCCGCGGCGCTGGCGCGCAGGCGGTTAATACGGTTTTCGCTCCACTGCTTGAGCAGCAGGATCAAGAGCGCCAGGATCAGCAACAGGCTCGCCACGGCGAACGCGGCCACGTGGTTGTATTCGTTGTAGAGGATCTCGACGTGCAGCGGCAGGGTGTTGGTCACCCCGCGAATGTGCCCGGAAACCACCGACACCGCACCGAACTCACCCATGGCCCGGGCCGTACACAGCACCACGCCATAGATCAGGCCCCATTTGATATTGGGAACGGTGATGTGCCAGAACATCTGCCAGCCATTGGCCCCGAGCAGGCGCGCTGCCTCTTCTTCCTGGGTGCCTTGTTCCTGCATCAGCGGGATCAATTCACGGGCCACGAACGGCACAGTGACGAAAATCGTCGCCAGCACGATGCCTGGCAAGGCAAACACGATCTGGATGTCGTGATCCTGCAACCACGGGCCAAAGATGCCCTGGGCGCCGAACATCAACACGTAGACCAGACCTGCGATCACCGGCGACACCGAGAACGGCAGGTCGATCAGGGTCACCAGCATGCTCTTGCCGCGGAACGAGTATTTACTCACGCACCACGCCGCGCTGACACCGAACACCAGGTTCAGTGGCACCGAAATCAGCACCGCGATCACGGTGAGCTTCAACGCCGACAAGGCGTCCGGCTCGAAGATCGCCGTGAAGAACGCACCCAGGCCCAACTTCAGGCCTTGGGACACCACGATGAACAACGGCAATAACAAAAACAGCGCGAAGATCAGCCAGCCGAGACCGATCAAGACTCGCCGCGACGTGGCGCTGCCACGGCGGGCGGCGTTCGAGGAGGCCGCTGCAATAGACGATTGGGACATTTTTTGCGCCTCCTTATGGGGTTTCGATGCGCCGCTGCAGCAAGTTGATCAGCAGCAACAGGACAAAGGAAACCACCAGCATCAGTACACCAATGGAGGTGGCGCCGGTGTAATCGTACTGGTCGAGTTTGACCATGATCAGCAGCGGCAGAATTTCGGTTTTCATCGGCATGTTGCCGGCGATAAAAATCACCGAACCGTACTCGCCGACCCCGCGGGCAAAGGCCAAAGCGAAACCGGTCAGCCAGGCAGGTAATAGCGCCGGCACCAAAATATGGCGGAAAACCTGCAAAGGTTTCGCCCCGAGGCAAGCCGCCGCCTCTTCCACCTCACGCGGGATATCGGCCAGTACAGGCTGTACCGTACGTACTACGAATGGAAGTGTTACAAAAGTCAGCGCCAAGGTGATGCCGAGGGGGGTGTAGGCGATCTTGAAACCCAGGTCCGCCGCGAACTGACCCACCAAGCCAGTGGGGGTGTACAGCGCGGTCAGCGCGATACCGGCCACTGCAGTGGGCAAAGCAAAGGGCAGATCGATCATCGCGTCGATGACTTTGCGCCCCAGGAAGGTGTAGCGCACCAGCACCCAGGCCAGCAGCGTGCCAATGATGCCGTTGATGATCGCGGCATAGAGTGCGGTGCCGAAGCTCAGCTTCAACGCCGCCAGCACCCGCGGCGCCGAGATGATTGCCCAGAACTGCTCCCAGGTCAGTTGAGCGGCATGCACGAACATCGCCGCCAGTGGAATGAGCACAATCAGGCTGAGGTACACCAAGGTGTAGCCCAGCGTCAGCCCGAAGCCGGGTATGACGGGGGAGATACGACGCGACATAAAAGTCCTTGGTTGAAAACGCGCTAAGCCCCGACAGTAAGATCGGAGCCCGTTGGCTGATCTATTTCAGGTTACTGCGCCTGATAAATCTGGTCGAACACGCCACCGTCATTGAAGAATTTCGGTTGCGCGGTTTTCCAGCCACCGAAGTCCTTGTCGATGGTCACCAGTTCCAGTGTCGGGAACTGCTTGGCGTACTTGGCGGCTACGTCCTTGTCACGTGGACGATAGAAGTTTTTCGCTGCGATTTCCTGGCCGGCCGGGCTGTACAGGTGTTTGAGGTACGCTTCGGCGATTTCGGTGTTGCCCTTTTTCTCGGCGTTCTTGTCGACCACGGCCACCGGTGGTTCGGCCAGGATCGACAGCGAAGGCACGACGATGTCGAATTTGTCGGCGCCGCCGTCTTCTTTCAACGCCAGGAAGGCCTCGTTTTCCCAAGCCAGCAACACGTCGCCCTGACCGTTGTTGACGAAGGTGATGGTCGAGCCGCGAGCACCGGTGTCAAGCACGGGCACGTGTTTAAACAGCGTCTGCACGTACTCTTCGGCCTTGGCTTCGTTACCGCCGTTGGCTTTCAGGCCATAGGCCCAGGCCGCGAGGAAATTCCAGCGTGCGCCGCCGGAGGTTTTCGGGTTCGGGGTGATGACTTCCACGCCGTTTTTGGTCAGGTCGCCCCAGTCCTTGATGCCTTTCGGGTTGCCCTTGCGCACCAGGAACACGATAGTCGAAGTGTAAGGCGTGCTTGCCTCCGGCAGGCGCTTCTGCCAGTCAGCCGGCAGGCTCTTGCCGAGCTTGGCGATTTCGTCGATATCACCGGCCAGGGCCAGGGTCACCACGTCGGCCCGCAGACCGTCGATCACTGCCCGGCCCTGCTTGCCCGAACCACCGTGGGACTGCTGGATTTTCACGTTGTCGCCAGCGTGGTCTTTTTTCCAGAAGCTGATGAACTCGGCGTTGTACTCCTGGTACAGCTCACGGGTCGGGTCATACGACACGTTGAGCAGCTCATAATCCTTGGCAACCACGGAACCAGCAAAAAGGGCACTGGCCAGGGCGGCCAAAGCAAGATGACGAATCGACGACATGGTGAAAGCTCCTGGAATTCTTGGTGTGTTGGCTTTTTCTTATGGTCTGGAACGGGTTGCCTGTTCGAAGATCGCAGCTTTCGGCGGCGCCCACAGGTGCGTAGGAGCTACCGAAGGCTGCGATCTTTTGATCTTTCAATCTTTCGCTTCAGCTCGGTTTATTGCCCGGGTTCTGCAAACGGAATTTCTCTTTGCGTTCGATCTGAACCACCTGGGCGTTGTGCACGGTGATTTCCACCGCGCCAAAGCGCAGATCGCGCAGGGCGCTCTGGATCTCACGCAAAATGGTGGCTTCGTCCTGCCCGTCAACACTGCGTAGGGATGCGCTCATGGTGCTGCTCCTTTAATGAGATATGCCTGGCAGTGGCGGGCACTGCTTGCGGCGTAGGGGCAATAGTAGATAGGCGCAGATATTCTTAAAAAGACTATTTAAGAATTTTTATATAACCAAAATATTGATCGTTCCTATGCTCTGCATCCCTGATCGAGAGGTGACGCAGAGCGTCACTGGATGCATTCCCACGCAGCGTGGGAACGATCAGCGCGGGAGAATCACTGGCGCCCGGGTCCAATCCAATGATGCCGCCGGCATCGGCCGCCCAAACCAGTACCCTTGCCCCAAATCGCAGTCGTGCTCGAGCAGGAAACTCGCCTGCTCGGCCTGCTCGACCCCCTCGGCATGCACTTGCATCCCCATGCTCAGCGCCAGCGCAATGATTATCCGCGCGATCGCCGCGTCATCCTCATCACCTGGCAAGCCCGCGACGAATCCCTGGTCGATCTTGAGTTTTTGCACCGGCAAACGCTTGAGCCGCAGCAATGATGAATAGCCCGTGCCGAAATCATCGATGGCCAGCCTCACGCCCAATTCGCGCAAGCGATGCATCTGTTCCAACGCCACTTCCGGGTCTTCCATCACCGCGCTTTCGGTGACTTCCAGCTCCAGATACGCAGGATCCAGGCCAGTATCGTGCAGCACCTGAGCCACCTGCTGATACAACTCGCGTCGGGCGAACAGGCGAGAAGAAACGTTCACCGCGACAAACGACAACACCACGCCCGCCGCTTGCCACAGGCACATCTGCTGGCAGGCCTGGCGCATGATCCAGGCATCGATCTCAGCGATCAGCCCCGTGCGTTCGGCAATAGGGATAAATTCAGCCGGCGACACCAGCCCGCGTTGCGGATGCTCCCAGCGCACCAGCGCCTCGACGCCGATCAGGCGACTGGTTTTGAGGTCATGCACAGGCTGGTAATAAACCCGCAATTCCTGCTGCTCCAGCGCTCGGCGCAATTCGAATGCGATCTCAACGCGTTGCTGGGCATGCGCGGTCAGTTCTTCGGTGTAGAGAGCGTAGCTGTCGCGGCCAGCGCTCTTGGCCTTGAACAGCGCCGAGTCGGCGTTGCGCAACAGTTGCTCGGCACTCAAGGCATCGCTGGGGAACAGGCTGATGCCGATGCTGGCGTTGATAAATAGCGAATGCCCGTTGATCTGGAACGGTTCTTTAAGGCCATCGATGACCCGCTGAGCCAGCGCCGCGGCGTGCCCCGGTTGCGGGCAGTTTTCAGCCAATACCGCAAATTCATCGCCACTGAGTCGCGCCAGTGTGATGTCAGGGCCGAACAAGGCGTTCAGGCGCTCAGCCACGCCCTTGAGCAGCTGATCGCCGACACTGTGGCCGAGACTGTCGTTGATCAACTTGAAGTGGTCCAGATCGATCATCAACAACGCGCAACCGCGCTTATGGACCTGCGCCGAAACCACGGCCTGCCCGGCACGGTCGGTAAGCAGCAGGCGATTGGGCAGATCGGTCAGCGGATCGTGATGGGCCAGGTGCGTCAGTTCATGTTCGGACTTCTTGATCGCGCTGATGTCGGAAAACACCGCAACGTACTGGCTGAACTGGCCCTGATCATCGTGAATGAGACGGATCGTCTGCCATTGCGGGTAGATCTCGCCGCTTTTGCGACGGTTCCAGATTTCCCCGCTCCACTCGCCGAGGCTGTCGAGTGTGGCGAACATCGCCTGGTAGAAACCCGGCGGGTGATGGCCCGACTTGAACATGTTCGGTCGCTGACCCAACACCTCCTCGCGCTGGTAGCCGGTGATTTCCATGAACGCCCGGTTCACATGGACGATCAAGCCTTTGCTATCAGTGACCAGCACCCCTTCACGAGTGCAATCGAACACCGCTGCCGCCTGACGCAAACGCTCCCGGTCTGCAGTGCGCTCACGCAATTTGGCGCCGACGCCCAGGCGGCGAAACAATCGGGCCCGCGCAATAAAGATTAGCCCGGCGCTGAACGCCACCCAGGCATAACCGTTGATCAGTTGCCCGCGCAGCAGGTCGGTGGAACTATCGAAGAACCTGTTCAATAAGTAACCACTAAACTGGAGCCAGGCTACGGAAAGCACCAGATAGAGCAGCGCTGCACGCAAAGCATCGCGATATGTTGCTGACATTAGAGCGTCCATGTCCCTACAAAAAAGGCTGGAATTATAGATTAAAGAAACATCCGGCCACTCTTATCTGAAAGGGCGACTGGTTTTATCTGTGGGCTAAGTGATAATGCAACGGCTGTTTTTTTCTTTATCGAGGGTCCTATAGGCTATGTGGTACGAAGGTTTTCTTGGCTTATCGCCCTGGTCACTGGTGGCAGTCACCCTACTGATGACCCACGTGACTATCGTCGGCGTCACGGTTTATCTGCATCGCTATTCAGCCCATCGCTCGCTTGAGCTCAATGCCGGCCTGAAACATTTCTTCCGCTTCTGGCTGTGGTTGACCACGGCGCAGAACACCCGCGAGTGGACGGCTATCCACCGCAAGCACCACGCCAAATGCGAAACCGTCGATGACCCGCACAGCCCGGTCATCAAGGGTCTGTCCACCGTTCTGCGCAAAGGCGCCGAGCTGTATCGCGCCGAAGCGGAAAACCCCGAGACCCTGCGCATCTACGGCAAGAACTGCCCCGAAGACTGGATCGAACGCAACCTCTACAGCCGCTTCCCGCTGCTGGGCGTGGCGATCATGGGCGTCATCGACCTGCTGCTGTTCGGCACCATCGGCATTACCATCTGGGCCATCCAGATGATGTGGATCCCGGTGTGGGCCGCCGGCGTGGTCAATGGCCTGGGCCATGCCATCGGCTACCGCAACTTCGAATGCCGCGATGCGGCGACCAATCTGGTGCCCTGGGGCATCCTGATCGGCGGCGAAGAACTGCATAACAACCATCACACCTACCCTAACTCCGCCAAACTGTCGGTGAAGAAATGGGAATTCGACCTCGGCTGGGCCTGGATCCAGGTCTTCAGCTTCCTGCGTCTGGCCAAGGTCCAGCGGGTCGCGCCGATCGCCCACCGTGTCGAAGGCAAAGGCAGCCTGGACATGGACACCGCCATGGCGATCCTCAACAACCGCTTCCAGATCATGGCCCAGTACCGCAAGCTGGTGATCGCGCCGCTGGTCAAGCAAGAGCTGGAAAAGGTCGATCACTCGGTCCGTCACCAGTTCCACCGGGCCAAGCGTTTGCTGTCGCGGGAAACCAGCCTGCTGGACGACAAACACCATATGCGCATCCAGACCATGCTCGAGCACAGCCAGGCGCTGAAGGTAATTTACGAAAAACGCCTGGCCTTGCAACAGATCTGGGTCAAGACCAGCTCAAATGGTCACGACATGCTGGCTGCCATCAAGGATTGGGTACACGAGGCCGAGGCCAGCGGGATTCAATCCCTGCGCGACTTCGCCGACCAACTGAAAACCTACTCCCTGCGCCCCGCCACGGCCTGACCCTGAATCAAGGGCACACCTGTGGCGAGGGAGCTTGCTCCCGCTCGGCTGCGCAGCAGCCGCAATACCTGACGACGCGTTTTAACTGAAAAAACGCGTCGCCAGTACCGCCCGGCGGGAGCAAGCTCCCTCGCCACGAAGAGCGGGAACTTCGCTCCAAATCCCCTATCTCAAAGACACTTCGCCATTCAGGCGGGCTTTGTTCTGGCCGCTGTCGAAATAGCGGCACGCCCTTTGAGATTTGTGCCGATGGTCCATAAAAACCTACAAGACACATCCCTTCCACAGTGGCCCGAGGCCGCGCAAACCCTGATGGCGCTGATGCATGCCCAGGGTGAAGTGGCGCGCCTGAGCGAACGCGAACAGCTGTTCAGCTCGCTGCTGGTTAGCGTCAACGCCGTGCTTTGGGCATTCAACTGGGAAACCCGTCAGGTGCTCTACGTCAGCCCGGCTTATGACCGGATTTTCGGCCGCCCCGCCGGTCTCTTGTTGTCCGACTACAACCACTGGCGCGACAGCGTCTATCCCGACGATCTGGACTACGCCGAACGCAGCCTGGCGCAAGTGCTGGTCAAAGGCGCCGTTGAAGATCGCGAATACCGAATCATCGCCGCCGACGGCCAGGTGCGCTGGCTCAGCGACAAATGTTTCATCAACCGTCAGGCCGAACCGGGCCAACCGGTGATCATCGTCGGCATTGCCGAAGACATCACCGAGAAAAAGCAGATGGAAGCCGAGCTGCAACGCCTGGCCAGCACCGATGTGTTAACCCAAAGCAGCAACCGCCGGCACTTCTTCGAGTGCGCTAATCGTGAATTCGAGCAGGCGCGATTGAACGGTTCGCCGATGGCGTTCCTGCTGCTGGACATCGATGACTTCAAAGTGGTCAACGACACCTACGGCCATCAGGAAGGCGATAAGGTGCTGCAACGCATCGCCGAGAGCGGCCGCGCGGCGCTGCGGCGTGGCGATCTGTTCGGGCGGATTGGCGGCGAGGAGTTCGCCGCGGTGTTCCCCGGCTGTGCACCGGATATGGCCATGCAAGTGGCCGAGCGCCTGCAACGGGAGATTCAGCGCTTGAATTTCAGCCATAGCGGCCAGACGTTCGGCATCACCGTCAGCCAGGGCCTGAGCAGCCTCACACCCGATGATGAAAACCTCGACAGCCTGTTCGCCCGCGCCGATGCGGCGATGTACCAGGCCAAGCGGCAGGGCAAGAATCGCATCATTTCTGGCTGAGCTCGAATAGAAAACTCGATGCAAAACTTTTGGGAGCGGGCTTGCCCACGATGGCGGACTATCAGCCTAAATCAATGCTGAATGTCAGACCCTCATCGCGGGCAAGCCCGCTCCCACAGGTATTGCATAAAGCTTATTTTTTGCGCAAACGCATCAGTTCCGGCAATCCAATCTTGAGCAATCGTGCCGTACGGCTTTTGGACAACGCCTCGATCCCCTCATGCTCGGTCAGGCGCGCCAGTTGCGCGGCCATGTTCATCACCAGCGCTTCGCGGGAGTAAACCCCACCACCGAACTGGTAAACCGCCGCAATCAGCTCTCGCAGCTCCAAAGGCAGGCGCCAGCGGGCCCGCAGCGCCGAACCGTAAGCCGCGCCGAACTCGGCCAGTGCATCGCCGACTTCCTGCCATTCATCCAGCTCACCACCGGCCTGCTTCCACTCCTGCAAACAACGCAGCAACGCCAAGTCGCCGAGGCAATGCAGCATGCCTGCGCAATAACAGCGCGCCTGATCCAGATCCAGCAAACGCGCCAACGTTCGCGCGTATTCGGCGGTATGCAGGGACAACTCCCAATAACGCTCGGCATAATCCGCCAGCTGCGGATCGCTGAGCCGGGCACTGCGTTTGAGAGCGAGCCCCAGAATCAGGTTCATGCTTTGCCCGGTGCCCAAGCGGTGCAGCGCTTGGGCCAGGGTTTGCACAGCGACGCCATGATGCTGGGCTGCGCTGTTGGCGGCGGCGATCAGGACAGCGGTAATTTGCGGGTCGGTGCGGATTTCATCTTCCAGCCGCGTCAGATCGAGGCCATTGGGATTGAGGCTGCGTTTGATCGCCACCTGCACGTCGGTCATCAACGGCGCCCCCTCCGCCAGTTCGCGCCGCCGCTCCAGGTACACCGACAAGGTCATGCCTGGCGCCAATGACGGCACCTCGCACGACACCTCTTCACCGGCGTTCAGCAACAAATCCTGCAGGCGCTGGGTCAGGCTTTCCATGTTCAAGGGTTTGGTCAGGTACGCCGTCGGCGCCAAGGGCAAGACTTCGCGCACGCTGGCGCTGTCGTTGCGGCTGCTCATCAGAATGAAGGGCAGCGGCGGGTTACGCTTGCGCTGACGGACACTGCGCAAGACGTTCAGGCCATCGACGCCGGGCAACTCCCAGTCGACGATCACCAAGTCGTAAGGATTTTCCGCCAACAGGTGCAGTGTCTCCTGGCCATCGGCACACAGGTCCAGCCGTGCGTCGCAGCGCACATTCAACAACACCTGCTTGAGCAGGTCGCGGGACCAAGGGTCGGCCTCGGCAATCAGCACACGCGGTACAGCAGGTAAAACGACAGCAGTCATCGCACACTCCAACGGCAATGCTTGCACCTTAGTCAATGATGGCCATTCGATACAGAGCACTTACCCCCTGATGCTTTCAAGCGGTATAAAAAAACCCGCCGAAGCGGGTTTTTTGTCGATCAGGTCACAAATGCATCAGAGCTCGGCGAAGCACTCTTCCATGATCGCCAGGCCTTTATCCAGCAGCTCGTCCGACGCGGTCAGCGGTACCAGCACGCGCAGAACGTTGCCGTAGGTGCCGCACGACAGCAGGATCAGGCCCTTGTCGCGCGCCTTGGCCACAACGGCGGCTACAGCAGTCGGGTTCGGCTTGTGGCTGTCGCCGTTTTCGAACAGCTCGACAGCGATCATCGCGCCCAAGGCACGCACGTCGCCGATCACCGGGTACTTGGCCTGGATAGCTTTCAGGCCAGTCACCAGACGTTCGCCGACCGCTTTGCAGCGATCCAGCAGGTGCTCTTCTTCGAATACTTCCATCACGGCCAGGGCCGCGGCGCACGCGATCGGGCTACCGGCGTAAGTACCGCCCAGGCCGCCCGGAGCGATGGCGTCCATGTATTCGGCCTTGCCGCACACGCCGGCCAGCGGGAAGCCGCCAGCGATGGATTTGGCGAAGGTGGTCAGGTCGGCGGCAACGCCCATCTGTTCCATGGCGAAGAAAGTGCCGGTACGGCCAGCGCCAGTCTGCACTTCGTCCGCGATC
The DNA here is from genome assembly GCF_031570575.1 of Pseudomonas sp. JL3. Lineage (NCBI taxonomy): Bacteria > Pseudomonadati > Pseudomonadota > Gammaproteobacteria > Pseudomonadales > Pseudomonadaceae > Pseudomonas > Pseudomonas sp. JL3. The sequence goes on from NZ_JAKWJK010000004.1 coordinate 351,008, forward strand.
AACAGGATGCCGTGCTGGTCGCACAGGGCGCGCAGACGCTTCATGAACTCTTTAGGCGCGACGTAGAAACCACCTTCGCCCTGCACCGGCTCGATGATGATGGCAGCGATGTCACGCGGCTCGGCGTCGTTCTTGAAGATGCGCTCGATGCTGGCGATCGAATCGTCGATGCTCACACCGTGCAATTCGTTCGGGTACAGCGCGCGGAAGATGCCGCCTGGCATCAGGCCCATGCCGGCCGAGTAAGGCACGACTTTACCGGTCAGGCCCAAGGTCATCATGGTGCGACCGTGGTAAGCGCCGGTGAACGCGATCACGCCGGCACGGCCAGTGGCGGCGCGGGCGATTTTCACGGCGTTTTCCACGGCTTCGGAACCGGTGGTCACCAGCAGGGTTTTCTTGGCGAAATCACCCGGCACCTTGGCGTTGATTTTTTCGCACAGTTCCACGTACGGCTCGTAGGCCAGGACCTGGAAGCAGGTGTGGGTCAGCTTGTTCAACTGTTCGGTAACGGCCGCGATGACTTTCGGGTGCAGGTGACCGGTGTTCAGCACGGCGATACCGCCGGCGAAGTCGATGAACTCGCGACCTTCAACGTCGGTCACGGTGGCGTTCTTCGCGTGGTCGGCGAAGATCGGGTGAATCTGGCCAACACCGCGCGGTACAGCGGCTTCGCGGCGTTTCATCAGGGATGCGTTAGTCTTGCTCATAGTGTCCTCATTCACCGCTCATCGGGCGGCGTGGTTCAAGGAAAATGCGGCGGGGAGGCAACTACGGCAGCATGCGATGATCGACTGCCACAGCTTTCCCGGCCACAGAGAAAATTCCGTTTGAAACGTCGCAAAGGGACAGCGCTCTCGTGCCCTTTGCGCTTGAAGCAATGCCTTGCCTTGCCGGACTCAGATGCCCAGGCAGAGGTATTTGATTTCCAGGTAATCTTCGATGCCGTACTTGGAGCCTTCACGGCCCAGGCCCGACGCCTTGATGCCGCCGAACGGCGCGACTTCGTTGGAGATCAACCCGGTGTTGACGCCGACCATGCCGTATTCCAGGGCTTCAGCCACACGGAACACACGGCCCAGGTCACGCGCATAGAAGTACGAGGCCAGACCGAATTCGGTGTCGTTGGACATCGCGATCACGTCGGCTTCGTCTTTGAAGCGGAACAGTGGCGCCAATGGACCGAAGGTTTCTTCCTTGGCCACCGCAGCGTTGTTCGGCACGTTGGTCAGGATGGTCGGCTCGAAGAAATTGCCTTGCATGCTCTTGCCGCCCGCCAGCACGGTGGCGCCTTTACCGACGGCGTCAGCAATGTGCTCTTGAACCTTGGCCACGGCTTTTTCGTCGATCAGCGGGCCAGTGGTGGTGCCGTCTTCCAGACCGTTACCGATCTTGAGTTTGGCCACGGCCACTTTCAGTTTTTCGGCGAACGCGTCATAGACCGAATCCTGAATGTACAGGCGGTTGGCGCAGACGCAGGTCTGGCCGTTGTTGCGGTACTTGGAAATGATCGCGCCTTCGACGGCCTTATCCAGGTCCGCGTCGTCGAACACGATGAACGGCGCGTTGCCGCCCAGTTCCAGCGAGACTTTCTTGATGTCCTTGGCGCACTCGGTCATCAACTGACGACCGATTTCGGTCGAGCCGGTGAACGACAGTTTGCGTACGATCGGGTTGCCTGTCAGCTCGCTGCCAATGTCGCCGGCGCTGCCGGTCACCACACTGAACACGCCGTTCGGAATACCGGCGCGCTGAGCCAGTTCAGCCAGGGCAAATGCAGAGAACGGGGTTTGCGAAGCAGGCTTGAGCACCATGGTGCAACCGGCGGCCAGAGCCGGGCCGGCTTTACGGGTGATCATCGCGGCCGGGAAGTTCCACGGAGTGATCGCTGCGGTCACGCCGATCGGCTGCTTGATCACGATCAGGCGCTTGTCTGGCTGGTGCCCCGGAATCACATCACCGTAAACGCGCTTGGCTTCTTCGGCGAACCACTCGATAAAGGAAGCGGCGTAAACGATCTCGCCCTTGGCTTCAGCCAATGGCTTGCCCTGCTCGAGGGTCATCAGGCGCGCCAGGTCGTCCTGGTTCTCGATGATCAGCTCGAACCAGCGACGCAGTTTGTTCGCGCGCTCCTTGGCGGTCAGTCCACGCCAGGCCGGCAGCGCTTTGTCAGCGGCTTCGATTGCACGACGGGTTTCAGCAGCGCCCATTTTCGGCACAGTGCCCAGAATTTCGCCCGTTGCCGGGTTATTGACCTTGATCGTCTGACCGTTGTCCGCATCGACCCAAGCGCCATCGATAAAGGCTTGCTGGCGGAACAACTGGGTGTCTTTAAGCTGCATGTCGGCTTTCCTTAACAGCACCGCGGCACGCGCGGAGCGAATTATGATTATAGAAAGGCGCCTTATAGGCTGCCGTCAGGGAAATCATTCACCGGGCTGAAGCACATAAATAACGCACTGATCGAACTCGTGCGGTTCAGCACCCAGACAAGAGCGTTTGAAATCTCAAACGAATCCTAGGATCAAAGGGGGTAAAGGACAATAGGCTGTTCGAAAAAAAGAACGAAAACGCCGCATTTGCCTATTTTTCCGGATCAGCGTAGCAAACGCCGGTTACGCTTTGGAAAAACGCAGGCGATTCAGCGGCATGGACGCCCGCAGTGCATATGAGTATCATGGCGCCCGCATTGCACCAGTAGCTCAGCTGGATAGAGTACTGCCCTCCGAAGGCAGGGGTCGTGGGTTCGAATCCCGCCTGGTGCACCATATGTAGAAATGAAAAAGCCTCAGATCTTAGGGTCTGGGGCTTTTTTGTGGGCAAAAAAAAACCGCCAAAGCGGTTTTTTCATTCTGTCGTCCAGTCAAACTCGTCGTACTCATCATCGTCTTCTTCGTCCTCGATCAACTCATCATCAAGAACGTCTTCCTCAAGATCATCTTCTGCCTGCTTCGCCAGAAGAAACTCCTTGCGACTCTCAGTCACTGCTCGCCGTAATTCCTCACCCTTCACCGGGCAGTTGAGCATTTGGGCGATGCGGTCGATTTTTTGTGCCACGGCATCCTCCAACGCATCGGCTATGGGCTGATAGTGCGCGCTTTCGGGTGTTGTTGCCAAATCGTCGACCGCTGTTCAGCTCATTTTTTCTGCAATTCCTTGAGTTTGGCCGCCAGGTTTTCCTTGGGAAAGCGCTTGTGCAATGTCGCCATCAGCGCCTCGGCGGCTGGGGTTTGTCCGGCGTCTTGCAGGCGTATCACTTCACGTAATTGATCATCCAGTGACTTAACCGGCGCGGCGGCGCGTTTGCTGAGTTTGGCTTCGTCGGCCATTTCGCTGTTGATCGATTCACGTTGCATAGGTGCAGCAAAATCCGCCATCGGCGCAGCCGGTGCGGGCGCAGCCTGGGAGCGCGCGGCGGCTTCCGGTTTGGCGAGCGGTGCGGACGCTTTGGGCGCGGGGGCGAAGTCATAACTCGGTAGTTGTTCGGGTGTGCGCTGCACCAGGGCCAGCATCAGGGCCACGCCAACGAGGCTGGCGAATGCCACTTGCCAGCGGGGTTGTTGGCAGGCGCGGAGCCAGCGTTGCCACAGGTTCGGCTTCGGTTTGGGGGCTTCGCGGTGGGCGGTGGCGAGGATGAAGGCGTCGAGGTGCGCCGGTGGTTCGCCGCTGCTGTGATCGCGAAAATGCTTGAGCACTTCATCGTCGGGCGATGGCGGTGTCTGTTTGGCGTCAGTCATGTCAGTACCTCCTCGGCCAGCAGCCGACGCAGTTTTTGCTGGGCGTAGCGCAAGCGGCTTTTAACGGTTTCCAGCGGTGTTTCGGTGAGGGTGGCGATCTGCGGCAGGTCGAGGTCGCCGTGGGCGCGCAGCAGGAACACTTCGCGCTGGTCGGCGGGCAGGGTTTGCAGGGCGGTTTCGAGGCGTTGACCGTCGCGGCTCAAGCTCAGCAGTTGTTCGGGGTCGGCTGCGTCGTCGATCAGGGCGTGGGCCTGTTCGTCGTAGCTGTCGTGCAAGGGGTTGTGGATGCCGTGTTTGCGCCAGTGATCGATCAGGCGGTTGCGGGCGATCTGGTAGAGCCAGGTACGAAAGTTCGCCCGGCCTTGTGGCTGACTGGTGCTGCGGATCAGGCTCAGCCAGGTTTCCTGATAGACCTCTTCGGCAAGTTCGGGTTTACCGCTGAGGCCGAGGAGAAATCGATACAGGCCCTGGCGGTGGCGGGCGTACAAAACTTCGAACGCCGCCCCGTCGCCAGAGCGATAACGCGCCAGCAGCGATTCATCGCTGCCGGCGGTTGAGCTGATTGCTGGATCGGACATGTCAGCTTTCACTCTATCCGGTTGTCATTGGGCGGTTGATTCGAGGCGGTCGAGGTTCGCAGGCTCTGCGCCAGCTCCACCAACTGCACGAATTCACTGCGCAGGCCGAATTGGTCATCGCCTCGTGCGCCACGGGCCAGGGCTTCGGTGTCTTTCAGGCTGAAATCACCGGTGTAACGCCCGTCTTTGAGTTGCTGGGAAAAGGCAGCGACGGCGGCGGCAAAGCGCAGATCATCGCTGGCGGCCGAGAGTTTACCGGCCTCGCCCTTCAGTATTGGCCGCTCGATCAAGCGACTATTCCCACCTTCCGGCAACTGATAACGCACCCGCAGCATCGCCAATTCTCCGTTTTTTGCGGAAGCCTCGGCCCCAGGATTGGCATAGCGCAGCGGTTCCAGCCAGCCCTTCACACCCTTGGGCACAATTTCATACAACGCTGTCACCGTATGCCCTGCACCGATTTCTCCGGCGTCGACTTTGTCGTTGCTGAAATCCTCACGCTTCAAGGCGCGGTTCTCATAGCCCAACAGCCGATATTCACTGACCTGCGCCGGGTTGAACTCCACCTGCAGCTTCACGTTTTTCGCTACTACTGCGAGGGTCGAGCCGAGCTGATCCACCAACACCTTGCGCGCCTCGCGCAGGTTGTCGATGTAGGCGTAGTTGCCGTCGCCAGCGTCGGCCAGTTGTTCCATCAGGTGTTCATTGTAGTTATCCACACCAAAACCCAGGGTGGTCAGAGAGACGCCGGTCTTGCGTTTATCCACAGCCATTTGCTTGAGGCTGTCGAAGTCGCTGATGCCGACGTTGAAGTCACCGTCGGTGGCCAGCAGGATGCGGTTGATGCCTTTGGGGATGAATGCCTGTTGCGCCATTTGGTAAGCCAGTTCAATACCCGACGCGCCAGCGGTCGAGCCGCCCGCCGTCAATTGCTCGATGGCGGTACGAATTTTCGCTTTTTCCCGTCCGGACGTTGGCTCCAGCACCACACGGGATTCTCCGGCGTAGACCACCAGCGAAATCCGGTCCTGCTCGCGCAGTTGATCGACCAGCAATTTCAGGGTGCTTTTGACCAGAGGCAAGCCTTCGCGACGGTCCATTGAGCCGGACACGTCCACCAGAAACACCAGGTTCGCAGGGGCCAGCTCCGCCACCGTGCGGTCGGAGGCCTTGATGCCGATGCGCAGCAATCGGGTATGCGGGTTCCAGGGTGATGGCGCCAGTTCGGTGGTCACGCCAAATGGCGAGCCGTCGGTGGGCAAGGCGTAATCGTAGGGGAAATAATTGACCAGTTCCTCCAGCCGCACCGCCCCTTCCGGGGGTAAACGCCCCTGATTGAGCAAGCGCCGGACGTTGGCGTAAGCGCCGGTATCGACATCGGCGCTGAAGGTCGAGACCGGCGCTTCGGCCACGCTGTGAATCGGGTTATCGGCCAGCGCCTGATATTGCTCGCGCTGTTCATCCCGGTAGCCCTGTGGATAAGTTTCACCAGCGGGCAATGGCGCGAAAGCGACCAACGGGCCCGGTCGTGCATTGCGCTTGGCCATCGCGGTGTCAGCCATTGTGGCGGCCTCTCGACGCACTAACGCTTCAGTCTTCGGTTCACTCTGAGCCGGAGGCGCAACCACTGCCGGGTTGCCCGTCTCAGAGGCTGGTGTGGATGAACCGCCGCAACCGGCAACGGCCAGCAGCAACCCGGCGGCGAAACCCTGGGCGGCCGGGCGGAGGAAACGCAGAGGGAGGGACATGGGGGCTGACCTCAGGAGGAAATTGACTCATTCATCCTCTGAGACGGACAGCCCGCCGGGTTCGGGTTAACTCACCGGAAAAAATCTTCAGCGGTGATAACGCCGCACCACGCTGCTGTTTTTCAGCACATGGCCTTTGATCTGCTCCATCAGCTGCGCGCGGGTCAGGCCGGCGGGCAAGGCGTCTGGTGCCAGGTCCAGGGCGTAGAGCTGGATGATGTAGTGATGGGAGCTGTCGCCGACGGGCGGGCAAGGGCCAATGTAGCCAGTGGTGCCTTTGCTGTTGCTGCCACTCACGCCTTCGAGGGCGGATTTGGCGCCGACTCCGGCCGGGATCTGACGCGTGGTGGCCTTGATGCCGTAATGAATCCAGTGATCGACACCCAGGCCTTTCTGGCCGTCCGGGTCGTGCATGACGATGGCGTAGCTGAGCGTGCCCGCAGGGCCTGCATTCCAGCTCAAGGCCGGGGACTGGTTCTTGCCGCCGCAACTGTTGGCATCGCTGGCCGCCGCCGCGGTGAACAGCCGATTGTCCGAAACACCGGGAATGCTGAGGGTGAAACGCTCCTGAGCCTGCACCGGAAACTGCACGCAAAAGGCGACTGCAACGGCCGCCAGCCAAGGGTTCAAAGAGGTCAATCGGGTCATACCGGAGCACCTTGTGCGGGGTGGGGCCGTCGTCGGCTGGCAAACTATAGCCGCACCGTTCGTGCGGTGGCAGTGGGAATTGGCTGAACCTCGGAATAAGCGCCAAACTCCTAAGTGAAACACCTGCCTGGAGATCGATCATGGCACTGCATCGCGTCGCCCGTTTCGCCGATGTGCCCCACGACCGTGGCCTTGAAGTCCGGATCGACAAGATGAAAATCGTCTTGCTGCGGGTCGGCGATCAATTGCGCGCCTATCAGGGCAAATGTCCCCACGCCGGGGCTCCCTTGGCCAAAGGTGCGCTGTGTGAGGGCCGGCTGATCTGCCCGTGGCACAAGGCGGCTTATCGGCTCGAAGATGGCGCGCTGTGCGAGCCACCGTCCCTGGACAGTCTGCGGCGCTATCCGTTGGAGTTGCGCGACGACGAGGTCTGGGTCGACGACCAGCCGATGCCCAGCCCCAGCACACCGCCGGAGGATGATAAGCGAACCTTTGTAATCATCGGTGCCGGCGCCGCCGGTACGGCCTGCGCGGCGGCGCTGCGGGAGAAAGGTTTCGGCGGCCGGGTGTTGCTGATCGACCGAGAGCCCGAGGCCGGTTACGACCGCACGGTATTGAGCAAATTCGTAATTGCCGGGGAGATGCCGCCGGACGAAGTGCCGCCGCTGCGCGATGAAGATTTTTATCGCGAACAGCGCATTGAACGGATAAACAGCGATGTGTTGGGCCTGGATGCGCCGAACCGGACCCTACGCCTGGCCGATGGTCAATCGCTGAGCTATGACGCCGCCGTGATCGCCACCGGCGGCATCCCCAGATCCCTGTCGTTGCCGGGCGCCGATCTGCCGCAGGTATTCGTGCTGCGCTCGATGGCGCAGGCGCAGCAGATTCTGACAGCCGCGAAACCCGGTCAACGAGCAGTGATCATCGGCAACAGCTTCATTGGTCTGGAATGCGCTTCATCCCTGCGTCAGTACGGCCTCGACGTCACCGTCCTGGCCCGCCATGCCATCCCTTTCGCGGCGCAATTCGGCGATACCGTCGGCAAGGCAATTCGTGCCCTGCACGAGGCCAACGGCGTGGTGTTTCATACCGATGGCGAAGCCGCGCAGATCGAAGGCACAGGCAAGGTCGAAGCGGTGCTGCTGGACAACGGTCAGCGCTTGCCGGCGGATCTGGTGCTGGTTGGGATTGGCGTCACCCCGGCGACCACCCCGTTTACCGATCTGCCGAAGGAAAAAGATCAGTCATTGAAGGTCGACGGTGGAATGCGCGTGACCGACGGGCTCTGGGCCGTCGGCGACATTGCGACCTTCCCGCTCAACGGCCAGCCGCAACGGATCGAGCATTGGCGCCTGGCCCAGCAACAGGCGCGAATTGCGGCGACGAATATGCTCGGCGGTGACGAACGCTACCTCGACGTACCGTATTTCTGGACCTGGCACTTCGGCAAAAACTATGACTACCTCGGACACGCCGAGGCCTGGGACGAGGTTGAATTCAAAGGCGACCCTGACCATCCACCGTTTATCGGCCTGTTCGGCAAGAACGGCGTGGTGGCGGCGGCCGTTGCCTGCGATCAGGAGCGAGCCATGGCAATGCTCGCCGAACGCATGAAACAACCGCTGTCGGTGGACGAGGCCTGGCGGCTGATTCGGGACATTGGCTAGACGTGGCTCATCGGCTCCCGATTGTCGTCATCTTCGGCCGGCAAGCGAATCACGAACGGATGCTCCAATGGCGCCAAGGGCGGCGGTAGCTCGGCCGGGTCGACGGGGAAGACGTGTGTAATGACATGACTGACATCGCCGGCCTGATCGTTGTGAATGGTCATCGAGCCCGGCGTGCGCAGTTTCGTCAGCCGGTCGCCGGTCAGCTTGAAGCTTTTGCTGAGTCCCTGATCATCCACCACCGGCGCCGGCAAACGGCGCTGGGCGAAACTCTTGCTTTTGCGCTGTTGATAACGCGCCCACGTGATCAGGATCACCGCGTTCAACAACGCCACCCACAGGTAAATCTGCAATGTGCCGAGGGCGTCGAAAAATGACGCATCGATACGCGGGCCGGCATGGGAATCGATCAACGGCCACAAACCCCGCGCCAGCAAATACAGCAGACCGACCCAGGCGAGCACGGTGAGAAGAACATCGATCACGACCAGAAAGGGCCGCTGCCGGGTTCTGATGATTTTCATTTGATGACCTCCTCTTCATCGTCATTCAGCGGCTTGATGCCCCGGTCCGGACTGACCCAGCGCGCACGCTTCTGATGTTGGCCGAACAGCACTTTGGGGAAGCTGACCAAGGTGGTAAGCAAGCTGATGAACCAGAACACCAGCGGATACCAGACCACCCAGAACATGGTCTTGCCCAGACCCTTTTCATAACGGCGGTCGATCAGGATGCTGACCGCGAATTGCACCAGGCAAACCACTGCCAACAGCAGCCCGGTAAACGCCGGTGGCATGAGGTGATCGACGGCAATGGCTGGCGGCATTTCAACGAATTTGCCGACGCCCCAGAAAATCACTGACAGCAGGAACGTGAAGGCCCAACCGGTGGACAGGCAGTATTCGAACAGCAGCGGCCAGAGGTAACGATGGCGGTATTGCCAGATGCCCCGGATGTTCTTGAACAGCACCTCGGCGCCGCCCTGGGCCCAGCGCAGACGCTGCTTCCACAGGCCGCCGAGGGTTTCGGGCATGAGGATCCAGCACAATGCGCGGGGCTCGTAGAAAATGCTCCAGTGATCCAGTTGCAGCTTCCAACTGATGTCGATGTCTTCGGTGATCATGTCCGGGCTCCAGTAGCCGACCCGGTTCAGGGCCGTGCGACGGAAGGCGACGATGACCCCGGAGACGGTGAAGATCCGCCCGAACACCCGCTGGGTGCGCTTGATCAGGCCGATAATCGACGAGAACTCGCCGACCTGCACCCGGCCGATCAAGGTCGAACGGGTACGGATGCGCGGGTTGCCGGTCACGGCGCCCAGTCGCGCATTGTCGAGCATCGGCGCCACCAGATACGCCGCGGTGTTCGGCGCCAGCAGCGCGTCACCGTCGATGCACACCAGATACTCGCTACGCGCCGCAATGGCGCCCATGCGCAGGGCCACGGCCTTGCCCTGATTTTCCGCCAGGTGCAGCACCCGCAAACGCGGATCCTGCGCCGCCAGTGCATCGAGCACCGCGGCGGTGTTGTCCTTGGAGCCGTCGTTGATCGCGATCACTTCGATGTTCGGGTAGTGCTGGGCCAGCGCCGCGTGGATGGTATCGGCCGCGTTGTCGCCTTCGTTGTAGCAAGGGATCAGGATCGAGATCAGCGGTTCGCCGGCCAGCGGTGGCGGCAAAGTATCGTCCTGCCACGGCCAGTGCCGCTCCCAGTGCAGCCAGAAATACAGGCCGCCAGCGATCCACAACCCCGACATGAACAGCGGATAGAAGAACACGAAGTCCATCAGGAATTGCCCGGTGAGCAGAAAGATCAGCCCGAGGGGAACCCCAAGGACGATCGCCAGAACCAGCAGGGCTAGAAGTCTGTCCAGCATGTTATGGATTCCACTTGTTGGAGAGCGCGGGCCGCACGGCTTTCAGGTCCGGCTGGTTCTCGAGGAAGTTGTCCGGGTAGTAGCCGAAACTGGTGGCGCCCTGACGCTTGAGGCGGCCCATCCAGTCAGCCAACTGTTCGCCGTCGATGTCGGCGTCGGCTTTTTTCGTCCAGTCACGGGCCTGCAATTCGAACACCGTGCGCTCGAGTGCGCCGGGGCGCGATTTCACCGTCGCCACCAGCGTTTCGAGCCAAGGGCCGGATTGCTGGAGGCTCTGTTTTTCCATGAGCGGCATGGCCATCGGCGCCGTCCAGTCGTAGGCGCCCAGGAAGTCGTCGAGGTTCTGCGCGAACCAGGCTTCGCTCTCGGGGTTGAGCATTGGCTCGGCGAAAATATTGCGTGCCGTTTTCACTTGCGGGCCGCGAATGGCGCGGACCTTGGCGGTCAGCTCATGTGTGAAATCGATCAGGTAGCGACTCTTGAATCGCGTCCAGCGTTGCAGCATGGCTGGATCGTCGCGCAGGGTGGCAATCGAACCGGGCAGACCGTTGGCGGCATAGATTTTCAGGGCTTCGGGGCCGGCGTCTTCGAAGTCCGACAGCACCGCGTCATCGTGATAGAGGATGCCGTCGACCGAGGTCAGGCGTGCCATGTCTTCGTAAATTTCACCGATGATACGCCGCACGTTTGGATCGAATGGCGACAAGCGTTTGTACTGATCCGGATCGATCGACGTGGTAGCGGTTTTCGGGTCCCAGCGAGTGACCCGTGGCAACTTCGAGTCCAGGGCAAAACTCAGCACCGGCATCCACGCGAAGACCTTGACGTTAGCCCGAGTACGCAACTGCCAGGCTACGCGGTCGAAGAGGTCGGCGCGCATTGGCAGGTGACGGTTGGGGAAGTACAGCGAATGCACCAGGCCATCGCCCACTGGATCGGCGAAGGCTTGGAGGAATACGGTGTTGGCGCCCATGTCGGCCATGCGCTGGATCAGTGTGCCGAGGTTGATTTCCTGTTGCGCCGGGTCCGCGTCGTAGACGTTGTCCAGGTCCACATGCACCACGCGCATCGGCGATTCGGCCTGCACCGAGACGATGCTGTTGGCGAAGTGTTCGCCATCCGGGTCCGAGGCCACCAGAAAGCGCGGGCTGCTCATCAGGTTGTCGAGGGCATCGAGGCCGTCTTCCAGGGTCAGGGCCATCTGATAACCCTGTTCGTTGACCACTTGCAGCGAGGTGCCGTCCGCCGCGCCGTAGGGCCAGACCCAGACCCGCGGTTTGTAACCGGTGACCTTGCGGATCTTCTCCGAGATGGCCGCCACGTCGGCGCGCATCCGGGCCTGGAATTGGGCTTCGGATTCATAGCGCCCGGTAGCGGCGTCATAACGCCGAGTGGCGGCCGCCGGTTGCAGGTTGCCTTGCGGGTTGGCCAACACGCCTTTGTGGCTGGCGTCGGTGTGGGCGGCGATTTCCACCAGGCCGGATCGGGAAATCTCGCGGATCTGCTCCCAGGTCAGGAAATCCGAACGCTTGCGCGGTGTACCGGCGAAATCCACCGGCTGGTTCAGCGGTGTATCGATCCACACCCCGACCGGCGCCAGCAAGGCATGCCAGTTATAGGCACGCAGCACTGGCAACACGCGGGTATAGAAGCTCGAATAACCGTCATCGAAACTCAGCATGATCGCCCGTGGCGGCAGTTCGGGGCCGCCGTTGCGAGCGGCCATGATCTGGTCGACGGTGACCGGTGTGTAGTTGTTCTCCCGCAGCCACGCCAGTTGCTCGATCAGGCGCTCGGTGCGCACGGCCACTACCGCCTGATCGGGGTCACGGTCTTCGACATCGTGGTAAGAGATCCCGAGTACATGGTTTTTCGGCCACGACTTTTCATTGGCCGACACCGGGCGTTCGGACGGCGGTGCGAAGGCCGGGGCTTGCTGGGCGCAGGCGCTGATCAACAGCGCTCCCAGCAGAAGGATGAAACGCGAAATAAAAGGCATCTTCAAACTCTTCTAGAAGCGGTAAGTAAGGTCGACGAGCAGGCGCAGATCGGTTTCGCGGTCGCCGTCATAAGGCCGGTTGATCACGCTCAGCAGGCCGCCCACCTCGAATACGTCGTTCCAGCTGTAGCGCTGGCCGTAACCCAGCAGGCCGACGCCGCCGGTCCCGTGATCGCGCTGGCTATAGGTGCCCGCACCGGCCTGGAACTGCTGGCTCCAGGAAGTTTCGTAGCGGTGATAGAGCACATGGTTGACGTTCACCGTCGGCAGCACGCTGAAGTCGGATTTGGGGTTGAAGTACGGCACGTCGTCGGACTTGGAGTTATGGCTGGTGCCAACCTCCAGGCCGAGGTCGACCTGCAACGCCGGCGCGCGGTAAACACCCTCGCGACCGGTGAGCAAGGCTTCGACACGGTTGTTGCCGTCACTGAAGTGCGAGGGACTGACCGCCAGCCTCCACTCGCGGCTCTCATTGGCGCGCCAACGGATGAAACCGCTGCCGCCGTTGGCGGTGATGTCGCTGTTCAAGGCCCGCAACGGCGTTTGCGCCGACAGGTATTCGAGGCTGCCGCCGTACTGCCAGTGATCGTCGATGTCTCGGGCAATCGCCAGGCGCGCGCCCTGTTTGTCACCGAAGCCGTAGGAATGGTTGGAGACTTCCGCCTCCAGGGTCATGTCGCGGGTCCGACGTTCAAGCCCGACGCGCTGAAAGCGATGGTGGCCGGTACCTTCCTGGAAGTCGCCGGTGGCGTAACCGGCACCGGCGAACAGACGCCAGTCTTCATCGATGGGCGGGCTGTACAGCGTGGTTTCGATGCCGAAATCGCGACTGCCGTTGACCGCCCCGGCGTCGCCGTTGCCCCCGCCATAACTCTTGCCACCGTAGGCCTCTACCCGCAGCTCGGCCATGTCATGGACCGCACGCTGACGCTGCAAACGCTGCACTTGGCGGCTGTCCGGAAAACGCGCGACCACATCGTCGGTCAGCGCATCCATCTGCCGCCATTCCTGCAGGTCCATGGCGGTGTGGCCTTGCGCAACTTCCAGGCCGATGTCCCGTGGCACCATGCTCTCGGTTTCCTTGAGCTGATTTTCGGCGCGCCGTGGCCAGTCCCGAGCCAGGTACAGATCGGCTTGGGCCAGACGCAGGCCGAGGTTGCCCGGTGCCTGATTCACCAGCACCTGCAAACGCTGCTCGCCCGACGGTAGATCAGCGCCGTAGGTGCCAGCCTGGGCGGCGAGTTGCTGCGCGTCCATCCATTCATCGTTGGGGTTGCCCACCGGCAAGCCCTTGAGCTCGACCCGTGGCTTCTGGGTCTTGGCCAAGTCTTCGGCGACCTTACGCGCTTCATCGGCCTTATCGCTTTCGAGCAAGGCGTAATAGAGCGCGGTGCTATCTTCCAGGCGGTCGCCGACATCGGCATCCGGTGCCACCAGCACCTGACGATACAAATCGGTGGCGATTTCTGGCTGACGCTGGTCCAGATAGGACGACGCCACCCAACGCAGGGCGTAGGTCGGAATCTTCACGCCTTCGGCGAGCAGCTTCTGGTATTCGGCGATCACATCGGCGGTGCGCGCACGGGCCTTGAGGGCGCCCATGCGATCGATTCGCCAGCGGATGACGTCATCGTGGGCCTGAGAATCCGGGGTCCAGGTCGACAGCAACTGGTCGTAATCGGCCAGCGCCCGATCGGCGATCACATAACGTTCTTTTTCGCTGCGGGTGGCCAGCTCGGCCAGGCGCACGCGTTCTGCGGCCAGGTCACCTTCAAGGCGTCGCAAGGTGACCGGATCCAGCAACCCCGGCCGCTGACGCGCCAGGCGCAAGGCCGGTTCCGGCAAACGGGCGCGTTGCAGGGCAATCACGTACTCCCGAGCGACATCGGGCTTGCTGCCGGCGCGGATGAAAGCCTGGTCGTATTCAAACAACGCCTCGTAGGTGGCGCCGGCGTGGGTCAAGGCATAGGCCAGGGCCAGGCGGCGGGAAGGGTCATCCGGTTTCGCCGCCACTAGCGACCTGGCGCGGGCAACGGCCTCGTCAGGTTTACCGGCGTCGGCCTGGGTCATTGCCAGGCCCAGCTGAAGGTCGGGATTTTGCGGTGCAAGGGTCAGGGCCTTGTTGTACACCTGGGTCGCCGAGTCCCAGCGCTTGAGGTTGCGATAGGCACGCGCGGTGGCGGTCAGGGCCTGAACCGGCAGCGCCCGATTGTGCCCCTGGGTTTCATAGACCCGGACCACTTCGGCGTCCAGACCCGCCCAGCTGGCGATCTGTAAGTGATCACTGATCTGGCCGGTGGTGGCCTGGTTTACCGGCACCTGGCGCAACACAGTCAGCGCAGGCGTGTAATTGCCGGCCCGTGCGTCGCGAACCATTTGGTCGTAGGGGGTGTCGGCGAGCGCCTGCATCGGCCACAGCAACTGGCCGCACAGCGCAACGCGAAACAAGGGGCGCAAACCACGATGAATAAAGGGACCAGCAAAACACGGCATTCGTCAGCATCCTTACATGGCCAGCCGGGTCGCAATGTCCCTTGCCCATTCGTAGCGGAAAGCCGGGTCGAAAGACCCAGCCAAGCTTTATCGACGCAGTTTTGCATGCGAACGTAGTCGACTCTTCCGAACACAATAATTGTTCAGATTCGTGACGTTCGGGCCATCTCTAATGCCGGTCAGCCAAGCCCGCTCCCACATGGATTGCGCTTGACTGACTGGCATTGGAATCTTCTCCCCCTCTCCCCGTCTCGAAACCCCAGACAGCAAAACGCCCGGCGTCTGCGTGTTGCAGAGGCCGGGCGTTGCGCTGAAGCCTGCGGTTTTACTGGAGGGTGACGTCGCCCGTGCCGCCGAGTTTGCTCATCACGAAGCCGACAAACTCTTCGAGGGTCATTTTCTGGCCGTTGAAGTCCACCTGATTGTTGGCGTAGTGCAGCTTGGTGACGACGTTGTTACCGTCCAGTTTCGCCAATTGCGTGCCGACCGCCATGCTGCTGAACATGTCGGCGGTTGCGCTCGCCTGATCGGCGATCAGCTTGGCGTCGGTCTGGCCGTCGATTTGCGACTGCACGGTGAGCACGTCAACCAGCATTGGCTTGGACACCAACAGGTTGAAGTCCAGCAGGGCGATCAACTGCTTGACCAATTGGTCTGGCGGCAGGTCCATGGATTGTGGTTTGGTCAGGTCCAGCACCAGGTTGGCGCGACTTTCGCCGTTGCTGGTGTTGAACGACAGGTTTTCCAGAGCCACCTGCGGGCCGGCGGCCAGCAGTTTCTCCAGACCGGCCTTGACCTGTAACTCTTCGGCCGGGGTCAGGTTCAGTTCCGGCGCCGGTAGGCCGGCGGCAGCAGCTTCAGCGGCGGCCTTCTCGTACGGTTGCAGTTTGGTCTGGTAGATCTGCATCAGCGACATCGTTGACGGAATGTCGAGGTTCTTCAGGCTCATGGCCATCTGCGCAGAACCGACAGTCTTGCCGTTCAAAGACACTTCACCGACCTTGTAATCGGCACGCCCCGAAGCGTTGGTGCCCGATTCCTCGGTCTTGTTCTTCATTTCAAAGTTCTTGACGCCGAGTACCGACTGCTTGGCGCCGAAGGTGGTCTTGCTGTTGGTCAGCTCGATAGTGTTTTCGCCGGTGTAATAGCCGTACGTGCTTTTGTTCAGGTTACTGGCCACGGTCAAGCCGTTGAGCTCGACCTGCACCGGGGTCTGATCTTCGGCCACGGTGGTCAGCTTCAGGCTGTCCATGTAACCGTCGGCCTTGACCTTTTGTGCCTGGGCACTGGCGGCTACATCGAGTTTCATACCGGAGAAAGTCAGACTGGATTTGTCATCCAGCGCTGTTTCCAGCGGCAGAAATTCGAGGGTGCCCGTGGTGGAATTGTCGTAGCCGATGTTGACCACGCCTTTGACCGGGGAATTGTCCTTGGCGGCGGCGAACCACTTCTCGGTCAGCGGGGTCTTTTCCAGCTCGTAGTGACTGGTAGCCAGGACCGGCAACCACTTCAGCGACACCAGGCGCGAGAACGGCAGCGGGCCGTGTTCGATGCGATCGACGAACAGCAACTCGACGGGCGCTTCACCAAACATCTCGCCCTCGCCCTTGAGGCGGTAGTGTGCGGTGCTGCTGAACACATGGCGGTCCAGCGACACCAGCTCCAGCGATGCCGTGCCGTTGGAACCAGCCAGCGCGGCTTGCAGTTCTTTGTTGGCGTCGGCGATCGAGGTGTTCAGCACCCCATCGAGTTTGCTGCCGGTGTACCACGCACCGCCAGCGCTGATTGCACCGATGGCCACCACAATTCCTAGAAGCACGCCTGCTGATTTATTCATGAAGTACCCGTTCAATGTCCGTTGTGAAAGTGTGGTCGTCTTCCCTGAACCCATGACGGGTTGCGGCTCGACTTCGCTAAAAGTGGGATGGAGATTAGCATTTGCGCCGCAAGACGGCCCAATGATTAAAGGTGAAAGAGTGTCTATGGACCGCGCAGAAGAAGCGAGAGTTTCGGCGGCTGTAAGATTGCCATCGCGGGCAAGCCCGCTCCCACAAGGATCGCGCTGAACCTGTGGGAGCGGGCTTGCCCGCGATGGCGTCAGTCCAGCCAACCTCAATTCACGAATACTGCACTTCAATTTCATCAAGCTGATGATCGAAGCTTTTCAGCCGCGCCGTCCACGTATACACCAGCACTTCAAAATCCCGATTGATCACCGCCCCGCCGGTCACTTCCGCGCGCGGGTCGCAGAAGTCCAACTGATAGCGTTCGCGGGCCATGGCGTTGGCGACATCGGACAGCTCTCGGGCATTGTTGAGCCAGTGCCAGCCCTCGTCGGCCACTTGCTTGTCCAGCGCCAGGCATTGTTTTTTCAAGGTTTCGAGGCTCTTTTCCAGCGGCGTGCCGGTGAGTTCGCCCATGACTTCCTGGAACGTGCGCCCCGGTTGCCAGTAACTGCCCCAGAAATACCGATCGAATACTGTTTCGACGCGACGCAAAGCCACCTTGGTGTCCCAGATCAGCACCAGGGTCTTGCCTTGTTCGAGTTGTCGTTTCTTGATGCGCTGGCTCTGTAAAGAAGCCCAGGCGACCACCACGATAGCCATCACGGCGATCAACGCCACCACGCTGTCGAGGAATATCAGCGCCGTGTCGAGCTGGTGGGCCAGCATGACGCCGTAGAAATAGGTGGCCGACAGCAAAACCAATGCCGCAATGGCGCACCAGAAGCCGGGAGCGTAAGGGTTTTTCATTATTAGATCCCCATGACCAACGCAAGCCTTGATCGACGGGTTCGCCGCGCGCCCCCATCAAGTCAAAGCATAGCAACGGCTTCAGGGTTTGCCGGGGTGTGACCCTTGCGTTCGTCCGCTTTCCCGGCCGCCACCCAAAGAAACGACTTTATTCTGGTCTATTACCTGAGCACCCCTGGAAAAAGCTGACAAACTAAGTTTTTGCTCATTTCTTACCACTCACCATTTTTTTACATTTCGCCATTTTCATCCAGATTTTTTACACCCCCCGCCCCTTCCTCAACAGCACATCCAGCTGATCTACCACCTCCGCCCAATCGGCATCATCCAGAATCTCCTCACGCAGCAGCTCTGCCTGGCTCTCACTCCAGAAGAACGCGTCCGCCAGGTGCAGTTCGGGTTTGAGTGGTGAATGGGTGGCGATGAATTTATCGATGCTTTCGGCGTCATCAGGCAGGCCGAGTTGTTTGAAGAGGGATGAGAGGCTGTGGGTAGGGGATTCCATGTTTGGCTCCTTCTTGATCGTATTGAATGGGTGACTGCGGTGCGGCTATTCGCGGGCAAGCCCGCTCCCGCAGGGTTTTCGCAAGTCCTGTGGGAGCGAGGCTTGCCCGCGATGACGGTAGTCAGGTCAACGCTATGCCGACTGACTCAACTCGCACACCTGGGCATGGGGCACCATTTTCAGAAATTCCGGCACGCTCATGTGCACCAGATTGCTGTGGTTGCCGGCTTCGAGGTAGATGTCTTTCTGCCGGGTCAGCAGTGGGTCGATGACCATGTCCATCCCGTAGGATTCGCCCAGTGCAGGCACGGCACCGCGTTCGCAATCGTCGAACAGGCGCGGCAGGTTGCTTTCCCGGGTGACTTGCCATTCGCCGCTCCCACGTACTTTGCTCAGGTCCAGGTGACAGCTGGCGGGCAGCACGGCCATCAAGTAGTGGCCGTGGCTGTCGTCGAGAATCACCGATTTGGCGACCCGTTCGGCAGGGATGCCCGCGAGCCGAGCCGTTTCAAGGCTACTGGCCGAGTGCGGGTGAGAAACGATGTCATATTCGCAGTGAGCCTTATCGAGGCTGTTCTGCACGGTTTTTGCCATACGCATGATGCACCTCGGTGTCCGTAGTAACGAAATCGCGGACGATAGTTAACTTTTTTGTCTCCATTAAAAGTCTAGGCGCGCTGGTGGCATCCGGCGGGAAATCCGCCCGTCGGACACTGTCGACAACTGGTCAAAATTTATACAAGCACAGGCTCAACTAGACTTGTATGCAGGATCACTCTTGCGGAGGGTCAAGTGAGCATTCGTTGTTGTGCCATGGCGCTGCTGCTGGCCTTGAGCGGATCGGTTTTCGCAGCGGACACCGTCATCTTGCTGGTTCCCAACCCTATCGGGATCTGGCTGATCACGTTCGGCATTGCGTTTCTGATCGCCGAGGCGGTCTTGCCCAATTACGGCGTGGTCGGTCTGGGCGGCCTTGTGATGTTCGTGCTCGGCGCGGTGATTCTGACCAACGCCGAGCTCCCTGTTCCCTTGATGATCGGTTTGGGGCTGATCAGCGCACTGCTGCTGACTTTCCTGCTGATCCGCGCCCTGAAAACCCGACCGCGCCGCAACGTCAGCGGCGACGACGAATTGCTGGGCAGTGTGACGCAGGTAACGTCGTTGCAGGCTGGTAGTGCTTATTTCGGTTGGGTGCACTTGCAAGGCGAGCAATGGCAGATATTGAGCGCAACACCGCTGCATCCGGGACAACAGGTCCGGGTGGTGGCACGCAAGGGGCTACTGCTGGAAGTGGCCGCGGCTGACGCGGCGCCCGCATAAACCATAAACAATGATGGTGGAGAATAGTCATGGGTCTGCAACTGGGTTTTTCCGCGCTCCTGTTATTGCTGATTGCACTGGCGGGATCGGCCTTCCGTATCCTGCGCGAATACGAACGCGGTGTGGTGTTCCAGCTCGGGCGCTTCTGGCAAGTCAAAGGCCCTGGCCTGATTTTGCTGATTCCAGTAGTTCAGCAAATGGTCCGTGTCGACCTGCGTACTGTGGTGCTCGATGTGCCGACGCAAGATGTGATCACCCGCGACAACGTTTCGGTCAAGGTCAATGCGGTGCTGTATTTCCGCGTGCTCGATCCGCAAAGGGCGATCATTCAGGTCGAAGACTTTCTCATGGCCACCAGCCAACTGGCGCAGACCACATTGCGGGCGGTGCTCGGTAAACATGAACTCGATGAATTGCTGGCCGAACGGGAACGCTTGAACGTCGACATCCAGCAAGTGCTCGATGCGCAAACTGACGCCTGGGGCATCAAGGTGGCCAACGTCGAGATCAAGCACGTGGACCTCAACGAATCGATGATTCGCGCCATCGCCAAACAGGCCGAGGCCGAACGGGAACGTCGGGCCAAGGTGATCCACGCCGAAGGCGAATTGCAGGCCTCGGAAAAACTCATGCAGGCTGCCGAAATGCTCGGCCGCCAACCGGGGGCCATGCAATTACGTTACATGCAGACGCTGAGTTCGATTGCCGGGGACAAGAGTTCGACCATCGTCTTCCCGCTGCCGATCGAGTTGCTCAAAGGGATGGCGGATTTGTCGTCAAAACCCTAAGGAAATAATCTGTCGGCCCCATAAGATCGCAGCCTTCGGCAGCTCCTACAGGTGTACGCCGGGCCATTGTAGGAGGTGAAGGCTGCGATCCTTTTCCAATGCCTCATAAGGCTCGCGCGCCCAGTGTTCCACCCGCTCACGAAGCAGCACCGAGGCTTCACGACGCTTGTCATCGCTGTCGCCGACAAACACCTGCGACGGCTGCTTGGCATGTTGCCCCACCGCCGTAAACACTTGCCTGCGTTGCTCGATATCCAACGCAAAGAACGTTGCCAAACGCCCCGCCATGGCCTGCGGCAGTTCGCTGTAGTTCACCGCCAGGCCGCCAAACGCCAGGCATTGCGCCAACCCCGATGCCAGCAACCGCCCCAATCTCCGGGCGATGTAATCCTCACGGCTGCTGAACGGAAACTCCTCATCCAGCACGCTCGCCCCGATCATCCCCGGCACCAAGTGCATGCCTGGGCGACGCAGATGCGAGACGGCAATTTCCAGTGGATCGCGATAAAGAAACAACCACGGTGTTTCGTCGAAGCATTCGCGCAACAACGGCAGTTCACCAATGTTCCAGGCGTCGAGTTTGATTACCAGCCGTTGCTCCACGCCAAGCCGACGTTGCCCATAGGCAGACAGCAACCCTTTGATGGCGGCACGGCGCTCAACGGCGGGCAAATCACTGCGCAGCAACGCATCCAGCGACGGTGGTTCGCTGATGACAACGTGGTTATCGAGTTGCGCCAACATCTGGCTGATCAGGGTTGAGCCGCAGCGGGAGGCGTGAAAGATAAAGGCACTTGGGGCCAGGCCGGGACTGCAAGCCTGCCAGTCAACAAGGGTCGACAATGCCGTTTTCCGGCGAAACGCCTGATTGAACGGCAGTCGCAGCGCGTCTTCCACTGCATCACGAAAAAACGGCTGACGCAGACGCGTGTCACCGAACCAGCACCAGTCGACTTGCCATTGCCCAACCTCTTGCCAGACGCGGATCGGCAACCAGCCTTCGAGGTTCAGGCGCTCCATTGTTCATTCCATTGACGACGACCGTCACGCATCGCCGCGCGCAGTTGTTCACGGGGGAACGCCAGTCCACGCTCGGCGGCCAGTTCCAAAGTACGGACGATAAAAGCTTCGTTGTCCTGCAACCCCTGCAAGGACTTGCACAGCTGCGGATCACTGGCCACCAACACCTTGAACCGCGCAAAAGCGTCATGACCGATTTCCGGTGACGGCGTAGTTGCCAGCCCGTCGATAATCGCCTGCTCCAGCCAGGCACCGGGCCGGCAATCGAGCACCAGATGAATCCGTGCCTGGGTATCGTGATTGTCCACGCGATGAGGCCGCGACAGGTCGAGAAACCAGCATTCGCCTGCGGCCATCGGCATGCGTTGGCCATCCAGCAGAAAGTCCACTTGAGGTGGGCTGAGCAGCGGGATGTGCAGACGCAAGTCAGCGTCTGGTTCGCCCAGATCATAGTCGCGATGTTCATGGATGCGCCCGCCCGGGCCGAGCCGTAACAGGCGCGCGCAGACGATCTGCAGCGGCAGATCCCGCAGCCCTTGCTGCCATCGAATATCTTGCAGCCAGGGAGCACGCAAAAGAGTCTCGCCGCGACCGGGCGACAGTTCAGTCAAGGCATCGGTCGCGGAAATCAGCGCCACACCGCTCCAGTCGCCAACGTAATAATCGCTATTGAAGTGACTGTGCCAGTCATCCTCGCCAATCGCCGCCAGCGCCTGCAACAGCAACGGCAGATCCACCGTTACCGGCAAGCGGGAGAAGGCCGGCAGGCTCATCGTTTCGGCAGCACCGCGCATTCGCCGAGCCAGGTCAGCAAACGGTCGAGACAGGCCTCCACCGACTGCGCGCCCGTGTCGAGCACTAGCGACGCAGACGGAGGTGGTTCGTAAGGCGCGGAAACTCCGGTGAACCCCGCCAACTCACCCCGTCGAGCCCGAGCGTAATGACCTTTGGGATCACGCTGTTCACACACCGCCAACGAGGCGCTGCACCAGACTTCGTGGTAATCCTCGCCCAGCCGTCGGGCGAACAATTCACGCAACTCCACCAAGGGCGCGATCATCGCGAGGATGACAATTTGTCCGTTCTCGACCAACAGTGCCGCGAGTTCACTGGCGCGGCGAATGTTTTCCAGGCGATCGCTGTCGGTAAACCCCAGATCGCGATTGAGCCCCACCCGCAGTCCATCGCCATCGAGCACCACACTCTGTACGCCGTGCTCGAACAGCTCGGCGTGCAGTGCCTGGGCCAAAGTCGACTTGCCCGCTGCCGGTAAACCGGTCAGCAGAACCGCCGTGCCGCGATGACCATTGCGGGCCTCTCTTTGGGCGCGGCTGATGCTCGCCGTCGGCGCCAGCAGGTTATTGGACCGGGGCATGGGCCACCGGCACTGAGATATTGCCCGCCGCCCACGCCTCTTCGCGATTGGCCAGGGCCGTGGCGATGGACTGGACTTCGGTCGATTGCACTTCGTCCGGCAGCGGATCGAGACCGGCACTGGCGAAGATTTGCCCGTAAGCGTTGCGCAGGTCGGCGTAGGACAGGTCACGACGCAGATCGGCCTGCAAGGTGTTCAGCTCGCCCTGGATCAGATCCAGTTCACCCAGCCCGGCCGCCTGATAGCGGTTGCGCAGTTGACCGACGATTTGCCCATCAATGTCTGACAGTTGCTGATTGGTCTTGAACTGCCGCATCGCCTCGCGATAGTTGGCGTTGGCCACGTAAAGCTGCGCCAGGATGGCAATCGACATCGCCTGCCGACGCGCCGTCGCGACTTCTTCACCCGCCTTGGCGACGTCAATCGCGGCGGGTGCGGAAATCACATTGAACAGGTTCCAGGTGACTTTCACCCCGTAATCCGCCCAGCCCTGTTCCACCAAAAACGAGTTGCTGTCGTAATGCCCACCAGCGGAAAACTCCAGCCCCGGCAGCAGACGCAGCATGGCTTTGCGGGTTTCGGCGGCGCTGATGCGGGTCTGGTAATCCTGCTCTCGCAACTCCGGCCGACTGGTCAGGGCTTCCTGCTCCAGGCTGGCGAGGTCGACCTTGAGCTCCGGAATGACATAGTCATCCTGGGTCGCCAGCGTCAACTCGGTGCTCAGAGGCAGGTTGATCAGAGTCGCCAGTTCGGTTTTTGCCAGCGACAGTGCGCGGCGTTGCTCTTCCAGCTGCCGGGTGGCTTCGATCAGTGAGCGCTGATAACCCAACGCCTGAATCGGATCACCGATGCGCTGCTCGCTCATGCTCTGGCTATTGGTGCGAGCGGTTTCGACCCGAGCCATCAGGCTGTCGATTTGCTTGAGCAAACGTTCGGCGGCCATGGCTCGCCAATAGGCCGAGCGCACGTCCTGCACGATGGTGTTGATGACCTTGCGCCGCCGCTCCTGCACGATCAGCCGCTGATCGCCCTGCTGCTTGGCACTGATATAGCTGACGCCAAAATCGAGCACGTTCCAGACCATGGTCAGGTCCGCCACTTCACGGTCGCGGTCCTGGGAGGTCGATGGTTCCAGGGACTGGGCGCCGGTTTCCACGCTCTGACTGCTGGAAGCGCTGACGTTATTACGCCCCACGTACCCGGCGTCCAACGCCATGCGCGGCAGCATGTCGAAACTCGCGAGGTCGAGTTGGCGCTTGGCCAGGGCCTCTTCCATGATCTTGAGCCGGCCTTCGAGGTTGTATTTCACCGCGCGGGCCATGGCCTGGTGCAGGGTCAGTGGGCCACTGAGAGGCTCCTGCCCCGTGTACATGTTTTGCAGATCGCTTTTGGCGCGCTGTTGGCTGACGCTACGTTCGATCGGTTCACTGGTGACTGCACATCCGCTGATCGCCAGCGCCAGCAAGCTGGCGCCGAATAACTTCTGACTTCTCTTCATCCTTGGAGCCCCCGGGTGCCGCCCTGCTTTAATGGTTTTTTCAGGCCTGCATTTCACTGATGCCGACCTGTTGCAAAGCCGCGGCCAGGCTTTCGACCTGCCGCTGCTCCGTGTCCTTGAGTTGTTGCAATTGCTGACCAAGACTCGGTGCGCCAAACACGCCGCGCAGCCCTTGTGAAGCATCTCCCATCCTGATTGAGTGATTGCCGAAGGCGTTCAGCGAGTCCCCCTCGCTGCCAGTGTCCTGATTGAACAGATTCGACAGCGTGCTGCTGCCAAAGACCCCGCCGTCGCCGCCGCCAAAACCGAGGAAGCCGTGGCCTGAGCCATCGCCACCATTGTCACTGCTGCTGAATACCTGAGCGATAAAGCTGGGCGTCAGCGCCCCGTGGCTCATGAAAATATCGCCCAGAGGCCGAATGCCGTTACCGATCATCCGTTGTTCAAACAGCGGGGCAAAGGTCAGCGGCGAGCCGAGATCGCCAGTGGGCGGCGTGAAGATAATGGGCTGCAATGGCACGTTGGGCTGATCGGGCACGGTGACCGGATCCGTGACCCGGAACTCCGGCTCCGGCGGCACCACGACTATTGGCGACGACGGTGCAACAACGGTATTGATTGCATAGCTGTTCGACTGGCTGACACCGCTGCCCGTGTTGCCTGCGGCATCGCTGACGCCGGCCACGTTCAGGCTGATCGCGTTGTTGCTACTGCTGACATTCGCGTTCGGGGTCAGGGTCGCGGTCCAGGTTCTACCGCCATCACTGCTGCTCAAATTGGACAAGCTGCCGTTCGCCACACTGATGTCGGACAGGTCGAAGCCACTCACTGCTTCGGTGAAGGTGAAGGTCACCAACGAGGTCTGGCCCACGCCCAGGTTCGGGTTGGCAACCACCACCGTGGCGGTCGGCCGTTCGCCGTCGATCGCGTAGTTATTGGATACCGCGACGCTGGCGCCTGTATTGCCCGCCAGATCCGTCACGTTACTGGTGTCCAGCGCAATGAAGTTGCTCGGGTCGGTGATGCTCGCGGTGGGTGTGAACGTTCCGGTCCAGGTCTTGCCGCCGTCGCTGCTGGCCAGATTGGTCAGCTCGCCATTGGTGACGCTCAGGTCCGACAAATCGAAGTCGCTGACCGCTTCGGAGAAAGTGAAGGTCACCAGCGTCGTCTGGCCAATGCCCAGGTTCGGATTGGCAACCACGATGGTGACGGTCGGGCGAGTCGCATCGAGCGCATAGTTGTTGGAAATGGCGATGCTGGCGCCGGCATTGCCCGCGGCGTCGAGCACATTGCCGGTGTCGAGCAGGATCAGGTTGGTCGCATCGTTGAGGCTCGCGGTCGGCGTGAGCGTAGCGGTCCAGGTCACACCGCCGTCGCTGCTGGCCAGGCTGGACAGCACGCCATTGGCCACGCTGAGATCCGACAAGTCGAAACCGGACACCGCTTCGCTGAAGGTAATAGTCACCGTGGTGGTTTCACCAATGCCCAGCTTATTATCCGCGACCACAATGGTTGCGGTCGGGCGAGCGGTGTCGATCGCGTAGTTGTTGGAGTCGGTCACGCCGACGCCGCTGTTGCCCGATACGTTGGTCACACCGCTGTTGTCCAGGCTGATCAGGTTAGTGGTGTCCGTCACGCTGACCGTTGGTGTGAAGGTCGCGGTCCAGGTCACGCCACCATCGACGGACGAAACGTTGCTGAGGGTGCCGTTGGCTACCGTCAGGTCGGCGTTGTCAAAACCGCTGACCGCCGAGCTGAACGTGATGGTGACCAACGAAGTTTCCCCGACCTTGAGGGCGTTGTCGGCGACCACGATAGTGGCCGTCGGCACCTCGGTTTCCACCACATAGTTGGCCGAATTGGTGGTGCCCGCCCCGGTGTTGCCGGCCACGTCCGAGACGCCGCTGTTGCTCAGGGTGATGATGTTGCTGGCGTCGGTAATCCCGGCAGTCGGAGTGAATGTCCCGGTCCAGGTGAGGCCGCCATCACCGCTGCTCACCGCGCTCAACGTGCCGTTGGCGATGCTCAGGTCGCTGTTGTCGAAACCCGTTACCGCCTCGCTGAAGGTGATGGTCACCAGCGCGGTTTCGCCCGGTTTCAGGGTAGGGTCGCTCAACACGATGGTGGCGGTTGGGCGTTGGCTGTCGATAGCGTAGTTATTCGAATCGGTGGTACCAGCGCCCGCGTTGCCGGCCCCATCGATCACTCCGGTGTTGTCCAGGGTAATCAGGTTGGTCGAATCGGTGACGCTCGCCGTCGGCGTCAGGGTGGCGGTATAGGTGATGTTATCGCTGGTACTCAGATTGCTCAGGGTACCGTTGCTCACCGTCAGGTCGGCCGTGGTAAAGCCGGTGACCGCCTCGGAGAACGTGATGGTCACCACCGATGTTTGACCCACCGCCAGCGCCGCGTCCGCGACCACGATGGTGGCTGTCGGACGCACCGTGTCGATGGCGTAGTTGTTGGAATTGGTGGTGCCGCTACCGGCATTGCCCGAGGCGTTGCTCACACCGCTGTTATCCAGGGTGATGACGTTGCTGGTATCGGAGATGGCATTGGTCGGTGTAAAGGTTGCGGTCCAGGTGATGCCACCATCACTGCTGGTCACGGCGCTCAAGGTGCCATTGGCGATGGTCAGATCGGCATTGGTGAAACCGGTTACCGCTTCACTGAACGTGATGGTCACCAGCGACGTTTCACCGATGTTCAACGCATTGTCGGCGACGACGATGGTGGCCGTCGGCAGCACGGTATCGATGGTGTAGTTGCCGGAATTGGTGGTGCCGCTGCCGGTGTTGCCCGCCCCATCGGTCACACCGGTATTGTTCAAGGTGATGACGTTGCTCGAGTCATTCACGCCGACGGTCGGGGTGAAGGTTGCGGTCCAGGTGATGCCGCCGTCACTGCTGCTCACCGCGGTCAACGTGCCGTTGGCGATGCTCAGGTCAGCGTTGGTGAAACCGGTCACCGCCTCGGAGAAGGTAATGGTCACCAGCGAGGTTTCGCCGGCACTCAGGGTAGGGTCGGCCAGAACGATGGTCGCGGTCGGGCGCACCGTGTCGATGGCGTAGTTGTTGGAATCGGTGGTGCCGTTACCGGCGTTCCCCCCCAGATCAGCCACGCCGGTGTTGTCCAGGGTAATCAGGTTGGTCGTGTCGTTGATGCTCGCGGAAGGCGTGAAGGTGGCCGTCCAGGTGATACCGCCATCGCTGCTGCTCACCGCGGTCAACGTGCCGTTGGTAATGGTCAGGTCAGCGTTGGTGAAACCACTGACCGCCTCGGAAAACGTGATCGTGACCAGTGAGGTTTCG
This sequence comes from Pseudomonas sp. JL3, assembly GCF_031570575.1. NCBI lineage: Bacteria > Pseudomonadati > Pseudomonadota > Gammaproteobacteria > Pseudomonadales > Pseudomonadaceae > Pseudomonas > Pseudomonas sp. JL3. The sequence continues at coordinate 378,327 of NZ_JAKWJK010000004.1, forward strand.
CCGATTCTCAGCGCCGTGTCCGCGACCACGATGGTGGCCGTCGGCCGCACGGTGTCGATGGCATAGTTGTTGGAGTCGGTGGTGCCGCTGCCCACGTTACCGCTGGCGACAGCCTGCACGCCGGTATTGTCGAGGGTGATCAGGTTGGTCGTGTCGGTGATGCTGGCAGTCGGGGTGAAGGTGGCGGTCCAGGTGATGCCGCCATCGCTGCTGCTCACCGAGGTCAACGTGCCGTTGGCAATCGTCAGGTCGGCGTTGGTGAAACCACTGACCGCTTCACTGAAGGTGATGGTCACCAGTGACGTTTCACCGATTCTCAACGCATTGTCAGCCACCACGATGGTGGCCGTCGGCAGCATCGTATCGATGGTGTAGTTGCCGGAGTTGGTGGTGCCGCTGCCGGTGTTGCCGGCCACGTCGCTCACACCGGTATTGTTCAGGGTGATGACGTTGCTCGAGTCATTCACGCCGACGGTCGGGGTGAATGTCGCGGTCCACGTGATGCCGCCGTCACTGCTGCTGACTGAGCTCAGCGTGCCGTTGGCAATCGTCAGGTCCGCGTTGGTGAAACCACTGACCGCTTCGCTGAAGGTGATCGTTACGAGCGATGTTTCGCCCGCGGTCAGCGTCGTATCGGCCAATACAATTGTCGCTGTCGGGCGCACGGTGTCGATGGCGTAGTTGTTGGAATCGGTGGTGCCGCTCCCGGCGTTACCCGCCAGATCGGCGATACCGGTGTTATTCAAGGTGATCAGGTTGGTGGTGTCATTGATGCTCGCGGAGGGCGTGAAGGTCGCGGTCCAGGTGATGCCGCCGTCGCTGCTGCTCACCGCAGTGAGTGTGCCGTTGGCAATCGTCAGGTCGGCGTTGGTGAAACCACTGACCGCTTCACTGAAGGTGATCGTCACCAGCGAAGTCTCGCCGATTCTCAGCGCCGAGTCCGCGACCACGATGGTGGCCGTCGGGCGCACGGTGTCGATGGCATAGTTGTTGGAATCGGTCGTGCCGCTGCCCACGTTACCGGTGGCGGCAGCCTGCACGCCGGTGTTGTCCAATGTGATCAGGTTGGTTGTATCGGTGATGCTGGCAGTCGGGGTGAAAGTCGCCGTCCAGGTGATGCCGCCGTCGCTGCTGCTCACCGCGGTCAACGTGCCGTTGGCAATGGTCAGGTCAGCGTTGGTGAAACCGGTCACAGCCTGGTTGAAGGTGATGGTCACCAGTGACGTTTCACCGATTCTCAACGCAGTGTCCGCCACCACAATCGTCGCGGTCGGCGGGGCGGTGTCGATGGCGTAGTTGCCTGAGGAACTGATCCCGCTGCCGGTGTTGCCCGCCAGATCCGCCACGCCGGTGTTAGCCAAACTGATGACGTTGGTCGCACTGATGATGCCTGCGGTCGGGGTAAACGTTGCGGTCCAGGTAATGCCGCCATCACTGCTGCTCACCGCGGTCAACGTGCCGTTGGCGATGCTCAGGTCGGCGTTAGTGAAACCGGTCACCGCCTCGGAGAAGGTGATCGTCACCAGCGAGGTTTCACCCGCTGTCAGCGCTGTATCAGCCAGCACGATAGTCGCGGTCGGACGCACCGTGTCGATGGCGTAGTTGTTGGAATCGGTGGTGCCGCTGCCGGCGTTACCCGCCAGATCGGCCACGCCGGTGTTGTCCAGGGTGATCAGGTTGGTCGTGTCGTTGATGCTCGCCGAAGGGGTGAACGTGGCGGTCCAGGTGATGCCGCCATCGCTGCTGCTCACCGCGGTCAACGTGCCGTTGGTAATGGTCAGGTCGGCGTTGGTGAAACCGCTCACTGCTTCGGCGAAGGTGATCGTCACCAGAGAAGTTTCGCCGATTCTCAGCGCAGTGTCCGCAACCACGATGGTGGCCGTCGGCCGCACGGTGTCGATGGCGTAGTTNGGCGTTGGTGAAACCGCTCACTGCTTCGGCGAAGGTGATCGTCACCAGAGAAGTTTCGCCGATTCTCAGCGCAGTGTCCGCAACCACGATGGTGGCCGTCGGCCGCACGGTGTCGATGGCGTAGTTGTTGGAGTCGGTAGTCCCGCTACCGGCATTGCCGACAGCATCGCTGACCCCGGTGTTGTTCAGGGTGATCAGGTTGGTCGTGTCGGTGATGCTTGCGGTCGGTGTGAAGGTGGCCGTCCAGGTGATGCCGCCGTCGCTGCTACTCACTGCGGTCAAGGTGCCATTGGTAATGGTCAGGTCGGCGTTGGTGAATCCGGTGACCGCTTCATTGAAGGTGATCGTGACCAGAGAGGTTTCGCCGATTCTCAGCGCCGTGTCCGCCACCACGATGGTCGCAGTCGGACGGAGTGTATCGATGGCATAGTTGTTCGAATCGGTGGTGCCGCTGCCGGCGTTGCCCGCCAGGTCGCTGACCCCGGTATTGTTCAGGGTGATCAGGTTGGTCGTGTCATTGACGCTCGCGTTCGGGGTGAATGTGGCGGTCCAGGTGATGCCACCGTCGCTGCTGCTCACCGCAGTGAGCGTACCGTTGGCAATTGTCAGGTCGGCGTTGGTGAAACCGCTGACCGCTTCGCTGAACGTAATGGTCACCAGCGAAGTTTCGCCAATGCTCAGGCTGGTATCGGTCACCACAATGGTCGCGGTCGGCCGCACGGTATCGATGGCGTAATTGTTCGAATCAGTGGTGCCGCTCCCGGCGTTGCCCGCCGAGTCGCTGACCCCGGTGTTGTCCAGGGTGATCAGGTTGGTTGCATCGGTGATGCTGGCGGTCGGGGTGAAGGTCCCCGTCCAGGTGATGCCGCCGTCGCCGCTGCTCACCGCGCTCAAGGTACCGTTGGCAATCGTCAGGTCGGCATTGGTGAGGCCAGTGACCGCTTCGTTGAAGGTGATGGTCACCAGCGAGGTTTCGCCGACTCTGAGGGCCGTGTCGGTAAACACGATGCTGGCCGTCGGGCGTACGGTATCGACCGTGTAGTTATTGGAGTTGGTGGTGCCGACGCCGGCGGTGCCCAGACCGTTGATCACCCCGGTGTTGTCCAGGGTAATGACGTTGGTCGTATCGGAAATACTGGCGGTCGGCGTGAACGTTGCCGTCCAGGTGATGCCGCCATCGCCGCTGCTCACGGCAGTCAACGTGCCGTTGGCGATGGTCAGGTCCGCATTGGTGAAACCGGTCACGGCCTCGGAAAAGGTGATCGTCACCAAGGACGTTTCGCCGATGCTCAGTGTGGTGTCAGCAACCACGATGGTCGCGGTCGGCGGTGGCGAATAGGCAGTGTTGAGTACACCGCCGTCGTTGTAGATGGTCGCGAAGGAGGTCGGCGAGGTGCCGGTTGAACCTCCGCCCTGCGCGGTACCGCCTGCACCACTGGCCGCGGCATTACCGGCCAGGGCCGCGAAGTTGGCGGCCGTGATCAGCAGCGTGCCTTTGTTCCAGATCGCCCCGACGCCCCGGCCGCCAATGCCGCCATTGCTGGCATTGCTGCCTTGGCCACCGCCACCGCCACCGCCGCCACCGGCGCCGATGTTGTTGCTGATGGTCGACGTGCCGATGACGGTGATGGTGCCGCTGCTGGCGTTGTAGATCCCGCCCACCGCATTGCCGCCGGCGCCACCTACCTTGTCCCAACCGGCCCCGCCGCCACCGCCACCAATGGAAATCGTGCCATTGGTGGCCGTCGCACCGTTACCGCCGTTGCTGTAATAGGAAACGCCCAGCCCGCCAGCACCGCCAGTGGTGGTACCGCCGCGACCGCCCATGTGGGTGGCGTCATAACCGCCGCCGTAACCACCGGCACCGCCGCCGCCCGCACCGCCACCCAACGTGCCGGTGCCCGGCCCTGCCGAACCGCCATGCCCGCCGCCCTGGCCGCCCAGACCGCCGCCGCCACCGCCGCCACCGCCGTAAAAAGCGCCCGTGACACCGCCGCCGCCACCGCCACCGGAGGCGCCGTTGGAGGTCACGGTAACGTTGTTCAGGGTCAGAATCCCGGCGTTGAAAATACCCCCGGCCATCGCGCCCGTGGCACCGTAGCCACCGTTGCCGCCATTACCCGAGACCAGCCCTCGGGTAATCACCAAACCATCGAGTGTCACGGTGCTGCCGGACGCCACTTCAATCACTCGGGTCCTGTACTGACCATCGAGGATCACGTCCGCCGCACCGTCGTTGTTCAAGTCGCCATCAACGGTGATGTTCTTGTTGATCAGCAGTTCGGAGGTCAACTGCACCGTCATGCTGCCGTTGAAGGTGACGATATCGCCGTTCTGTGCCGAGGCAATGGCGGCACGCAACGAGCCGATGCCCGTGTTGGCGTTGTTGGTGGCGGTCCAGGTGGCCAGGCCCCACTGATAGTCGCTCATGGCCGTGGTCGAGAGGACGTTGGCGCTTTCGATGTTGCCGGTGGCAATTTCCAGATCCCAGTCGCCACCAAGCCCGGTGCGGTTGCTGGAAGCGGCCACATCGCGACCGGTCATTTGCGCCAGTGAGTCGACAAAACTCAAGCCGCGCTCCCCCTCGGCGGTGTAGCAGCCGTAGATCAAGATGTCGCCGCCGACGTTCATGTCCTTGCCGATTTCCGCCAGCACGGCGCTGCGGGCCGAGACGTTGTCGGCCGACAGATAACTATTACCCAGCCACAGGTCGCCTGCGTTGCCGTGGGCGATGATCTGCACCGAACTGATGCCCTGATGGGTGTCCAGATAGTCGGCAATCTGCTGCAAGCCGTCCTTGCTCGCATCCAGTTGAACCACCTGAGTACCGGGCGCGACGCCCTGCAGCAGGCTGGCGGCGTCCTTGACCCGCGAATCGACGAACACCACGCTCTGCCCCGGCACCGCGACAGGCGTCGGTGCTGGCGTGGCATCGGCCTGGCCGTGGGTGTCCTTGCTGGCGACTGACTGGTCGGCAGTCGGTGCCTTGACCGCGTCGGCGGTGACATGGCTGTCAGCCTGGGCAGTGTCGGCAACCGTGGCGGCCACCGCGCCGTCGAACAGCATGCGTGGCTCCAGGGACATGATCATTGGCGAGGCCAGCGCTCGTGCACCTTTGGTAACCCGCGATTTGCCTTTGCTCCACCACATGCTGCTCACCCGGACTCGAACTTTCTGACGCATCAATGAAAACGCCGCGATCAACTGATCGCGGCGTCGGCTTTCATACGAATGACATTGGCGGCGCTGGCGGAGCCATCGAGCCAAAAGGACAACTCGGCGTACTGCTTGAACAAGTCCGGCGGCAGGATCGTGCGCCTGGACTGCAATTGGACCTTGGCCTTCACCTTGTGCAACCCCGAGAGGCCGAGGGCCTGGTCGAATTCCGGCGCGTCATAGGCCAAATGATCGAAGTCATGTTCGAACCAGGGTTCGCCGATGAAGTCGTAGACCAGCCGCATCACCCGCTCCGGCGCTTGGCTCAGCAGGTCGTAATCGATGATCAGCAACGAGTCGGCATGTTCGCCGTAATAGGCTTCCTTGAGGGCGGCCCAGGAAAACCCCACCAGCCGATTGCGCTGGGCCAGGGTTTCGCAGCGGCTGTAGACCGTGTTGCGTTCGACCGCATCACCGAACAGCTTGGTATTTTCGAAGGGATTGGCGCGGTACAAGCGCTCGAGGCTGTCCATGACCCAGGCGACATTGCGCACGCAGGCAATGATCTTGGCTTGAGGGAACAGATCGCTGATTGCCGGCAGGCGCGAACTCCACAGGCGGTTGGTGTCGAACACCACCGGTTTGTTGGCCTTGTCGGCGTAAAAAGATTCGAACAGACCGCGCAATAGACGGCGACGCAGGTCGGTGTCGATCACCGCACCAAACTCGCTGCCGGCGCTGCATTGGTCCAGAACACCGGAAAAGAGCGCACCCACGGGGCTGGTCATGCCGGCATGAAAGCGCGGGTTCTGCAAAAGAATGGCAGAAAGCAGGGTCGAGCCTGAACGCGGCAACCCGGAAATAAAGTGAAAATGCTGCATCCATTCACCCGCCAGAAGTCCTTTTGTATGACGAGCGTAGACTATGAATGGCCTTACGACTAGTGGTGTTTTGATATCAAGTCGGAGCTAAATCGACTGGAAAACGCGATTTATATAACGACCTGAAAGATGAATCGATTAAGTATTGCTCCATGGGTTACTTCAGCACATACAAGCTCGCCTCGGCGCCTCCTGCGCGGGTTTCGCTAACGCGTTGCCAGCCAGCAGGCAACGGCGCGAATTCGTCCGGCCCATCGACGCTACCGACCAGCCATACTCGACCAGGGCCTTTGGGCAAGGCGCCGAGGCTATCCAGGTACACGTCATTGGTCACCAACGCGCCGAAACCGTAAGCGTTCGGCCGGCTCGATCTGCCATCGGCCAACGGCGGCGTGTACAGCAATGGTCTGGCGTCAGTGCGGTTGTAATAGACATAACTCAAGTACCAGAGCATGTCGCTGGTGACGATTCGGTCGCCGGGGGTGAAGTGCTGGTTCACGTAACTGACCATGACGCTGATCTGATCGTCGGTATCCACCGAGGCATTGTTCTTCAGGCCCACCAGCTCGACACCGACAAACAGGATCAGCACGGCCAGCGCCAATACCTTGAAGTCCGCGTACAAGCGATCGATGGCCAGCGCCACTAACATCGGCAGACCCAAGGCATAAGCGGTCAGGTAACGCTCGATGAACACCGGCGATATGAACGACACCACAAACACCAGCAACAGCGGGAAAACGGTGTAGATCACCGCCAGCGCACTGCCACGGAAAACACTGCGATCCCGCGCCAGCGCCACGCCCGCCAGGGCCAATAGCGCCAGGGGCAGAGCGATAAAAATCAGCGTGGGCAAGTTCTCGCCATCGTCCTGGATCAGGAACGACCAGATCATCGAAGGCAATGAGCCGAGCGTGACGGGCCCCTCCCACCCCACATCGCCATTGGCTTTGAGCTGATCCATGTGCTGGACCAGATCAATCAGATTGGGCACCCACGGCAGGTACAACGCCACAATCGCCACATTGGCCAGCCACCAGCCGGAGCGCTGAATGTGCCGTAATCGATACCCGGGCTGCACGCGGATCAGGCCCAGATACAGCCAGTGGCAGAGCACGCACAGCGCCGTGAAGTAATGGGTGTAGAACGCTGCACTCATCAGCAGGGTATAAATCACCAGGTAGCGTGTGTGTTGCGGCCGCCTGATCCAATACATCAAGGCGATCGTGGCACCGATCAACCATAGGCCCAACAGCGAATACATCCGCACTTCCTGGCTGTAACGCACCGCCGTGGGCAGCAGCGCCAGCAGGACCCCGGCCAGCAATGCGGCGCGGCGGGTCGCGAGCAGGTCCACCAGCCAGACGCCAAGCCCAACCGTGGCAATCCCCGACAGCGCACTCAGGCTGCGAATCGAAAAAATCCCGTCGCCGAACAGGCCGATCCAGCCGTGCAGCAGCATGAAATACAGGGGTGGATGCACATCATGGGCCGCGTGTTCCCAGATCCCGGCCAGGGAGTACTGGCTCAGCAACAGACTCGCCCCTTCGTCGCCCCAGATCGCCGCCGCCGTCAGGTGGTAAAAACGCACCAGCGTGGCCAATACCAGGATCGACAGTAGCCAATGTTCCCGCGCCCATCGAAGCAAACGACGGGCAGTAGCCCACGAGCCCGGCATCGCATGCGGGTCCTGGGTGTCGCCCAGCGGTGTTTCTCTGCGCGCCTCCATTATCTCCCCTTGCAACGGCCAAGTGAAAACCGAAGCTTCCCAAGCACTGTAGGACAGGCGCGAGCCCAACGTCGATGATGGCCTTGCGACGGACGACGTCCGGCAATCATTCCGATCAGCGTCTACGCTTTGGCGTGGCGTGACCCAGCCACGGAGATGAATGGAGTCGGCTGATCAGCGCGAACTGCCCGAATAACCGGGCCTGTAACGTGACGCATCAGACACTAACCTGAGGGATGAGGAACTATGGAAGTATTCATGGGCACTATCCAGCCTTTCGCCTTTAACTTCGCCCCCAACGGCTGGGCCTTGTGCAACGGCCAGACGCTGGGGATCTCACAATACCAAGCGCTTTTCTCACTGCTGGGAACTTACTATGGAGGCAATGGCACCACTAGTTTCATGCTGCCCAACCTGCAGGGCCGTATGCCGATGGCCCAGGGCAACGGCCTGGGCCTGACCCCGCGCGTCATCGGTGAAGTCTCCGGCACCGAGAACGTCACCGCGACCATCAACAATCTGCCCAACCACACCCACGCCATGGCCGGGCTCACGGCGACCACCACCCTGCAATTGGCCAGCCCGGCGAGCAACCCGGTCACCAACCCGACCGCGACCAATTCGTACATTGGTGCCTCGGGCGGCGGGCCCGGTTCGGCGAGTATTTACTCTGATCAGCAAGGTGCCGCGGCCGTGCCGCTCAAGGGCGTGACCAGCACGGTGACGGGGGAAATCTCGTCCGCCGGCAACGGTTTGCCCATGACGGTGATGAACCCGTTCCTGGTGCTCAACTTCAGCATCGCCCTGAACGGACTGTTCCCTTCGCGTAACTGAGGGTCTGGCCGGGGTATGCACATCCCCCGGCCACTTTTGCTTGATGGAGGGATGCCATGCTGCAACAGGTTCACAGCCAACACTTTCAGGCACTGCTGGGCAAGACGGGGACGCTGCGGCTGCCCGATGGCAGTGACTTGCCGATTCATATCGACTCCCTTAAGGAGACGCCCCATTCACAGATGCCCAAAAGCGAGCGCATGCCGTTCAGCGTCGAGCTCAACAGCCTGCAACCCACCGACTTTGTCGATGGCTTGTGTGCGCTGGAGTTGCCGGAGCTGGGTCAGGTAGAAGATATTTTTGTTTCGCGAGTACCGGCTATGGGGCGTGATCCGGACGTGGGATATTTCTACATCGCGTTCAACTGAACATGGTCTCAATGTGGGAGCGAGCCTGCTCGCGATAGGGCCATGACGGGCGACATTGGTTGAATGTCAGACCGCTATCGCGAGCAGGCTGGCTCCCACAAGGGGCGGTGATGTATTCAACCCGTCGGGTACCACACCAACCGCTCCGCCGCCGGGTTGCGCTCTTCAACCTGAAACCCCAGCGCCAAGTAATGCTGGCGTGCATGGGGATTATTGGCCCAGACCACCGTCGCCACCGGACAGCGGATTTGTTGTGCGGCTTTCTGCACGCCTTGCAACACCGTCCGACCGTAACCCTTGCCTCGGGCCTGTGGAATAAAGGCCAGGTACAGCACGCGAATTTCATTGGGGCCGAAATCGGTGGTCAACGCGCCGATGGCCGTGTCGAGTTTTTCAATCACGTAATGCATGGCGTTGGGGAAGTTCTCCCCCAGCCCTTGTTCCTGCACCTTGAATTGCTGGGCAACCACCTGCTCAACCACCTCCTGTTCACCGTCGATCCATTGCAGATCCGGCCGCGCCGCCTGGTAAAGGCTGTGCAGAAAAGGCCCATCGCAGGTCCGCGAAGGCCTGACCACCAAGCCGTCCGCTGCCACTGAATCGGTATTGGCCATCACTGTTCTCCCTTAGAAACCGCTTTCCCTGACCCCCAAAGCCGCCAAGCGCCGCCAGGCAACGCCCAGCAACGATTCGCCGCTGCCTTGCAACACCACAATGCCGCGCAAGGGTTGCACCGGTGTCGGGGTATTTTCGAGGATGCTCAACCGCGCGCCGTACTGTGCCTGCACCGGCTCGGCGCGCTGATGCTGGTCCCGGCGCACGGCAATCGGCCCATGGTGATCGGAGGTCAGTGCTTCCTGATCGACATACGCCACGCCGTTGGTATCGATTTCGCTCAATTGCACCTTGATCGCCGGGTGCATCGGGTCATCGGCGATGAACCGCCCGTTGGCACCCGGGGCGACACGCCAGAGTTCAGCTTCAGCCAGATAACCACGCAACCGCGCGCCGTCTTCGACCACTCGTGCCAAAGGATCTTTGGTCGAAAGCCAACGGCCCACCGTTAACTGCGGCAGCAGATCGCGCACCTTGCCACCGTGGGGCGCACGCAGCAGCAGACGTTCACGCTGGGCGGCCAGGCCACGATATTCGGCCACGGCTTCAGCCAGGCGCTGTTCGACGATACCGGCATCGGCGGCGGTTTCGCTGCGGCCGGCCTGACGACGCATCTGCAACTGCTGGATCTGGATTTCGCGACGCACGATAGCCTGGCGTGAGTCCAGATCCGGTGATTCCAGCTCGATCAGCACTTCACCTTGAGCGACGATCTGGCCGTCGTGCACATTCACCATTTTGACCCGCGCCGCCACCGGCGCGTGCAGGGCGCTGGCGCGTCCGGCCTCAAGCATCGTCGGCAACTCCACCGCGCTGCGCCATGGCAACGCCAGCAGCAACACCAACCCAAGCAATGCCAGACCGCTGAGCAGTACCCGAGGCGCATGCGCCTGTTCCCGATGGCTCCACCATTGCCGCCACTCGCTCAGGATCGGCAGGAAGATGAACCACACCAGTTCCACCAGCATCAGGAAAATCCCCAATACCTTGAAGAACAGGTGATAGACCGCCAGCGCAATCCCGAAAAACAGCGCCGCACGCCACAGCCACGCGCCATACCCCCAGATCAACAAACGCCGCTGCATCTTCGGCGACCACGGCTCCGGCGCCGGGGCTGCGTAGCCGAACAAAAACTCGCGCAGCCGCCAGCGGCACAGGGCAAAGGCCCGCCCTTGAAGGTTGTCCACTTCCCAGAAATCACTGAGCAAGAAGTAGCCATCGAACCGCATGAACGGGTTGAGGTTGATCACCAGCGTGGTGATCCAGGTCGCACTGGCGAGCATGAACGCCGCCGTGCGTCCGGGGCCGTCAGGCAGCAACGACCAGGCGAGCAGTGCGATACACGCCAACACCAGTTCCGCCAGCACCCCACCGGCACCGATCAGCAACCGCGCCCGGCGATCATTGACGCGCCAGGCATCGCTGACGTCCGTGTAAAACATCGGCAGCAGCACCATGAACGCCACGCCCATGCTCTGCACCCGACAACCGGCGCGCTTGGCCATGAAGGCGTGGCCGAACTCGTGGCACAGCTTGGCAAAAAACAGCGCCACAGCGAACGCCAGCGCACCACCGAGGCTGAACAGGTGCGGAAAAGTGGCGATGAATCGCTGCCAGTCCCGCGACACCAGAAACACCCCGGACCCCAGCGTCGCAGGCAATCCGTAGCGCAATGCGCGCGGGCCGAAACGCTCCAGCCACGGCCAGGCGCGATTGAGAAAGGCGTCCGGGCGCCACAGCGGAATCCGGAAGAACAGGTATTGATGCAGCAGGATTTGCCACAGGCTCTGGCGCTGAGCCGCGGCCTTCAGGCTGTAACTGGCGCGCTGCGACGGGTCGAGGGCGCTGATCAGGTCGTGGCCGCGCAAAAACTCCAGTAATTGCTCAAGCGCCGCACCCTCCAGCGGCAACCCCGGCTCGCGGTTGGCGGCACGCAGCACTTGCTCCGGATCGCCCAAAGACCAATGACGCAGCAGGCGCATCGCCGCCGCACCGAGTTTGAAATAACGCCCACGCACCGGGTCGGCCAGAGTCCAGCGCGGCGACCCGTCAAGGGCCGGGGCCGCCGTCGACAATTGCAGGTCCGCCCGCAGGCTTGGCAGGCTCATCTAAAGACCCACACTCTGACGCAACCCGGCCAGCGGTCGACGCAACAGGTACAACGCCAGTGGCGCACGGTCGCCGAAGACTTTCGCGGTACCGCGCAGGCCGATACGTGGCGGCGCGGCGTCGAACGTCGCATCCAGTCGATAAGCCAGTTGCCCGGCAGCGGTGGGCTGCGCTTCGTAGGCCGAACGTTCGAGTTTGGCCAAGTGGCGTTGTAACGGATCGCTGTCGAGAAACAGCGCGACCTGCGCCCCCGGCTCCAGGGCAATCGCATCGCCTACGGCCAATTCGATGCGCAACTCGGCCTGGTTCGGGTCGGCGATTTCCATCAGCCGCTCGCCGGTTTGCACGGGTTTGCCGGTCCAGCGTTCGGCGTCGGCGAACACCGCGATGCCGTCCCGCTCGGCGCGTACTTCGCTGCGTTTGAGCAGTTCACGGGCGTAATCTCGTTCGGCGCGTTTCTGCTCGACGCGGGCCGCCAGCAGATCGATTTTCGAACTGGATTCGGCATCGGCGAAGGAGCGTTGGGAGTTGGCCTTGAGTTCCGCTTCGGCAACGCCCAAGGCGCGCCCGGCCACATCGGCCTGAGCCTTGAGCGTGGTGCTTTCGAAGCGCAGCAGCAGATCGCCGGTTTTCACCGTCTGGTTGGGTTTGACCAGAAACTCGGCGATCACCCCGTCCAGCGGCGCCGCGACCACCCGACCGCCCAATGGGACGACTTCGGCCGGTGCCAACACCGATTGGCGCACCGGGATCAGCAACCCGAGCAACAACACGGCAACCAGCGCCACCTGACGCTTGCGCGTCCAGCGCAATCGCCAGGGTTTGCGCGGTTGCAGCGCCAGCCAGGCGTGACTGTAGGTGTCGCCCAGTTGCGACAGCAGCACTTGTTCGGAGGGGTTCCACGGTACATCCCGCGCCAGCCACAGACCGCCGAACACCTCGCCCTGATGATCGATCAGCGGCAGCCAGAACACCTGAGCGGCTGACAGACTTTGCCAATCGGCCAGAATCGATTCGCTGAGAAGATCAGGCGCGATCACCCGCGCCTGTTTCAACACCTCAAGCTTGAACAGCTGCGCGACCGCTTGCTCGACAAACGCCACGAACGGCGCATTCGGTTCCACAGCACTGACGCCCGTCACCGCCTGCACTTTGCCGGCGATCAACAACGCGGCATGACGGAAACCGAATAGCGCCTGGCCGTCATTGACCAGGCTGTAAGCCAGTTGCGAGGGTGTGCGCGCGGCGCGGGTCTGGCGTTCGAGGTCGAGAAACCTTGCGAACACCTGCTCGGCGCCGCCGGTCACTGGGGCGTTCATTTGAGCTCCGCGAAATGCGCCGTTCCGCTCATGCCAGCCAACAGACCGTTAGCGTTGGGCAGCGCCGCCACCAGCAGCAAAGTCTGGCTGCCTTCGTCGATCCGTGCACCGAGGCGTTTGACCGTCGCATCCAGCGGCTGACCGGTTTCATCGGGGACAAAACTGAACGTCTGGCCGGGCTTGAGTTTGCCCATCCAGCGTGATGGCACCAACAGGTGAATTTCCAGGGTGCGGTTATCGACCACGTCCAACAACGGCGCACCAGCGGCAACGCTTTCGTAGCGCTTGACCTTGCGCTCGACGACCTGGCCATCGAACGGCGCGACCACGCTGCAGCGTTTGACCTGAACCTGGTAGACCTGGGACTGCGCCTGAATCTCGCTGACCTTGGCCTCGGCCCGCGCCACTTCAAAGCGCCCGACCGAATTCAACGCCGCCAGTTGTTTGTTGTGCGCCAGCTCTTCACCAGCACCACGGCTGGCGGCCTGAGCCGCGTTGAGCTGAGCCTGATAAGCCGAACAGTCAAACCGCGCCAGGGTATCGCCCTTCTTGAACGACTCGCCCTCACTGAACGGCAACTCGACAATCCGCCCCGACAACTCACTGGCAAGCACCGCCTGATCCCGGGCCCGCAGCACACCACGGGCCTCACTAATGGCCGACGCATTACCGCCGACCGCGCTGTTTTCCAGCAACGGATCGTCTGGCGCAGGCGTTTGCGCCTGTACTACGCACGTTACAAAGGTTAATCCCGCAACCCAAACACGAAAACGCCGCATAACCGTAACTCCCTGACGGATGAGCGGAGTCTACGACAGCGGGGGTGAGCGTCAAGCCGGATGGCCGTCATTGGTTGATAGAGCGTGCTCGCTGATCAGCGCTGCGCCGTCCCTGCCACCGGATACACCGACTCCCATCCCCCACCCAACGCCTTGTACAAACCAACCATTGCCAACGACACCCCAGTCGAACTCTCGACCCACTGCTGTTGGGTCGCCAGCAATTCGCCTTGCACCGTGAGGACGTTGACGAAATCCACCACACCTTCGACGTATTGCTGTTGCGCGGTGCGCAGGGCGATCTGGTTTTGGCGTACGGCTTCGGCGAGGCTGTCGCGGCGCAGTTGGCTGGCGTTGTAGGCGGTGAGTTGATCGTCGATTTCATGCCAGGCCCGCAATACGGTTTGCTGGTAGGCCAGCGCCGCTTCCTGTTGCTGGGCTTCGCGCAGGTGCAACATGCCGCGCAGGCGACCACCATCGAACAGCGGCAGGCTGAACTGCGGGCCGATGCCGAACGAGCGCGAGCCCCACGAGCCGAAATCGCTCAGTTGCAGGGCTTGCGAACCGATGTTGCCCGACAGGGTGATCCGCGGATAAAAATCGCCCTTCGCTACGCCGATGCTGGCGGTCGCGGCATGCAGACGGGCTTCGGCCTGACGGATGTCTGGGCGGCGCTCGGCCAATTGCGACGGCAAGCCAATGGCGACCTGACGCGGGGTTTGCGGTACCGGGGCGTCTGTGGACAAGTCGGCGGACAGCGCTTGCGGCGGTTCGCCCATCAACAGACTCAGGGCGTTGATCAGTTGCGACTGACGCTGCTCCAGCGCCGGCAAACGTGATTCGATGGCCGCGACTTGCGCAGCGGCTTCGGCAACGTCCAGATCCGTCGCAACACCGTCGGCCAGGCGCAGTTGTGAGAGTTTCAAACTATGCCGGGCGACGTCGAGGTTCTGCTCAGTGACGGCTCGGGTGCTTTGCACACCGCGCAGTTGAATATAGTCCTGAGCGGTTTCGGCGAGCACCGACAGCAGCACGCCGCGACGATCGTTCTCCGCCACTTCCAGGGTGGCATCGGCGGCTTCGGTTTCACGGCGCACACGGCCCCAGAAATCCAGCTCCCAGGAGGCGGAAAAGCCTGCGTCCCACAGGTTGAACGCCGAGTCGCCGTTATTGCCCGACGGATCGTTCAGGCCTTCACCGCTGTTGCGTTTGCGCCCGTAGCTGCCTGTGGCGGCCGTGTTGGGATAGCGGTTGGCGGTGATCACCTGTCGCGCGGCGCGGCTTTGCTGCAAGCGACTGCTGGCGAGTTTCAGGTCGAGGTTGTCGGTCAGGGCGCGTTGAGTCAGGGCAGAGAGTTTCGGGTCGTGGAATACCTCCCACCAGCGTTCGTTCATGTCGGTAGTTACTGCTTCACTGGCGGCGGCTTTGGACGGGTTCGACCATTCGGCCACTTGCTGCGCCTGAGGTTTCTGGAAGTCCGGGCCGACGGTGCAGGCACTCAAAGAAAACAGGCCCAACACAAAAACCACTGAATGAATGCTGACCCAGTGGCGAGGGAGCTTGCTCGCGTTCGAGTGCGCAGCACTCGCAATTTTCAGGTCCGCTTCGCAGCCCAGCGGGAGCAAGCTCCCTCGCCACTGGGATGTGCGATTAACAAAGTTCATCGTTGCGCAACCTCATGCTCGCTGGCGCTTGCCGTATCAATCCTCGCCTCCACCGACATCCCCACCCGCAACCGCTCGGCCAATGCCTGCCCCGGTTCCAGAACGATTTTCACCGGAATTCGTTGCACGACCTTGGTGAAGTTGCCGGTGGCGTTGTCCGGTTTGACCGAGGCGAAAGTCACGCCGGTGGCCGGCGCGATGCTCTCGACGCGCCCGCGCAGGGCCTCGCCGCCGAGGCTGTCGACGTGCACTTGCACGCTCTGCCCCGGCTGTACGTCAGTCAGTTGGGTTTCCTGAAAATTGGCGACCACATACGCCCGCTCCAACGGCACCACAGCGAGAATCTTGCTGCCCGGAGTGACATAGGCGCCGACCCGCACCGCGCGCTCGCCGACCATCCCGTCCTGGGGCGCAACGATGCGCGTATAGGACAGCTCATAGCTGGCCATTTCCAGCGCCGCTTGCGCTCGCTTCAGCTCACCTTCGGCCGCATCACGCTGGGCGGTCAGGATCTCCACCTGCTTGCGTTCCGCCGCCAGCACCGCCGTGGCATTGGCCAAGCGAGCGCAGGCCTGATCGATGCGCGTGCGCGCTTGCTGAGCATTCTGCACCGTGCCGGCGCCTACCCCGGCGAGATGGTTGTAGCGGTTCAGTTCATGCTCGGCGAAAGCCATTTCAGCCTTCGCCGAAACCACCGTGGCCTGAGCCTGAGCGATCACCGACGCCTGGCGCTCCAGAGTGGTCCGAGCGTTCTGCAACTGCGCCCTGGCCACCAGGGTTTCAGCGTCGGCAGCCTCAGCGGCAGCGCGCAGGTCGCGGTCGTCGATCAACGCCAGCAGCTGTCCGGCCTTGACCTGCTGATTGTCTTCCACCAGCACGTCCTTGATGAACCCCGCCACGCGCGGCGCTACCAGGGTGAAGTCCGCCGAGACGAAGGCATCGTTGGTGCTCTGCTGCGTACGCTTGCCGAACAAGCCCGGCGCCAGCAGGTAAATCAACACGCCGACCGCCATCACTGCGGCAACGGCGACAGCGATTTTTTGCTTTGATTGAGTCGTCATAAAAACCTTCTGTTTCAGAGAAGCATTCAAGTCGGCGCGCGCGGTGGATAGATCCGCGTCGGCAGCCAGAAAATCAGCAGGATCAGCGCCACTGCGACGCCGGCCATGCACAGATAAAGATCGGAAGAAGTCAGCACCACAGCCTGCTGATGCAGACGGTGAGCGAGGTTCGCGCTGGCGCTATCAACCAGAGGCGAGTTACCAAGGTTGTCCACCAGCATGCTCGAGTGGAAATGCAGCCTTGCGGTGCTCAGCGCATCGATCACACCGGTGGCGATCACTGCCGCCAGGCCTTTGACCGTGTTGAACCAAGCCGAGGCGAACGGCCCTTCCATCGGTGTGATGCTACCGGTGGAAAGCATCAACAGCGGCAGCACGGCCATGGGCTGACCGAAAATCTGCAGCCATTGCAGGACATAGAAATCGTCGCGAATCCACACCGACGTCAGCTGCGAACCACCGAGGCAAGACAGCGTCAGCATGCTCAGGCCGATCCCCAGCACCCAGCGGCAATCGACCCAACGCAGGTTGCACAGCGCCGCCACCAACGGCAGCGCGATCAACTGCGGCAGTGCCGCCAGCAGCATGATTGGCGCGGTCTGCACCGGGCGATAACCCTGGACCTGAGCCAGGTAACTGGAGGGAATAATGACCACCGCGAGCAACACCACCAGCACGCCGGCCAGCGTCAACAGCGCAAACGTCAGGTTGCGGATACCGAGCATCTGCAACTTGAAGAACGGAATCGGTTGCGACCATTCATTGATCAAAAACAGCACCAGCAACAGCAACCCGCCGCCGAGCAGTCCGCAAATCAGGCTCGACTCGAACCAGTCCAGCCGATTGCCTTGCAGAATGCCGATCACCAACATGCAGATCGCCGGAAACCCCAGCAACAAGCCGCGCCAGTTGAACTGTTTGAAGCGTTCCAGCCGCAGCGGATCCTGGGGCAAACCGTAAGCCACCGCCGCCATGGCAATCAGGCACGGCACGACGATTTGCCAGAAGGTCCATTGCCAACCGACGTACTCGGTCCACAATCCGGCCAGTGGTGTGCCGAGACCGGGGCCGAAGGTTGCCGTCAGGGCATAACCGGCCAGGCCATAGAGTTTCACGTTGGCCGGCAGGAATCGCAGGGCGACGGTCATCAGCATCGGCGGCAACGCGCCGCCGGCCAGGCCTTGCAAGGTGCGCATGACCAGCAGGCTTTCGTAATTCGGGGCGAACGGGCACAACACACCCAACAGGGTGAATGCACTGATCGCGTACAGGGTGAAGCGCCGCAACGAGAACGTCACCGAACACCAAGGGGCAAATGCCATGGCGGCCACCGAGGTCGCGGTGTAACTGGCGACCAGCCAGGTGCCTTCGTCGTAACCGATGGCCAACGCGCCGCGGATATCGGCCAAAGCGACCTTGGTTACCATCTCGTTCAAGCCCGACACCAGCACCGCCAGCAACACGCCCACCAGGCCGATAATGATTCGCGGGCCGAAGACCGGTGGCGCGATGGCGGTCGCTGGCTTGGCCGCAGCGAGAGGCGCCGTGACCGTGAGGGAAGTCATGTACTGCACGCTCCGGAATGGGGATACCGAAGCATTTTAGGGAGCGTGGAAGCTTACGAAAATTGACTTATTGGCAGCTTATAAGTGTGTTTGATGCAGCAATACAAAACCCTGTGGGAGCGGTGTCAGCCTCAGATTGGCTGTGCAGCCAGCCAGGTCTCATCGCAACAAGTCTTGAGGGTTTCACGCATCCAGCGATGAGCCGGATCCTTGTCGAAACGCGGATGCCAGGCCTGGGTCAGCATCAGGGTCGGTAACGGAATCGGCAGGGTGAACGAGCGCAGCTTCAAGCCCAGGCGCCGCACGCTCAGCAATGCCTCCTTGGGCACCGGCAGAATCAGATCGGAATCCGGCAAAGCGAACATCGCCGCATGGAAACTCGGCGCAATCACCGCCACCCGCCGCTCCAGCCCCAAGGCGTTGAGCGCCGTGTCGATCGGCCCGCGGGCGATCCCCCGGCGCGACATGCTGATATGGGAAAAACCGGCGTACCGTTCGGCGGTGATCTCTTCATCGAACAACGGGTGATCTTCACGCACCAGCCCGACAAAGTGAGTGGAAAACAGGTTCTGCACCTTCACTTCCGGCATCAACGGCCGATTGTTGCTGACGCTTAAATCGATACGTCCTTCACGCAACGCTTCGTCATCCCCATCGCCCTCGGGGACAAAGCGCAACTCGCAATGCGGGGCCTGGCGTTCCATCGTGTCGAACAGCTTGCCGCCGTAGACGCCCACAAAGAAATCATTGGCGCGAATACTGAACCGCCGGCGCAAACTGCCCAGATCCACATCATCGGCGGAGCGGAATAACAACGCGGCCTGCTCCACCAGGTCCCGCACTTGCTCGCGCAACTCCAGTGCCTTGGGCGTCGGCACCAGGCCTCGACCGGCGCGCACCAGAATCGGATCGCCGATGGCTTCGCGGATCCGCGCCAGCGTCCGGCTCATCGCCGCCGGACTGAGATTCATCCGCCGCGCAGCGCCCACCACACTGCCCTCGTCGAGCAAGGCGTCGAGGGCGACCAACAGGTTCATGTCCGGGAGTTGCATACTGAGCACTCGTTCCTGATCTGGATTGATTCAGACGCAATGCTAGCAAACATCTTTGGATGAGGTGGTGATAGGGCTTGCTCGCGAAGAGGCCCTCAACCGCACCAAAAACTACCTCTCGTGCAACGCCTCGGCCCGAGCCCGGATAATCGGCTTGAGCAAATAACTGAGCACAGTTTTCTTGCCGGTAATGATGTCCACCGACGCCACCATCCCCGGAATGATCAGCAACGGTTTTTCATCCGTCCCCAGGTGACTGCGCTCGGTGCGCAGCTTGATGATGTAGTACGTGGTCTTCTTGTCTTCGTCGGTGATGGTGTCGGCACCGATCTGCTCCAGCTTGGCCTTTAGCCCACCGTAAATGGTGTAGTCGTAAGCCGTGAACTTCACCGTGGCGTCTTGCCCCGGGTGCAGGAACGCGATGTCTTGCGGGCGAATCTTGGCTTCCACTAGCAAGGTGTCATCCAGTGGCACGATCTCCACCAGATCGCTGCCCGGCTGGATCACGCCGCCGATGGTGTTCACCAGCAACTTGTTGACGATGCCGCGCACCGGCGATGTCACCAACGTCCGGCTGACCCGGTCTTCCAGGGCCTTGCCAGTGGCTTGGGCCTTGTTCAGATCGGTGCGTGCTTCGTTGAGTTGGGTCAGGGCTTCGCTGCGGAACTTGCCGCGCGTCTCATCGATCTTGCGCTGCACTTCCTTGATCGCCGATTCGGCGCGAGGAATCGCCAGGGTGGTGGCGTCCAGTTGGCCGCGGGTTTCGACCTCGGCACGCTTGAGTCGCAAAACCTCCACCGGTGACACCGCGCCCTGAGCCACCAACGGCTCGGACATGTTGATTTCCTGACGCTGCAGCGACAACGCGCTGCGATACTGAGACTGTTTGGAGGTGAACTCGCGCAGCTCTTGCTGACGCTGGATCAATTGCTCCTGCAAGCCACCGATTTCATCGTGCAGTTGCTGCCGACGGCTGATGTACAGCGACTCTTCGCTGGCGGCCTGGGTGGGAACAGCCTTGAGCACGTCGGCGGGGAAGTTCAGCGGACGGTCATCGACCTCGGCGCTCAAGCGCTCCACACGTAGCAGCATCGACAGCCGATCGGCCTCGGTTTCACCGACGTTGGAGGCGAACCGCGTGTCGTCCAGACGAATCAGCGGCGCGCCGGCCTCGACGATTTGCCCTTCGGTGACGAACAACTCGGAGACGATGCCGCCCTCAAGGTTCTGGATTTTCTGGATCTTCGACGACGGAATCGCCTTGCCGTCGCCCTTGGTGACTTCATCGATGACCGCGAAGTTGGCCCAGAGCATCAGGAACACGAAGAAGCCGATGATCGCCCAGATCGTCAATCGCACCACGCGCGGAGCGTCTTCGATCAGCGCTTTGTTGACCTCGGGAAGAGGCTGGCCTTGCAGCGATGCGGAGCCTTTGAAGTAACGGCGGATGGAATCTTTGACCCCGGACTTAAGCAACACTGATCTGCCCCTTCTTCAACGCTTCCATCACGGCGGCTTTCGGGCCATCGGCGAGTATCTGCCCACGGTCGATCACCAGCAGACGATCCACCAGCGACAACAGCGAAGCCCGGTGCGTCACCAGCACCACGGTCTTGTTTTCCACCACCGCAGCGAGGCGTTGCTTGAGGCGTTCTTCGCCGGTGTTGTCCATAGCGCTGGTCGGTTCGTCCAGCAACAGGATCGGCGGGTTGAGCAGCAGCGCTCGGGCCAGGGCTACGTTCTGGCGCTGACCGCCAGACAGGTTCTGCCCACGCTCACCGACTTGCAACTCATAACCTTGCGGGTGCAGGCGGGCGAACTCGTGGACGCCGGCCAGTTCCGCGGCTTGCAGCACCAGTTCGTCTTCGACATAGCGCGCGCCCGACACCAGGTTGTCGCGCAACGTACCGGCGAGCAACTGGATGTCCTGGGGCACGTAGCCGATGTTGTGGCGCAGCTCGCTGACGTCGATCTGGCGGATATCCACACCATCGACCAGCAGCGCGCCGTCGTCCGGTTGATAGAGGCCCACCAGCAGTTTGGCCAGGGAGCTTTTGCCCGAGCCGCTGCGACCGATGATGCCGATCTTCTCGCCGGGTTTGATGATCAGGTTGATGCCCTTCAGCGCGGGGTTCTGCTGATCCGGGTAAGTGAAGCTCAGCTGACGGCATTCAATGGCGCCTTGCAGCACTTTGCGGCTCAGCGGGCGCTCGTCGAAATTGCGCTCCTGGGGCAGCTCCATCATCTGATCGACCGAGGTCATGGTCACGCGGGCCTGCTGGTAGCGGGTCAGCAGGCCGGACAACGAAGCCAATGGGCTGAGGGCACGACCGCTGAGCATGTAGCACGCGATCAAGCCGCCCATGCTCAGGTGGCCGTCGATGATCTGGTACACGCCGAAGACGATCATGATCACCCCGGCCAGTTGCTGAATCAGCAAGGTGATATTCATCGCCAGGCCGGACAGCATTTTCACCCGCAGCTCGAGGCGGCTGAGGGTGCCGATGGTCTGCTCCCACTGATACTGACGTTCGCTTTCGGCGTTGTTGACCTTTACCGCATCAAGGCCGGCGAGGGTTTCGATCAGGCTCGACTGGCGTTCGGCGCCCAGGGCCATGGTTCGCTCCATGGTCGCCACCAGCGGCTTCTGCAAGGCATAACCGATCAGCAGCGCAATCGGGAACGCCAGCACCGGAATCCACACCAGATGCCCACCGAGGATCGCGATGACCATGAAGATCAGCAGCGTAAACGGAAGGTCGATCAGACTGGTGAGGGTCAGCGACGCAAGGAAGTCGCGCAGGCTCTGAAACTCATGAATGTTCTGGGCGAAGCTGCCGACTCGCGCCGGGCGGTACTTCATGGCCATGCCGACGATGCGCTCGAACAGCGTCGCGGAGATGATCAAGTCGGTTTTCTTGCCGGCCAGGTCCAGGCACAGGCTGCGCAGGCTCTTGAGGATCAGGTCGAACAGGTAAGCGCCCGTGATGCCGATGGCCAGGACCCAAAGAGTTGACTCAGCCTGGTTCGGCACCACGCGGTCGTAGACATTCATCACGAACAGCGGCGCGGCCATGGCAATGATGTTGATCAGAAAACTGGCAGCGATGGCGTCGGCGTACAACCAGCGCGAACGCTTGAGGGTGTCGCGAAACCACGAACGCGCACGTGGGATCAGCGTGCCGTGGTTAACGTCGAATTTGTGTTGGGGTTGGGCGAAGAAGACTTTGCCGCTGTAATCGTCGGCGAGCAGTTCACGGCTGACGCAAACCTCACCACCATCGCTTTCGCTAAGCAGCAGACGGGCCTGGTCTTCACCGTGCCAGCCGAGCAGCACCGCGCTGCGGCCGTCCTTGAGCAGCAACAGCGCCGGCATGGCAATCGCCGGAATCTGCTCCAGCTTGCGTTGCAGCACTCGCCCTTGCAGCCCGGCGCGAGCGGCCGCGCGGGGCAGCAGTTCGACGCTCAGGCGTTGTTTGGGTAATGGCAGGCCGGTGGTCAGCATCGCGGCGCTGGCCGGTTTCTGGTGCAAAGTGCAAAGGGCTAGCAGGCCGTCCAGTAACGGATCGTCATGCAGCGCGCGCGGATCATGAATGAGTTGAACTCGACTGACTTCTGATTCCACGCTCGACACTCTTGGCTAACGATTGAAATGGGGCAGGACTCAATTCATCCCGGGCAACTGAACCTTGGGCTTCACGTCGTTCTGCACAACGGATGCCAATGGTGCGACAACGCCCTGACTTTTGAGCAATTCGCCCATGGTCGCCTTGATTCGGTACTGAGTAAATAACTGAATGTTTTTGATCTCGGCCAGCCGACGGGAAGCGCTGAACAGCTCGTTTTCACTGTCGAGCAGGTCGAGCAAGGTGCGTTCGCCGAGGCTGAACTGCTTCTGATAAGCACTGCGCACACTGGCGCTGCGATCGACATATTGCTGGGCGATCGGCACTTGGGCGTTGGCGTTGTTCAGGGCGTTCCAGGCCAGGCCCAGTTCTTCGTTCAACACGCGCAGGGCGTTGTTGCGAATATCCAGCGCCTGGTTCGACAGATAGGACTTGGATTCCAGATCAGCCTTGTTGCTGCCACCGGCGAACAAATTGAAGCGCATGCGCAACATGGCCTGCCATTCGTTGCTGTGACCATTCTGACCGTCGAGATCATTGTCGGCGCTGCGACCCAGTTCGGCATCGAAGCGCGGGTAGAAGCTCGACTTGGCGGCTTCGTACTGTTTCTCGGCGGCAGCGATATCGGATTCGGCGGAGCGCAGGATCGGGCTGTTTTCCAGCATCTGCGCCCGGGCTTCATTCAGGTTGGCCGGCAACAGCGCCATGAAATCGGCAGGCCGCTCCAGTTGATCGGGCATCTGGCCGACGGCGCTGAGGTAGTTGGTCTCAGCGTCAGCCAGGTTGGTCTGTTCAGTGATCAGATTGTTGCGGGCCTGGGCCATACGCGCGTCAGCCTGATCGAGGTCGGCGCCGCTGCCCACGCCGCGCTGGGTGCGCAACTTGATCTGGTCAAGAATCCGTTCGTGGTTCTTCAGGTTGTCTTCCGCCAGGCGCACGAATTCGCGGCGGGTCAACACATCGAGATAGACCTGAGCGACGGTCAGCCCGGTACGTTCCGACGTGCCCAATAAGGAATAAGCACGGGAGTTAACGGTGGCTTGTTGACGCCCCACTTCGCTGGACGTCGCAAAACCGTCAAATACCATCTGCGACAGACGTAAACTTGACTCGCTGCGGTTCAGCGTTTCCCAGTGATTGTTGTTGCCGGCGGCGCGGGTGGTAACGCTGTCGGTGCCTTCGCGACCATAACCGCCCAGCAGATCGACCCTTGGCAGGTATCCACCTTTGGCGGCCTTTAACTGATAATCCGCGGCCAATCGGCTGTTAACCCCTGCCTGAATTTCCGGATGGACATCGAGTGCCTGTTGCATGGCCTGTGGGAGGCTTTGCGCCTGAACAAAGCTGGCGGCGAAGGCGAAGGGTAGAACCTTGAACAGGTGCAAACGCATAGTTGGAATTTCCCGGGACTTCTTGTCTTGAATCACTGCAGAACGTGGCGCTGCATCGGATGATGGCAACCGGAATGACCGTATGTCGGAAAGTTCAAAATCGGAACTGGATCACACGCTGCAGGACAGGTCGCCGCTTAAATATCAATGTGACATTACTTGGGCGATTGTTTAGGATGGCCACCATAAGGTCAATAGTTTGGCATAAAGTTAATTTCGAAAAAATATAGCCAAATTATTGACGATTTTAGCGTCAAAGTTATGTATCAAATTTTGTAAGAACGTCCAGCCCCGATCGGCGAACACGCCCGAGCGGTTCATGGAAGTCAACTGAACGTGACACCCGGAGAGTCTTCAATGAGCAGTGTTGTTGCCATCGTCAAAAGCATTGTTGGTCAGGTTTTCGCGGTGTCGCCAGAAGGCATCCGCCGCGTACTCGTTGAAGGCGACCGGTTGTTGGTCGGCGATCAGGTAGACACCGGTGCCGCTGGTGCCATTACACTCGAACTGGCTGATGGCCGCACGCTGGACCTGGGCCGCGACACTCAGTGGAGCGGCAGCGATCCGGATTCCAGCACCGACCTTGCGCAAGCCACTGCACAAGCCGCGCCATCGGTTGACGAATTGCAACAAGCCATCGCCGCCGGCGTCGACCCGACCACCGCCCTTGAAGCCACCGCCGCCGGCCCTACGGCTGCGAGCTCGGGCGGCGCTGCCGGTGGCGGCCACAGCTTCGTGGCCCTGGAGGCAACCGCTGCCCGGGTCGACCCGACTATCGGCTTCCCGACTGAAGGCCTCGCCACGGCCGCGCTGGCAACACAAGACACCACCGGCGGCCAGACTGCCGATACCAGCACCAATGCCCTGCGCGAATCGACCCTGAGCCTGAGCGCCACGCCGACCATCACCGAGGCCGGTGGCGTGCTGGTTTACACCGCGACCCTGACCCAGGCACCGCTGACCGACCTGACCATTACCCTGTCCAATGGCTCGGTGATCGTGATCCCAGCTGGCCAAACCACCGGCACCGTCAACGTTCCGCTGGCACCGAACGACACCGTTTATAACGATCCGACCCAGATCAACGTGACCGTCACCGGCACCACGGGCGGCAGCGGTATCGTGGTCACCCCGCCGACCGTTCCGGCCGTGACCCAGGTCACCGACACCGTTGACACCACCACCGTCACACTGACAGCGGGCTCGACCGTTACCGAAGGCGGCCAGATCACCTACACCGCGACATTGACCAACCCGGCGCAGACGCCGGTCACCGTCACCTTGTCCAACGGTTCGACCATCACCATCGCTGCTGGCAACACCACCGGCAGCGTCAACGTTCCGACGCCGGCCAACGACGTGTACAACAACGGCAGTACCGTCAGCACAACGATTACCGGGACGACTGGCGGCAACTTCGAAAACCTGGTGCCGAGCCCGACCCCGGCCGTCACCACCATTACCGATTCCGCCGATACCACCACCGTCACGCTGACAGCCGGCTCGACTGTCACTGAAGGCGGCCAGATCACCTACACCGCGACCCTGACCAACCCGGCGCAGACACCGGTCACCGTCAACTT
>NZ_JAKWJK010000040.1:0-8980 GCF_031570575.1 Pseudomonas sp. JL3
CAGGCTGCGCTTGAGCGCTTCACCAGCGACGTTGACCGTGTGCACGTTGTCGTTCAGCCCGCCGGATTCCAGCAGCGCCTTGAGGGCCGAAGGCACCGTGTTGATCAGGCTGATGTCGTGCTCGCCTTGTTGCAGCTCCAGCACATTGCTCACCACCTCGATGCGGCCACCGCAGGTCAGCGGCGCGAAGCATTCGTAGACCGCCAGGTCGAAGTTCAGCGAAGTCGAGAACAGGGTTTTTGCCAGGGTTGCTGCATCAAACGAACGGTGCGCCCAGGTCAGGAAGTTCACCGTGTTGCGGTGTTCGATCATCACGCCCTTGGGTAAACCGGTGGAGCCGGAGGTGTAGATCAGGTAGGCCAGGTGCGATGAAGTCAGCTCGACAATCTCCGGATTCAAGACGGATTCGTCCTGCCAGACATCGCTGTCGAGGTCGATCACCGGCACCGACGTTTCGCTCAGCAAGCTACGCGTGGCCGCTTGCGCCAACACCGCCGCCGGGGCGCTGTCCGCCAGCATGTAGGCAATCCGGTCGGCCGGATAAGCCGGATCCAGCGGCACATAACCGCCACCGGCCTTGAGAATCGCCAGCAACCCCACGACCATGTCGACGCCGCGTTCGACGCAGATCGCTACCCGCGCATCCGGTTGAACGCCCTGCTTGCGCAGGTAATGCGCCAACCGGTTGGCGCGTTCATTCAGCTCGCGATAGCTCAGGCACTGTTTGCCATGCAGCACCGCCGCAGCGTCCGGTGTGCGTTGCACCTGGGCCTCGAACAGCCCGTGGATAGTCTGCTCCTGCGGATAGTCCGCCTCGGTGGCGTTGAACCCATGCAGTCGTTGGCGTTCGGCATCCCCCAGCAAGGCAATCTCGCTCACGACCACACGCGCATCCGCGACCATCGCCCGCAGCATCCGCTCCAGGTAACCGAGGTAGCGTTGCATCGTCGCCTGGTCGAACAACGCCGTGGCATATTCCAGCGAACCCTGAATACAACCATCAACTTCTCCCAGATCGAGCGACACATCGAACTTCGCCGTCCGCCCCGCAGATCCCAGCCCTTCGATTGTCAGGTCGCCCAACGTGAGTTCGACGCCTTCCGTGTTCTGCCACGAGAGCATGGCCTGGAACACCGCACTGTGAGACAGGCTGCGCACCGGCTTGACCAGTTCCACGACTTGCTCGAACGGCAGATCCTGATGGGCCTGCGCACTCAGTGTCTGCGCCTTGACCCGTTGCAGCAGCGTTTCGATGCTCGGCTGGCCCGACACATCAATCGGCAGGGCAAGGGTATTGACGAAGAAACCGATCAATCCCTCGACTTCAACGCGCGTGCGGTTGGCCACTGGCGAGCCGATGACGATCGTCTCCTGCCCCGAGAGGCGGCCGAGCACCGCGGCCCAGCCGGCCAGCACTGTCATATACAAAGTGGTCCCGTGACGCTGACTCAACGCTTTGAGGTCCGCCGTGAGGGCTTCATCGAAGGCTACCGGGATGGCGGCGCCGGCATAGTTCTGTTGCGCCGGCCGTGGTCGATCGACGGGGAGCATCAGCACCGCTGGCGCATCTGCCAGCGCCACTTTCCAATAGGCACTTTGGGTCTTCAGCACCTCACCGCTCAGCCAGCGTCGTTGCCACACGGCATAGTCGGCATACTGCACCGGCAGTACCGGTAACGGGTCGTCTTGCCCACTTCGGTACGCCTCGTAAAGAGCCACCAGTTCCCGTGTCAGAACGCCCATCGACCAGCCGTCCGACACAATGTGATGCATCGTCACCAACAACACGTGCTCGCGCTCGCCCAAACGGATCAGCCGGCCGCGAATCAACGGGCCGCATTCGACGTCGAAAGCCTCGGTGGCTTCTTGTGCGACCAGTGTGTTCAGCGCGTCTTGCGCCTCGGCATGAGCGGACAGATCGATGATCTGCAGGGCAAAGCCGCTGTCTTCGGCGCCGATACGTTGCAGGGCCGGCTGCTCCGGGACCTGCACGAAGGTGGTGCGCAATGCCTCGTGGCGGGCCACGATCCGGTCCAGTGCACGCTGCAATGCGTTGCGGTCCAGATCACCCGTGAGGCGCAGACCGGCCGGTAGATGGTAGGCCGCGCTGGCGCCTTCGATCCGCGTCAGAAACAGCAAGCGCTGTTGCGCGAAGGACAGCGGCAACGGCTCATCGCGCGTCACCGCGACGATCTCCGGCAAGCTGCTGCGCACCGAACGCGCCACCGCCTGCGCCAATGTACTCAATTGCGAATGGGTAAACAGTTCACTCAACGCCAGCTCCACGCCCAGACGCAGACGCACCTGAGAGATCAGCCGCATCGCCAGCAACGAATGGCCGCCCAGCTCAAAGAAGCGGTCATGCCGACCGACCCGGTCCAGGCCCAGCAACGCTTGCCAGATCTGCGCCAGTGCCGACTCGACATCCCCCTGCGGCGCTTCATAGCCATAAGCGTTCATCGAACCCGATTCCGGTGCAGGCAGCGCCTTGCGGTCCAGCTTGCCGTTGGGCGTCTGCGGCATCGTTTCCAGCCGCACAAATGCCACGGGCACCATGTATTCGGGCAGCTGCGCGAGCATAAACCCGCGCAACGCTTCGATCGATGGTTCGTCTTGCTCGGCCAGCACTCTGTAATAGGCCACCAGGCGCTTCTCACCCGGAGGGTCTTCACGCACGACCACTACCGCCTCACTCACCCCCTGACAGGCGCCAAGGACGACTTCTATTTCACCCAGCTCAATGCGCAAACCGCGAATCTTGACCTGACCATCGTTGCGACTCAGGTACTCGATCCTGCCGTCCGGCCAGTAGCGGGCAATGTCGCCCGTGCGATACATCCGCGCATCGGTTTGCGTGCTGAAAGGGTCCTTCAGGAAACGTTCGGCCGTCAGGTCGTCGCGGTTCATGTAGCCCCGGGCCACGCCGGCACCGCCGATGTAAATCTCACCCGCGACACCGATCGGTACGGGCTTGCCATGCGAGTCGAGCAAGTAGAACCGGGTATTGGCAATGGGGCGGCCGATACTGATCTGACTGCCGTCTGCCGCTTGGTCCCCTACTGGGGTGGCCGAGGACCAAATCGTGGTTTCGGTCGGACCGTAGACGTTAAGCAATGTCTTGACCTGTCCCGCTACGCGCAGGGCAAGATCAGCGGGCAACGCTTCACCACCGCACAGCGCGGTCAATGCCGGAGCGCCCTGCCAGCCCGATTCGAGCAACATACGCCAGCTCGCCGGGGTGGCCTGCGCCAAGGTGGCGCCGCTGCTGGCAATCACTTCGGCCAGCAACCGGCCGTCGCGTCCCTGGTCTCGGGACACCAACACAACACGGGCGCCACAGATCAGCGGCAGGTACAGCTCCAGGCCGGCAATATCAAAACCCAGGGTCGTCAGCGCCAGCATGCGATCGGCCGGCTCCACGCCCACCGTGTCGCGCATGGCGCACAACAGGTTGACCACATTGCGGTGCTCGACCATCACGCCCTTCGGCTTGCCGGTCGACCCGGAGGTGTAAATCACATAGGCCAGGTGCGACGACGTCAAACCCACCACTGACGGATTGGCGGTGGACTGGTCCTGCCAGGTGTCATTATCGAGGTCGATGACCGGCATCGTCGCATCGCCCAGCAGATCGCGTGTGCCGGTATGCACCAGCAATGCCACCGGCGTACTGTCTTCCAACATATAGGCCAGGCGATCGTTCGGGTAAGCCGGGTCCAGCGGAACATAGGCGGCGCCCGACTTCAAAATACCCAGCAACCCCACCAGCATGGCGAGGCCACGTTCCACGCAGATGGCCACGCGATCATCCGGGCCGATGCCAAGCGCCAGCAGGTGGTGCGCGACCTGATTGGCCTGCCCGTTCAGTTCGGCGTAGCTCAACTGTTGATCACCGAACATCACCGCGACGGCGTCGGGAGACGCCTCGACCCGGTCCTGGAACAACTGCTGAATCGTCTGTTCTTGCGGGTAGGCGACCTGCGTGGCATTCCAGGTGTCGAGCAGTTGCCGGCGTTCGGCCGTCGGCACACTGTCGAGTTCGTACAGTGGCGTGTGGGGTGCGTGTTCCAGTGCTGCGACCAGACTCTCGAGGGCGGTCTGCATGTACTCGCCGATGCGCTGCGCATCGATCCCGCTAACCGCCTGTACCGCCAGGCTGAAACCTTCACCTTCATCATCCACGGCCAGCGACAGTGGGTAGTTGGTCCGTTCTTCGCCGCCCAGTGCCTCAATCCCTTGCCAGCCCGCCAGCATTTGCGGGGTGGCCTCGCCGGCGCTATGCCGATAGTTGAGCAAGGCGCTGAACAGCGGCGTCGGCGCGGACACGCCGCTGCAGCGCTGCGCCAGTGCCAGCGAGGCATGCTCATGGCCCAGCAACGCGCTCAACCGCCCATGAGTGGCCTGCACCGCCGCACGCGCACTTTGCTCACCCAGGCTCACACGCAACGGCAAGGTATTGATAAACATACCCAGAGCGCGGTCTGCCCCCTCGCCTCCCTGCATCCGGCCCAGCAGCACAGTGCCAAAGACCACATCGTCGCGAGCGGAAACACAACCCAACACCTGCGCCCACGCCAGATGCATCACGCTCGCAGGGCTCACGCCAAGCGCACGCGCCTGCACCCGCAGTCGTCGGCTCAGCCCGGCCTCCACCGCCAGCGTCACCTCCTCGATATTGTTGCCGTCACCCTGCACATCCTGTCGGCCAAACGGCAGCGTCGGCTCGTCGATATCGCCCAGCATCTCGCGGAAAAACGCTTCATGTTCCTGCTCGCTGACGCCCAACCGTGCCTGGGCCACATAGTTGCGGTAAGGCACCGCTTCACCCAACCGGTGCGCCTGCCCGAGCAGGTGCGCCTGCATCTCGTGCTGTACCACTTCCATCGCCGTGTGGTCCAGGGCCATATGGTGGAACAGCAGCATCGCCACCCAACGCTGATTGGCCACATCCTCGGCGAATGCCAGACGCAGCATCGGTGCCTGACGCACATCCAGCCGGTAATGCCTGGCATCGAAATGCTCATGCAATTGCGCCGCGATATCTCCGGCGCCAGGGTCCGGTTCGAACGCTTCGCAAACCAGCCGTGCCTGGCGCCATACGATCTGCAACGGCTCATCGAGGCCTTCCCATGCCAGCGATGTTCTCAGGATGTCGTGGCGGTCGATCACATGCTGCAGCGCCCGGGTGAAGTCTTCCAGGCGCTCGTGGCTATCAAAGGCAAACTGCGTCTGCAGCACATAAGGATCGCCTTTTTCAGCCGTGAGATGGTGATACAGAATGCCTGCCTGCAACGGTGCCAGCGGATAAATGTCTTGCACATTGCCCGCGCCGCCCGGCACGTTCGCCACGACCCGATCGATGGTTTGCTGACTCAATGCCGCCAGTGGCAGCATTGCCGGAGTGATTCGATCGCAGCCTTCGACGACAGCGTTGGCCGGCACCACTACATCCCGATACCCGCCAACGGCGGCGGCCAGTGCCAGCAGCGTCGGCTGGCTGAACAGGACCCGCACATCCACCGACAGACCGACCTGACGCATCCGTTCGATCAGCCTCATCGCCAACAAAGAGTGACCACCCAGTTCGAAGAAATGATCGTGACGGCCGACCAGCTCCACCTTCAACAAATCGGCCCACAAGCGCGCCAGCGTCTGCTCGATCTCACCTTGCGGTGCCTCATATTCCTCACTCGCGTAGGCCTGCGCTTGTGGCGCGGGCAATGCCTTGCGGTCCACCTTGCCATTGAGCGTCAGGGCAAAGGCCGGCAGCATCACGAATGCGGTCGGCACCATGTACTCGGCCAGGGAGGCGGACAACTGCTCTCGCAGCCAGGCAACCGACAGCGTGGCATCCTGCCGGGCGACGACGTAGGCCACTAGACGCTTTTCACCCGGCTCGTCGGTTCTTACCAGCACTACCGCGTCCTTCACACCCGCGCAGGTGACGAGTTTTGCCTCGATCTCGCCCGGTTCGATGCGAAAGCCTCGAATCTTCACCTGGTCGTCATTGCGGCCCAGGCACTCCAGATCGCCCTCTGGCAACCAGCGACCCAAGTCACCCGTGCGGTACAGCAATGCATCGGATTCGGGGCTGAACGGGTCGGCGATAAACTTTTCCGCTGTCAGCTCTGGCCGGTTCAGGTAACCCTTGGCTACCCCGCTGCCTCCGATATAAATCTCGCCGACCACGCCCAATGGCACGAGTTGTTGTCGTGCATCGAGCACATAGACTCGGGTGTTGGAAATCGGCCCGCCGATGGGCACGCTTTCGGCGTCTGGCGCCACGGCCTTCACCTCGTGGGTGGTGGCGTAGGTGGTGGTCTCGGTCGGACCATAGCAGTGCACCAACCGCAAGCCTGGTGCCAGGCTCAGTAAACGCCGAAATGAAGCCACGTCAGCCCGTTCGCCGCCGCACAGCAGGATGCGCAGGCCGCCAATGGCATGTGGAATCAGTTGCACATACTGGTTGAAGATCGCCGTCGTCACGAACAGCACCGTCGCCCCCGACTCGCTCAGTACCCGGGCAAAGCGGGAAGGTTCAAGCAGGGTTTCATGGTCAATCACCACCACTTGCCCGCCATTGAGCAGAGCGCCCCACACATCCATGGTGCTGGCGTCGAACGCCGGGTTCGAGGCGAAGGCGATGCGGTCGTGCTGGTTAAAGTCGGCGTAACCGTTGTTGATCACCAGTCGGTTGATTGCCCGGTGCGGTACCCGTACACCCTTGGGCTGACCGGTGGAACCCGAGGTGTACATGATGTAGGCAATCGTCTCACTGGATTGCGCGAGGGCCGGGTCATGAGTGGCCTCGCTTTCCGTATCCAGTGTGTCCAGGTCAACGCGGCGCACGCCATCGGGCGCAACCTCGGTGCTGAACGTCAGCACGATAGACGCCTGGCAATCCTTGAGCATGAAGCCTTGGCGTTCCAGCGAGGCGTTGCGATCCAGCGGCACATACGTCGCCGCGCATTTAAGGATCGCCAATTGGCTTGTCACCAGGTCAATCGAGCGTGGCAGCAGGATCGCGACGCAATCGTCCGGCTGCACACCAAGGCCGATCAGATGATGCGCCAGACGGTTCGCCCGCCGATTCAACGCCCCATAGGTGATTTGCTGATGCTCATGCACCACCGCGACCGCTTGCGGCGTACGTGCCACCTGCGCTTCGAACAGCGCGAGGACTGTTTCGTCCTGCAGGCAGTCGGTATTGGTGGCATTGAATTCAACCAGCAATTGTTGTTGCTCCGCCGCCGGCAGGATTTGCAGGCGGTACAACGGCGTTGCGGGGCTACGTTCCAGTGCCTCGGCGAGGCTTTCCAGCGTAGCGTTCATATATCCGCAGACACGTTGCGCACCGACGCCCGCCAGGACCAGCACGGTCAGGGCGAAGTCTTCGCCGAGGTCGTCCACCGACAGCGCCAGCGGATAGTTGGTGCGTTCTTCGCCCCCCAGCACCTCGATGCCCTGCCAGGCTGAATGCGGATCTGCTGCGTCGGGTTGTGCGCCGGAGTGACGGTAGTTGAGCAAGGCGCTGAACAGCGGCGTCGGCGCGGTCACCCCGCTGCAACGCTGGGCCAATGCCAGCGATGCATGCTCATGCCCCAACAGTGCCGTCAGTCGCGCATGGATTGCTTGCAGACCGTCCTTGACCCCCTGATCGCCGACGCTCACGCGCAGCGGCAAGGTATTGATGAACATGCCCAATGCACGATCTGCCCCCGCGCCGCCCTGCATCCGGCCCATCAGCACTGTGCCGAACACCACCTCGTCGTGGCCCGATACCCGACTGAGCACTTGAGCCCAGGCCAGATGGTGCAGGCTGGCCGCACTCACGCCCGACTGGCGCGCCAGCCGGCGCAAACGCCGACTCAGGCCACGGTCGAGCAGCAACCTGGCTTCCTCGATGTCGCTGCCGTCGGCTTGCACGTCTTGCAGGCCGAACGGCAGCGTTGGTTCGTCGATGTCACCGAGCATCTCGCGGAAGAACGTTTCGTGCTGCTCGCGACTGACACCCAGCCGCGCCTGGGC
Organism: Pseudomonas sp. JL3; assembly: GCF_031570575.1. Lineage (NCBI taxonomy): Bacteria > Pseudomonadati > Pseudomonadota > Gammaproteobacteria > Pseudomonadales > Pseudomonadaceae > Pseudomonas > Pseudomonas sp. JL3. The sequence goes on from NZ_JAKWJK010000040.1 coordinate 8,029, forward strand.
CACGTAGTTGCGATAGGGCACCGCTTCGCCGAGCAGGTCTGCCTGCCCCAGCAGATGCGCCTGCATTTCGTGCTGCACCACGTCCAGCGCCGTATGATCGAGCGCCATGTGGTGAAACAACAGCATGGCCACCCAACGCTGGTTGGGCGCGTCATGGGCAAATGCGATGCGCATCAACGGCGCCTGAGTGACGTCCAGGCGATAGTGCCGGGCATCGAAACGGCTGTGCAATTGCGTGGCGACATCCCCGGCTTGCGGGTCCAGCACCAGTTCTTCCAGGCCCAGCCGTGCTTCACGCCAGACCACTTGCAGCGGTTCGTCGAAACCNGTGCCGGGCATCGAAACGGCTGTGCAATTGCGTGGCGACATCCCCGGCTTGCGGGTCCAGCACCAGTTCTTCCAGGCCCAGCCGTGCTTCACGCCAGACCACTTGCAGCGGTTCGTCGAAACCTTCCCACAGGACGGCGGTGCGCAGGATGTCGTGGCGGTCGATGACACTCTGCAACGCTTGGGCAAAACCTTCCAGCCGCCCGCGACTGTCGAAGCCGAACTGCGCTTGCAGCACATAGGGATCACCCGTTTGCGCCGCCATGTGGTGGTAGAGAATGCCTTCCTGCAACGGCGCCAACGGGTAGATGTCCTGCACGTTGGGCGCACCGCCAGGCACCGTCGCCACAATGCGCTCGATGGCCTGCTCGTCCAGGTTCGTCAGCGTCAGCATATCCGGGGTGATCTGCGTGCAGTCGAGTTTAATACCGTTGACCGGAACCTTGATCTCGCTGCCACCACCCACTGCCCCGGCCAGCGTCGCCAGGGTTGGCTGACTGAACAGCACGCGCACGTCGGCACTCAGTCCTGCCTGACGCATCCGCTCGATCAGGCTGACCGCCAATAGTGAGTGGCCGCCCAGCTCGAAGAAGTGGTCATGCCGGCCGACCTGTGGCAGGCCCAG
>NZ_JAKWJK010000041.1:0-5644 GCF_031570575.1 Pseudomonas sp. JL3
GCGGAGCGTCCCTTGAGGCATTCCCACGCAGAGCGTGGGAATGATCACCGCGGTGGAGCGGGCGCTGGATCACCTTGACTCGCCGCAGATGAAACCTCGGGCCGAGGTTTAGCGTGAGGTAGCACAGATGATCGTCCCCACGCTCTGCGTGGAATGCCTCAAGGGACGCTCCGCGGTCCAGCCCCACCGCCGGCGGTGCGCCGGACCCCGGTTTGTAGCAGAGCGTCACGGGCTGCAATCCCACGCAGAGCGTGGGGACGATCATCTGTGCTACCTCACGCTAACCCTCGGCCCGAGGTTTCATCGGCGGCGTGTCAAGGTGATCCAGCGCCCGCTCCACCGCGGTGATCGTTCCCACGCTCTGCGTGGGAATGCAGCCCGTGACGCTCCGCGTCACAATGGTGCCAGGCGCAACCGTCGGCGGTGGGGCTGGAACGCGGAGCGTCCCTTGAGGCATTCCCACGCTGTGCGTGGTAATCCAGCACGTCACGCGCGGCGTCACAATTGTGCCAGGCGCAACCGTCGGGGGTGGGGCTTGAAAGCGGAGCGTCCCTTGAGGCATTCCCACGCAGAGCGTGGGAACGATCGGCGTCGGGCTTAGATCAACCCCGTCTCATCATCATCGATCAATTGGCTCAACCCGCCCAGCGCTTCACGGGCCTGGTTTCGGTCCATCAGCTTGGCCTGCGCGGCCGGCGGCAGATCGGTAACGCGGATCACGCCTTTTTGGGTCAGCACCTGAATCAAGTCGTCGAGTACCCGGATCATTTCCAGGTCGCTCTGCTTGAGCTGCTTTAGGCTGGTTTCAACCACTTCGTGGGCAAACCAGGCCTGGATTTCATGGTTGTCGGCCGGCAGCGTTTCCGTGGCCTCGGCGTAGGCCGTGGCTTCCACGCGCACTAACTGACCTTGCGCATCGCGTTGCACGTAAAACATTGAGCATCCCTCGGAAATGGACCAGCGTCGTGCTGTCAGCAGCATAGGCCAACGCAGGCGAGTATGCGGTGCGACGACGAAATCGTCACCCGTGAGGTGGACGCAAACATGACGGCCGCCCGGTTTGGACGGCCGTCAGCCTGCTGATCAGCTGTTGTTGTGATCGACCTTGATGGTCGGGTCACTGCCGGCGATCAACGAATTGATGCTGGCGCTGGACCAATTGTTACCTTCCAGTTTGATCGTCACGTCCGGGGTGGCCGCTGCGGCGTCGGCACCGTTGAACTTGCCGCCAGAGCTGACTTGCAGGGACGACACACCATCCACCGTGGTGATCTTCAGGAAGTTGTCGATGGTGCTGCCGGTTTCGCCCTGCAACAGATCACGCAGGTCGATGCGATCGCCTTCGCTGGCCTTGAAGTCCTTGATCACGTCGCTGCCGGTGTCGCCAGCCTTCCAGATGAAGGTGTCGGCACCCGAACCGCCAATCAGAATGTCGTTGCCTTGACCGCCGATCAACGAGTCATTGCCGCTGCCACCCAGCAGAATGTCATTGCCCTTGCCGGCGTCTAGGAGGTCGTTGCCACCCTGGCCGAAGAGAATGTCGTTGCCCGCGCCACCCAGCAGCGTGTCATTACCGTCATGGGCGCCAGACACGTCGAACGCGGTGTAGTGCTCGGTGATGTACTGGTGCACGTTGCTGGTGGTGACTTTGCTGACATCGACGCCGGTTTGCTGGGCCACGAACGCCTGCATGGCCTGATAACCCTCGCCGGCAATGCCATTGAAGCTCACCAGATCGCCGAACAGGAGGTCGTTGCCATCACCGCCGCTGACCGTGTCGGCACCCGGCATTGTCGCTTCGGTATGGCCGATGATCGAGTTGGCCAGGTCTTTGGGGTCGATGTTGGTTTGTGGCGTTTGATCGGTGTCGTACGGCTTGAGGTCGGTGAGGGTGACATCTTTGTTCAGGCCGATCGCTTCCACCGTCGACACGTTGCTCAGCAACGTGAAGCTGCTGGTGGAGTTGTCGATGGCAGTGGAGTCGGTGCTGTAGCCGGTGCCATCGCGATAGGACAGCTCGTACGTGCCGTTACCCTCGGCATGGAGGGTGCCCAGTTCGTCGCTGTGCCAGCGACCCGACGAGTTTTTGTACGTCTGCAGCGTGACGTTGCCGCCACTGTCGATGGTCAGGTAGTGAGTGTTGTCCAGGTAGCCGGAATAGGTCTGCCCCAACTTGTAATTGGTGGTGGTGACGACGTCATCGAGCTTCACGTTGCCATACAAGGTCGGGTTGGTCTGCTCGCCGCCCTGGTAGTAGGTCGGCTTGCCATCGGTAATGAAGTACGTGAGGTTCTTCGCGCCGGTGTTGGCCATCGCGTCGGCACTCTGGAACCAGTTGGCCGTGGTTTTGAACACGTCTTCGTAGTTGGTGCCGCCGCCGGACGACATCGAATCCAGAACGGATTTGAGCAAGGCCAGAGCGTTCGGGTCATTCAGGTTCACCGATACCGACTTGTTGACCTGGTTATCGAAGTCCGCCAGGAAGATGTTCACCGTCCCGGAGTTACCGCCCATGCTTTGCTTGAGGGTGTTGAACACCGCGGTCAGCGAAGCCTTGGCGGCGCTGATCGAAGAAGCGCTCATGCTGCCCGAGCTATCGACCATGAATGCGATGTTGTAGTTGGTGCCCGGCACCACGGTCAGCCCGCCGATGTCGGCGACCATGATGTCATTGCCGTCGGTACCGGTGATGGTGTCGTCGGCGGCAGTGGCGGTCACCGCGTTATAAACCGACGGATACACCGTGACCGGGATCTGCGCAGTGCTCGGTGCCGAACCGCCCTGGGCTTCGGTGGAGGTCGAGGTGACGGTCAGGGTGAACTGGCCGTTGTAGTACGGCGGCGGAGTAACGGTCAGCGTGCCGAGGTTCCAGCCGGTGACGTTGGCTTCGCCATTGGTGGTGGTGAAGGTATGGCCTGCACCATCGCTGAGCACCGAGCCTTCCGGCATACCGCTGATCTTCACGCTCAGGCTTTCGGAGCCGTCGGTGTCGGTCAGTGCGGTCTTGATTGCGGACAGATGAACGCTGGTACCTTCGGCGCCTTCGTTGAGTTTGTAGCCGTCGTAGTAGCCTTCGCCATTGGTGCCGTGCAGGTCGGACACTGTCACGCCTGACGCGGCCAGATCCGCCACGCCGGTGTACAGCGGCACGCCGGCACTGCTCAAGTCGACCGCTGCACCGCCGTTGACCGACAGGTTGACGTCATAGCTGCCCGGGCCGCTCTGGTTGTGGTGGTAGATGTCCAGGGTGTAGTAACCGCTGGTGGTCGGGGTGAACGAACCGTTCAGATTGCCGCCCGCACCCCACGTGGTAGCGGCCACGTTTTTACTGCCGATGGTCACCAACAGGCTGTCATCACCGGTACCGCTGAAGGTGTACGTCTTGCCGGCTTCGAGGTAAATCAGCCCAGAGGTTTTAGAGGCGGTGCCGGCGGTGACGCTGCCGTTAGACTGCACGTTGGTCACGGTGCTGCTGGAGTTCGGGGTGCCCGCGCCGTCGATGATCGATTTCAGCGTGCCGGAAGACGCGCCGCTGCCATCGGTGCCGAGGCCCGCCAGGCCGGTCCAGACTTCCTTGATCAGGCCGGTGGACTTGACGCTGTTGTCCGCGACGCTCAGGGATGGCGCGTCCGCAACCGGTGTGATGTCGATTTTCACTGTGCCGGTGTTGCCCAGCAGTTGACCGTCGGTTGGCTGGAACTTGATCTGCGCGTAGTCGGCCTGTTTGTTGCCCACACCGTTGCCACCGTAAGCATCGACGCCCGATTCGTTGGCATCTGGCGTGAAGCGCAATTTGCCGGCGTCGATGTCGGCCTTGCTGAAGGTCTGGTTGGTCGCCACGTCTTTCCAGGTCGCACCGTCCAGGTACTGCAACTTGCCTTCGCCCGGCAGCTGAGTGATTTTCACCCCCAGGTTGGCAGCCGGGCTGTCGACATCGCTGACGCCGAAGGTCGACCAGCCGAGAATCAGCGGGGTGTCTTCGGTGCCGGTGACGTTAACCGGTGCGGCGGTCGGCGCGTCGTTCACGGCCACCACGTTGACGGTGGTGGTTGCGGTGTTGGAGTAGTTGCTGCCATCGGTCACCGTCACGGTGATGATCCGTGGCACGGTGCTCGGATCTTCACTGCTGTTGGTGAAGCTGATGTTTTTGATCTGCTGCATGTAGTCGGCCAGCGTCGCGTTGCCCGACAGGGTCAGGGTGACCGTACCGTCCTGGCTGTTGGCGTTGATGCTGATGCCATTGACGCTGTTACCCAGGTTCAGCGCATCGCCCGGCTGACGGTTGGTCAGTACGATGGTCGCGCCGGTCAGCATCGTGCTGTCCGGGTCGGTGATTTTCAGGTCGGTGTCGCCGATCGATACGCCTTGGCCAGTGGTGCCTTCGGTGAAGGTCACGTTGTAGTTGGCCCCGGTGGCGCCGCTGGAGTTGTTGGCGTCCAGGTCGAGAACCGGCGCGGCATCATTGTCGAGGATCGAGGTGCTGACGCTGCCGTTGGAAGTGCTGACCGTGAGGTTTTCGAAGTTGCCGCCAGTGGCCGAGTCGATCTTGACCACGAAATTCTCGGTGCCTTCGGTGAGCTTGTCGTCCAGTGTCGCGACGTTGAAGTTCGCGCTGCTGGCACCCGCCGGGATTTTCACGGTGTACACGCCGGTGAAGTCCGAACCGTCGGCGGCGGTGCCGCTGTAGACGATTTTCAGGGTCACTTCGGTCTGTGCCGGGTGAGTCAGGCTGACGGTGTAGCTGGCGGTCTGGCCTTCGGTGATCGAGGTGCTGCCGATGATGCTGACTTCGGTTTTGTCGATCGTGTCGGTGACGGTCGTAACCGCAGCAGTATTGCTGGTGACCAGGTTTTCGAAGTTGCCGCCCGTGGCGGTGGAGATGGTCGCCTGGACAGTGCCGGCGTCTTTGTAGACGTCGTCCTTCGGCGCATCGACAGTCACGGTGCCAGTTGTTTTGCCGGCGTCGATGGTGATCACGGCGCCGTTGCTCAACGTCACGGTCACCGGAGTGCCGGCGGCGTTGGTCAGGGTCGCGGTGTAAGTGATCTGGCTACCTTCGGCCACCGAGTTGGTCGCGCTCAGGCTGAGGTTGGTGGTGTCGACGGTGTCGGTCACGGTGGTGCTGACCGGCGTTTTATCCGCCACCAGGTTCTCGTAGTTACCGCCGCTGACGCTGGTGATCGAGTTGGTCAGCGGGGCGTGACCGGCCAAGGCATCGTTCGGTGCAACGGTAGTCACGGTACCGGTGGTTTTACCGACTTCGATAGTGATCGTCTGACCGTTGGCCAAGGACACGGTGACCGGGCTGCCCGTCACCGGTGCACCGACAGTCGCGGTGTAAGTGACCGTGCCACCTTCAGTTGCCGAAGCGGTGGCGTTCAGGGTGACGGTCGAGGTGTCGATGGTGTCGGTGATGCTGGTTACTGCCGGGGCAGTGCTTGGCACCAGGTTCTCGAAGTTGCCACCGGTGGCGGTGGAGATGGTCGCCTGGACAGTGCCGGCGTCTTTGTAGACGTCGTCTTTTGGTGCATCGACGGTCACGGAGCCAGTGGTTTTGCCGGCATCGATGGTGATCACGGCGCCGTTCGACAGGGTCACGGTGACCGGTGTACCGGCTGCATTGGTCAGGGTTGCCGTGTAGGTG
>NZ_JAKWJK010000042.1:0-5177 GCF_031570575.1 Pseudomonas sp. JL3
CAGCCGCGAACGCCTCGACGCGTTCGTTCTGGCGCTTCAGGTGGTGATCGATCGCCACGACATTTTGCGCACCAGTGTGGCGTGGGAAGGGCTCGACGAGCCGGTTCAAGTGGTCTGGCGCGAGGTTGTGCTGGAACCGGAATGTATTGTTCCAGACATCACGGCCGGTGATATCGCGACGCAACTGGGCAGCCGGTTTGACGCTCGGCATTACCGCCTGGACCTGCGACATGCGCCGCTTCTGCAGCTCGCTTACGCACACGACGTGGCCCAGGACCGCTGGGTGGCGATCTTGCTGTTCCATCACATGGCGCTGGACCATACCGCACTGGAAGTGATGCAGCATGAAATGCAAATGCAGCTGCTGGGGCAGGGCGAGCAACTGAGCGAAGCGATGCCGTACCGCAATTATGTGGCGCAGGCACGACTCGGTCTGAGTGCAGGCGAGCACGAGGCGTTTTTCCGCGAGATGCTCGGCGATGTCGACGAGCCAACACTGCCCTTCGGCCTGCAGGATGTGCAGGGTGACGGGCATGGTATCGATGAAGTCCGACAGCCTGTCGATCTTGTGCTGTCCAAGCGCCTGCGGGCACAGGCGCGTCAGCTGGGGGTGAGCGCCGCAAGCCTGGTGCACCTGGCATGGGCGCAGGTGCTGGGCAAGGTTTCCGGCAAGCAGGACGTGGTGTTCGGCACCGTGCTGTTGGGCCGCCTGCAATCCGGCGACGGTGCCGACCGGGCCTTGGGGATGTTCATCAATACCTTGCCGTTGCGGGTCGACGTTGGCACCCAAGGCGTGCGCGCCGGGGTCAAGGCCACCCATGCACGGTTGACCGCCTTGCTCGGCCACGAGCACGCCTCGCTGGCACTGGCGCAGCGCTGCAGTGGTGTGACGGCGCCGACGCCGCTGTTCAGCGCCTTGCTCAACTATCGACACAGTGCAGGAGAAGTCACGCAGGACGCTCTGTCAGCGTGGGAAGGCATCGAGGCGTTGGGCGGCGACGAACGAACCAATTACCCGCTGACGCTCAATGTGGACGACTTGGGTGAAGGATTTTATCTCACCGCCCTGGTCGCCACGCCGATCGGTGCGGAGCGCATTTGCGCCTATATGCAGGTAGCGCTGGACAACCTGGTCGTGGCCCTGGAGCAAGCACCGCAAACCCCGCTGCAAGCGTTGGCGATCCTGCCACAGGCCGAGCGCCGGCAATTGCTTGAAACCTGGAATGCCACGGACGCGGTGTATGCCCACGATGCTCTGATCCACCGGCAGTTCGAAGCCTGGGCAGCGGCGCAACCCGACGCGGTGGCCGTGGTGTATGAGGACCGGACACTGACCTACGGCGAACTCAACGCCTGTGCCAATCAGGTCGCCCATCGTCTGTTGGCCCTTGGGGTTTGCCCGGATGATCGGGTGGCGATCTGTGTCGAGCGTGGCCTGGACATGATCGTCGGCCTGCTGGGGATCCTGAAGTCTGGCGCAGGCTATGTGCCGCTGGACCCGGCCTATCCGGCGGAGCGTATTGCTTACATGCTGCATGACAGCAGTCCTGTCGCGCTTGTGACTCAGTTGCAGTTGCGAGACAACCTGCCGCCATTGACAGTGCCGATGATAGTGCTCGACCCGCTCGAAGCCGGCGATATCAGCACGCAGCCTCAGCACAACCCCGATGTGCCAGGCCTGAACGCCAGCCATCTGGCCTACGTGATCTACACCTCGGGTTCGACCGGCCTGCCCAAGGGCGTGATGGTCGAACACCGCAACGTCGCGCGCCTGTTTTCGGCGACGCAGCCCTGGTTCGACTTCAACCCGCAAGACGTGTGGGCGTTGTTCCATTCCTTCGCCTTCGATTTCTCGGTCTGGGAAATCTGGGGCGCACTGATCCATGGCGGCCGCTTGCTGGTGGTGCCGCAACTGGTCAGCCGTTCACCGCAATACTGCTACGCACTGTTGTGCGAGGCCGGCGTGACCATCCTCAACCAGACGCCGAGCGCCTTCCGCCAGTTGATTGCGGCCCAGGGCGAAAGCGACCTGAGCCACAGCCTGCGGCAGGTGATCTTCGGCGGTGAAGCGCTGGAGACCGGGATTCTCAAACCCTGGTATGCCCGTGAAGCCAATGCACAGACGCAACTGGTCAACATGTACGGCATCACCGAAACGACGGTGCACGTGACCTACCGTGCGTTGGAGGCGGCCGATGCGCATTTGGCCGGTGTCAGTCCGATCGGCAAGCGCATTCCCGATCTGCAACTGTATGTGCTGGATGCCCAGCGTGAGCCGGTGCCGGTGGGTGTGGTCGGTGAAATGTATGTGGGCGGCGCGGGTGTCAGCCGTGGCTATTTGAACCGCGACGAGTTGACCGCAGAGCGTTTCCTGGACAATCCATTCAGCCCGGACCTGAACGCACGGATGTACAAGACCGGTGACCTCGGGCGTTGGTTGGCGGACGGTAGCATCGAATACCTGGGGCGCAATGACGACCAGGTGAAGATTCGAGGTTTCCGCATCGAACTGGGCGAGATCGAGGCGAAACTGGCCGCGTGCAACGGTGTGCGTGAAGCAGTGGTAATGGCCCGCCAGGACACACCGGGCGACCAGCGCCTGGTGGCCTATGTGATTGCCGAAGACGGCGAGCAACTGTCGGTTGCCGACCTGCGCACCCAGCTGCTGGGCTCGCTGGCCGAGTACATGGTGCCCAGTGCATTCGTGATGTTGACCACATTCCCGTTGACCACCAATGGCAAGCTCGACCGCAAGGCACTGCCGGTGCCGGACCAGTCGTCAGTGGTGACCCGTGAATACGAAGCCCCGCAAGGTGAGGTCGAAACCGCCATTGCCCGGATCTGGCAGGACTTGCTGAAGATCGAGCAGGTCGGCCGTCATGATCACTTCTTTGAACTGGGCGGCCACTCGTTGTTGGCGGTGAAGTTGATCGAGCGCATGCGTCAGGTCGACCTGGCCGCCGACGTGCGGGTGTTGTTTGGCCAGCCGACGCTGGCGGCGCTGGCGGCCGCGGTGGGCGGTGGTGGCGAAATCGTGGTACCGCTCAACGCGATCCCGCACGGCTGCACGCGGATTACCCCGGACATGTTGCCGCTGGCCGATCTGGATCAGAACGCCATTGACCGGATCGTTGCAACGGTACCGGGCGGGGTTGCCAATGTGCAGGACATCTACGCTTTGGCGCCGCTGCAGGAAGGGATTTTGTATCACCACCTCGCGGCGGCCAAAGGTGACCCGTACCTGCAATACGCGACGTTTGCCTTCGACAGTCGCGCCCGCTTGGAAACGTTCGCCAAGGCGTTGCAAGACGTGGTGTCCAGACACGATATTCTGCGCACCGGGGTGGTCTGGGAAAACCTGGACGAACCGGTGCAAGTGGTCTGGCGCGAGGCGCAGCTCGGGCTTGATGAATGGGTACTGGCCCCTTCGTCGGGCGACATCGTGCAGCAATTGCGCGAACGCCTTGATCCGCGCCATTACCGTCTGGACATTCGCCAGGCGCCGATGATGCGTATCGGCTATGCCGAAGACGTGGCGAACAATCGCTGGGTTGGCATGCTGCTGTTCCATCACATGGTCGACGATGCCACCTCGCTGGGTATGCTCACCGCGGAAATCGAAGCGCACATGTCAGGGCAGGCGCAGCATCTGGCGGCATCAGTGCCGTATCGCAACTATGTGGCCCAGGCACGGCTGGGTGTCAGCCGTGAGGAACATGAAGTGTTTTTCCGCGACATGCTCGGTGATGTCGCCGAACCGACGCTGCCCTTCGGCCTGCAGGATGTGCAGGGCGAGGGGCACGGCATCGAAGAAGTTCGACAAGGGGTCGATGCGCTACTGAGCAAGCGTCTGCGGGCCCAGGCCCGTCAGCTTGGCGTGAGCGCTGCAAGCTTGTATCACTTGGCATGGGCGCAGGTGCTGGGCCGCGTGTCGGGCCAGGACGATGTAGTCTTCGGCACCGTATTGCTGGGGCGGATGCAGGGCGGCGCAGGGGCTGATCGTGCGCTGGGCATGTTCATCAACACCTTGCCTCTGCGCGTGAACGTGGGGGCACAAAGTGTGCGCGCCGGGGTCAAGGCGACCCATGCGCGGCTGACCGCATTGCTCGGCCACGAGCATGCCTCGCTGGTGCTGGCACAGCGTTGCAGCGGTGTGGCCGCGCCGACGCCGCTGTTCAGTGCGCTGCTGAACTACCGTCATCTTGGTACGCCGACGGTGTCGAACGAAGCGCTTGCCGCCTGGGAAGGTATCCAGGCGCTGGAGGGCGAAGAGCGCACCAACTACCCGCTGACGTTGTCGGTGGATGACTTGGGTGAAGGTTTCAACCTGACCGTCATGGCTCAGGCACCGATAGGGGCCGGGCGCGTTTGCGGCTATATGCAAAGTGTCCTGGAACATCTGGTGGAGGCGCTGGAGCAAGCGCCGCAAACACCGTTGCATGGGTTGAAAATCCTGCCACAGGCCGAGCGCCGGCAGTTGATTGAGTCCTGGAACAGCACGGACGCGGTGTATGCCCACGATGCCTTGATCCATCGACAGTTCGAAGCCCGGGCAGCGGCGCAACCTGACGCGGCGGCCGTGGTGTATGAGGATCGGACACTGACCTACGGCGCACTCAACGCCCGTGCCAATCAGGTCGCCCATCGTCTGTTGGCCCTTGGGGTTTGCCCGGATGATCGGGTGGCGATCTGTGTCGAGCGCGGTCTGGACATGATCGTCGGCCTGCTGGGGATCCTGAAGTCCGGCGCAGGCTATGTGCCGCTGGACCCGGTCTATCCGCCAGAACGCATCGCCTACATGCTTGAGGACAGCACGCCCGTANCGTCGGCCTGCTGGGGATCCTGAAGTCCGGCGCAGGCTATGTGCCGCTGGACCCGGTCTATCCGCCAGAACGCATCGCCTACATGCTTGAGGACAGCACGCCCGTAGTGATTTTGGTGCACGCCGCCACACGGGAGCGGTTGGCCGAAGAGTCGGTGCGAGTTATCGACCTCGACAGCGATGCGTTGCACAGCCAATCCGTTGCCAACCCGCAAGTGCCAGGTCTGGACTCCAGTCATCTGGCCTACGTGATCTACACCTCGGGCTCAACCGGTCTGCCCAAGGGCGTGATGGTCGAACACCGCAACGTCGCACGCCTGTTTTCGGCGACGCAGCCCTGGTTCGACTTCAACCC
>NZ_JAKWJK010000043.1:0-4406 GCF_031570575.1 Pseudomonas sp. JL3
CGCTACGATCAGCGCGGCAACTGCATCGCCGAAACCGATCCACTGGGCCACATCACCCGCTACCGCTACGACACCCACGGCCAGGTGGTCGAGATCATCGACGCCATCGGCAAAAGCAAAAGACTGCGCTGGAACCCGTTCGGCCAACTGGTCGAACACATCGATTGCTCGGGTTATCCGACGCGGTATGGCTATGACAATCGTGGCTACCTTCAGGTCATCACCGACCCACTCGGGGAGCGTACAACCTTCACATATGACACAGTGGGCCGGTTGCTCAGCCGCCAACTTCCCGATGGTCGCTTTGAACANATGGCTATGACAATCGTGGCTACCTTCAGGTCATCACCGACCCACTCGGGGAGCGTACAACCTTCACATATGACACAGTGGGCCGGTTGCTCAGCCGCCAACTTCCCGATGGTCGCTTTGAACATTATCAACGTAACGCCAGTGGTCAATTGACGGAACATACCGACCCATCAGGTCATACCACTCATTACCAATACAACCTTCGGGGTCGAATTCGTCAACGTACGGATGCCCATGGCCGGGAGGTGCAATTCAGTTATGACAGTTACGGGCGGCTACAAGCTCTGACTAATGAAAACGGCGAAAATTATCGGTTTACCTGGGATGCCAGCGACCGTCTGATTGAACAACAGGATCTCGATGGAAGCGCCCATCGCTATGATTACGACGTTCTGAACAGCATTACCCGCGTAGTCTCGTTGCCTACGCAATATGGTGACGGGCTTGCTGTTGTCTCGGAAACGCCCGAAAAGCCTATCGTCCACCGCCTGGAGCGAGATGCGGTTGGGCGTCTGGTTGCCAAGATCACTGACGATGGCCGCACTGATTACACTTACGATCCGTTGGATCAACTGATCGCGATCACTTTCAGAGACACCCAGGGCCGCGAACAAAAACTCGGTTTTGTATATGACGCTCTGGGCCAGCCACTCGAAGAACAAAGTTTGGGCGGCAGTTTAAAACATCGCTACGATGAACTCGGGAATCTGATCCAGACCCAACTGCCCGACGGCCGCTGGATCAATCGGCTGTATTACGGCAGTGGTCATCTGCACCAGATCAACCTCGACGGCCAGGTCATCAGTGACTTCGAACGTGATCGCCTGCACCGTGAGGTATTTCGCACACAGGGCCAAATCAATACCAGAACTGAATATGATCGCGGCGGGCGCCTGCGCTCATACGTGCGGCGCCCGAATAGCCAGCCGCGACAATTACCTGGAGCGACACAAACACACTTCGACTATGACCCCAGCGACAACCTGATTGCGCGCCTCGGACAAAAAGCAGGCACTGCGCATCGACAGTTTTTGCATTACGACGCTACCGACCGAATCATCGCCAGCCAAGACAACATTCAAGGGCAGCATGAAATCTATGCCTATGATGCGGCGGCCAATTTATTGGACGGCCCGCAACCGGGGGCAGGTCTGGTAGTACATAACAAATTGTTGACCTATCAGGACAAACGCTACCGCTACGATAGTTTCGGTCGACTGATCGAAAAACGTAGTGGCAGCCGAGGGGTTCAGCGCTTCAGGTACGACGCCGAAAGCCGTGTGATCGAAGTTCGAAATCAGAGTGCGGCGGGTGAAACTATCGTCAAGATGGCGTATGACCCCTTGGGTCGGCGCATTGAAAAAGCCGTACAAGACAAGAATGGTTATCCGCTTGGCACCACTCGTTTTGTGTGGGACGGCTTGCAACTGTTTCAGGAGCACCGGAACAACCAGACTAGCCTGTACCTTTATGAAGACGGCAGCTACGAGGCGCTGGCGCGCGTTGACGGAATGGGCCCGCTGCAAAAAATCCGTTACTACCACAATGACCCCAATGGGTTGCCGCAGGAGCTCACGGAACACGATGGGCACTGCATCTGGCAGGCCAGTTATCGAGTCTGGGGTAATACCGCCAAGGAGACTCGTGAGCCGTACTATATAGAAGAGCAGAATCTGAGATTCCAGGGACAATACTTGGACCGGGAAACCGGACTGCACTACAACACGTTCAGGTTTTACGACCCTGACATTGGTCGGTTCATTACGCCTGATCCAATAGGGCTCGCCGGCGGTCTGAACCTCTATCAGTATGGCCCCAACCCGATGGGTTGGAGTGATGCATGGGGGCTGGCGGGCAGTCCAACTACGGCAACCCATATCACCTATCTGGGCGTCGACAAAGCAACCGGTAAAGCCTATGTCGGCTATGCCAGCATGCAAGGTAAACAGGTGGGTTCAGACGTGCTGAACTATCGCTATGGATCGAGTTTTGATCGCTTTGGTGGTCAAGCTCCTCAGGTCCTGCATACAGCATACGGCCAGGACGGAAAGGACGTTACCCGTGGGCTGGAGCAACGCGTTTATGAAGGGTTAGGCGGAAAAGACGGCACCGCCAACGCGCAGAATCCGGTGGGCCAAGGTAATGCGCGAAGAAAAGAATATCTTGCTGCTGCTGATAAACATCTGGCCAAAACACCGGCAGGCAAAGCCTTGGATAAACGTATAAAAGCCGCCAACAAAGCCAGAGTCAAAGCCGCCGCTAAAGGGGTCAGCAAAGGCAGAGGAGGCCGTTGCTCATGAGTGATTCGTTAATGATTATTAAGATGGAGTGAGCCCCATGGCCAAACGCATAACCTGGAAGGAAGGCGATTTAGTCAGCCTCAAACTGCGAGACGATTTATATACCGTAGGCCAGATGATCAAAAATTCCGTCATGCGTTTTTACGACGTGAGAAGCGTGAATGGAATCTGGAGCGATCTCGTGCTGGACGACAGTAAAATTCTGTTCAGCGGTTTTGTAGGGAAGGTCGTTACCCAACGACTTGCCGTCGAAAAACTACAACCTACGACTCCACTGGTCCTGTCAGACCACGAACGTTACTGGTTAAGACCGCACGTTAACTTTGAAGGTGGATTCCCCTTTCGCGGTGCCGACCTGATCGATACCGGCAAAGACTGCGCTATCGATTACAGCTTGGCACCCGTGCGTCAAAAAGATCTGAAGCTTTCAAAAAATCGCGATGCTATTGAACAGTATGAGCTTACCAACATGTGGGGGGACGAAGACTTGAGCGACAGATTGTGCCGCTATTTCGATACTGGACTTAACCGTGACGATTTGAAATTTGAAGTATTTCCGGGGCTGTGGACGGATCGTGAGAGTCTGCGGCCTTTAACCCGACGTTTACCTGTACCACTAAGATAAAAAGCAGCGTTTAATGCACAGCGGTTGGTAATAGCTATAAAGGCGCTTGATTCACTGCATTAAACGCTTGGCAAGCCTAAATGCGTCACTTGAGTTTTTATTCGGAATAACGAACATGAGCGCGTTAGAAAAGGCACTAATAGAGCTGCGCCGTACCCACAACAAGTTTCAGTCAGAGGGCAGCTTCGAAAAGAATGGCCAAGTCAGCGCCACATGGCCGCAAACGCTTGAACGCTCTGTCGAAACTGATTTTTTCTATGACAACTACGAGCCTGTGGGTGTAGAGATAGAGACAGGTTTGACTCCGATACGTTTTTTTGATCTGAACACCCTTGAAGATGACCAAGTGGGCTACAAGTGGGATGGCAATTCAAACAAATCGCAGCTCAACCCACGCTGGCCAGCCAGTTTTGTAGTATTTATGGATGATATCGGAGGCGGTAAACCTGTCATCGCTGCTACCAACATTGAGGGTACACCTGTATTTGCCAGCTATGACGTGGCTTTGCCTTTCAAAATTGCCGATTCATTGGCTGATTTCTTTTTCGCTTTTGCAAAATTGATTGAGGTTGTCCACGGAAAATTCGAAATATTTGAGATCTATAACGATGATGACGGACTTTCCAGCAAGTTTGTGAAATTACTCACAAAGGAAGTCAGTCCCCTGCTGGGGAAAGAAAATTTCGAACGGTTTTTTGATTACTTTTATGGTTGATCTTCAGGTCATGAATCTGACCCGGCCAATGAGCGCAGAAGATGGAACAACTGGAAGACGAATACCTTGGCGCCGATTGGAATGTGCTTGTGCGGTTATACGAAGAGGATTATCTCGACGACAACGCCCGCACACTGGCCAAAGCAATGGATGGTCACCTCGATATGGCCGTCATTCTCTACGGTAAAAGAGGGCTCAAGGAAGGTTTGTGGTGGGTCGAACAGCAGGTGCCGGCCTTGGATAACATGCGGCCGGCCGATTGCCTCAAGGATCCGAAGCTGATCAAACGCCTGAGGACTGCGCTAATGAGCATGCCGTAACCAACAAGGAGAAAGGTGCAATGGAAGGCATCGAATTGCGCAACCCGCACAACGATTACGCAGCCGTCAGACACTTACGTCGGATTAACATCCCGCATGTCTGACGCACTCTGGGCCGCCCGGCTGGGTGATGC
>NZ_JAKWJK010000044.1:0-3738 GCF_031570575.1 Pseudomonas sp. JL3
ACTGCACCCTCGTGGCGGTCAGCGATAGCGACGTGACGGTTCAGGAGAAAGCCCTGGATTTGACCCAGGATGGCCAGGACCTGGCGGCAGGCACGGCCACCGGCAGTGAGCCTGGCAATACCGGTGAAACTGCCAGCGGCACCTTGGTCGGTTCCGTCACCGGCGCTACTGGCGTGATCACTTACACGTTGGTCGGTAGCACCACCGGGACCTATGGGCAAATCCTGCTCAACCCGGATGGCAGTTACACCTACACCCTGACGTCCGCACCAGCGACCACGCCCCATGCCAACGACGGACCGAACACCCTGAGCGAAAGCTTCACCTATCAGGCCACCGATTCTCTAGGCAACAGCGTCACCAGTACCATCGTGATCAACATCGTCGATGACGTGCCGACTGCTTACTGCGATTCAGTCGCGGTGGTGGAGGGCGGGACAGTCAGCGGTAATGTGCTGGACAACGATGTGCTNCCGATTCTCTAGGCAACAGCGTCACCAGTACCATCGTGATCAACATCGTCGATGACGTGCCGACTGCTTACTGCGATTCAGTCGCGGTGGTGGAGGGCGGGACAGTCAGCGGTAATGTGCTGGACAACGATGTGCTCGGTGCTGACGGCCCGGCAGTGGGTGGTGCGGTGATCGGCGTACGCGCCGGCAGCGACACCTCGACCTCGGCCATCGGCGGTTTGAACACGCAAATCAACGGCACCTATGGCTATCTCACGTTGGATGCGAGCGGCAACGCCGTGTATCACAGCAACCCGAACTCGGTCGGTGAACCGGGCGCCACGGATGTGTTCACCTACACTGTGCGCGATGCCGATGGTGATGAAAGCACCACCACGATCACCATCGACGTCCAGAACAGCTGCCTCGTAACGGTCACCGATACTGACGTGACCGTCTACGAAAAAGCCCTGGATTTGACTCGGGATGGCCAGGACCTGGCAGCAGGCACGGTCACGGGCAGCGAGCCGGGAAACACCGGTGAAACCGGCTCCGGTACGCTGGTCGGTGCGGTCACCGGCGCCAGCGGTGCGATCACTTACACCCTGGTCGGCAGTGCCACCGGAACCTACGGGCAGATCCTGCTCAACCCCGACGGCAGCTACACCTACACCCTGACCTCGGCGCCGAAAACTTCGCCCAACGCCAACGACGGCGCGAATACGCTGAACGAAAGCTTCACCTATACCGCCACCGATGCCGTGGGCAACAGCACCACCGGCACCCTTGTGGTCAGCATCGTCGATGACGTGCCCAAAGCCGTTGCCTCGGAGCGTTCGGTGCCCGCGGTGCAGATCGACTCCAACCTGCTGCTGGTGATCGATGTGTCCGGGAGCATGGTCGACCCTTCCGGCGTGTCGGGTCTATCGCGGCTGGACCTGGCCAAACAGGCGATCAGCGCACTGCTGGACAAGTACGACGACCTCGGCGATGTGAAAGTGCAGATCGTCACCTTCAGCAGCAGCGCCACGGACCTGACCTCTGTGTGGGTCGATGTGGCGACCGCCAAGTCGCTCATCGCTGGTCTCAGCGAGGGCGGCGGCACCAACTACGACGCAGCCGTGGCGACCATGCAAACCGCGTTCAATACCTCGGGCAAACTGATCGGGGCGCAGAACGTCGGCTACTTCTTCTCCGATGGCAAACCCAACGAAGGCGACATCGGCACCGCGGACGAGACCGCGCTCAAAGCCTTCCTCGACGCCAATGACATCAAGAACTACGCCATCGGCCTGGGCAGTGGCGTCAGTAACGACAGCCTCGATCCGGTGGCCTATGACGGCAGCACGCACACCAACACCAACGCCGTGATAGTGACCGACCTCAATCAACTCAACTCGGTACTCTCGGGCACCGTGCAAGGTGCGCCAGTCACCGGTTCGTTGCTGGGCGAGGGCGGTACATTCGGCGCCGATGGCGGATTCATCAAATCCATCACGATCGACGGCACCACTTATACCTACGATCCAAAAGCCAACAGTAATCAGGGTTCGCTGAGCTTCAGCGGCGGCGCCAACCACGGCACGTTCAACACCGCCAATAACACCCTGAGCATCGCCACTGACGACAGCGGCACCCTATTAGTGAACCTCGACACCGGGGAATACACCTACCTCTCGCAGAAAACCACGGCCGCGGTCATCACCGAAAACATCGGCTTCACCGTCAGCGACAATGACGGCGATCTGGCCAGCTCCACCCTGGTGATCAACGTGATTCCGAACACGCCTCCGGTGGCGGTCGATGACCACGTCATCACCAACGTGCTGTCGGGCAGCATTGTGCTGCCGGGCGAATTGCTGCTGGCCAACGACAGCGACGTCAATGGCGACCCGCTCACCGCATCGCCGACCACCTTCAATACCGGCTGGACGGTCAGGGGCGGGGACTTTACCGGCACCAACCCGAACTTCAGCTTCACCGGCAACAATGTCCAGGCAGTGACCATCGCCCGTAGCGCATTCGTCGCCAACACCGCAGCCATGACGGCAGTATTGGTGGTCAGCGGAGCACTGGGGTCGGTCAACGCCAACAATACCAATGATGAGGACCGGATCACCGTCAACCTCAAACAGGGTGAAACCCTCAACCTGGACCACAACCTGGCGGCCGGTCATATCACCATGGAGTACTCGGTCAACGGTGGAGCTTTCATTGCCATCGCCGACGGCCAGACCATCACCGCCTCGGCAGACGCCACGTACCAGATCCACATCACCAACATCGATGACGGTGGTCCGGGCAGCAGCGGGAAGGGGGCGGAAAACTACCAGCTGACCATGACCGTCAACTACGCCGGAGCCCACGATGCCACGCCGGACTTCCACGGCAGCTACACCGCCAACGACAACCACGGCGGCAGCGACTCGGCCAATGTGACCATCAGCTATCAGGACGGCCATACGCTGACCGGCACTTCGGGGGACGACGTACTGGTGGCGGGCGCTGGCAACAACGTCATCAATGCCGGCGACGGTAATGATGTGCTCACCGCAGGTTCAGGCAACAACGAAATGCACGGTGGCGCCGGCAACGACTTGCTGTTCAGCGGAGCGGGTAATGACCTGCTCGACGGCGGCACTGGCAACGACACCGCGAACTACGCCCACGCCACCGCCGGGGTCACTGTCGACCTGGGCCTGCTTACCGCGCAGAACACCCTTGGCGCGGGCACTGACACCCTGACCGGCATCGAAAACCTCACCGGCTCAAACTTCAACGACAGCCTCATGGGTGACAACAACAGCAACATCATCAACGGCGGTTTGGGTAAC
The DNA here is from genome assembly GCF_031570575.1 of Pseudomonas sp. JL3. Lineage (NCBI taxonomy): Bacteria > Pseudomonadati > Pseudomonadota > Gammaproteobacteria > Pseudomonadales > Pseudomonadaceae > Pseudomonas > Pseudomonas sp. JL3. The sequence goes on from NZ_JAKWJK010000044.1 coordinate 3,287, forward strand.
GATGTGCTCAACGGCGGGGGCGGCGACGACTTCCTCATCGGCGGCCTCGGCAACAACACCCTCACCGGCGGCAGCGGTGCCGACGCCTTCCAGTGGCTCAAGGGCAACAGCGGCCACGACGTCATCACCGACTTCACCCCAGGCACCGACAAACTCGACCTGTCGCAACTGCTGCAAGGCGAAAACGGCACCGCGGCGTCACTGGATGACTACCTGCACTTCACCGTCAGCGGCAGTGGCGCCTCGGTGATTACCAGCATCGACGTCAGCGCCATGGCCGGCGCCACACCGAACCAGACCATCGACCTGGCGGGTGTGAATCTGGCCAGCCATTACGGTGTAACGCCAGGGGCGGGTGGGGTGATTGCCGGTGGGGCGGATACGGCGACGATCATCAACGGCATGCTCAACGACCATTCGTTGAAGGTGGATACGGTGTGATCTGAAACGAC
>NZ_JAKWJK010000045.1:0-3533 GCF_031570575.1 Pseudomonas sp. JL3
CTGAACCTGACCCCGCTGCCCCAGGTCACCGGCACCACGCAGTTCGACTTGAGCCTGTCGCTCAACGACGACGGCGACACCATCAGCGGCCAGTTCGAGTACGCCACCGATCTGTTCGACGAAAGCACCATCGTGCGTTGGGGCCGGCACTTCCTGCACCTGCTGGACGCCCTGCTCGACGACGTGGAGCAACCGCTGGCGACCCTGCCGTTACTGGATAATCAGCAACGCCGCGAATTGCTCGGCGGCTTCAACCAGACCCGCGCCCATTTCCCTGACGGCATGTTGCTGCAGGAATGGTTCGAGCAGCATGCGCAGACGCGCCCGCAGGCCATCGCCGNCGACGTGGAGCAACCGCTGGCGACCCTGCCGTTACTGGATAATCAGCAACGCCGCGAATTGCTCGGCGGCTTCAACCAGACCCGCGCCCATTTCCCTGACGGCATGTTGCTGCAGGAATGGTTCGAGCAGCATGCGCAGACGCGCCCGCAGGCCATCGCCGTTCAGGCCGACGGGGTCAGCCTCAGCTACGCAGAGCTCAATGCTCGGGCCAACCGCATCGCCCACCGTTTGATCGCCGCCGGCCTGCGCCCGGATGAACGCGTGGCGCTGCTGGTGGAACGCAGCCCGGAAATGATCATTGGCATCCTTGCCATTCTCAAGGCGGGCGGTGCCTATGTGCCGCTCGACCCGAACTATCCTCAGGATCGCTTGCAGCACATGCTCAGCGACAGTTCGCCGCGAGTGCTGCTGAGTCAGGGCACTCTGGCCGAACAGTTGCCACCGCTGCAGATTGCACAATGGTCACTGAACGATGACCCGGCTGACGGCAACGACCACAATCCGCGGGTCGACGGTTTGACCTCCCGGCACCTGGCCTACGTGATGTACACCTCCGGCTCCACCGGCAAACCAAAAGGGGTGATGCTCGAACACCGTTCGGTGTGCAACCAGATCGGCGCCCTGCAAGAACGCTATGGGCTCAATCCCCAGGACCGCATCCTGCAATTTGCCACCATGACCTTCGACATGTCCGTGGAAGAGATCTTTGGCGCGCTACTGTCCGGCGCCACCCTGGTGCTGCGCAGTGATGCCTGGATCGCCGGCACCGCCGCCTTCGCCGCACTGTGCGAACAGCACGCCATCACCGTGGCCAACCTGCCGACGGTGTTCTGGCAACAAGTGAGTCGCGACCTGCACGTGCCCCTGCCGACCTGCCTGCGTCAGTTCATGATTGGCGGCGAAGCGGTGGGCAAACAGGCCGTGGCCCAGTGGTTCGCCCGTGCCGGCCATCGTCCGGCACTGTTCAACGCCTACGGCCCGACCGAGGCCACCGTGAACGCCTCGATCCGCCTGATGGAACGCGACAACGACGACTTCCGCTCCATCGGCACGCCGGTGCGCAACACTCAACTGCATGTGCTGGATGCCGCCGCAGAACTGATGCCCCTGGGAGTGGCCGGGGAAATCCATATCGGCGGCGTGGGCGTGGCCCGCGGCTACCTCAATCGCGACGAACTGACGGCCGAGCGGTTCATCGCCGACCCGTTCAGCACCGACCCCGACGCGCGTCTGTACAAGACTGGTGATCTCGGCCGCTGGCGCGCAGACGGCACCCTCGAATACCTGGGGCGCAACGACGACCAGGTGAAAATTCGCGGTTTCCGGGTGGAGCTGGGAGAAATCGAAGCCGTCCTCGCAGCCGTTGCCGGTGTGCGCGAAGCGGTGGTGGTAGCCCTGGAAAGCAAACCGGGCCAATCGGACAGTAAGCGCTTGATCGCTTATCTGTGCGGTGAGCCGGTGGCGGTGGAGCTACTGCGCGCCGTGTTGCTGGAATCGCTGCCCGAGTACATGGTGCCAAGCGCCTACGTGCACCTTGAAGCCCTGCCGCTGACGCCCAACGGCAAACTCGACCGCCGCGCCCTGCCCGCGCCGGGCCAGGACGCCTTCGTCAGCCGGGCCTATGAGGCGCCGCGCGGCGAGATCGAACAGATTGTCGCGAGCGTCTGGCAAGACTTGCTGGGCCTCGAACAGGTTGGCCGTCACGACCGTTTCTTCGAACTCGGCGGGCATTCGCTGCTGGCCGTGAGCCTGATCGACCGCTTGCGCCTGCACGGCCTGAACGCGACGGTGCGCACCGTGTTCACGGCCCCCAGCCTGCGGGAAATGGCCCAGGCCCTGAGCCGCAACAGCGAGGCACTGTTCCATGCACCGGCCAACCGCATTCCGGCCGATTGCACCGCCCTGACCCCGGACATGTTGCCGCTGGTGGAACTGACCCCGGCGCAACTTGAACGCATCGTCGCCGCCGTGCCCGGTGGAGCCGCGAACATCCAGGACATCTACCCGCTGGCGCCGTTGCAGCAAGGCATTCTGTTCCATCACTTGCTGGGACATGAAGGCGACGCCTATCTGGTGCGCTCGATGATCGAGTTCGACGATCGTCAGCGCCTCGATGCCTTTATCACAGCCTTGCAGGTAGTGATCGACCGCCACGACATTCTGCGCAGCGCCGTGCATTGGGTTGGTCAGCCGCAAGCGGTTCAGGTGGTGCAACGCCAGGCTCGGCTGCCGGTACACAACATCACACTGGTTGCGGGTGAGGACTCGCGAGTCCAACTGGAACGCCTGAGCGATCCACGGCAGCTGCGCCTGGACTTGCAACAGGCGCCGTTGATGCGCGCCTGCATCGCCCGTGATCCGCACTCCGAACGCTGGTTGCTGGCTCTGCTCGACCATCACATGATCAGCGATCACGTGTCCCTGGGGATCGTGCTCGAAGAAATCCAGACCCTGTTGCAGGGCCAGGGCGCCAGCCTGCCGGCCCCGATGCCTTATCGGGAGTTTGTCGCACAGATTCTCGCGACTCCCGCCCAGGTCCACGAAACCTACTTCAGCAACCGCCTGGCCAGTGTCGATGCACCTACCGCGCCGTTCGGCGTGCTGGATGTCCAAGGCGACGGTGCCCAGGTGGTGGAGACCAGCGTGCGCCTCGACCCGGCCCTGAGCCAAAGAGTCCGCGCTCAAGCACGGACGGCCGGGGTGACGCCGGCTGTGCTGTTCCATATTGCCTGGGCCCAGGTGCTCGGGCGCTGCACCGACCGTGACGACGTGGTGTTCGGCACTGTGGTCGCAGGGCGTTTGCAAGGTTCGGCGGGGGCCGACCGGGCCCTTGGCGTGTTCATCAACACCCTGCCGGTGCGGGTGCAATTGGCCGGGGTCGGCGTCAAGGCGCTGGTGGACGAAACCTATCGCGATCTCAGCGAATTGCTGGCCCACGAACAGGCTTCCCTGGCCCTGGCTCAACGTTGCAGCGGCGTAGCTCCGGGCCTGCCGTTGTTCACCACACTGCTCAATTATCGGCATCAAACCGACGGTGGCTCACTGGCCAACGAAGATCAAGTCCTGGCCTGGGATGGCGTGCGTTTCCTGAGCAATGAAGCCCGCACCAATTACCCGATTGAAGTGGCCGTGGCGGATGAAGGCGACGACTTCTCCCTGACCGCTCAATCCATCACCGGCATCGACCCGCA
>NZ_JAKWJK010000046.1:0-2826 GCF_031570575.1 Pseudomonas sp. JL3
CGGGTGTGGGGCAACACGCTAGAGGAGGTGCGCGAGCCGTACTACATTGAAGAGCAGAACCTGCGGTTTCAGGGGCAGTATCTGGATCGGGAGACGGGGCTGCATTTCAATACGTTCAGGTTTTATGATACGGATGTGGGGCGGTTTACGACGCCGGATCCGATTGGGTTGATGGGGGGATTGAATACATACGCCTACTCACCCAATCCATTTATGTGGTCAGATCCACTTGGTCTGGCAGCCTGTTCAAAGAAAGTGGACGCCTTGCGTAATGGCCCTCAAAAAACAGTCGTGAAGGTGAAAACCAANTGGGGGGATTGAATACATACGCCTACTCACCCAATCCATTTATGTGGTCAGATCCACTTGGTCTGGCAGCCTGTTCAAAGAAAGTGGACGCCTTGCGTAATGGCCCTCAAAAAACAGTCGTGAAGGTGAAAACCAAAAAAGAAGCGAACGAGTTATTGGCCGAGGCATTTCCTAAGGCCCAAAAAGTCAGAGGCATTGGGTCGCAAGATGCCATGGGCATCAGAAAGAAAAACAAAATGGATCAATTTAAAAAGAGAGACGGAAAAGTTCGATACAGAAAAGACTACCCCATCAATAAAGAAACAGGACGCGTTTATGGCCACGATGACCCGAAAGGCACGGGTCATGGCGAACTACCACACGTCAACATTAAGCGCGCCGACGGAACAATGGTCCGTATCGACATCACAGGTTAGAAAATGAATAAACTCATAGATGCACTCAACACCGGTAAACGGCGAGGCTACGAGGAAAGTCGCTTGATCGAGGGGGTTTCTTTTCTATTTCAGTACGCCATAAAAAAACAAAACGACATTTATTACACATATTATTTTTCAATCGATGAATCTCGCATGGAATTACTTGAAGATGATGAAAATGAAGAAATCAAAGAATTTTCAACTTTAGACGCCGCATTGGACTATTTGAGAAATAAAGGCGCCGCGTTAGAAAAATTCACAGCAATAAAAAACTCCCTGCCCTTCTAAAAAACAAGCAAAGGGTAGCTTGCGACGAAAACCACCGGACAATGGTAAAGCAGGCTTTACAGGAGAAGACATGAGCGGGTTGACCGATTTTCACATTTTCTGGGGCGCTGCGATGGAGATCGCAGAAAAGCAATCCGCGTCGATGGAAGCCGAAGGTGCAGAAGATTTTGCAAGGGGCCTTTACAACGAATACGTCGAGCAAGGCACCCCAAAAAATAAAAAGAAATGGCTAACAGAGCGTCTAAAAAATGAGTTCCTGTGTTTGAATGAAAAACCTGTATGGGTGGGCGAACCAGCCTGGTTGTATCATCAGCGCCAACCCATGGTCTTCTTACACCAATTTTTAGTCTCACCCTCAGCACAGCATATAAAAGAAAAATTTTCACTTGGCAGAAAGAAACGACCTCTTGAGCTTTCTTGATGACACCGTGACTTCAGGCGATCTGCGCGAGTTATTAATCTCTCCAGTCCCGGCACATCCAAACAGCAAAATAATATATATTTCAGAGGATGCAATTTATGTGTATGCAGCAGGATGACATTAAGTTCCAGAATAAGCGCTATTGATGATGAGGATGGGGCGCCATCAAACTGCCAGGAAGAATAACAGGCAAAACCAACATGAATATATTCAATCTCCTTTCATACAAGCTTGAAAACTTCCTGAACATCCGTCCATATCCGAAAGAGCTGGGCGTTGTTTTTTACCAAGAAGACGAGCCTTCACTGCTCTCTGTCGCCGCCAGAAAACACAACGGTTCGACCTTCTATGTGAGCCGCTGGCACGATTTGTTCTCCATAAGCGCCTTCGAAAAATCCATGTCAAAAAACGGCTTCACGGAACCGGACTGCTATGCCCTTCTCTTGATCCTGTCCCGCTTTGGCTATCTGCTTGAAATCGACAACCGCCAAAGAACCAACAAAGACTATTTTATTTTCTTCTTTCTGATTCAGTTGATCGGTTTGAAGAACAGTTCTCTCGACGCGGATGCACAGTTCAGGAACTACATGCTCAGGTTCCTGCTTTTCGAATTGAGTATTGATGACGAAGCGTATCGTCGGTTCAGCATCAAGGATAATCAGCTGGTAATGGCTACCGACACCCGGGGGCCTGTAGCTTTTTTGGATGTTATCGATCTGGTTTACAAAGCGATCAAGTTTGATAGCAGAAAAGAACATGTACTGCTAAGCACGTTAAAAAATTATCAAACAAGCCTCGTCAAATTATTGACCGAGCCCGACGACACAAGTTACCGTTTCAGGTTAAATGATCGTTATAGCGAATTCATGTACCCCGATGTATTTTTGCAGGCATACGCTAAAAACAAGAGGCAGATATTTAACATCTTGATCGACACGATCAACCCTCTTCAATCAACGGAAAATCTGTTTGTCTCCAATATTATTTTGATGAACTATTCCTTTTATATCCTGAAAAACAAGCCTCGCGAAATTCTAAAGCTTAAAAAATACGTCAATAATGAGGTACTGTTCAGAAAACTGCTAGAAGCCATAATCACTCGTCGAATGGCAATCAATAAATCATCATTCGAGAAAATATCCATAGACCAGGAGCTATCTTTGATAAAAGACAATCCAACCTCGTTCTACAACATTTTGTACAGTCTATAGAAGCTCCCACAAACGGGAGAACCGCGCTGATGCGCATGCTGTAACCGACAAAGAGCAAAGTGCAATGGAAGGCATACAATTGCGCAACAAACGCAACGATTGCGCAGCCGTCAGACGCTTGCGCCGGATGATCCCCGCGCATGTCTGACGCACTCTGGGCCGCCCGGCTGGGTGATGC
>NZ_JAKWJK010000047.1:0-2749 GCF_031570575.1 Pseudomonas sp. JL3
TGCTGTTCAGCTCGGCGTAGGTCAGGCCGTGCCCGTTGTGCACGGCCGCCGGTGCATCCGGGCTCGCCTGAACCTGCGCCTCGAACAGCGCGTGAACGGTTTTGTCCTGCGGATAGCGACGTGTGGTGGCGTTGAAATCCAGCAGCAGTTGCCGACGGTCGGCGGACGACAGGATATCAAGCTGGGGCAGCAGCATTTCCGGTGTCTGCTCCAATGCCTGGACCAGGCTTTCAAGCGCCGTCAGCATGTAGTCGCCAATGCGCTGCGCGCCAATTTCGGACAGGGCCAGGACGCTCAGGCTGAAGCCTTCACCCAAGTCATCCACCGATAAGGTCAGCGGGTAGTTGGTCCCCTCTGCGCCTCCCAGGGTGTGCAGCCCCTCCCACGCTTCAAGCGCTTGCGCCGTAGCGACCTGCGCCGTACCACTGTGGCGGTAGTTGAGCAGCGAACCAAACAGCGGCGTGGGCGCTGGCACACCGCTACAGCGCTGCGCTAATGCCAGTGATGCGTGCTCATGACCGAGCAAAGCCGTCAGGCCGGCGTGGGTGTTTTTTACCCCCTCGCGCACGCCCTGCCCGCTCAGTTTTACCCGCAGCGGCAGCGTGTTGATGAACATGCCCAACGCGCGGTCGGCACCGTCGCCGCCCTGCATCCGGCCCATCAGCACGGTGCCGAACACCACGTCTTGCTTGCCCGAAACACCGCCCACCACCCGCGCCCAGGCCAAGTGGTGCAGGCTTGCCGCGCTCACGCCCAACTGACGGGCTTGCGCGCGCAAACGCCGACTCAATGACGCCTCGACCGGCAGNCGCGCCCAGGCCAAGTGGTGCAGGCTTGCCGCGCTCACGCCCAACTGACGGGCTTGCGCGCGCAAACGCCGACTCAATGACGCCTCGACCGGCAGTTGCACTTCTTCGATCGTCGGTTCGCGTTTCGGTACCTCGGCAAAACCGAGTGGCAGTGTCGGCTCATCGACGTCGGCCAGCATCTCGCGGAAAAACGCTTCATGGGCGTCACCGCTGACGCCCAACCGGACCTGCGCCACGTAGTTGCGGTAAGGCACCGCTTCAGGCAAGGCGTCGGCCTGTCCGAGCAGGAACGCCTGCATCTCATGCTGCACCACTTCCAGCGCCGCATGGTCCAGCGCCATGTGATGGAACAGCAGAATCGCCACCCAACGATCGTTATCACGATCCTGCGCGCAAACCAGGCGCATCAGCGGCGCCTGCCGCACATCCAGGCGGTGATGCTGCGTGTCGAAGCGTTGCTGCAATTGCCACTCGATGTCGCCGTCGACCGAGTCGAGCACCACTTCTTCCAACGCCAGCGTGGCCTCCTGCCAGACGACCTGCATCGGCTCGTCCAACCCTTCCCACACCACCGAAGTGCGCAGGATGTCGTGGCGATCGATCACCCCCTGCAACGCCTGAGTAAAATCATCCAGACGGGGTCGCCGATCCGCCCCGAACAGGGCCTGCAGCACATAGGGATCGCCCTGCTCGGCGGCGAGGTGATGGTAAAGAATGCCTTCTTGCAGCGGTGCCAGGGGATAGATGTCCTGCACATTGCCAGCGCCGCCGGGCACGCTGTCGATAATCCGGTCGATCTCTTCCTGAGTGAGGCTGGCCAGAGGCAGCATGTCCGGCGTGATGCGGAATGCCGGACTCAGCCAGTCGCCACCATTTCTCTGCACCAGATCAAGCAGTTCGCTCTTATGGACAACAAGACTGTCCAACAGCGCGCTGTCCAGTCCTTCGTCGTCGCCCAGGATCACAAGGTTGTCGTCGTCTTGCTGAAGACGGATCGGGTGCTTGGAAAGAGCTGCCATCAAATCGCTGAATTGCATCGAAGAACCTGCTTTTTTAAATTCGGAGTGGTTGACGATAAAAAATGTGGTTTTCGGATACGGCATGGCGCCTGAACGCGGGAATCGGCAGCGCTTGGAGGGCCGATGGCGGCGTATGGGTCAGGGGCGGTGGACGAATTGTCGTGTTCAAGAGCAATAGCTGATCGGGGGATGGCCGCCTGCAGCCATGCCCCCTTTCAGGTCGAAAAAAATTAGAACATTCGGCGGGCGATGTCTGTCATGGGAAGCAGGGACAAGCCCTGAGTCGGTCAGTCAGGATTCGCAGGGCGGGATCAATCCGATGGGGATTGCCCCCATCGGATTGACGCTGAATGTGGCTCAGATACGGCGTTTGCGCGTGAGCGCGGGGATCTTCGTCCTGGGCACTTCGATACGCTGAACATGCCCCACTGCCGCCGCCACCAGGGCCAGTGTTGCCTGGCCGAACAGCACACGTACATCGGCCTCCATGCCATCCTTGCGCATGCGTTCGATCAGCGTCACCGCCAGCAATGAATGCCCGCCCAGTTCAAAGAAATGATCGTGGCGGCCGACACGTTCGACCTTCAGCAACTCTGCCCACAGCGACGCAAGCCTGATCTCCATTTCTCCCACGGGGGCTTCATAGAGACCTGTGACAAACGCGCCGCTGTCCGGCACCGGCAGAGCCTTGCGGTCGAGTTTGCCATTGGGGGTCAGCGGCAACGCGTCGAGTCGCACGTAGGCGGCCGGCACCATGTACTCCGGCAGTTGCGCTTGCAAATGCGCACGCAGGCCGCCAGTGTCCGGCGAGGTATCCGGCGTGTGCGTTGTGTAGTACGCCACCAGACGCTTCTCGCCCGGGATGTCTTCGCGGGCCAGAACCACGGTTTCCTTCACCGCCTCGTGTTGCGCGAGTTTGGC
>NZ_JAKWJK010000048.1:0-2560 GCF_031570575.1 Pseudomonas sp. JL3
ACGCCCTGCCCGCGCAGGTAATGCGCCAACCGGTTGGCGCGCTCATTCAGCTCGCGATAGCTCAAGCACTGTTTGCCATGCAGCACCGCCGCAGCGTCCGGTGTGCGTTGCACCTGGGCCTCGAACAGCCCGTGGATAGTCTGTCCCTGCGGATAGTCGGCTTCGGTGGCGTTGAACGTCACCAGCAACTGTTCACGTTCCGCTGCCGGCACAATCGGCAACTCGCGCAATGCCGACTCAGGCGCCTGTTCCAACGCCTCCACCAGGGTTTCCAGCGCCGTGTGCATGTAATCGCAGACACGTCGGGCGCCGACCTCGACCACGGCCTGCGCCGTGAGCATGAAGTCCTCGCCAAGGTCGTCCACATTCAGGCACAGCGGGTAGTTGGTGCGCTCTTCCATGCTCAGCGTGTGAATCCCGTGCCAGGCCGAGATTGCCTGGTCGGATGCGGTTTCAGCCGCGCTGTGCCGGTAATTCAATAAGGTGCTGAACAGTGGCAGCGAAGCCGGCACGCCACTGCAACGCTGGGCCAGGGACAGCGAGGCATGTTCGTGCCCCAGCAAGGCCGATAGCCGCGCATGGGTCGTCCTGACCCCGGCGCGCACCCCTTGCGCACCCACGCTGATGCGCAACGGCAAAGTATTGATGAACATCCCCAGTGCACGGTCGGCCCCTTCGCCACCTTGCATCCGGCCCATCAGTACGGTGCCGAACACCACTTCTTCGCGGCCCGACACACGGCCGACCACTTGTGCCCAGGCCAGATGGACCAGGCTTGCCGCGCTGACACCGAGCTGACGCGCCTGTACCCGCAGGCGCTGGCCGAGCTTGGCCGCCACTCGTTGTTGCACTTCCTCGACACCACTGCCGTCGCCCTGCACATCCTGCAGACCAAAGGGCAGCGTCGGCTCATCGATATCACCGAGCATGTCGCGGAAAAACGCTTCGTGTTGCTCATCACTCACGCCCAACCGCGCCTGCGCCACATGGTTACGGTACGGCACGGCGGGAGCAAGCTGCTCCGACTGGCCCAACAGGCTGGCCTGCATTTCGTGCACCACGACTTCAAGGGCTGTGTGGTCCAGCGCCATGTGGTGGAACAACAAGATACCGACCCAACGCTCATTCGCCGTGTCTTGTGCATAGGCCATCCGCATTAACGGTGCCTGAGCAATATCCAGACGGTAATGACGCGGATCGAAACGATGGTGCAGCTGCCTCACGACATCGCCCGCGGCCGGATCCGTCTCGATTTCCTCAAGCGCCAACGTCGCATGGCGCCATACCACTTGCACGGGTGCGTCCAGGCCTTGCCACACCATGCTGGTGCGCAGGATATCGTTCCGCGACACCACGCTCTGCAAGGCATGGGTGAAGGCTTCCACCCGCTCACGACTGTCAAAGCCGAACAACACCTGCAGCACGTAGGGGTCACCCTGCGTCGCTGCAAGGTGATGGTAAAGAATGCCTTCCTGCAACGGCGCCAGCGCATAGATATCCTGCACATTGGCAACCCCGCCCGGTACCGTTGCGACGATCCGGTCGATGGCGTTCTGATCCAGATCGGCCAGCGGCAACATGTCCGGGGTAATCCGCGTGCAGCCGTGCGGGATGGCGTTGAGCGGTACCACGACTTCAGCACCGCCGCCGACTGCGGCGGCCAGCGCCGCCAGTGTGGGCTGGCCAAACAAGACGCGCACATCGGCGCTCAGGTCGACCTGGCGCATGCGCTCGATCAACTTCACCGCCAGCAGCGAGTGGCCACCCAGCTCAAAGAAATTGTCATGTCGACCGACCTGCTCGATCTTCAGCAGGTCCTGCCAGATCCGGGCGATGGCGGTCTCAACCGCGCCTTGCGGGGCTTCGTATTCACGGGTCACCACTGACGACTGGTCCGGCGTCGGCAGTGCCTTGCGGTCGAGCTTGCCGTTGGCGGTCAGCGGGAACGCTTCAAGCATCACGAACGCGCTGGGCACCATGTACTCGGCCAGCGAGCCCAGCAACTGGGCGCGCAGTTCGGCGACCGACAGTTGCGCGCCTTCTTCGGCAATCACATAAGCCACCAGACGCTTGTCGCCCGGTTCGTCTTCCCTAGCGATCACCACGGCTTCACGCACACTTTCGCAAGCCGTCAGCTTCGCCTCGATCTCGCCCAGCTCGATGCGGAAACCACGGATTTTCACTTGCTCGTCGTTACGACCGAGGTATTCGAGTTCACCGTTCTCCAGCCAGCGGCCGAGGTCACCGGTCCTGTATAACCGTGCATCCGCGCGCCCGCTGAAGGTGTCGGTAATAAAGCGCTCCCGGTTCAGTTCGGGACGATTCAGGTAACCCCGGGCCACACCCGCGCCGCCCACATACATTTCACCGACCACACCCACCGGCACCGGCTCATGCTGGGCGTCCAGTACATACAGTTGCAGATCGGGAATGCGCCCACCGATCGGGCTCACGCCCAACTGCGCATCGGCCGCTTCCAGCGCACGGTAGGTCACGTGCACCGTCGTTTCGGTGATGCCGTACATGTTGACCAGCTGCGTCTGTGCATTCGCTTCACGGG
>NZ_JAKWJK010000049.1:0-2370 GCF_031570575.1 Pseudomonas sp. JL3
GGGTATCTCAACCGCGACGACCTCACCGCCGAGCGTTTCCTACGCGATCCGTTCAGCACCGAACAGAACGCCCGGATGTACAAAACAGGCGACCTCGGCCGCTACCTGCCGGACGGCAACATCGAATACCTGGGGCGCAACGACGATCAGGTGAAAATCCGTGGTTTCCGCATCGAACTGGGCGAGATCGAAGCCAAACTCGCGCAACACCAGACGGTGAAGGAAACCGTGGTCCTGGCCCGCGAAGACATCCCGGGCGAGAAGCGTCTGGTCGCTTACTTCACCCAGCATTCGGCGGACGAAACCCCAGATATCGACACCCTGCGCGCACACCTGCAAACGCAGTTACCCGACTACATGGTGCCGGTCGCCTACGTACGACTCGACGCACTGCCGTTGACCCCCAACGGCAAACTCGACCGCAAGGCACTGCCGGCACCGGACCTCAATGCACTGATCACCCGTGGCTATGAAGCCCCCATCGGTGAAGTCGAAATCACCCTGGCCCAGCTATGGGCAGAAGTTCTCAATGTGGACCGCGTCGGTCGTCACGATCATTTCTTCGAACTGGGCGGGCATTCGTTGCTGGCGGTCAGCTTGATGGAGCGTTTGCGTCAGGCGGGTCTGGAAGCGGATGTCAGAACCTTATTCGAGCAGCCCACGCTCTCGGGATATGCAGCAACCACGGAAAGAATGGAGATTATGCTGTGAGCGTGATTGAGCTATTGGCGACACTGAAAGAAAAGGACGTGCAGCTTTCGGTCAAGGACGATCGGCTTGTGGTGAGCGGCAGGAAACAGTCGCTCAGCGAACCGGCGATCATCGCCTTGCTGCGCGAACACAAGGCCGCGCTGATCGAGCTGATCACTGCTGGAGACTATCGCGCGAGTAAGGCCGGCGAGATCGAGGTTCCGGCCAATGGCATCCCCGATGGATGTACCCGGATCACGCCGCCGATGCTGCCGCTGTCAAGTCTGGACCAACCGACGATCGATCGGGTGGTGGCCATGGTGCCCGGTGGTGCCCGTAACGTGCAGGACATCTACCCGCTGGCACCGTTGCAGGAAGGCATTCTCTATCACCACCTTGCGGCCGGGCAGGGTGATCCTTATGTGCTGCAAGCGCAGTTTGGCTTTGCGAGTCGCGAGCGCCTGGAGGATTTTGCCCAGGCGTTGCAGAGCGTGATCGACCGGCATGACATCCTGCGCACGAGCGTGGTCTGGGAAGGGCTGGACGAACCGGTTCAGGTGGTCTGGCGTGAGGCCCGACTGGTGCTGACAGAAATCAGCATCGACCCTGGCCATGGCGAAGCCACGCGACAATTGCATGAGCGCTTCGACCCGAGAAAATACCGTCTGGATGTCGGCGAGGCACCGTTGCTGCGTCTGGCATACGCCAGGGACACTGCCAACCAGCGCTGGGTGGCGATGCTGCTGTTCCATCACATCGCCATCGATCATGCGGCGCTGGACGTGGTGCAGCACGAGGTACAGGCGTATTTGTTCGGTCAGGCGGATCAGTTGGGCAAAGCGTTGCCGTACCGCAACTATGTAGCCCAGGCCCGACTCGGTGTGAGCCCCGAGCAGCACGAAACGTTCTTCCGCGAGATGCTCGGTGACATCAATGAGCCGACGCTGCCGTTCGGTGTGCAGGATGTGCGCAGTGACGGCCAGGACATTGAAGAAGCAATGCAGGCGGTGGAAGTCAACCTGTGCCAACGCCTGCNAATGAGCCGACGCTGCCGTTCGGTGTGCAGGATGTGCGCAGTGACGGCCAGGACATTGAAGAAGCAATGCAGGCGGTGGAAGTCAACCTGTGCCAACGCCTGCGCGCGCAGGCTCGCCAGTTGGGCGTGAGCGCCGCGAGCCTGCACCACTTGGCGTGGGCCCAGGTGCTGGGGCGCATTTCAGGTCGCGAGGATGTTGTGTTTGGCACGGTGATGCTGGGCCGGATGCAGGGCGGCGAAGGCGTCGACCGTGCGTTGGGGATGTTCATCAACACCTTGCCATTGCGGGTCGACATGCGCGGCCAGAACGTGCGTGCCGGCGTGAAAGCCACCCATGCACGACTGACGGCATTGCTCGGTCACGAACATGCCTCGTTGGCATTGGCCCAGCGTTGCAGCGGCGTGGCGGCGCCGACGCCGCTGTTCAGCGCTTTGCTGAACTATCGGCACAGCGCCGCGCAAGCTGTGTCCGGCCAGGCGGTGCAATTGTGGGAAGGGATTGAAGTCCTCAGCGGTGAAGAGCGCACCAACTATCCGTTGATCCTGTCGCTGGACGATCTTGGTGAAGGATTCAGCTTGAGTGTGCAGGCGGTGCCGGGCATTGGCGCGCAACGCATTTGCGGTTACATGCACACGGCGCTGGA
>NZ_JAKWJK010000005.1:0-340288 GCF_031570575.1 Pseudomonas sp. JL3
TTTTGCCTTCATCAGGGCGTTTTCACACAGTCTGGATTGGCGGGTTCCTTTAAAACAGGACTTTAAAGCAGGAAAATCGTAGCCAGCCCGAGGAAGATGAAAAAGCCGCCACTGTCGGTCATGGCAGTGATCATCACACTGGCACCCATTGCCGGGTCGCGCCCAAGCCGCGCCAGAGTCATCGGAATCAAAACCCCCATCAATGCTGCAAGCAACAGGTTAAGCGTCATCGCGGCAGTCATCACCACGCCCAGTGACCAACTGCCATAAAGCAGATAAGCCACCACACCAATCACGCCGCCCCAGACCAGACCATTGATCAAGCCGACCGCCAACTCCTTGCGCATCAGCCGCGACGTATTGCCGGTACTGACCTGATCCAGCGCCATGGCCCTAACGATCATGGTGATCGTCTGGTTACCCGAGTTGCCACCGATACCGGCGACTATCGGCATCAATGCCGCAAGTGCGACCAGTTTCTCGATAGAGCCTTCGAACAGGCCGATCACCCGGGATGCAATGAACGCGGTGATCAGGTTCACCGCCAGCCAGGCCCAACGGTTACGCAGGGACTTCCAGACTGACGCGAAAATATCTTCTTCTTCGCGCAGACCCGCCATGTTGAGAACTTCGTTTTCGCTCTCTTCACGAATCAGGTCAACCATTTCATCGATGGTCAGACGACCGATCAACTTGCCGTTCTTGTCGACCACCGGGGCCGAGATCAAGTCGTAACGTTCGAACGCCTGAGCGGCCTCGTAAGCGTCTTCGTCCGGATGAAAACTCACCGGGTCGCTGGCCATGACTTCCGAAACCTGTTTTTCCGGGTCGTTGACCAGCAGACGCTTGATCGGCAACACACCCTTGAGCACGCCGTCGTAATCGACCACGAACAGTTTGTCGGTGTGGCTCGGTAGCTCCTTGAGACGGCGCAGGTAACGCAATACCACTTCGAGACTGACATCCTCACGGATGGTCACCATCTCGAAGTCCATCAGCGCACCGACCTGCTCCTCGTCATAGGACAACGCGGAGCGAACGCGCTCACGCTGTTGGTTATCGAGGGTTTCCATCAGCTCGTGGACGACGTCTCGCGGCAGCTCGGAGGCCAGGTCAGCGAGTTCGTCGGCGTCCATGTCCTTGGCCGCCGCCAAGAGCTCGTGATCGTCCATGTCGGCGATCAGGGTTTCACGAACCGAATCGGATACTTCGAGCAGAATGTCGCCGTCGCGATCAGCCTTGACCAATTGCCAGACCGTCAGGCGATCGTCCAGCGGCAAGGCTTCAAGGATGTAGGCAACGTCGGCGGAGTGCAGATCATCGAGCTTGCGTTGCAACTCGACGAGGTTTTGCCGGTGAACCAGGTTCTCGACGCGGTCGTGATGCGGACCTTCCTGGCGATGAGTCAGGTCTTCGACCACCCGCTGGCGCTGCAGCAGCTCAACGACTTGAGCGAGGCGGTCCTGCAAGCTTTCCTGCGTTTTTTTTACTTCAACTTCAGACATAGGCGAACTCCACTCCCAGCAGCGGGGCACGCCGGAAGGATCAATCAGTCAATTCATGATTGTAGAAACGGGGTACTGAGTAACTACTGGGTAAGTCCATGGAGGTATTCCACAAGCCCCGGCGGGGCTGACGGGCGCAATGATAACACCGCCTGACGGTTTTAAACGTTAAAAAATCGCGGCTGAAACAAGTGCTTGCGAGACAAACCTGAGCATCGTCCTGATCCATGAAACTGCGACGACTTATCCTGAAAAGAAAACACACTGCCGCCTGAAAATGTAATGACTACCCTTGATGGAGACCGTCATGGAGGACGTCGAATGCCATCAATTGCTCGTTATTTGCTTACTGCCCTGCTCTACCTGCCGCCCCAGGCGCTCGCCACGACCGTTCACAGGTGCGAAGCCGCCAATGGGCACATCACCTTTACGACCATGAGCTGTACAAGCGGAGAAAACCTCTCAGTTCAGGACGTACGCACGTTCCTGCCAGGCAGCGTGGCGCCCCTGATGCCAGAAGCCGAGTTTCGCGAAACATCAGGTACGAAATTCCACAGGAGAGAGCCGACGGTCGTGGGTCAGTCCGGGGACAAATGTGGGAATCTGCTAAGTGCGAAAGAACGCCGCATAGCGATCATCAATCAGAGGATCGTCGCAGGCATGAGTCAACAAGACGTCGAAAGCGCTCTCGGCAAGCCCGACAAGATCAGCACCCGCAATTCCGCCACAAGCTACCGCTACGACAACAAGCGAGGGCGCACTGCTCACATCGAGTTCGACGAGAAAGGTTGTACCAAAGGAAAAGCCAAATCGCAGACGGCAAAAAGCCCGCGTTAAACGCGGGCTTTTTGGTGTTTGGTGCACTCGACAGGATTCGAACCTGTGACCGCTCGGTTCGTAGCCGAGTACTCTATCCAGCTGAGCTACGAGTGCATTTGTGTTTTTATACCAGATCACAACTGGTTGAAGCCAAGTTATTCACATTACTGCAAACAACTCTTAAATGGTGCACTCGACAGGATTCGAACCTGTGACCGCTCGGTTCGTAGCCGAGTACTCTATCCAGCTGAGCTACGAGTGCATTTGTGTTTTTATACCAGATCACAACTGGTTGAAGCCAAGTTATTCACATTACTGCAAACAACTCTTAAATGGTGCACTCGACAGGATTCGAACCTGTGACCGCTCGGTTCGTAGCCGAGTACTCTATCCAGCTGAGCTACGAGTGCATTTGTGTTTTTATACCAGATCACAACTGGTTGAAGCCAAGTTATTCACATTACTGCAAACAACTCTTAAATGGTGCACTCGACAGGATTCGAACCTGTGACCGCTCGGTTCGTAGCCGAGTACTCTATCCAGCTGAGCTACGAGTGCATTTGTTGCCGCGCATTATAGGCCGTTAAATCTTTTTGTAAAGCACTTTTTCTAGTAATTTCAACAACTTACCGAAGAAGCCAGATTACAACGTACTACGCAAATAATGGCGGAGAACGGGGGATTCGAACCCCCGACACCCTTTTGAGGTGTACTCCCTTAGCAGGGGAGCGCCTTCGGCCACTCGGCCAGCTCTCCGCAACACGGGGCGTATCTTAACCAACCTTTTCCCCGTTTGCAAACATAAAAAACGATAAAAATTAATGGCTTGGTTCTTCGTCCTTCTCTTTCTTTATACGCAGGTAAATTTCTTCACGGTGCACAGCAACCTCTTTCGGGGCGTTGACACCGATACGCACTTGATTTCCTTTAACGCCGAGCACGGTCACGGTGATTTCGCCATCACCAATAATCAGGCTTTCTGCGCACCGACGAGTCAGAATCAGCATACCTTTCTCCTCACGCATTTCATTTCAGGGACAACAGTCTGCAAAAAAAAGGCATTCGACCTACAACCAGAACGATCGCAGCCCTACATGCCTGAGTATTGACTAGCGCGAGCAAAAGAACAGTTTTGGTACGCGCCATTCAAAAAAACGAAGGGCGCGGTCAGACCGCGCCCTTGGGGATACGCATTACTCGCCCTGTCGGACCGGCGCATCCAGTTCGAAAGCCGTGTGCAGAGCGCGCACAGCCAGTTCCAGGTACTTCTCTTCGATCACCACGGACACCTTGATTTCCGACGTCGAGATCATCTGGATGTTGATGCTCTCTTTGGCTAGGGATTCGAACATACGGCTGGCCACACCTGCGTGGGAGCGCATGCCGACGCCGACGATCGAGACCTTGGCAATCTTGGTGTCGCCAACGACTTCGCGGGCACCGATCTCGCGAGCGGTGTTTTCCAGCACGGTTTGCGCCGCCTGGTAGTCGTTGCGGTGCACGGTGAAGGTGAAGTCGGTGGTGTTATCGTGCGCAACGTTCTGCACGATCATGTCGACTTCGATGTTCGCGGCACTGATCGGGCCGAGAATCTTGAACGCCACGCCCGGGGTGTCTGGCACGCCACGGATGGTCAGCTTGGCTTCATCGCGGTTGAAAGCGATGCCGGAAATGATCGGCTGTTCCATGGTTTCCTCTTCATCAATAGTAATGAGGGTGCCCGGACCCTCCTTGAAGCTGTGCAGTACGCGCAGCGGAACGTTGTACTTGCCGGCGAATTCCACCGCACGGATCTGCAACACCTTGGAACCGAGGCTGGCCATTTCCAGCATCTCTTCAAAGGTGATCTTGTCCAGGCGCTGAGCCACGGACACCACACGCGGGTCGGTGGTGTAGACGCCGTCGACGTCGGTGTAGATCTGGCATTCGTCAGCCTTCAGGGCTGCTGCCAGCGCCACGCCGGTGGTGTCGGAACCGCCACGACCGAGGGTGGTGATATTGCCGTGCTCGTCGACGCCCTGGAAACCAGCGACAACCACCACACGACCGGCCTTCAAGTCACCGCGAATCTTCTGGTCATCAATCTGCAAGATACGCGCTTTATTGTGCGCGCTATCCGTCAGAATCCGCACCTGATTGCCGGTGTACGACACCGCTGGCACGCCGCGCTTGATCAGCGCCATGGCCAACAGTGCAATCGTCACCTGCTCACCGGTGGAAACGATCACGTCCAGTTCGCGAGGAACCGGCTGACCGTCGCCACTGATTTGCTTGGCCAGATCGATCAGACGGTTGGTTTCGCCGCTCATTGCAGACAGCACAACCACCAGGTCATCGCCCGCATCGCGGAATTTCTTAACCTTGTCGGCGACCTGCTCGATTCTCTCGACAGTGCCGACTGAGGTGCCTCCAAATTTCTGTACGATCAAAGCCATTTCAAAGCCGCCTCTGCCCATGAAGGGCGCCCAATAATCACTCAAACAGCGTTCTGGCCCGCCACTAGACCGCGAGCCAGGCACACTGCCTTATAAACCCTGCTCTACAAATGGAACAGTCAGGGCCAATGCGGCATCCAGTGCGCCAGCGTCAGTACCACCGCCCTGCGCCATGTCTGGACGACCACCGCCCTTCCCGCCCACTGCCGCAGCAGCCTGTTTCATCAAATCACCGGCTTTGAGTTGGCCAGTCAGGTCTTTGGTCACGCCTGCAACCAGGACGACCTTTTCCTCATGGACACTGCCGAGCAGGATCACTGCGCGGCCGAGTTTGTTTTTCAATTGATCGACCAGCGCCAGCAGCGCCTTGCCGTCCTGACCGTCCAGACGCACGGCCAGCACTTTCACGCCCTTGACGTCCAGGGCAGAAGCCGACAAATCGTCGCCCGCCGCGCTGGCCGCCTTGGCCTGCAACTGCTCGAGTTGCTTCTCCAGAAGACGGTTGCGCTCTAGCACAGCCGACAGCTTGTCGATCAGGTTATCGCGGCTGCCCTTGACCAGGTTGGCCGCTTCCTTGAGTTGTTCTTCAGCCGCGTTCAAGTAGGCCAGAGCCGCTGCGCCGGTCACTGCCTCGATACGACGCACACCGGAGGCCACACCGCCTTCGCTGATGATTTTCAGCAGGCCGATGTCGCCGGTACGATTGGCGTGAATACCGCCGCACAGCTCGACGGAGAAATCGCCCATGCTCAGCACGCGAACGTTGTCGCCGTACTTCTCGCCGAACAGCGCCATGGCGCCTTTTTGCTTGGCGGTTTCGATGTCAGTTTCTTCGGTTTCAACTTCGGAATTCTTGCGAATCTCGGCGTTGACGATGTCTTCCAGCGCCTTCAACTGCTCAGGCTTGATCGCCTCGAAATGGCTGAAGTCAAAGCGTAGACGCTGACTGTCGACCAACGAACCTTTCTGCTGAACGTGCTCGCCCAGTACCTGGCGCAATGCGGCGTGCAGCAAGTGGGTCGCCGAGTGGTTCAGCGACGTCGCGTGACGCACTTCGGCATCGACATGAGTCTCCACCGGAGCACCTACGATCAGGCTGCCCGAATCCAGCACACCGTGGTGCAGGAACGCACCGCCGGTCTTGGTAGTGTCGCGCACGTCGAAACGCGCAGCGCCAGCCTGGAGGAAGCCGCAATCACCAATCTGACCACCGGATTCCGCATAGAACGGCGTCTGATTGAGAACGACCACGCCCTCTTCGCCTTCGCTCAGTACGTCAACCGATTGCCCGTCTTTATAGAGAGCAACGATTTTGGCGGAACCGCTGTGAGCGGTGTAACCGGTGAATTCGGTGGCCACATCAACCTTGACCAGGCTGTTGTAGTCCATGCCGAAGGAACTGGCGGAGCGAGCACGGACGCGCTGGGCTTCCATTTCGCGCTCGAAACCTTCTTCGTCGATGGTCAGGCTGCGCTCGCGAGCGATGTCGCCGGTCAGGTCCATCGGGAAGCCGTAAGTGTCGTAAAGCTTGAACACTACATCGCCCGGAACCACGTCGCCTTTGAGTTCGGCCAGATCCTGCTCGAGGATCTTCAGGCCTTGCTCCAGGGTCTTGGCGAATTGCTCTTCTTCGGCTTTCAGGACGCGCTCGATGTGCGCCTGTTGGGATTTCAGCTCAGGGAACGCTTCGCCCATCTCGGCGACCAACGCCGCAACGATCTGGTAGAAGAAGCTGCCCTTGGCGCCCAGTTTGTTGCCGTGACGGCAGGCGCGACGAATGATCCGGCGCAGCACATAACCGCGACCTTCGTTGGACGGCAGCACGCCGTCGGCAATCAGGAAGCCGCACGAACGAATGTGGTCAGCCACGACTTTCAGCGAAGCCTGAGCGTCGTTGGTGCAACCGATGGCTTTGGCCGATGCGCTCAGCAGGCTCTGGAACAGGTCGATTTCATAGTTCGAGTGAACGTGCTGCAGCACGGCACTGATCCGCTCCAGGCCCATGCCGGTGTCCACCGACGGCGCTGGCAACGGGTGCAACACACCATCGGCGGTGCGGTTGAACTGCATGAATACGTTGTTCCAGATCTCGATGTAACGGTCACCGTCCTCTTCCGGCGAGCCCGGTGGGCCACCCCAGATGTCGGCGCCGTGATCATAGAAAATCTCGGTGCACGGGCCGCACGGGCCGGTATCGCCCATGGTCCAGAAGTTGTCGGAAGCGTACGGCGCGCCTTTGTTGTCGCCGATGCGAACCATGCGCTCGGCTGGCACGCCGATGTCTTTGGTCCAGATGTCGTACGCCTCGTCATCGCTGGCGTAGACGGTGACCCAGAGCTTTTCTTTCGGCAGGTTCAGCCACTTCTCGGAGGTCAGGAAGTTCCAGGCGTAGGTGATGGCGTCACGCTTGAAATAATCACCGAAGCTGAAGTTACCCAGCATTTCGAAGAAGGTGTGGTGACGGGCGGTATAACCGACGTTTTCCAGGTCGTTGTGCTTGCCGCCGGCGCGCACGCATTTCTGGCTGCTTACAGCGCGGGTGTACGCGCGCTTTTCCTGGCCCAGAAAGCAGTCCTTGAACTGGTTCATCCCCGCGTTAGTGAACAGCAGGGTTGGGTCGTTGCCCGGAATCAAAGAGCTGGAGGCTACACGGGTGTGGCCTTGCTCTTCGAAGAAGCGAAGGAAGGCTTCACGGATTTCTGCGCTTTTCATTAGGTTCTTCCACGGAGGCTGCGGCCAAAGGCCTGTGCGAAACGTCAACAGACGAAGCGACGGCAAAGGGCCGCATTATATCGGCGTTAGTGACTAGGTACAGTGTGTTTGTACGTTACAAACAGTCAATTGGACGGCTAACACGGTCAGTTGTGAGAAAAGTCGGCAAATGTGGCGACGACTTGCTCGATTTGCGCACGACTGACGTCCATGTGCGTGACCATTCGCAGACGACCGGCAGCGCTGAGCTTGACCCCGCGTGTCGCGGCGAAGGCCTTGATCGCTTCGGCCTTGTCGTCCATTTGCACGTAAACCATGTTGGTCTGCACCGGCTCGACCTCATAGCCCGCCGTTCGCAGGCCTTCGGCCAGCATTTGTGCATTGGCATGGTCATCAGCCAAGCGCTGAATATTGTTATCCAGCGCATAAAGCCCTGCCGCGGCGAGAATCCCGGCCTGGCGCATGCCGCCGCCGACCATCTTGCGCAGACGACGCGCCTTGGCAATCAACTCGGCCGAGCCGCACAGCACCGAACCGATCGGCGCGCCCAGGCCTTTGGACAGGCAAACCGACACCGAATCGAAATGCTGAGTGATTTCCCGGGCATCGATACCCAGCTTGACCGCCGCGTTGTAGAGCCGCGCACCATCCAGATGCAGCGCCAGGCCATGCTGACGAGTGAAGCGGCGAGCCTGGGCCAGATACTCCAGCGGCAGAACCTTGCCCTGCATGGTGTTTTCCAGCGCCAGCAAACGGGTGCGGGCAAAGTGGAAGTCGTCCGGCTTGATCGCGGCGGCGACCTGCGCCAGGTCCAGCGAACCATCGGCCTGCACTTCCAGCGGCTGCGGCTGGATCGAACCGAGTACCGCCGCGCCGCCACCTTCGTACTTATAGGTGTGAGCCTGTTGTCCGACAATGTATTCATCACCGCGATCGCAGTGGGCCATCAGGCCCAGCAAGTTGCTCATGGTGCCCGTCGGAACAAACAGTGCCTGGGCAAAACCCAGTCGCTTTGCCAGCTCGGCTTCCAGACGATTGACCGTCGGATCTTCGCCATAAACGTCGTCACCGGTGGCCGCATTGGCCATCGCGTCGAGCATCCCTGCGGTCGGTTGGGTGACGGTGTCGCTGCGAAGATCGATAACGCTCATGAATCTGGCCTCGGTAAGCAGGGAAATCCCCTTTCAGGATGGAATTACTGCGGCCATCTCGGCGAATAATCAAGCCTTGTTCCAGGAAAAGGCTGGTTATGCCAACGAAAAAGTCGATAACAATCATCAGATAGCAGCAATGCATAGGTGAGAAATATGTGTTAAAAACGCTTCGCCGCCAAACAAACGGGCGGCAAAACGTTCTCAGGGCGGGGTGCAACTCCCCACCGGCGGTAATTGCGCGCAATGCGCATAGCCCGCGAGCGCTTGGCGGCAGGCACGGCAATGGCTGTGATGACGACAAGGTCAGCAGACCCGGTGTGATCCCGGGGCCGACGGTCATAGTCCGGATGAAGAGAGAACGGGATTGACGCCAAAGGGCCGCCTGCCGCTTATGCGAGCATGCGTACCCTTAAATCCCATTCGATTCATAACGCCCTGTTTTTCACACAAACAGGAGTCAGAACATGCAACCCACCGCAATCGATAGCAAAAGCAAAAACCATCAGGGCGAGCGCGTCGCGTTCATCCAGGCCTGCTGGCACAAGGAAATCGTTGATCAGAGCCGTAAAGGCTTCGTCACCGAAATGATTGCTCAGGGTTATCAGGAGTCAGACATCGATTTCTTCGAAGTCGGCGGCGCCTTTGAAATTCCGCTGCATGCCAAACTGCTGGCCAAGTCCGGCCGTTATGCCGGCATCGTCGCGGCGGGCCTGGTGGTCGACGGCGGCATCTATCGCCACGAATTCGTCGCCCAGTCAGTGATCAGCGGCCTGATGCAGGTTCAGCTGGAAACTGAAGTACCGGTGTTTTCGGTGGTTTTGACCCCGCACCACTTCCATGCCGGTGAAGAACATCAGAAGTTCTTCTTCGAGCATTTCGTGCATAAAGGTCAGGAAGCGGCGAAGACTTGCGCGGATACGCTGCACAAGATGCGGGCGTTGCGCCGCAGCGAGCCTCGCGCATTAGCCGTCTAGACACCAATAAAACCTGTGGGAGCGGGCTTGCCCGCGATACGGAGTGTCAGTCGAAGACTATGTTGACTGATACACCGCTATCGCGGGCAAGCCCGCTCCCACAAGGGTTTATGTCGTACCTAAGATCGGGTCAGGCGAGGTTTTCGTCGGTGGTGGGCACGATCAGGATGCCGGCGCGCAGGCCGTTCTTGACCTTGGGGTTCGGGAAGATGATCCGGGCGCCCATCTCTTCGATGACCCAGCGGGTATTGGCGATATCCTCGGCCAGCACATACCCCACTTTCAACTCCGAAAAGTTTTCAATATCCGCCGGCAGGTTCAGGCGGAAGCTATCGCTGTGCTTGATGACTTCCCGTGCGACGCTGAACAACTTCAAACCATCCAGCCCTTCGTCGGTCATCGGCGGCTCGGTGCCTTCGATGATCTGCTTCAGGCGGGTTTCAAGAAGGCTAACGTTGACCCCATCGTTCTGCCCGAACGGCCGGGCCTTGCCCAGCTCCAGGGTGAAGGACTCGGCATCGAGCTTATCGTAGGTGTAGGAGCTGAAGACGATGGAGGGTTTGTTCTGCAGCAGCACCGCTTCCATGCCGGCGGCGCGCAGGCGAGCCAGCTCCTGGCGTGAATGCTGACGACCTTCTTTCCAGGGATACAGGGCAAACTGCTCGATTTTCGAGCCACGGATCGCCGTGTGCAGATCGTAATGCAGGCGATTGCGGTCCGGCAGGCTGAAGAAAGTCGCCGCCAGCCGCTCCAGTTCACAAGCGCGCAAGGCCTCGGAACCGCTGGTTTGTTCGTGCCGGCCATTGAACAGCCGATTGACATCCTGCTCGATGAAACGCTCACCGCGACGAATAGCCTCGGGATTGCCGAACAGGAACAGAATACGTGCACGCGGCTTCAAATCACCGCGGGCGATGTCATGCAACAGGCGATCAAGCAGCTCGATCGGTGCTGTTTCGTTGCCATGGATGCCGGCTGAGAGCAGCAGGTCCAGGCCGTTGTCGCGAGCCTCAGGTGGCCGGACTTCCAGCGCACCTTCGCTCAACCAGCGCATCCGCACGCCTTCGACAGTCAGTTGAGTCTTCTCCGCCGGTTCGCGGCCGGCGAGGGTCAGTTCAAGCAGTTTGCCGAGGGCGAGCATAGAGCGGTTTCCTTAGTGGTCGTGATTGCAATCCGGGCCGTGTACGTGGTCCTCATCATCACCGACGTCGGCCGGTTCCATCTCCAGTTGCAGACTTACCAGATTAGTCGCCAATGGGCGCAGCAGCAGGTTGGCGTATTCAGCGTCACCTTCTTCGACGTCCACGCCGATCAGCAACTGGCCGCGGCCGTCCTGCTGGATCCACAGCTCTTTGCCTTGCCACATGACCGCGACGCGGGTGCAGGAAGTTTCCAGTTGCGTGCCGTCGGTGTCTTCAAGGATCAGCTGCAGGGTATCGCTCATGTTTTACGCTCTCGTCTGGAGATAGCGCGGCGCATTCAATTCATGCGCCGACTTTCAATTGATCTGGAATGGATAAACCGCGCCCAGTTTAAGGATTTGCGTCAGTTCATCCAGTGCCGTCCGGCACTCAAGCAACAATTGCGGGTCCGCCAGATCGTTTTCGGTCATGCGGTCGCGGTAGTGCTTGTCGACCCATTCGGTCAATGTGCCGTACAACGGTGCCGTCATGATAACCCCTTGGTTGACGGCCGCCAGTTCGGTTTCGTTGAGTGCGACGCGTAACCGCAGGCAAGCCGGGCCACCGCCGTTCTGCATGCTCTGCTTGAGATCGAAAACTTTCACTTCGCGGATCAGGCCGCCAGAGCTGGTCAGGCCTTGCAGGTACTGCCAGACACGCTCGTTGCCACGGCATTCTTCCGGCACGATCAATAGCATGGAGCCGTCAGGACGCGACAGCAGCTGGCTATTGAACAGGTAGGAACGAACAGCGTCTTCAACGGTGACCGCGGAACGCGGTACGCAGATTGACTGAAATTTCCCACCGACCTTTGCGAGTTTGCCGTGCAGTTCAGCGAGCATCTGCTCGGTGTCGAGGAAGGCGTCCTCGTGATAGAACAACACTTCGCCGTTACCCACCGCGATCACGTCGTTGTGGAACACGCCCTGATCGATCACCGAAGGGTTCTGCTGGGCATAGACCACGCCGTCATCGCTCAGACCGTGCAGACGCGCGACGGCCTGGGACGCTTCGAGCGTCTGGCGTGCCGGGTATTTCTGCGGATTCGGGTAACGGGTGTCGAACGCGCTGCGACCGAACACGAAAAACTCAACGCCGGCTTCACCGTAGTCACGGCAGAAACGGGTGTGGTTGGCCGCGCCTTCGTCACCGAACTGCGCCACGGCCGGCAATGCGGCGTGGTGAGCAAAGTGCTTCTGATCGGCGAACATCGCCCCCAGTACGCGACTGGTGGTCGGGTGTTCGATGCTGCGATGGTATTTGCAGTTCAGGTTGGCGGCAGTGAAATGCACACGGCCATCCGCGGTGTCGGCGCTCGGGCTGACCGTGGCGGCGTTGGCCACCCACATACTCGACGCCGAGCAACTGGCAACCAGCAGCGGCATGGCATCTTTGGCAGCGCGCTCAATCACCTGAGCATCGGTACCGCTGAAACCCAGGCGGCGCAGTGCGGCTACGTCCGGACGTTCTTGTGGCGCCAAAACGCCTTGCTGAAAGCCCATTTCCATCAGCGCTTTCATCTTCGCCAGGCCTTGCAGCGCGGCTTCCTTCGGGTTCGAAGACTGCTGGCTGTTGCTCTGGGACGCGACGTTGCCGTAGGACAGGCCGCCGTAGTTATGGGTCGGCCCCACTAGACCGTCAAAATTGACTTCATAGGATTTCATCAGCGAGGCTCCACGAGAATCTGTTTTTTTAGGCATCAGTAACTAACTGTTCAGTGCGACCGTGTCGCGGCCATCGCGGGCAAGCCCGCTCCCACAGGTTCAGCAGTGTTCACAGATTTTGTGTTCCACGCAGACCTTGTGGGAGCGGGCTTGCCCGCGATTGGGCGTTACGCCATTTTCACGCCGGGCGTCAGGGCCGCTGGCAACACCAGGCTCGGGGTTTCCAGCGAGGCCACCGGGTACGCGCAGTAATCTGCGGCGTAGTAGGCGCTGGCGCGATGGTTACCCGAGGCGCCGACACCGCCGAAGGGTGCGCTGCTCGCAGCACCGGTCAGCTGCTTGTTCCAGTTGACGATACCGGCGCGGCTTTCCAGCCAGAACTGCTGATAACGCGCTTCGGAGTCCGACAGCAGACCGGCCGCCAGACCATAGTCGGTGTCGTTGGCTTCAGCGATCGCCGCTTCAAAATCAGCGTAGCGGATCACTTGCAGCAGTGGACCGAACAGCTCTTCGTCCGGGCGATCGGCAACCGCCGTCACGTCCAGAATACCTGGGGTCAGCAAGGCTGCCTGGGCCTGGGGCTGAGTCATTTCCAACAGCGCCACGGCGCCGTTGGCCAGCAGATGTTCTTGCGCATCCATCAGCGCTTTCGCTGCGCCGAGTGAAATCACCGAGCCCATGAACGGCGCTGGCTGCTGATCGAACGCACCGACTTCAATCGTCGAGCTGACCGCCACCAGACGCGCCAGCAGCGTATCGCCCCAGGCGCCTTGCGGCACCAGCAAGCGACGGGCACAAGTGCATCGCTGACCGGCAGAAATGAATGCCGACTGAATGATGGTGTAAACGGCGGCATCGAGGTCCGCGACCTGATCCACCACCAGCGGGTTGTTACCGCCCATTTCCAGCGCGAGGATCTTGTCCGGACGACCGGCAAACTGCTGGTGCAGGTGATTGCCGGTACGGCTGGAACCGGTGAAGAACAGACCGTCGATGCCCGGGTTCGCCGCCAGGGCGATACCGGTTTCGCGAGCGCCTTGCAGCAGGTTCAGCACGCCAGCCGGCAGACCGGCTTCGATCCAGCACTTGACCGTCAGCTCAGCGACTTTCGGGGTCAGCTCACTCGGTTTGAACAGCACGCTGTTACCGGCCAGCAGCGCCGGTACGATGTGACCGTTCGGCAAGTGGCCGGGGAAGTTGTAAGGACCAAACACTGCCACCACACCGTGTGGCTTGTGACGCAACACCGCCGTGGCGTCGCCCAGCGGGCCGCTCTTCTCGCCGGTACGTTCGCGGTAGCTCTGCACCGAGATGGCAATCTTGTTGACCATACTGGTGACTTCAGTCGCCGCCTCCCACAGGGGTTTGCCGGTTTCTTCACCGATGGTGCGAGCCAGCTCGTCAGCGTGATTCTTCAACGCAGCGGCAAAGGCTTCCAGCACGCTGATGCGCTCTTCCAGGGTACGACGGGCCCAGCCCGGGAACGCCTGACGCGCAGCTTGCACAGCCGACTCGACCTGACCGGCCGTGGCACCTTCGCCGGCCCACAGCACTTGCTGGGTCACCGGGTTTACCGATTGGAAGCTTTCGCCCTGGCCAGCCAGCCATTCACCGGCGATGTATAGCGAATTCATTATTTCGACTCCCGAGCAGCGGACAACGGCACGGCGCGCACTTGATCGCCGGCGTTGAGTTGAAGACGTTTGGCGGTCAGCGGATCGACCACCAAAGTGCCGGCGGCGAAGCGTGCTGGTGCGGCAGTGATCCGGCAGTCTTCGCGCTTGCGGTTATGAATCAGGAACGGCGTGGCATCGTCACCCGGGGTGCCGATGGCCAGCACCAGCGCCTGGCTGTCACGCACTGCGCGGATCTTGGTGGTTTCGCATTCCACCGCTGGGCCGGCATCGAAGATGTCGACGTAGCCTTGATAGCTGAAACCTTCACTCTTGAGCATCGACAGGGCCGGCTCGGTATCCGGGTGAACCTGGCCGATCACGTTGCGCGCGTCTGGCGACAGGAAGCAGGTGTACAGCGGGAATTTCGGCATCAGTTCGGCGATGAACGCCTTGTTGCCCACGCCAGTGAGGTAATCGGCCTGGCTGAACTCCATCTTGAAGAAGTGCCGGCCCAGGCTTTCCCAGAACGGCGAACGCCCGGCGTCATCGGACACACCGCGCATTTCGGCGATGATCTTGTTGCCGAACAGTTGCGGGAACTCGGCGATGAACAGCATCCGCGCCTTGGCCAGCATGCGGCCGTTTAGGCCATTGCGGAAATCGGCGTGCAGGAACAGCGAGCACAGCTCAGAGTTGCCGGTCAGGTCGTTGGCCAGGAACAGCGTCGGAATTTCGCGGTAGATGTTCAGTTCTTGCGAGGCGCTGACCGTCAGGCCGACCCGGAAGTTGTACCAGGGCTCACGCAGGCCGACGGCGCCAGCAATGGCGGAAATGCCCACCACGCGGCCGTTGTCGTCTTCGAGTACGAACAGGTAGTCCGCATCGCCCCGCCCGGCTTCGCCGCGGAAGGTCTTCTCGGCCCAGCCGACCCGATGGGCCAGACGCTCTTCGTTGGCCGGCAAGGTGGTCAGGCCGGTGCCGGTGCTGCGGGCCAGGTCGATCAGAGCGGGTAAATCGCTGCTGCGTACGGGACGAACGATCATGCTATCTCCTCAAACGGGCCGCTGACGCCACCCGTGAAACTCGCTGCTTTACTAAGCATTCATTCTTTATAGGCATAGCAGCAGGCGTTAAACCGCCACCAGGCGCACGCTGGCACCTTCACCGACGCCCAAGGCTTCGGCCGCTTCAAGATCCAGGGTTACGGGTTTGCCTGGCGCGTAATCGAGCTCAAGCAAAACGGCGCGGTAATCCTGCAACTGGGCGTTGGCCACCAGATATTGACGACCGGCACCTTTGACCGGCTCACCGATCTTCACCGGCACCACACGGCTCTGGGCGATCGAACGGATCCCCGAGACACGGGCGTGCAGAGTCGGGCCACCGTCGAAAATGTCGATGTAGTGATCGGTCTCGAAGCCTTCGCGCATCAGGATGTCGAAAGTGATCTGCGCCCGTGGGTGCACCTGGCCCATCGCCTCTTGTGCGGAGTCCGGCAGCAACGGCACGTAGATCGGGTAATGCGGCATCAGCTCGGCCAGGAATGTGCGGCTTTTCAGGCCACACAGACGCTCGGCTTCGGCGTAGTTGAGGTCGAAGAAGTTGCGACCGATGGCATCCCAGAACGGCGAGTCGCCGTTTTCGTCGCTGTAACCGACGATCTCGGTCACCACCGAATCGGCAAAGCGCTCCGGATGGCTGGCCACGAACAACAGGCGACCACGGGAATTGAGCTCGGCCCAAGGCGAACCCACCAACTCCGGCTTCACGTAGAAACTGGTCAGCAAGCTGTTGCCGGTCAAGTCGTGGCACTGGGAGAGCACGTGGATCTTGTTGTGAATCTTCAGCTCGCGGGAGGCGTGCACGAACGTTTCGTTACGAAAGCTGTAGAACGGCTCGGAATAACCGGCCGAGGCAACGATGGCCGAACAGCCGACCAGCTTGCCGGTGGCGGTGTCTTCGAGGACGAAGAAATAGCTCTCTTCACCGTTGAAGCTGACTTCGGCGGCAAACGAGGCTTCGCTTGCCGCGATCTTGTCGCTCAGGCGTTCAACGTCATCCGGCAAGGAAGTGACACCAATCGGGCTGTCCGCAGCCAGACGCTGTACCTCGCCCAGATCAGCCATTTGCGCGGGGCGCATCACCAGCATGGTGTCACTCCTTTCTTAACATCAGGTTGGCGAATTGCGCCAACTCGGGGAAAAAAATGCCGGGCAGGCCCGGCACAGGAAATAATCTCAACGCCTATCTATTACGATAGGCGCTGAGGAGCACTGTATGAATCAGGCTTGCGTCAGCTTCGCCGCGGCGCGTTCGAAGCGGTCCAGACCGGCATCGATATCGGCGTCTTCAACCACCAGGCTTGGCGCGAAACGAATCACGTCAGGGCCGGCTTGCAGAATCATCAGGCCTTCACGCTCGGCGGCGTTGAAGATGTCTTTGGCCTTGCCTTTCCAGGCATCGCTCAGCACGCAACCGAGCAGCAGGCCCAGACCGCGGACTTCAGTGAAGAGGCCATACTTCTCGCCGATCTGCTCAAGACGGGTCTTGAACTTGTCGTGCTTGGCATTGACGCCGTTCAGCACTTCTGGCGTGTTGATCACATCGATCACCGCTTCAGCAACAGCGCACGCCAGCGGGTTACCGCCATACGTGGTGCCGTGGGTACCGACGACAAGGTGTTTGGCCAGGTCTTCGGTGGTCAGCATCGCGGCAATCGGGAAACCGCCGCCCAGGCTCTTGGCGCTGGTCAGGATGTCTGGGGTCACGCCGTAATGCTGATAGGCGAACAGCTTGCCGCTGCGGCCCATGCCGGTCTGGACTTCGTCGAAAACCAGCAACGCGTTATGCGCGTCGCACAGTTCACGAGCACCTTGCAGGTAAGACAGCTCGGCCGGCAATACGCCGCCTTCGCCCTGGATCGGCTCCAGAACCACCGCGCACGTCTTGTCGGAAACAGCGGCTTTCAGCGCGGCCAGATCATTGTAAGGCACGTGGGTGATGCCGGTGATCTTCGGGCCGAAGCCGTCAGAGTACTTCGACTGGCCACCAACGTTCACGGTGAACAGGGTACGGCCGTGAAAGCTGTTGAGCGCGGCAACGATTTCGTACTTCTCGGTACCGAAACGGTCATGGGCCACACGACGGGCCAGCTTGAAGGCGGCCTCGTTGGCTTCGGCGCCAGAGTTGCAGAAGAACACACGCTCGGCAAAAGTAGCGTCGACCAGCTTATGGGCCAGGCGCAAGGCCGGCTCGTTGGTGAACACGTTGGACACGTGCCACAGCTTGTTCGCTTGCTCGGTCAATGCAGCGACCAGCGCCGGATGCGCATGGCCCAATACGTTAACGGCAATCCCGCCGGCGAAGTCGATCAGCTCGCGGCCAGACTGGTCCCAAACACGGGAACCGGCGCCACGCACAGGAATGAAAGCGGCTGGCGCGTAGTTGGGAACCATTACCTGGTCGAAATCGGCGCGTTCTACCGCAGCGTGCTCAACGGACATCGGAGTCTCCTGAAGAGGAACGCTCGCCTGAAACTGGCGAGCGATGAGGGGATTGTAAGGACAGTTTTCAGCCCGGCCTTGCCGCCAAGCGACAACTTCTTATAGCGCGAACACAGGTTTTGCCCGGGTTTACGGCAATGCGACAAATAGGGTCGCAAAGGCGCAGTTTAAACTGTCGCCGGCAATTGCAGCAGGCCCGCAGCATATCAATTCGAGAAGCTGTCCCTGCCATACATATGTACCGCACCTGGCTTTGCGCATTTTGATTTGCTTGACGTTTCTATAGACGTTCAAGGATTCACCCCCATGCAAACATCGACCGGGCATCCGCCTGTTGTCACGCCCCGGGACGGAGACGGCCCTGCACCGCTAAATCCTGCCTCGCACTATGAGCCGCTAAGGAATGCCATCCCCGAATGGCTTGGCAAGGCCTCTTCTGCCCGGCGCGAAGCGCTGAAGAACAACCGGCGCCCTGTCACCGACAGGATCAAGACCGCGCCGCGGGCGCAGCACGATGAGTTGAGAGCCGCCATCGCCACCCACATGACGGCACAGAACGCTGTCGATCAGAAACTGGAACACCTGCAAGACGCCAACGCCTTTGCCATGCCTTTGCTCACCGCGGCGTTGAAGGAGCGATTTGGCGTGGATCTGGAGGTTACGCAAACCTTCCTGCGCCTCTACATACCCGTGACGACACCCGGTTTCCCGCTCACCACCGGCACCCGAACCTGGACGGTATCGTTGGTGGAAGCGGCGCTGCACAACTTCGAAGAGAAGGAAACCCGCGAAGGTGCCTACGAGACCGGTTCATCCTTTATCACCAAACCGTCCCCGACGGGGCAATTCGAGACGCTGGCGCAGGTCAACGCCAAAATCAGCATCCCGGCCTTCACCCGTCTGTGCCGGGAACTGGATATCGGTGCCCGCTACAAAACCTACCTTGAAGAGAACCTGGCGATATCCAGTCCGGTCGCCGCGGCTGTATTGCGGCACAAGATTAACGAAAGTCAGAAAGCCGCCTTGCAGGCCGCATTGCGGATGGCGCGGATGAATGGAGATCTTGGCGAAGACTATTTACGCCTGATCGGCGGCCTGCTCGACGGCTTGCAAGGTATGCGACTGAACGGGCATGCGGTGCGAAGCCACGACTTGACGATGATGTCGGCCACACTGACGGGCATCGTGGTTTTCGCACCGGATCTGGAACAGGCAGGGGCATCGGCCAGGGTGGTGGCTTATGTACCGGATGATCCTGACCATCCCGTCAAGGAATACGCCTCGCCCACCGAAATGATGAAAGAACTGACCCGCCAGTTGCGCTCGACCGACTACCAGCGTTTTTTCAGCCGTTTCGTGGCCCATGAGCAACGGGGGCATTTCTTCTCCGAGCTGAGCCGCCGCCTGAGCAAGGTGACATGGCATAAGCCGCAAGCGGGAAGCCAGCTGCCCGCCTGGCGGGACACTCCCATCGACAAACCCAAACTGCAGTTTGCCGTCACCCCCATCACCACAGAACTATGGGAGCACCTCTATCAACGCAAACTGAACAAGATCCTCAATGATGCAGCGGTCATTGCCGTCGCCACCGCCACGGTCGACAGCAACGCCCGCTGGGCCCTCTGGGACTCTTTCGTCAAGGTGGCATCATCGATCCTCGAGATCGCCTCGTTTGTCTTGATGCCCTTTGTCCCGTTTCTCGGGGAAATGATGATGGCCTATATGGCCTATCAGTTTCTCGACGAGGCCTTCGAATGGATTGTCGATTGGTCCGAAGGTTTGACCACCGAAGCCGCCGAACACTTTTTCACAGCATTGGAATCATTGATCCAGCTGGGGGCCTTCGGGCTCGGCGCAAGGATTGCCATGACAGAACTGCCGAAGGTTTTGCCAGCAAGCGTTGTGTCATTCATTGATCGGTTCCAGGCCGTCAAACTGCGCAACGGCAAAACCCTTTACTGGAAACCGGATCTGAAAGTCTATGCACGTCAAGCCGTGCCCCCCAAAGGATCCACGCCGGACCATCAGGGCGTGCACTGGCACCAGGGCAAGCGGCTGGTGACCATCGATCAGACCCATTACGCCATCAGCCAGCATGAGCACCCCGGCAAGTTCCGCATCGAACACCCGACGCGGCCCGATGCTTACCAGCCGATCGTGCGCCATAACGGCGAAGGTGCGTTTTACACCGAACTCGAACAACCGCTGGAATGGGACACCGCCACCGCATTACAACGCATCGGCCATAGCGTCGAATCATTTTCCCCCGCCCGGCGCGAGCAAATACTCAAGGTCAGCGGTTATCCGCAAGACGCGTTACGCAAAATGCACGTGAACCAGGAACCCTTGCCGCCACTGCTGGCCGACAGCATCCAACGCTTCAAGATCGATCAGGACCTGCTAGGTTTCATCGACCGGATCGCCAGCGACAGGCCCGCGGATTATCTGGGCGCGGATCCGCTGACCCAGCTCCAGCTTCTCAAGGAACACAACCTGTGGCCGGCCAATAAACGATTGCGTTTTATCAACGATCAAGGGGAGATCGCATGGCAATCCGCTACCGATGAACGTCTGCCGCTGACTGAGCTGCGCCAGGATAGGCTGGCAGGTGGCGATTTGCTCAAGACGCTGCTGCAAACCCTCAGCGAGCCAGAAATCAACACGCTGCTGGGAGAAGATTTCGGCGAGATGTTCGCCCTCGACAGACGCGCGCGCACACTCAGAGCCAGGCTCGCGCAGATCGCTCGACAGCAACGCACCGTGCTTTTCGAAGCACGCTATCAAGCGCTTCAACATCGCGATGAGCCCTTGGCAAAGAACGTAGCCCTGCACGAGCCGCAGTTACCCGCCAGAATCACCGAGGAACTGCTGAACACGGCCACCGGCTCGGAACTGTTGGCGATCGGCGAAGGAAAATGGCCGGAACGACAACAGGAACTGGCGAAACTGGCCAGACAGGAACTGCGC
Organism: Pseudomonas sp. JL3; assembly: GCF_031570575.1. Taxonomy (NCBI): domain Bacteria; kingdom Pseudomonadati; phylum Pseudomonadota; class Gammaproteobacteria; order Pseudomonadales; family Pseudomonadaceae; genus Pseudomonas; species Pseudomonas sp. JL3. The sequence goes on from NZ_JAKWJK010000005.1 coordinate 20,531, forward strand.
ATCGCCCGCGCCTTCGAAGGGCTTGAGCTGGACTCGGTGCGCAATCCGGACACCGAAACCCTGGCGTTGCACAGCCTTAAACAATTGCCGGGCTGGTCCAAAGACATACGCCTGGAAGTCCGGGATCAGTCTTACGAAGCAAAGGTGCTCGACAGCACCGGGCCCGTAAACGCCTCCATTCAAAAAGTGCTGGTGCGCAAATCCGATGGCACCTGGCAGCCGTACGACCATCAGGGACAGGAGCTGCATGCACCGACGGATTTTTACACCTGCGTGCTGCAAGCCTTGCCGGACGCCGAACGTCAGGCCATGAATCTGCAGATCGGCGAAGGGCAAAAACTGAAACAGGCCATCCGTGATAACCCGCTGGAACGAACCGATCTGCGCCTGGCGATTTCGCCCGAGCCTGTTCAAGCACCTGTCGTCGATACGTTGCGATTGTTGGGGACGGAAGGTTATTCGCGCAATGCGCCGCGCACGCCGCGCACGTTGGAGAACAGAATAAGGGAGGTCTTCCCAAGAGTTTCCGATCTCGAACTACTGGTCATGGCGCAACGTCTGGAAAGTCATCCGGGCGGCGCGATCGCCGAGTTGTCCCGACTTCGTCTCGAGTACGCAAAACTCGAAAGCGACCTGAATCAATGGATGTTCAACCTCCCGCAGGTCGACACGGCAAGCGGTGCCAGACTGTCAAGCGAACGCCAGGCGGCCATGCGGGATCGTCAATTGTTCGCCCATGCCCTGCGCAGTTGCTGGCGCAGGGAAATGCGGGGACCGCACGGCTCCCGAATGAGCTTTTCGGAACCCGTCATAGGCGACCTGCCTGTCCTGACGGCCGACTTCAGCCATGTCGCCAGCCTGGAGCTGATCGGTGGCGGGGCCCCAGGTGCGATGGATGCCTTTCTCGAAAACTTCCCGGGGCTGCTGCGACTGGAACTGCGCCACTTCGACCTGCACAACCTGCCACAACGCTTGACGGCACTCGCATCGCTCAAGCAATTGACCCTGCGCAATTGCGGTGTGCTCCTCACACCGCAAAACCAGTCGATATTGTCATCTCTCAACGCACTGACCGCGCTGGATCTGGAGGGCAACCCGCTGGGCGTGACGTTTGATTTCAACTTCATGCCGAGGCTGACTCATCTCAACCTGTCCAGTACCGGCCTTTCCGATGTTCCGCCCGGACTCCTGAACCACTCGCAAATCAGAATTGCCTGGCTCACCGACAATCAGATCACCACGCTGCCGGACGCTTTGTTCGAACTGTCTGCCGACTCCACCGCAGGTTTCGATTTTTTCGGCAATCCTCTTTCCGCCGCTACCCGTGAACGAGTGAAGACCTATTTCAACCGCACAGGGAGCGACCTGGGCGTGCGCGCCGAACAAGCCGATATCGACCGGACGAAGGCACTGTTTTCAGACCTCAATGATCGTCAAGCCAGCGAACTGGTCTACGGTCTGCCAGGCTCACTCATTCAAGGCCGGCTTCAACTGGCCCGTTGGGAGGCTGAAATAGCCCGGATGACCGCTGAGCTCGCCAAGTGGGCCCGGGACACGACAGACCGCAACCCGTCCAATGGCGAAATGCTTAATCCCAATGAGCGGCTCGACGAGTTTCACGCAAGAGAGGTGTTTGCCGGGCGTCTGGAGCGGCTCTGGCGCCACCGTTCAACAGTTCATCCGCTATCAAGAGCGGACGTATTCTCGGCACAAACATCGTTCATGGGCCACATGCCAGAGTTGACGGCAGATTTCAGTCACATCACCGAGTTGTCGCTGACCGGAAACAAAAACATAAGCGCCACTTCCCCGTTCCTCAGAAGCTTCCCGCGGTTAAATCGCCTGATTTTGCGCAATTTCGCGCTCGATCAAGTGCCTCAGACACTCAGCGGCCTGCCGACGCTTGAAACATTGCTCCTGGAAGACTGCGGCGTGACGCTCACAGCAGAAACGCAGAGGGCGCTTGCGGCATTGCCCAGGCTTGACTCACTCGAGCTCCCCAAGAACCCGCTGGGCAACGCGCCCAACGTGGAGCCCCTTGGCGAACTGACCTACCTCGACCTTTCCCGCACCGGGATCACTGATATTCCGTCCGGAATGATCGCCCATCCGAAATTGAGAACGGCGATTGTCAGTGATAACCAGATAACCGAGCTGCCCGAGGCTCTTTTTGAACTGCCCGGTCAAATCAGTAATGGGTTCGACTTCTCCAACAATCCGCTCTCCCCCTCCACACGGGAACGGATCAAGGTCTATTGCCGTGAAACCGGTCAAGACCTCGGAGTGCTCGCCGACCAGGAGGATATCGCCGCCACTCGGGCGCTGTTTCCGAGTCTGGACAGTGAGGAAGCCAGTGATGTGTTCTATAGCTTGCCCGGCTCTCTGGAGCAGGGTCGCAGCCAACTCAGGCATTGGCAGGCGGAGATCGAACAATTGAAAACCGACCTTGGGGCGTGGAAAACAGCGATTCCCCAAACCCACCCAACCAGCGGGCAATCGCTCAATTCCCGCCAGCTGCTTGCAGAGCACACGGCGAGAACAGCATTCGCCGATCAACTGGAACAGCTGTGGCGCGCCAGATCCGCGGAAGATCTCAGGTTGAGAGGCTTCAGCCTGAAATCGGATTTGCCTTTCATCGGCGAGCTGCCCGCTTTGTCGGCGGATTTCAGCCATATTTCCAATATAGCCTTGAATGGCAATGGCGCCTTGGGAGGCATCGATGCCTTCCTCGACTCCTTTTCGGGCTTGCATCATCTGGAGCTGCATGACTTCAGCTTGAAGCAAATTCCGCAGGCATTCACGCGCATGTCTTCGCTGCAGCGCCTGATTGTGGAAAATTGTGCCCTGACGTTGACCGCCGAAACCCAGACAACCCTGTCGTCGCTGAGCCAGCTTCAATACCTGAACCTGAGCCACAACCCGCTGGGAGTTCCCCCTGCACTGGACGCACTGCCATCCCTGGTTCACGTGCGAATGGTCGACACCGGGATTTCAGATCTGCCGGACGGCCTGTTCGGGCATCCACGCCTTGTCGCCGGCATTTTCGATAACAACCGGATCAACGAACTGCCTGACGAGCTCTTCAATGTCTCCGCTCTGAGCCCCAAACAACTCAGCTTTACCGACAACCCATTGACCCCGGCCAGCCGCGAACGAGTAAAAGCCCACTATCAGCGGCACAGGCAGAACTTTGGCGTTTCGATGTCCCGGGCGGATATCGATCGTACACTCGCGCTGTTTCCGTTCCTGGCGACTGAAGACGCCGAGAGGGTGTTGTATCTGCTGCCGGGCACGATCGAACAAGGGCGGATACAGATCGCGCACTGGGAAGCGGAAATCCGGCAACTGAGCGAAGAGCTCGCCCAATGGATAGACGAGATTCCTGAGTATTATCCCGAAACGAATGTATTGCTGAGCGAGAATGACCGAGCCCGGGAGCGCACTGACAGAATCGCGTTTCGCCTGGACATGGAAGAGTTCTGGCGCGAAAGATCACAAGAACAACCTGAGTCGAGGACGAGCACGCTCAGTTTGAACCCGGCGTTCATCGGCGAGCTTCCTGCATTGAGTGCAGACTTCGGCCACGTCCTGACGCTATCGATTACCGGCAATCCTCAGTTGCGGGCGAGCAATGGGTTTCTCCAGTGTTTTACCGGCCTGAACACCCTGGAACTGCGCGACCTGGCCTTGGAGCAAGTGCCCCAGGCGCTCACCCGGATGCCTGCACTTGAACAACTGGTCATGAGCCATTGCGCCGTGGTGTTGAATGCAGAAGGCAGCGCCACCCTTTCGTCACTCACGCACCTTAAAAGCCTGGAGCTCTACAACAATCCACTGGGCAGGCTGCCCGATATCCGGAACATGCCGGCACTTGAATATCTCGATCTTGCCAGCACCGGAATTTCCGGGCTTCCAACTGGGCTGTTGAACCATCCTGGACTTGAAACTGTCGTCCTCAACACTAACCACATCACCGAACTTCCCGCGGAAGTCTTCAATCTGCCGGCCTCCGCCGGCAAGGGCTACGACTTCGGCAACAATCCGTTGAACGCCGCCACACGAGAGCGGATCAAGGACTACTATCGCCGCACCGGGGAAGATCTTGGCGTACTTGCCGAACAAGCTGATATCGCTCGTGCCCAGACACTGTACCCAGCCCTGACCGATGAACAGGCCAGCAACTTCATCTACCGCCTGAACGGTACATTGGTCGATGGCCGAAACGAACTGACACACCGGGAAGCCGAGCTCGGCAACTTGACCAGAAGTCTTGCCGACTGGGCGGCCGACATACCCGACCACCCCGTCACTGGGGAACCGCTCAGCGCGGACGAACGACTGCTGGAGGAGCAAAAGAGAGAGGCGTTCAAAGAAGCGCTGCTGACCTGCTGGCGTAAAACACCGGTGGAAGATTCGGATGTCGACAACTACGGATTCACCTCGAACCTGTCGATCCTGGGCGAGTTGCCGACGCTGAGCGCCGACTTCGGTCATGTGCCGGAAATGTTTCTGCTCGGTACTGGCGATTACTCGCCACGGATCGGCCGATTCCTGGAATCATTCCCCAACCTGGACAACCTTGCCATCCGGGATTACAACCTGGGCAATCTTCCCGACGCACTCTTCAAGATGGGGCGCCTGACGGCATTGAGCCTGCCAGAGTGTAATGTCACCCTGACGCCAGACACGGTGACCGCGCTGGCCGGCATGCATAACCTTGAGGTGCTGAATCTGCGGGATAACCCGCTGGTGCTTACCCCGGATCTGAGCAACCTGCAGGGGCTTACCGATCTGGACCTGAGCGGTACAGGCATTACCGAATTCCCCAATGGAGTGCTTGGCAACTTCCAGTGGAACGAGATTGACTTGTCGGGCAATGCGATCACCGAAGTGCCGCAAGAGTTGATGGAAGTCCCGGCGGAAATCAGCGACCGTTACGACTTGCGCGGCAATCCCTTCTCCGCACCAAGCATGGAGCGTATTCGGGCCTACTACCACGAAACGGGTCAGACGCTGAATGTCGACAATGCCATAGGGCAACCGCCTGCTGTCATCCGTGCTGACGTCGACATAGAGGACTGAAGAACGCATCAGACAACAACGCCATGGCGCCGGACTCCATGGCGTTGTCGCTCGTGGTCAACCGCGTTCGGACGGCACCGACGACAACTCGAATGGACTGCTGCTGCGCCGCTGGTTGCGATCTTCCCGCGGCGTGGCACCGAAAAAGTTGCGGTAGGCGCTGGAGAAATGCGGCCCCGAAGAGAAACCACACGACAGGCCGATCTGGATGATCGACTTGCTGGTTTGCATCAACATTTGCCGGGCCTTGTTCAGGCGCAGCTCCAGGTAATACTGGCTCGGCACACGGTTGAGGTATTGCTTGAAGATCCGTTCCAGCTGCCGACGGGACACGCACACGTGCTGGGCGATTTCGTCGGTGGTCAGCGGTTCTTCGATGTTGGCTTCCATCAGCAACACCGCTTGGGTGAGCTTCGGATGGCTGGAGCCCAAGCGGTTTTGCAACGGAATGCGCTGGCGCTCGCCGCCCTCACGGATGCGTTCGACCACCAGTTCTTCCGACACCGCACCAGCCAGTTCGGCGCCGTGATCACGGGCCAGCACGGCCAACAGCAAATCGAGAACCGACATGCCGCCACAGGCGGTCAAGCGATCGCGATCCCAATCGAACAGGTGACTGGTGGCAATGACTTTCGGAAAACGCTCGGCGAAATCGTCCTGCCAGCGCCAATGCACGGCAGCGCGGTAACCGTCGAGCAAACCCAACTGCGCTAACGGGTAAACACCGGCCGACAAACCGCCGATCACACAACCGGCTCGCACCAGTTGTTTCAGCCCACTGCTGAGCGCTGGTGCAAGCGAGGTCGGAGGCTCATCGGCGAGCAGGAACAGTTTCTGGAAGTTTTCGAGCTTGCCGGCCCACGGCTCACCCGGCAATTGCCAGGCGCCTTCGGTTGGCGGTTCGGCCTGCAAAAACGACAGTTCGTAAACAACGTCCGGGTGCACACGCTGGGCAACACGCAAGGCCTCCTCAGCCAGCGCAAGCGTCAGAGCTTTAGTGCTGGGCCAAATCAGGAAACCAATTCGATGGGCAGTCATGGGCGGGCAATCCGAAACGAAAACAGTGTTAAAGCCGAAGGCGGCTGCAACCAAATTAGACCATCGGCGCGCGGTGCGCAGCATGACCTAATTTGGTGCGTAACGGGAGCGATTACTTGAGGCTGCCCGAGAGGAATTGTTGCAAACGTTCCGACTGCGGATTGACCAGCACTTCGCGCGGGTTGCCGCATTCTTCGACGACGCCTTTGTGCAAGAACACCAGCTGGTTCGACACTTCACGGGCAAAGCCCATTTCGTGCGTCACCACCACCATGGTCCGGCCTTCCTGCGCCAGGGCCTGCATGACTTTCAGCACGTCACCAACCAATTCAGGGTCGAGGGCCGAAGTCGGTTCGTCAAACAACATCACCTCAGGCTCCATCGCCAGCGCACGGGCAATTGCCACACGCTGCTGCTCACCGCCGGACATGTGGCCAGGGTAGGCGTCTTTGCGATGCGCAACACCGACCTTGTTCAGGTAGTGCTCAGCCTTTTCGCGGGCTTCGGCTTTGGACATACCGAGCACGTGGACCGGCGCTTCCATGATGTTTTCCATCGCGGTCATGTGCGACCACAGGTTGAAATGCTGGAACACCATCGACAGGCGCGAACGCATGCGTTGCAGCTGTTTCGGGTCGGCGGCTTTCAGCGCGCCGTCCTTGTTGGCGACCAGTTTCAGCTCTTCGTTGTTGAGCAGAATCTTGCCCGCGTGCGGCTGCTCGAGCAGGTTGATGCAGCGCAGGAAAGTACTTTTGCCGGAGCCACTGGAGCCGATGATGCTGATCACATCGCCAGCCGCCGCTTTCAGGGACACGCCCTTGAGCACTTCGTGACTGCCATAGCGTTTATGCAGGTCTTGGACTTCAAGTTTGTACATGCGGTCGGTTCTCACAAAAACAGTCAGTCAGTCGTTGAGCAAGCGCCCGTGACGCAGCGCTTCGCGCCCCGCCACCTTGGCCAGCCAGAAACCGGGTTGGGCATAACGCAGCCGTTCAATGGCAAACAGCACCCCGGACGTACCAGCACACACCGTGCTGACCCGATCCGATAACGGATCGATCACTTCGAAAATCTCGTCGCCCGCTTCAACCCACTCACCGGGTTTACGCAGAAAACTCACCACGCCCGGATGCGGCGCGAACAGCAATTCGGTGCCTTCGAACGGCATGCCTTCGCAAGCGTCTTGCGCAGGTTTTGGCCATTCGCCACTGATCAAGCCTTGTTCAGCGAGGAACGCCAGAATGCCTTCCGCATAAGCTACCGCCTCTGGGCGACCGGTATCGGATTGGCCGCCCAACTCGATGGTCGTCGCCAGGCAGGCCAGTGGAATCTGGGCATCCGGAAACAGGCGCGACAGGCGCAGCCATGGCAGCGAACACGCTTCGTCAAAGGAACTGCCGCCGGAATCTTCCGCCAGCAGCCCGACCTTGACGTTCAAGTGGGCGGCCAGTGAACGCCAATGCGGCCAGTGCTGCGGCAAGGCATACATGTGCAGCGCCGCTTCGCAATCGCAGTGCAGGTCCAGCACCACATCGGCGGTGCAGGCATGGCTGAGCAAGATGCGCTGCATGCCTTGCAACTGACTGGCAGCCGGTGGCAAGGCGGCCAGCACATCGCTCATGGTTTCACGGATCAAACGGATATTGGCGTGAGGATCGTCACCCAAGTGTCCTTGGAGCTCAGCGGCCACGGGCTCGCTCAACTCGACGAAATCCCGGTTGAAGTTCTTGCCGCTGCCGGCTTCGAAACGCCCCTGATGGTTACCCTGAAGCAGTTGACCGAGGCCCAGTGGATTGGCCACCGGTACCAGTTCGATCACACCATTCAGCAAGCCTTGGGCTTCGAGTTCGGTCAGGCGCTTTTTCAGTTCCCAGGCGGTGCGCATCCCCGGCAGCTCATCGGCGTGCAGGCTGGCCTGGATGTAGGCCTTGCGCTCGCCAGCACCGAAGCGGAACACCGAAATCCGGCGTTCGCTGCCCAGGTGGCTCCACGGCAATGCATGATCGATGCGTTCCATATCAGTGCTTCCGCGGGGCCAGATAGCCCAGCCAGCGGTGCTCGGCCATTTTGAACAGGCGCACCAGAATGAATGTCAGGCACAGGTAGAACACGCCGGCGGTGATGTAGGCTTCGAACGGCAAGTAGAACTGAGCGTTGACCGTGCGCGCTGCACCGGTGATGTCGATCAGGGTCACGATGGACGCCAGACTGGTGGTCTGCAGCATCATGATCACTTCGTTGCTGTATTGCGGCAGTGCCCGGCGCAGGGCCGACGGCAGCAGGATCCGCTTATACATTTTGACCCGCGACATGCCCATGGCCTTGGCCGCTTCGATCTCGCCATTCGGCGTGGCGCGCAGGCTGCCGGCGATGATTTCGGCGGTGTAGGCGCTGGTGTTGATGGCGAAGGCCAGGCACGCACAGAACGTGGCGCTGGACAGCCATGGCCAGAGGAAGCTTTCACGTACCGCTTCGAATTGCGCCAGACCGTAGTAGATCAAAAACAGCTGCACCAGCATCGGCGTGCCGCGGATCACGTAAGTGAACAGCCAGGCACTCATGTTGACGACCGGCTGCTTGGAGACGCGCATCAGCCCCAACGGCAGCGCCGCCAGCAGACCGAAAAACAGCGACAACGCGAGCAATTTAAGGGTGGTCACCAGGCCGCCGAAGTACAGCGGCAAGGCCTCCCAAATGACGTTGTAGTCGAAGATCATAGATCAGCCGCCCTTACGCCTACCGAGTAGCGCTTCTCAAGGTGACGCAATGCCAGCAACGAGACACTGGTAATCACCAGGTACATCGCCGCCACTGCGAGGAAGAAGGTGAAAGGCTCGCGGGTAGCGTCTGCCGCCTGCTTGGCCTTGAACATCATGTCTTGCAGACCGACCACCGAAATCAGCGCGGTCGCCTTGGTCAATACCAGCCAGTTGTTGGTGAAGCCCGGAATCGCCAGACGAATCATCTGCGGCACCAACACCCGGAAGAACACCTGAAAACTGCTCATGCCGTACGCCATGCCGGCTTCCGCCTGCCCTTTCGGGATTGCCATGAAGGCACCACGGAAGGTTTCCGACAGGTACGCACCGAAGATGAAGCCCAGGGTGCCGATACCGGCGGCCAACGGGTTCAGGTCGATGTAGTCGTCATAGCCGAGCATCGGCGCGACGCGGTTGAGCAGGTCCTGGCCGCCGTAGAAAATCAGCAGGATCAGCACCAGGTCGGGAATACCGCGAATCACCGTGGAATACAGGTCGCCCAGCCAGGCCAGCCAGCGCACCGGCGACAGACGCAGCGCAACGCCGATCAGCCCCAGAACGATGGCCAGGGCCATGGACGACAAGGCGAGCTGAAGCGTCAGCCATGCGCCATCGAGGATGACAGCCCCGTAGCCTTTCAACATGATTCAGGTCCTCGAAAGTTGGGATGAAAAAATGGCGCAAACCTCAGAGATCCTGTTGCTTGCGCCATTTCGGACTTGTTGCGGGGACGATTACTTGCCGTAGATATCGAAGGCGAAGTACTTGTCCTGGATTTGCTTGTACTTGCCGTTCTCGCGAATGGCCGCGATCGCGGTGTTGATCTTGTCTTTCAGCGCGTCGCCCTTGCGAACCGCAATACCCACGCCGTCGCCGAAGTATTTGACGTCGGTGAAGGCCGGGCCAACGAAGGCGAAGCCCTTGCCGGCGTCGGTTTTCAGGAAACCGTCATCCAGCAGGGTAGCGTCTGCCACAGTGCCGTCGAGGCGACCGGCAGCCACGTCGAGGTAGATTTCGTTCTGCGAACCGTAAGGCTTGATCTCGGCACCCAGTGGGGCCAGGACTTCGCGGGCGAAACGCTCGTGGATCGAACCACGTTGCACGCCGATGTTCTTGCCCTTCAGCTCAGCCAGGCTGTCGCTGACCTGAGTGCCAGCCTTCATGACCAGGCGAGCCGGGGTGTTGTAGTACTTGTTGGTGAAGTCCACGGACTTCTTGCGGTCTTCAGTGATCGACATGGACGACAGGATCGCGTCGATCTTGCGCACTTTGAGTGCCGGGATCAGGCCGTCGAACTCTTGCTCGACCCATGTGCACTTGACCTTCATCTCTTCGCACAGGGCATTGCCGATGTCGTAGTCGAAACCAACGATGCTGCCGTCCGGCGCCTTGGAGGCGAACGGAGGGTAAGCTGCTTCGATACCGATTTTCAGAGGTTTTTCATCGGCGAATGTCGGCAGGGACAGCACGGACAGTGCCAGGGCGCCAAGCAGCACAAGTTTCTTCATCTTGGGACTCCATCGGTAAAGGGCAAAAACGGCAGAGTGAGCGACAGCCCAATATGCGAATGGGTTAAACCACAAAAGCGGTGCTGCGTCCTAGGAACCGTGCGCTGATTTCAACGCAGGCAACGACGAGCGAGTGATCGGCATTCTAACGACAGGCCCGAAGCCGATATTTCTTCAATGCGACAACAAATTACAGATGCAATGAGAAAGCCGCTTGAGCGCATTGACAGCCTTGCAATTTCATGCAAGAGCAAAAGACAGTGAACCGATCTATATTGCAAATTGCGGGCCTATTATTCGCAAACCCTTCTAATCCGGCAAGCGCAGCGTTGTGTCTTATTTTTCATGCCGGTTGAGAGGCCCTGAAACGGGGCTTTGCGTTTCCCAATGCCTCGTTGTCGGGCGTGCGGTTACACATTCAGTAACTTGAAGGGGGATGGGTAACAGTGGGAATTGGCCTACGGCTGACACCGATAATTATTGGCACTCCCGCTGATCGTTCCCACGCTCCGCGTGGGAATGCATCCCGTGACGCTCTGCGTCACAGCGTCAACGGCGGACGCGGAGCGTCCATGGCGGCATTCCCACGCAGAGCATGGGAACGATCAAGACGAAAAAACCCCACCAGGCTCAACACCTGGCAGGGCTTCGATGACTCAGGAATCGGCGCTTACGCGACGTTCATGGTCTTGTGCGTATCAATCAAATGCTGCACCACACCCGGATCGGCCAGGGTCGAAATATCCCCCAACCCATCGTATTCGGCCGTAGCAATCTTGCGCAGAATCCGGCGCATGATCTTGCCCGAACGGGTTTTCGGCAGCCCCGGCGCCCACTGAATCACATCTGGCGAAGCAATCGGGCCGATCTCTTTACGCACCCAGTTTTTCAGTTCCAGACGCAATTGCTCGGTCGGCTCTTCGCCACCGTTCAGGGTTACGTAGACATAAATGCCCTGCCCCTTGATGTCATGCGGCACACCCACCACCGCCGCCTCGGCGACTTTCGGGTGAGCGACCATCGCGCTTTCAATCTCGGCGGTGCCCATGCGGTGCCCGGAAACGTTAAGCACGTCATCCACACGCCCGGTGATCCAGTAGTAACCGTCTTCGTCGCGACGCGCGCCGTCGCCAGTGAAATACATGCCACGGAAGGTCTTGAAGTAGGTATCGACGAAGCGGTCATGGTCGCCGTACAGCGTGCGCGCCTGGCCCGGCCACGAATCGAGAATCACCAGGTTGCCCTCGGCCACGCCTTCGATGATGTTGCCCAGGTTGTCCACCAACGCTGGCACCACACCGAAGAACGGACGCGCCGCAGAACCCGGCTTGAGGGCGTGAGCGCCCGGCAACGGGCTCATCATGTTGCCGCCGGTTTCGGTCTGCCACCAGGTGTCGACGATCGGGCAACGGGATTGGCCGACATTCTTGTAGTACCAATCCCACGCTTCCGGGTTGATCGGCTCACCGACCGAACCCAACAGACGCAGGCTGCTGCCATCGGCACCTTCCACAGCGGCTTTGCCCGACGCCATCATTGCGCGGATCGCGGTTGGCGCCGTGTAGAGGATGTTGACCTTGTGCTTGTCGACGATCTTCGCCACCCGGGTGATGTCCGGATAGTTCGGCACGCCTTCGAACAGCAGCGTGGTCGCGCCGTTGGCCAATGGGCCGTAGACGATATAGCTGTGACCGGTGACCCAGCCGACGTCGGCGGTGCACCAGTAGATTTCGCCCGGGCGATAGTCGAACACGCGCTCGTGGGTCATCGCCGCATACAGCAGGTAACCGCCAGTGGTGTGCTGCACACCCTTCGGCTTGCCGGTGGAGCCGGAGGTATAAAGGATGAACAGCGCTTCTTCAGCGCCCATCTCTTTCGGCGCGCAGACACTGCCCGCCACTTTCATCAGGTCTTCGTACCAGATGTCGCGATGCTGGTTCCACTTGATGTTGCCACCGGTGCGCTTGCACACGATGACTTTCTGAATACTGCTGGTTTCCGGATTGGTCAGCGCGTCGTCGACGTTGGTCTTGAGCGGGATCTTCTTGCCGGCACGAATGCCTTCGTCGGCGGTGATCACCACTTTGGATTTGCAGTCGATGATGCGACCGGCCAAGGCTTCCGGCGAGAAACCACCGAATACCACCGAGTGAATCGCGCCGATCCGGGCGCACGCCAGCATGGCGACCACGGCTTCGGGGATCATCGGCATATAGATCGTCACCACGTCGCCGCGGTGCACATCCTGGCCGCGCAAGGCGTTGGCGAACTTGCACACTTCCTCGTGCAGCTCGCGGTAGGTGATGTTGCGGCTTTCGGCAGGGTCATCCCCCTCCCAAATGATCGCGATTTGATCGCCGCGCTCGGCCAGATGACGGTCGAGGCAGTTGTAGGAAACGTTCAGCGTGCCGTCGGCGAACCATTTGATGTCGACATGGTGATCGTCGAAGGACGTCTGCTTCACCGTGGTGAAAGGCTTGATCCAGTCGAGGCGCTTGGCTTGTTCACGCCAGAAGCCGTCCGGGTTGACGACCGACTGCTGGTACATGGCCTTATAGGTGGCCTCGTCAGTCAGCGTGTTGGCTGCTACCTCGGGACGAACGGGATACAAAGAAGCCGCACTCATCTTTCTTACCTCGGTGGAATAGTTGTTTTTGTATGGCCCCAGTTGTAGCCGGGCCGGGCCTATAGAACCATTCGACGATGGTAGTAACAAGCCCCTACAAAATGTGGCTATACCGCGACGAGGCGCTCAAGCCCGGCTATTCCGGGGCTTCGTAGGAGCCGCCGAAGGCTGCGATCTTTTGAACTTCGGCATTTTTAGTCGAATGATCGCAATCTTCGGCAGATTCTGCGCAGTGGAGATGGGTGGGCTCCCGGGGATTGTTACCAAATCTGCCAAAGGTGTTTATCAAAAGCACGGCTATATGCACGCCACCCCCAGGCCTAAAATCAGCCTCGCCAACACGGCAACGTGATTAACCCAGTTGCAGCCCCCACGAAGGCAGTTAATCCAAGACTCTTTATTAAAGCTCCACACGCAATCCCCAAAAGATTGCGTGACCCCACTCGACCTTAGAAAGGTAAAACTGAAATGAAAGCTTTATTGGTTCTGGCCCTCAGCAGTCTGTGCGCAACCGCCATGGCGGATGAGGCCCCGACTGATGTCGCACAGCAACAACCCGTCGTCGAGGAATACACCTACTCCACCCATCTGGACATCGCCAAAGTTATATCGATGAGCGAAATCCCGAATGTCTGCGAAGTGGTTCCGGCCAAAATGGAATACGACGACTCCAAAGGTCAGCGACACATTCTGCGCTACAGCGTCATGGGCAACGGCTGTTCTAACGGCTGATCCGCCCCACTTTTATCTCCCGAGGCTCGACCCATCCTTTTTTAGAGACCAGATGAAGCGCCGAGCCTTGTATCGATAAATACGATTGTTTTAAGCATTTATTTGCACTTTTTAATCAAAATACTTGGCGTAGTATTCATTCCACACCCAAGGCACACAACGCCAACGAACCTGGAGCCACTACCATGAAAACCAAACTGATCCTCGCCCTGACCCTTTCCGTCCTGGCTGCCAACACCTTCGCCGCCGATGGCTACGACCGCACTGGCTCGGCTACTTTCACCGAAGCGGCTGTCGCTTCTGACGGTTACGACCACACCGGTTCGGCGTCTTTCGCTGCTGATGGCTTCGATCACACTGGCGCCGCCAAAGTCGCTGCTGATGGTTCTGATCACACCGGCGCTGCCAAAGTCGCTGCCGACGGTTCTGACCACGTAGGTGCAGCTCGTTTCAGCTGAAAATCGAACACGACATAAAAGCCCGACTTCGGTCGGGCTTAGTTGTGTCTGGAGTGGTCAAAAATCGACCAAAACCACTACATGTAGTAAAAAACGCCGTTTCTGGTTGTTTTTTGAGCAACCTATTCCAAGAATATTTTCAGCCAAAAACTGCACTAAATCTCGCCCACAAAAATGCTCCCCCTCCCCTGAAAGCCCCGCCCCACCTGGCTTGCAACACAACAGCAGACCATAACCATGCGAACACTCAGCCCTCACCGTCAAAAACCAGCCAAAACAGACGAAAAAAAAACTTCCTCCGCCAAAGCCCTGTAAACCCTCGCTCCAACCTGAAAACGCCCCTCGCCGACCGCTCCGGGTGCCATTTCGCCGCACCACGGGGCCGAAAATTTCCTTATAATGCGCACTTAAACGGGCCTGCAATATTCCCTTACAGGGGTGAAAAGCCAGTCTGAAGCCCACGCAGAGCGGTTCACCTTTTCTGCGCCCATCAGTGGCTTCGGAACACCCGTACAAAATTCTGTTTATTGCCTGCGTTGTACTGCTGCAAAAAACGATTTCCTTTAGATCCAACGCGGCCAGAACCGGCCGTGTGAAAAACCAACCTATCAGTTTTCACACGGGCAATCTGGCCCTCACGCAGGAGACGACACGTCATGCTGAGCTGGGACGAATTCGACAAAGAAGATGACGGCGAAGTCGCTGTAAAAGGCGCCAATGCCGGCCACGCTTCTGAAGCCAACATGGACCGCCTCGACAGCGCCGGTGGTGCCGCCGCTCAAGAGGCCCGCGCCGTGACCGCGACGGACTCCGCCGCGATCGCCCGCGCCAAGGCTGCCCTGGACTCCCTCGACGTCGCCGAAGGCCTCGCCGAACTGGAAGGCGCCTCCGCCCGTGTAGCTGTCGATGAAAAGCGCATGATCAACTGCCGCGCCGACCTCAACCAGCTCGTGCCATTCAAATACGACTGGGCATGGCAGAAGTACCTGGACGGCTGCGCAAACCACTGGATGCCGCAAGAAGTCAACATGACCGCCGACATCGCCCTCTGGAAAAACCCGGAAGGCCTGACCGACGACGAGCGCCGCATCGTGATGCGCAACCTCGGCTTCTTCTCCACCGCCGACTCCCTGGTTGCCAACAACCTGGTCCTGGCCGTGTACCGCCTGATCACCAACCCGGAATGCCGCCAGTACATCCTGCGCCAGGCCTTCGAAGAGGCGATCCACACCCACGCCTACCAGTACTGCATCGAATCGTTGGCCATGGATGAAGGCGAGATCTTCAACATGTACCACGAGATCCCATCGGTCGCGAAAAAAGCCACCTGGGGCCTGAAATACACCCGTTCGATCTCCGATCCGAAGTTCGAAACCGGCACCGTCGAAACCGACAAAGAGCTGCTGCGCAACCTGATCGCCTACTACTGCGTTCTGGAAGGCATCTTCTTCTACTGCGGCTTCACCCAAATCCTCTCCATGGGCCGCCGCAACAAAATGACCGGCGTCGCCGAGCAGTTCCAATACATCCTGCGCGACGAATCCATGCACCTGAACTTCGGCATCGACGTGATCAACCAGATCAAAATCGAAAACCCGCACTTGTGGGATGCTGAGATGAAGGAAGAAGCTTCGCAGATGATTCTGCAGGGCACTCAGCTGGAGATTGAATACGCTCGGGATACCATGCCTCGCGGCGTACTCGGCATGAACGCGGCGATGATGGAGGACTACCTGAAGTTCATCGCTAACCGTCGCCTGTCGCAGATTGGTTTGAAGGAAGAGTATCCAGGGACGACTAACCCGTTCCCTTGGATGAGCGAGATCATGGACTTGAAGAAAGAGAAGAATTTCTTTGAGACGAGAGTGATTGAGTATCAGACTGGTGGGGCTTTGAGCTGGGATTGATTCCTGAGCTTGCCGCGATTTGACGATTAACTCGACAAATCGAAATACTAAAAGCCCCGATCTGATCGGGGCTTTTTTATTGAGTAGGAAAATACTTACTCAACTCAACCTTCTCCACTAAAACTCCTACAGCAATGTAAGCGTCCCTGCATCCCACTCCAAACTTCGGCACGACTGGATAAGGTTGAGATAACCGTAGATAGAGATCTTCAACAAGACCGAGGGATGGTAAGAAGGTCGGCGAGTGTCGGTTGGTATAACGCCTTCAAACCCAATTTGACCAGTCAAGTTCATCAACGAAGACATCTACTACGCGCACCAAGTTGGCATCGCTGACGTAGTCGTCGAGACTCTCGGGAAGTAAGATACCTTTGTCTCGAGGTTATCCTTGAATAAAGCGATTCATTGGCGATCCCTGCGATGAAATTCTTAGAAATCATAGCTAGGGTTCACAAAGGCGTTTTACGCACTCTGGGCCAAATGCGATCAGTACTCTACAGCAGTAAAGGGCGATTCATTTTTCGCAGGTCATTTACCCATAACTTCTAGACATTCGGCAACCCGCCGACAGACAACATCATAAACAGTTTTCGCGATTTTGTTTGCCAACAATGGCGGTACCGCATTACCCACTTGGTGGTATTGCTGGGTTCGATTCCCTTCGAAATAATAGTTATCTGGGAATGTCTGAAGCCGCGCGGCCTCGCGAACGGTCAAGCTCCGACACTGCGCAGGGTCGTAGTGAATAAAGTAGTGCCCATCCTTCGAGATATGACTAGTGATAGTAGTTGCAGGAAGCCCTGCAAGCTGCACCCTGAAACGATCACTAAACTTACCGCTTTCCCAATTCTTGTGAGCGGGAGCGAGACCAGGAAGAGAAAATTGCTGATGACCCTTGGGTGAGTATTTGTTGTGCTCAGCGTAGGTACTCGCAAACGCATATCGCCGTAGGTCCGACAGCATATGGCTGCGGGCATCGTGACTCATCCAATATTTGATGTTGGGATCCTGATACCAAGCATCCAAGGATGGTATACCTGTATTACCTTGACCCAGCTCCTTTTGCACTCGTTCGCCACCTGAACTCTTTGGCGCATTGAAAAGTGCTTGACGAGTAGCTCGCAGAGGCGCGATCAGTTCGCCACTTTCAAGTTCCGCGTGATGCAGCAAATCATCTACTTCGTCAGCAACAGCCTGATACCAAGCTTCTTGAGAATCCGAACGCTTTGACAGCTTGCTTCTAAGCTTGGGCAGACCACCAATAGCTTGCCTCACCGATACCGGGTCGGTTGTTTTCAAAAGGTCATGGGGCGGAACATTACCGTGCTCGTCGAGCGCTATCCCCAGAAGGATGACACGATGGCGGGCTTGTGGAATTCCGTATTTTTCTGCTTCGATAATAAAAGACTTGGGATTTACCCTGTCCATACAATCTGCCGAGCTGAACGACTCTTCGGAAACCAGAGAACAAATTTTGTATTTTTGGCCGCCTTCTGCGTTATCCAATGCTTTTGTAGGATCCACCAAATCTTCCAAAATTTGAGCAAAGATCCCTTTACCTCCAACTTTTGAAGACAAGATCCCCTTCACATTTTCCATAACGAAAACAGTAGGGCGATAATCCTTGATGATGCGTAAGTAATCTTTATACAGAAAATGCCGATGATCATTCTCGGGAACATAACCCTGCTTGGCTTGGTTTCTGGATCGACCAGCGAGCGAATACGCTTGGCATGGAGGACCGCCAATTAGGACCCACGGACGCCCATCCTTTTTCAATCTGTCGTTGATGAGACCATTCAACTCCTTGTCGCCCGCATCCGAACCCAAGGTTATTTGCCGTGCCTCCTGATCGGCCCGGCTCCAGAACTCTGCGGTTTCAGGGGTGCTAGGCTCTGCTGCCTCGCCATTGCAGTATTGGTAGTAATCCTTGAGTCCTTTAGGGTACTCGCGCTTGAGCAAGCGGTAGAAAGCACGCAGTCTAAGCGTCCTCCTGGCGACAGGATCCATTTCGGCAGAAACAATGATATCGAAATGACGGCCATCACCGGAGGATGAAAAACCCTCACCCAACCCGCCAGGGCCAGCGAAAAGGTCGACGATCTGGATCGCGTCCTCAACTGCAACAGCTGGCTCAGCGATCGCCCTCGGCGGGAAAAGAAGGTTCTGGTATTGAGTCATGGGCATCATTGGTCAAAAAATCAAGAATGGCAACCGCGTAGGCAACCGAGTCGCGACACTCTACCAGGATTAGGACAGCAGCGCACTGCAGCCGCGCTCGCGACGTTCCCATCCTCAATACAGTTGGACTGGCGTCGAATCGCCACTTGGTACGAAACTAAAGTCAATCTCTAATACGGCTGAGACTTCAGACCGGAAAGATCAACTCTATACTCAAACTGAACAACGCCTTCTGGAAGCACGCCACCTATAAAACTCGCAGGCGTTATTCGGGGAAAGTCGTCATCAACCGTATAGGACCGTGCCTCGAGCAGGTTGTACTCCTCTTTCCGAGCGGAACATCCTGCCTCCATCCCGAGCCGCTGCAACGCGCCCTCCAGCATGGCTGCGTCGACACCGAGCGCAATGAGACGATCACAGATGAGATCGATCGACAGACCATCATTGACCGGCTCGAATCTGAAGTGGACCAGTTTTAACGGCTTACCGGATGAGGCGGCCAGCTGGAACTGCCCGGAGATGTTGATCACGGCCCCGTAGCGGCTGATCGTCGACTTGACCTCGTAATCCATCGTTGGAGTCTTGATGTCAACTACGCCGCCAAAAGGGCCGCTCCACTCATAGGTAGCTCCTTTGATGACCAGCATTTCCAAGGCCAGCAGTTCAGCAAGCACGTCATAGCCATGCTTGTCGACCAGCGCATTGCCCAGCAAATGCCGCCACCGTTGCCACCAGGCTAACGGGTCTGCCAGCAGCGCTTGACGTACAGCAATCCCGGATTCAACGCTGATCATATGCTCGCAGATCAGCCCGAACTCATTGCGGAGCCATTCAATGGACGACTCCAGCCGCAGGAACCGCCGATGCTTCCCCGCGACAACCCGTTCCACTGTTCGGAGCTTGGCGCCGGCGAACCCTTCTGAAATATCCAAGGGTTCGGAGCACTCAACGGCAACGCCGAACCTGTCACCCTCACGAAAGACCCACGCCGGGCACGCTGCTGGCATCGCCTTGATGGGCAAAATACGGCCACTCTCGTCAAGGTTGGCAAAACCTTCCTGTATCTCTTTCAGCAAATCAGTCATGGTCACTATCCAAATCGATGGGCGCGCATCCCACATCGGCAAACAGCGCGTCCACGTAGCCGAACAAACCGCCCTCGCAAAACAGGGGTTCCTTCAGCACGATCTGCGCCGTATTGAGCTTCATGATTGCCCTGAACTGATCTTGGGAGGGTTTGCGCAACCGACGCATCTTGAAAATCAGCCGCGTCAAATCAATCCTGAAACCGCCCTTGCCAGGTCGCTCGACCAGTTGCACGACCGTATCCGTGGTCACACTCTCCAGTACTTTTCGGGTATTTTCCTCGGAGCCCTGCCACGTAAGGTGGACGGTCCACCACATAGCTCGCAACCAGATGCGGCTTCGGCCCTTCCAGTACCGCACAGGTGGTGCGCTGTCCCAACGACTTTTCACCAGATCCGGCAGCACCCGCAGGGAGAGAAAGCGCCACCAGCCATCATCTGCGGCGGTGCGAATATCCATGCCCGCCTCTGCCAAAACCCGGAACAGTGCAAGGCCAACTTTTATGTCGTATGCGCCTGGGCCTGAGGCGTTGCTTCTCGCTGTGGAGTCATACAGCGACACGATGGCGAGTAGTTGACGACGTACCTCTTCCATTTCCGGACTGGAAATATCGGGGAGAAACGCATCGCGTTTGACCATCTCGTCAAAGTGGCGCTGCGACAGTTTGAGGTTCAGTGTCGGGAAACTCATGCTGCGTTCTCCAGTTCCCGGACCCGGTGATCAAGCCAGCATTGGGTAGATATGAACAACTCCGAAAGTGAGCCTGTTTTCAAATCACCCAGTCGAATGAATGAGCGAACTGCGTCAGCAATACTCGCGATACCTTCATCGGCATCGGGCGCGCCCAAATACGTATCGAACTGTGCCCCCATATCTTCCTTGACCTGAGCAATGACTAGCGCAAGCCAGGCTGCAAACACCTGACGCATCAACGGCGATTGTTCGATATTCAGAGCCCGGCGGTCGCGCAATTGTTCGAAATGCGGGTGGGCGTTGTTAAGTACAAGGGCGACGTAGTCGCTGGAGAATGGTTCATCCTGCGGATCGCTCCAGCAAGCTTTCAATTCCCATAGTGGCCCCTCTGTACCCAGAGATTCCTCCAGCACCGGGAAAAGGGAGCCGTCACCATCGATGACGATTTCGATTGACTGTGCCAAGAGGCCTAGTCGTGCTCCTGGCTGATGCGCAAATCCGGGAACGAACTCTGCCGTGTATCGGCCTAGAAACACTTGAACAGATAGAAGACCGCTACCTCTGACCGTCCCGCGCTCCAGTTCGATGTCGAGCACCACGTCCTCGTCTTCTGTTTTGTACCGCAGGCCATGAACAGGTCCAAGCGTTCGCCAGCAGGAGTCTGCAGATGCCCACTCCAGCGCCAGCAAAACCTCAGCGTCCGTGCTCACCACACCGTGGGGACCGAAGATGGCCTCAAGAAGTGGAGCCCGCTCGATCAAACATTGAACCACCAAGGGATGTTCGGCCGGGTTCCAGTCACTGTCCTTGCCCAAGGCAAATTGATCGCCACTCACCGCCGTCGCACCTGGATCAATACCGTCATCTGACCGGAAGACATAGGTCACTTCTGATTCGCTTCCGCCGCCGAGTGGCGCATTCAGCATTCGATATAGGGGCAGTCGAGTACTCATTCCGCCACTCCATTTGTATCGGAAATCCGGACACCGATCACCGGCCGCAACAACTTGCCACCGGATTCAGTCATTCTGACGTGAAGCTCCCCCTCCAGCATCAGCCCCGGCTGAACAGACGCAGTACCAATCGTGAGCCTGACACCGGCTCCATCGGCAACTTCCATGCTTTTTACAGAAAGGGTCGCGCTACTGATGCGGGGTGACTCCAGTCGAAAGGGGAATGCGCCGAGCCCGCTCTCAACCCATGTATCAAAAGTGATCGGCCCGGCTTCGGAATCTACAGAAACAGTGATCTCCCTCGGTATGTTTGGCAGCACCATCCCCCATCTCAAACACCATTTCATGACGATGGCAGACGCTGCATGCCTGACTTCCATTATCTCTAGTTCGGGCGAAAGCACCGCACCTCCTCTGGCCCCTTGTCCGATGGCCGCACGCGGCGCCGCCTTGCCAAACCGCCCATCCCCGCCAAACCCACGACTGGGCAGCACGAGTTCGGCAAGTTTGCGTGACATCCGCATCAAAGGTTTGACGGTCACGCTGGGCTGGGGCGGTACGCCGAATTCCTTCAAAGCCCGGCCACACTGAGCACGAATTTTCTCAACGACTCGCCCTCCGTTCACGTCTATCCAAGCGGTATGATCCGCACGCTCGCAACTTCTCAGATACCCTTCGAGATTCTGTATGGTCGAGCGTAGCCCTCTGGCTTGGGAGGGTAGGAGCTCCTGTCCCGAATCTGGCAGAAAGAGCGCCATAACGTATCGGCCGTCCGCAAAACCAGTGAACCCACCGGCCCAGCCTCGCGAATCGATATTGTCATCCCAACAGATGTTCATTCCAGGAGAGCGCATGAACGTCACTATCGGACGATGGGGTGCGCCGCTGTCTGCCTTGGAGAAGATGCAGGTTTCCGGGCTAGCCACGTTGTCTGGCGCATCCATCTGCAACTGGCGAGGGGTTATCGCCACGGCAAGCAGCCAGCCCGCCGGAGCATTACCCACGAACTCACCGCGCAATTGAATAGCTCTGCAAAGTACATCATCACTCTTGACGCCTATGGCCGTCAGATAATCTACCTCATCAGGCGCCTCTCCTATCGCTCGGTCGTACAGGCACTGACTCACCCGGAATGTCGGCAACATGTCCTCGCTGGCTATCTCCTTGCCGTTCACCGATGCACTCAGATGTCTACCACTGGCGAAGAAGGGGTTATCCAGCCGCGCACTGAACCAGCGCTGGATCGCAACATTCACGTAATCTTCGTAACTGCTGTACCACCATGGCGCCGGCCTGCTCTCTTCGTCGAACACCGGTAGCAGGTTGTCCTTGAGCAACGGAATGATGATTGCCGTTCCGGTCGTTTTACCGGTGAACGGCCGGGCACCCAATGCCTCCAGGATCTCGTGGATGTGCTCCGGCGCCGTGATCGCTCGCAAGCTGTCATTCGCCCCCCACCAAGCAATGCCCGTTTGCGTCTTGCTCTGCAGGCGGTCGAATCGGCTTTCATCCTCGACAAGCGAAGCCACCAGCCGCTCTTCATACCCTTCGACCGTCTTGATCCGGCTGTAGTAGATGACTAGACCAGCGCCCATGCGGAAGTAACAGGTTTTGCCCAAACCCCATGAGCCTCCCGCCCCATCATCAGAGCGAGTCCTGCCGATTTCGAACACGAGCTTCAGGAAATTGCCATGCTGACAGTTAGCTTCCACGCTATCGAAGCTCATCGGCCCCGTCAGCCCCTCAGTGTCTGAATCGCGAATTTCAAGCAGTTTCGGAGTACGCGGATAGCGTTTCCCAAGCACCTCCAAGTTTAGCCCTTCGCTGAACGTGGAGGTAATGGCGTCCAGCGAGTGCTCGCGAATATGGAAATCCACCGAAATCGGCAGTGCCTGATTACCGTTGCGCCCTGCGTCGAGCGCATTCTGAACAGATTCGCGTACCAGCAGGTCCAGCAAAGGCGTTTCTTCGTTCTGCAGCGCACGGAGCAGGAACGCACCGGACTCCTGCATCGGCTGCAGTTGGAGGCTGTAATATTTCATGGGTCAGATCACGCCTACCGTTTCTTCAAGGTTATTTTCCGATGTAGTGAAGTTATCCGGAATATCGACCGTCACATGAGTGACGTAGTGCGTCTTCTTGCCTTGCGAACCCGGCAGATAAAGGCTGATACCTAAAATGTGTGCCTTGGCATTGAGTGATTCCCTCACTCGGCGCGGCGCAGCGGCCACCTTTGTAGGAGGTTCATACTTACTGTCTTTGTCGATGAGATAAATCAGCAGTTGAGGTACCGTTCCAACACCACCTTTGCTGCGAAGCTCCGCCACTTGGGAATTACTGAAACCTGCTTTCGAAAGATCACTCTCTTCAAGGCCGCGGGCGTCCGCTAGTAGATCCTTAGGATCTCGCAGCGCACCAATCGACACGCCCTCATCCGAACGCTTATCAGCGAAGCGGCTACGGTTGATCCGACCAACAGCTTCGCCAGAAATTTCCCAGCTGTTTTCCGGCTTCGGTGAGCTGCCAGCAACTACGACGTTCCATTTCGTGTAGCCAGCGTTTTCAGCGTGCTCACCGAGCCATTTCAGAAACGCTTTTATGTCGGAGAAGAACTGATTCCCAGGATGAAACGACAGGTCTGCCAAATAATCGGCTACCCGACTTACGTCAACTTCACGCCAGACAAGACTGTGGGCCCCTTTCAGTTTGGACTTTTCGAGGTCTGCACCTGCCGAACTCAAAAATCTATCAGTTGATGACAAATTGGCTTCGAGCACCATGGCAGCATCCTCGCCGTCATGGAAAACGGTTGTTTGTCGATTGATTCCCGAAAAGTCGAATGCCGCCTCGATCGCGCGCTGCATCTTGTTCGCACCTGTCGGACGAATCCAGGCCAGGCTCGCATGTACACGCACGCGAGGCCCGAACTCCTCAGGCTTGGCGCCGCCATGCATGAAGCGCTGCAGATCGTCACGAAGCTCCTCCTCCGCGACTGTCATGAACTCGTACTTTGCTCTCGTATCATCGGACATCCAGATGCGCGGCAACAGCTCATAGCCTTTGCGGTAACCAAACCAGCGCCCCATCTGCATGAGAGAATCTGCTTGCGCCGAGCCCCTAAGGAAAAAGGTGCTGACCAGATTTTCAATCGTCAGCCCCCGGGAAAGCGTGCCACCGCCGATAACGATGAACGCCGTACAAAAATTCAGGCCTTGCGACGCGTCAGGATAAAAGAGCCGCCGGACTTCGTTCTCGTCGGTCACCCCATTATTTGCGCAGTTATCGACACACACGTGGATACCGCGGTGGTACGTCCGTTTTGAATCCGCATCCAACTGAATGGCCGTAACCATATCGAGAAGTGTCCGGATTTCTGCAAAGAAATTGTCAAACGGCGGCAGCTCGCTAATCTCGGAGAGTCGTCCGTAGTCGTGGAAACGCTCGACAAACTGCGCAACATCCAGATCTGACGAAACCCTATCCCACACAGGCCTGAAAGTGTCGGCCAATTGATCATCATCATATGATGACCAAGTTTCGAGCGCTGCCTGCACCGCTTCACTCATGTAATCATGATGAAGCTGCCTTGCGCTGGTATGGATCAACATGCTCACGGGCTTTGCGGCGCCGGACAATCGCATCACTGCCACGCAGCACAGGTACCAGATCAGACTTTCTTCCAGCGCGTGAGGCAGGGTCAGATCTTCCCCTTTGTGAAGACTAGCAACCTGCTCTAGGTCCTTGCCAGTCACTTCACGAACGATTCCAAGCGGCTCCTTCTCATTTTCGGTGTAACCGAAAATCTGCACGGGCCCGAAATGTTCGTCCGCCTGCGGCAGAACCGCTATGAAATCCGTTGGATACAGGGTATCGCCAGGGCCCTCATTGAGAAAGTTGGCGGCGGGAGTGGCAGTGAACGCGACGTAATTCACGCACTGCAACGGCAAACTGATCAACTGCAGGATAAGCCCGTTGATGACCGTACGCTCTGCCTTCGAAACGTCATTCGAATTGATACCCGCCTGATCCGCTTCGTCATCAATAACCACAAGCCGCATCTGCGACATCCCCAACGGGTGTGCCTTGATCCAATCAATGAGATGCTTCAGTCGAGCCGGGTTCTTCAGGCAAACAACAAGGTGACGGTCTCTTCGTCCTGCATCGAACTGCATGTCCTGCGCACGAGCACCATAAGGGCTGTTCCTCGACGGATGCTCGATCGACTTCCAACTGACATTACCATCATGCTGGAACAAGTCGCCGACCAGACGCTTACTGGTTTGTACCCGCAGGTTCTCAAGCGTCCCGGTCAGCACGACGAACAGGTTCCATCGATAGTCGGCCGCCATGGAAATCAGGCCAGCCATGTTGGCTGTCTTGCCTGACTGTACATGCCCGACCACCAGCCCTTTTACAGCCATGCGATCTTTTGTGGTCTGACGAAGGCGCTGGAGGACGCGAACCGCAGATCTCTGAATATTATCGACCGAGGTTTTCTTCCAGCCCTGCGCGATGAGGTATTTTTTGTAGAGCTGCCATGCACTTCGAGCGTCTTGCGGAACTGCCATACCCGGCTCGGCCTCTTCCGCCCCTACAAAGACTAAGGGTCTCGTCGCGGCGACAGATTGCTGTTCCGCCTGCTCCTTGCGCCGAACGATTTCCTTCCAGCATTCAAACCGTTCTTCTGGGCTATTGCCCAGCGAAGGCCAGTCGTCCATTTCCTCCTGCGACAGAAACCAGTCATTGACCTTCTCAAGTGACTCTCCCATCCGGCCGAGCCTGGCGATATCGTCCCAGCCCCTTCCTTTCAGGCGCCAACCATCAATGAACGCGCGGCATTTGTCGTACGCTGGGTCAGTACTGTAATCAGCCATTAGCATCCCTACTGTATTCGGAAGATAACTCGAATCAGGAACATCGCCTGCATCCAAGTCAGGGGCAGGGATAGTGGCACAGAGCCGGCCGCCTTACAAAACCCTGTTACCAAGCGGTCGTGAATTACAAGTCCGCTCTTGCTTGCATATTTTTCATCGCTATCAGACAGCGATATCTGTTCAGCCTTTTCAAAGAGCCGTTAAATTATCTGCTAAATACACTCTTGCCAGAGGTCGGCAGCCGCGTGCGTGAGAATTCAGCGTAAGCATCCGAGCATCCCGTCGTGCGTAACTAGGCCGGTTGCCAGCGATTCGGCAACAGTTCCCCTATTTCACTCGCCGTTGCGTCGCCAGGCAAGTGAGGACGTCCTTCAATTTGGGAGGTCGGAAGGCATGTTTGCTGTTCGCTTACGAATCTCGATCAAAAAATCGAATCAATGGACTAGCGCGGGTGACTACACTTGATGAGTGCAGATATCGTCTCCCCAGAACACCGCTCCAAGATCATGTCAATGATCAGGGGTAAAAACACGAAACCCGAAATGGTTGTGCGTTCGGTGTGCCATGAAATAGGACTTCGCTATCGACTGCATCGTAAAGATCTGCCAGGTGCGCCTGACCTGGTATTTCCCAGACATCGATTATGCATCTTCGTCCACGGCTGCTTTTGGCACCGGCATCCTAACTGCAAATATGCGTATACCCCCAAAAGCAGACTCGACTTTTGGCTTCCTAAACTCGCGAAGAACGTTGAGCGGGACTCGCAGGTTCAGGAGAAGCTGAAGGCACTTGGGTGGAAAGTCGTAGTTGTTTGGGAATGCCATACCAAAGACAGAGAAGTCCTACGCAATGAAATCCGTTTCGCATTCGGTTTGAATGCGTAAACCTACGTGCATTTAGCAAACAGTCGATGATCCATTTTATAGGGTTGACCATGCTGCTTTGACACCCTAGGCTTCAGTTTCGGCGCCTAAGAAACGCCTCAACCAGAGCGGTCCTCCGCACCCGACAGTCATGCGGCTTTTTTTCGTCTGCGGTTCCTCTACGTCTGCGAAAAATCCCCGTTATGTCGGGAGTGGGCGAATACAAGACCCGAAAGGGGAATATGTCCGGCCCGTCTCTGGTGGGTTTCTTAGCTCCCGACACCCATAACGAATGCCCTAAGAAAGCAGCCAGAGGTAAAGGAAATGCCTGTATCCCTATCCTTCATGATGAAGGTGAACCGCCTTACCCATGCATCAATTCTCGTGCTTCCGCCTCAGGAGGTACGCCATGTCTGAACCGCTCATATCAACCCTTTTCACCCGTCACAACATCTACCTTCACGCCCTTCTCGTGGAGAACCAAGCCTGGTTCTGCGCTCATGACCTGGGGCGTTTGATGGGCAAGTACCTCGATGAACGCATGTCGCGCAAGCTCGATGCTGATCAGCGGCAGATGATGTTTGTCTACGCCCACGGCGCTGCGGAAGAACGCTTGATGGTGAGCGAGTCCGGTGTGTATGCGTTGCTGGTTTATCACTACTGCCCTGAGTATCGATTGCTGCGCGAGTGGCTGACGCATCAGGTGGTGCCTGCGCTGCGTGACGCTCGACCATCGCGAGCGGTCGAGCGTCCGACGTTGAGTGTGCTGGATTGGCCTCAGATGTCGCTCAGCATGCTGCATTGGCAGGATGAACCCTGGATTCGGTTGCGGGATATGCCTTGTGTGTTGGCGGATGGTCCGGTCTATAGACGTGAGTCCTGGTGGCGGAAGGCTTCCAGGGTATTGCGTGGGTTCTGATTGTTTGTCGTGACATAAATATCCGCTGTTTGAGGTTCAAGCAGCGGATTTTGTTATGTGGCATCTTCATTGGCGCTTTCGGCCTGACCTGCCGCGTTTACCGGCTTTGGGGCCGCTTCGCGACCCAACGGGGGCAAGCCCCCTCACCACAGGGATGGTGGTGGGCTTGATTGCTGTGGTGATTTTGAGAATCGCGGGCAAGCCCGCTCCCACAGGTTTGGTGTGTTGCCATCGATTTGCGGTGTATTGAAAACAGTCAGTGCAACCCGCCCCGCCTCCCGCTATTAATACCCTTCCCCACTCAAGGACCCGAGCCCGCCATGAAATTCGACCTCGCCTACTGCCTCAGCCTCGACGACAAGCTGTCGATCTATGACGTGCGCGATTTGAATTTCGACGAAACCATGGAGTTCGATTCCGCCAAGGAGCATTTCCAGTGCCCCAACGATGCCTGCCGTTCGGCGTTTGATGCGACCAACGTGTTGGGAACGTTCAACGCCAAGAATGTGAATTACGTGCGCACGCCGCACTTCAAGAACATTCCCAGCACACGGCATGTCGAGGGTTGTCCTTATGTCAGCCTGAAGACGCCGGCGTCGGGCCTGGAGGCGGATGGTGCGGAATCGGATGACAGTCGAGAGGAGCATTTCCCGTCGGAGTTGTTGCTGACTCGGCGTGAGTATGTGCGTAAGCCGTCGAACCCAACCGTGGCGGCGGATGTCATGCGGGATGACCCAAAACCCACTTCAGCGGCCAGTAACCTCGAGCACCCAATCCGCGAGTCGGCGCCGGACAAGACCAGTGTCTTCGCCCATCCGGTGGAGTGTTTTGTGTCGAACTTCGCGGACAAGGAGCTGCTCAAGCGCATGCCGCTGAAGATTGGCGAGCACACGGCGCCTTATGGGTCGTTCTTCAAGAAGATCGAGTACCTGCAGGACAACAAGGGGCTGATTTACTGGGGCAAGATCAAGGAGATCAAGGATTACACGCAGAGCTTTCGTATCGATTTCGAACAGAAAGTCTGGTTCAAGCAAGCGGATGAGGCGAAGAAGAAGCCTTATTCGGTCAACGTTTACCTGAGCAAGAAGCTGATCGACAACTACCGCAAGCGCAAAGCGTTTCTGGAAGAGATCAAGCACGCCATCGACAGTGAAGCGGAGTTGTATTGCTTCTTTTATGGCGTGACGCCGGAGTTGAAGCAGGTGCCGAGCAAGAAAAACCCCGAACAAACGTTCGGGGTGTTCAGTGCCAATATTGAGAACCTGGATCACTTCATTATTCGTGAAGCGCCGGGGTTGGCGGATAAGTAATTCAGTGTCAGGGCAACTTCAATGCCACATGCCCAGCGTGTTGTTTGATCAGGTTGTACGGCAGGATGCTCCATTCCACATTTCGGCACATGGCTTGGTTGTGGGCAAATGCAGGCAGCAACTTGATGCCTTTGTCGGTGAAGTACCAGGAAGGGAAGATCCACGACTGCTCTTCACCGTAGACGCAATCATCATTTCGATCAGTCGAGCTGGTGACTTGCTCGGGGTAGAGCGTACGCAATTGACCCACTAGCCACGGTGCCCATTCTTTAGTGCGGTATTCGGAATAGTCGAGATACGCGTCATAAGACGCTTTGTCGTCGAGCTGGCTCAGTTCGTAATGCTTCGGTTCACCCTGTCCTATCCACAGCACATCTTCCAGCGCCAGGGTCTTGCCGGTCTTGGTATCGAGACTGAATGGCATGTCGTCCTCATCGGAATAGGACCCGCCACAGTTGGATTCGGCCCTGATGTTCACGCTGATCACCGAGGGTGACATCCACAACGGATCGGCCGTTTGGCTGTAGGCGTTCATACCGACCTGGGTGAGGCAATCGTGAAAGATGACAACTTGCTGCCACAAACGCCCCATCAACTGCTGATTGATGCGTTGCTGCTCTTCGGCGGTGTAACCCGAAACCACTTCAAACAACGACATCCCGGATTGCGGCTCGCTCCACCATTGCAGTGTGTAGCCCATGAAGGTTTCGGTCTTGCCTTGTTTGAGTTTCATACCTTGCAGGCGCAAGTACTCATAAAGCGCCACATCATGAAGCAGAGCGAGATAAGGCAAAGTACCCGCAGGAACCGGTGGTAGTTCAGCTTGCAGTAATTCTATCTTCAGGACTTTGCCTTGGGGGCTGGTCCATTCCCCGGACAAGCCATTGGGCGTTGGCCGAAGACGAATTTTCGGACGCGGCGTGCCCCCATGATCGCTATTGTTGCCCTCATCGACTACCAGCGTCTCGCCGTCCTTTCTACCACCGAGCATTAAGTCCTTGCGGTATTTTTGGTAGAAGTAGCGCCCGCTCACGTCCTCAGGGTTATAGGTGTTCATCTCCAACACTATTGGCGACTGGCCTAACGTTCCGATGTAAACCTGCTTGCCGCCGTCGGCCCACAGCGCAGTAGAAAATGTTGAGCACACCAGCACAACAATGCCGATCAAACGCCACAGCCCCTTGAACATCAAATCATCCTTGTATAAATGAACGCGTGCTCGCGGGAGATGGCCGGGTGCAGCAGACGCACCCACCAGTCCGCAATATTTGTGCAACCCAGCCTCAGAGTTGCAGCGCTACACCACCGGGATGTTGTTTGATGAGGCTGTAAGGCAGGACGCCCCAGTCAATGTTTCGGCACACGGCAGCCACGTGAGGGAAGGACGGCTCTAACTTGATGCCTTTTTCGGTGAAGTACCAGTCCGGATAGCGCCAAGGGTAGTCGTCGTTGTAGCCGCATTCGTTCTCCCCTTCAGGCGTTGTCGTCATTTCCTTGGGATAGAGCTTAAGCAGTTGCGCCACCAGCCAAGGCGCCAGCTCCTTGGAGCGGTAGTCGAAATAGGTATCGGATGACTCGGATGAAGGTTCATCGTAGTCGTAGGTTTGCTCGAAATGCAGTGGCTTGCCCTGCCCCACCCACAGCACGTCATCAAGCGTCAGGACTTGCCCGGTACGGGTATCGAGATTGAGTGCCTCATTGTACTGATCCGGGTACGCACCACCGCAGTAGTAGTCGAATGAGATAATCGCGCTCATGACGGAGGACGTCATCCACAACGGCTGAATCCCCTGACTGTAGTAGCCCCGTTTACCATCGACGTAGCACCCGAAA
The DNA here is from genome assembly GCF_031570575.1 of Pseudomonas sp. JL3. Taxonomy (NCBI): domain Bacteria; kingdom Pseudomonadati; phylum Pseudomonadota; class Gammaproteobacteria; order Pseudomonadales; family Pseudomonadaceae; genus Pseudomonas; species Pseudomonas sp. JL3. The sequence continues at coordinate 51,353 of NZ_JAKWJK010000005.1, forward strand.
TGCCCCGCCACGCCCTGCCACAACCGCGCCATCAAGTGCTGATTGAGACGCTGGCGCGTTTCTGCGGTATACCCCGAAACCACTTCAAAGCCTTCCATATTTGTCTGCGGCTCACCCCACCATTGCAGCGTGTACCCCATGAACGTTTCGGTCCGTCCTTGTTTGAGTTTCAGGCCTTGCAGACGTAGGTATTCGTACGGCGCCTTGTCATGGAGTCTGACGAGATAGGGTAACGTTTCGGCGGACACCGGCGGGAGCTTGGCTTGCTGCAACTCGACCTTGAGGACTTTGCCTTGTGGGCTGGTCCATTCGCCGGACCAACCATCGGGGTTGGGTTGCAAGCGAATTTGCGGGAGACTTTTACCCTCATTGTCAGACTCGCTACCCTCGTCAAGTATCAGGGTATCGCCTTCTTTTTGTCCGGTGAGTACTAGATCACTGCGGTACTTTTGGTAGAAGTAGCGCCCCTCACTACCGTCGGCGCTCACTTCCAGCACAATGGGCGATTTGCCCACGGTTCCGGTGTAAACCAGAGTTCTGTTTTCAGCCCACAGCGCGGTAGAAAAAGTTGAACACGCCAGCACGACAATGCCGGCCAGACGAAACAATCCTTTGAACATCAAATCATCCTTGTATAAACGAGCGAGTGATCGTGGGGGATGACCGGGTGCAGCTTGAAGTCATACGCACCCAGTCCGCAATACTTGCGTAACCCAGCCTCAGGGCAATTGCAGCGCCACGCCGCCAGGATGTTGCTTGACCACGGCGTACGGCAGCACTGACCAGCCCGGGTCATCGCAATTGCGTTGCACGCGGGCGAAGTACGGTCCCAGGTACAGGCCTTTATCGGTGAAGTACCAGTTGGAATACCCCCAAACGCTTTCGTCGGTGTAATCGCAACTGTCCTCGTCCACCGGCGTTTGCATTTCGTCGGGGTACAGCGCGGTGAAACGCTTGATCAGCCATGGCACGAACACTTCGCGCTGATAGGTGAATCGTGCTTTGTCTTCTTCCTCGGTCAAGGCTGTGTCGCCCGCGCCGTCGCGATCGGCGTGCAGCAGCGGCTTGCCTTTGCCAATCCACAGCACGTCTTCCAGCGACAGATTATGACCGGTGCGAACGTCGAGGTTGATCGGTGAATTACCAAAATCCGGGTGAGCACCGCCGCAGTAGTAGCTGGTGGAGATGTTCAGGCTGACCACATCGGGTGACAGGAATTTGGGGCCGACACCTTGGTCGAACTCGGCATTACCTGAACCCTGCAGCACACAACCGTGGTAGCTGATGACTTCGCTCCAGAGCCGCCCCAACAATTGCTGATTGATCCGCTGCTGGTCGGCTTTCGGGTAGCCGGATTCGACGCTGAACATGGAGAGACTGGACTCGGGCTGCATCCACCATTGCAGGTCGTAGCCCATGAAGGACTCTTTCTTGCCCGGTTTGAGTTTCAAGCCTTGCAGGCGGAGATATTCGTAAGGGTCGCTTTTCGATAGCGCAGCAATGAAGGGCAAGGCGTCCGCCGCCGGGGCTGGAGGGTTGGCCTCGGTCAACTGCACTTGAAGGACTTTGCCCTTGGGGCTTTTCCATTCACCCTGCCAGCCGCTGGCCGTTTCTTGCAGCTTCAAGTTCGGCAGGGGGTTGTCGTCGCCGTAGCGGTTGTTGCCTTCGGTTAGCGTCAGCGTCTCTTCTTGCAGCGAGCCGCTCAGCGCCAGGTCGCGATGGTATTTCTCATAGAAGTAGCGGCCGGTGACTTCATCCGGCTGATTGGTGTTGAGTTCCAGCACAATCGGCATGTTGCCCAGGGTGCCGGTGAAGACGCGATTGTTGTCTGCCGCATCGGCTGTCGAACAGAACGCGAGTAATAAGGTGGCGCAGGGTGCGAGGCGTAACAGTCCTTTAAACATCATCAAATCATCCTTGAAAGAAGTGAGCGTCTGCTCACGAAATGGTGGGGGCGGATTATCGCGAATCAGCGTCTGAGAATCGATCTGGCGATGTTCAATCAGCCCTGCTCAAGATGATGCATCAGTTCTCGAGCTTCCCGTTGCACTTCTTTACGCCGATCACGCGCAGCTTGAATGCCTGACTCGTCGAGACCGCAGCACTGGCGTAACCAATGGGCCATCATTTCCTCATCCGGAAAGTAGTAGTCCTTGTGCCCTTTATCGCCTCTCGGGGTGTCATTCATATCACCATCGAAACGGCCAGCCGAGAACTCGTCCGAAGGCAAAGATCCCCATTCGGCGGCGCAATCCTCAAAAATCCAAGCGATTTCGTTGATGTGTTTTTGCGCACCGCGATGGCCGCGTTTGTAAAACCTGTACTGCCCGCAGTTTTCCTGGAAACGCTCCATCATCGGCTCATCGTTAACCCACTGCAGGATGTCGTTCTGCCCTGCGTGGCGCATCAAGCCGTAGATCCAGCGATCAGAAAACCGATGAACAAAACCCTCGACGTCAGCCTTTTTAGCGTCGGCGAAGATCATGCAGTAGCGGGTTTGCACGTGGATGACGAACAGCACGTGCTTGCGTTGAACGGTGATGGCGTGAACCAGCCACTGTTCGGTTGAATCGCCCTGCTCATCATCCTCGATAACGGGTGATGGCGGTTTCTCCACCGGAGTGATTTTCTTACCCTTGCTCACGCGACTGAAGAAGTTACTGGCTGCTTCGGTGCAGTTGAAGATCAACATCCTGGGTTCTCGAGAGGCCTGTGCCGTTATTTAACCCATATTCCAAGCATCACTAAAAGCAGCAAACCAATATAAACCCGCGCATGCACCCGATCCGGTATCCGCCCGATCCATGGCGTCGCCAGGCGAATCCCCACCAGCGACCCAACCGTCAGCACCGCAAACGCCAGCACATCCACATAACCGACAAACCACGGCCCCAAATCAAACTCGCCAACCCCCGCCATCGCCATGTAAGTCAGCGTCCCAGCCACCGCAACGGGCAAACTCAACGGATTGGCCATCGATGTAGCCCGAGACATGCTCAACCCACAACGCCGCAACAACGGCACGGTCATGACGCTGCCACCCACGCCGAGAAAAGTGGCAATGGTGCCGATGCCTACACCGCCGCCAGACACTTCTGCCCTGCCCAATCGCCTTGGGATTACAGCGTCGGACTGTGTGAGAAAACCGCGTCGGAACAGGCAGTCCAGAATCGTCACGCCGAGGTAGGCGATGAAGGCAAAACGGATCAGCTCACCACTCGCCCACATCGCCGCACCAGCTCCGACGATAGCGCCCAGGCCGATGAACCCGCCCAACGGCCACAGGTAATGGCGAATGAGATTACCGGCGTGGTGGTGCTTTGCGGTGGCGATCAGGGCGTTGACGATCATCACGCTGGTGGAGGTGGCCACGGCGATGTGCATCGCCGATTGGCTGATGGGATCGTCGGCGCCGTGGCTGGCTGTGAGCATGCGGTACAGCAAGGGCACGACGACGAATCCGCCACCGAAGCCGAACAGCACGGCGGTGACGCCGGTCATGCAGCCGAAGATTGCCAGCAAGAGGTAGAAGAACATTGCGCATCGTCCGTTGGTTGAGAGTGGCCGACGATAGAGCGATGGGGCTTGGCCTGCTTCAGCAAGCCAGCCAATAATGTTTGCGTTTACGCCAACCGCTGGATGCCCGCTCGATGCGCAATGTTTCGATTGATCTGCTGGACGACACACCACGGCCGGTGGTGGCCATCGGCACGGATTATCCTGATGGTCGTCTGTTGCCGCGCCATACCCATCGGCGGGCGCAGTTGTTGTACGGCGCCACCGGGGTGATGCAGGTGAGTACGCACGACGGCAATTGGGTGGTGCCGCCGCAGCGGGCGGTGTGGATTCCGCCGGGGGTGGCGCATGAGGTGTTGATGCTGGGGGTGAGCACGCGCAGTTTGTACATCGAGCCGGGGGCGGTTGATTTGGGCAATCGCTGCCAGGTGATCAGTGTTTCGCCGTTGATGCGGCATTTGCTGATGGAGGCGGTGGAGGTTGCGTTGGAGTATGACGAGGCCGGGCGCGACGGTGTGTTGATTGACTTGCTGTTGCATGAACTGGCCCGTAGCGCTCACTTGCCGTTGCACATTCCGCTGCCCCTGGATTCGCGGCTGCTTGGGTTGTGTCAGACGTTTCTCCAGCATCCGAACGCTCACCAATCGCCGCAACAATGGGCTGATCAGTTGCATATCAGTTTGCGTACTTTCAATCGCCTGTTCCGCCAACAGACCGGGCTGAATTTCAGCCAATGGCGGCAGCGGGCCTGTGTGGTGCTGGCTTTGGCGCGGCTGGCGGTGGGCACGCCGGTAACGCGGATTGCGCTGGATTTTGGCTATGACAGCCCGGCGGCGTTCTCGACGATGTTTCGTCGCGTGCTGGGGCAGGCACCGTCCGTTTGGTTGGAGGGGGTGAAATAGCGAGCTCGCGGCAAACGCAGAACCTGTGGGAGCGTGGCTTGCCCGCGAAGAACGATGACGCGTAATACCTGAAAAACCGCGGTGCATTCTTCGCGGGCAAGCCACGCTCCCACAGGTTCTGCGTTTGGCATTTCCTGATCGGTCTTAGCCACTGCCTTGTTCTGACAGCAACTCAAAACTCTGCTCCTTCACATTCTGAGAATCCAGACCGATTTGCACCCGGAACTCACCCGGCTCAGCGACGTGTTCCAGTTGGGCGTTAAAGAACTTCAAGTCGTTCTCATTGATGCTGAAATGGACTGCTTTCTCCTCTCCCGCCTTGAGCATGATTTTTTGAAAGTTCTTCAGTTCTTTGACCGGACGGCTGACGGAGCCAACGACATCGCGGATGTATAGCTGAACCACCGTTTCGCCGTCGCGCTGGCCGACATTCTTCACCATGACGCTGGCGACGAGATTGTCGGTCTTGCTCAGTGTGGTCGAAGACAGAGCCATGTCGGTCAGGCTGAAATCGGTATAACTGAGCCCATAGCCGAAGGGATAAAGCGGACCATGAGATTGATCGAAATATTGAGACGTGTAGTTGCGAAGCGCACCCGCTATGTAGGGGCGACCGGTGTTCAAGTGACTGTAGTAATTGGGGATCTGCCCCACGGAGCGTGGAAAGGTGATGGGTAACTTGCCGGACGGGTTGTAGTCCCCGAACAACACATCGGCAACGGCGTTGCCTCCCTCGGAGCCGCTGTACCAGGTTTCCAGAATCGCATTGGCCAACTTCTGCTCCTTGCCGATGGACAGTGGCCTACCGTTCATCAATACCAGTACCAGCGGCTTGCCGGTGGCTTTGAGGGCAGTGATCAATTCACTCTGGCGCCCAGGCAGATCGAGGCTGGTTCGACTGGCCGCTTCATGAGACATACTGCGGGGCTCGCCCACCACTGCAATCACAACATCGGCTTGCTGTGCAGCCTTGACCGCTTCGTCAATCATTTCTGCTGCCGGACGAGGGTCATTCTTGATTTCGGACTCGCCCAGGTATTTGAGAACCTCCAGATCCTCCGTGAGATTGGCGCCTCGGGCATAGATCAGCGAGCCCTGGTTCATCGCGTTTTTCAGTCCGTCGTAGATCGTCACCGATTGCGCGGGCACACCGCTTGCGGACCAACTGCCCATGATGTCGACGGAACTTTTTGCCAACGGACCTATGAGCGCAATCACGCCCTCTTTTTTTAGCGGCAAGAGCCCGTTTTCATTCTTGAGCAGCACCAATGTCTTGCGTGCCACCTCACGAGCCTGCGCTCTGTGCAGACGGTGTTCGGCATTGTTGTCAGCGGGGTCTTCACTGGCAACGCCGATGCGCCGGTAAGGGTCTTCGAACAACCCCATGTCGTACTTGGCCCCCAGCACTTCCCGTACCGCGTTATCGATATTGCTCTGGGAAATAGCGCCAGACTCAAGCAGCCCCTTTAGCTCCGGACCATAGGAGAAGTCGTTCATGCTCATAGCAACGCCAGCCCTGATCGCGAGCCTGGCCGCTTCGCGGTGATTCTTCGCGACACCATGCTGAACCAGATCGTTTATCCCGTTGTGGTCGCTGATAACCAGTCCCTTGAAGCCCCATGCTTTGCGCAGCAGGTCTTGCATCAGCCAGGCATTGGAAGCGGCGGGCACGCCATTTATCGAATTAAGCGCCACCATCATCGCCCCCGCGCCCCCCTCAATTGCCGAACGATAAGGTGGCAGGTAATCCTGGTACATCCGGGCCAGGCCCATGTCGACGCTGTTGTAGTCGCGACCACCTTCGACAGCCCCATACAACGCAAAGTGTTTGGCGCTGGCCATGATGCTGTCGGGTGCATTCGGGCTTGTGCCCTGGTAGGCCTGAACCATCGCTTTGGCAATGCGCGACACCAGGTAGGTGTCTTCGCCGAAGCCTTCGGAGGTGCGTCCCCAACGAGGGTCCCGGGCGATATCTATCATCGGGGCGAAGGTCATATCGATACCGTCGGCACTGGCTTCTTTTGCCGCTATCCGACCGCTTAACTCGATAGCGCCAATATCCCAGCTGGAGGCCAATGCCAGGCCAATGGGGAAAATGGTTCGATGGCCATGTATCACGTCCCAGCCGAAAAACATCGGTATTTTCAGGCGGCTTTGTTGAGCCGCGTCCTGCATGGGTCGGTTTACGTAACGGCTTACAGAGCCGTAGGTACCACCGATTCGCCCGGCGGCGATCTCTTCGCGTATCTTTTCGGGCGTCATCTTTTCATCAATGGCGATCAGCCGCAGTTGGCCAATTTTTTCCTCCAGGGTCATCTGATTTATCAGGTTGCTGACAAAGGCCTCTTTGCTCAACGATGCCATATCAGCCACGACAGGCAGACTTGTAAAACCGATCAGGGCACATAACAGACGTAGTCTTTTCATGATTCCCTTCCCCGCACAACGCTGTAACGCACTGCGTCATAAACGCCACTTTCCTTGTATTGAAAATCAGAAAGCTGACGTTCAATCATGCTGCTGACGGGAGTTGAAAAGCCTGAGCTTTCAAGATCCCGCATAGAAACAGCGTAGTCGGTCCCAGGCGCCTGCCTGAGCGAAAAAAGGAATCGATCAAAAAAATGAGTTTGATCCGGGCCCAAAACAACTGTACAAAAACACAGTATATTTTTGAATCAGCACTCTCGAGCCCGGAGAACACCATGGCCACTCTTGCGATGAAAATTACCCTGGAACGTATCGCCCTCTTCCAGTTCACCCCCGCCCACTGTGCCCAGGCCCGAGCGATGCTGGGCTGGAGTGTTGAAGAGTTATCCGGGGAATCCGGGGTTTCCGTTGATGCCATTCAGCGCTTCGAGGCGGAACGCGATGTGCTGGATGTCACCCGGCTGGCGTTGGCGTATCGGTTTGAATCGCAAGGTCTGGTGTTCTTCCCGGGGTTTGCACCGGGCAGAGGGATGAATGTGCGAGGGTCTACGCCGGATCCGGTGGGGCGTGCGGATTATGCGATGGTTGAGTGAGGTGTCAGCAGATGAATGAAATCGATGGAAGCAACAGCTGCGTTTATGAGGCGCTGGGCTATTCCGAGGCGGGTGAGATGCGGGCCAAAGCCGAACACGTCATGAAGATTGGCCTGCTCCTCGAAACCGGTCGGCTGAGTAAGACTGAGGCCGCGCAAAGGCTCGGACTGTCTCAGGAGGAGCTGGACGAAATACTGAGTGGAAAATTTCGCGATTTGACCGTGGCAAAGATCTCGGAATATCCAAACCTGCCTATTGGATGAACGCAGATAGATGGGTTCAGAACCCGGGCCGCTCCATGGCAGGCGGCCCGGCAGCACAACATCAAGCGTTCTGAGGCACCATCGGATCGCTGACACCGTCCACCCCCAGCCACCAGGGACGACCACGCTGCGGATACATCACGTTGAATGCTTCGCCCATTTGCGGTGTGGTGATTGACACGCTCCGTTCCCAGGCCAACGCCAAAATACGGTCGAAAGGTTCGTACCAGGTGTGCATCGACAGGTCGAAGGTGCCGTTGTGGATTGGCAGCAACCAGCGCCCTTTAAGATCAATGTGCGCTTGCAGGGTTTGCTCGGGCTGCATGTGAACGTGCGGCCACTCGACGTTGTAGGCGCCGGTTTCCATGAGCGTGAGGTCGAATGGGCCGTACTGTTCGCCGATGCGTTTAAAGCCGTCGAAATAGCCGCTGTCGCCACTGAAGAAGATCCGCGTGTCGCCGTCGATCATCACCCACGACGCCCATAAGGTGCTGTTGCTGTCGAACAGGCCACGACCGGAGAAGTGCTGCGAAGGTGTGGCGACGAATTGAAGACCACCGACCTCGGTGCTCTGCCACCAATCCAGTTGCCGTATTTTGCTGGCATCGATACCCCATTTGATCAGGGTGTCGCCGACCCCCAGCGGGGTGAGGAAGTATTGCGTTTTGTCCGCCAGTTTGAGGACAGCCTGATAGTCGAGGTGGTCGTAATGATCGTGGGACAGGATCACCGCTTCAATCGGCGGCAGGTCTTCGAGGCTGATCGGCGGTTGATGGAAACGCTTCGGGCCGGCCCATTGTACCGGTGAGGCGCGTTCGGCGAAGACCGGATCGGTAATCCAGAATTTGTCCCGCAGCTTGAGCAGTATGGTGGAATGACCAAGGCGATAGACGCTGTGGTTGGGCGCAGCGATCAACGCAGCCTGGGTAAGGGTTTGCACCGGGACCGGGGTGGACGGCCGGGTGTCGCGCGGTTTGTGAAAGATCATGTTCCAAATAATGCGCAAGGTTTTGCGAAAGCCTTCGCGCTTTACCGGTACATGATTTCGGTACTGCCCTTGAGCCTGTCGTGAAGCTTCAGGCGTTGAGGCGTTATCCGCTGGAGAAGTTGAAGTGGCCATGACTGAATGACTCCAGAAAAACCGCAGCACACGATTTTTCGCTTGGGACGATAAATGGCCAAGGCACGCACGCATCAGCCGCAGATTCTATTTTTTACTGGGCAGGATTAACAAAACATTACACTGCACAGTGTAGTTCCAAGGTTGCATCAAAGCTGATCACAAGTAAACTACCAAGTGTAGTTCCCCACTTCTTCCTGCCTAAGCGTATTTATGACAGCTCCCCAGCGCCTCACTGACCGTAAACGCGAAGCCATCATTCAGGCGGCGATTGCCGAATTCCGTGCCAACGGTTTCGACATCACCAGCATGGACAAGATCGCCGCCACCGCTGGCGTGTCGAAGCGCACGGTGTACAACCACTTCCCGAGCAAGGAAGAATTGTTCGCCGAGATCCTCAATCAGTTATGGGCCCGGGTGACGGCCGAACAGGAAACGGCCTACCGCCCTGACCTGCCCCTGCGCGATCAGTTGCGGCTGATATTGCTGGCGAAGCTGCAGATACTGGCCGATGACAATTTCCTCGACCTGGCACGGGTGGCGATCGCCGCCGCCATTCATTCTCCCGAGCGTGCGCAAAACATAATCGCCCGCATGGGTGAGCGTGAAGAAAGCCTGACCGTGTGGATTCGCGCCGCCCAGACCGATGGCCGTTTGAAACCGGTCGCGCCTGAGTTTGCCGCGCAACAGATGCAGGGATTGCTCAAGGCCTTTGCGTTCTGGCCGCAGATTTCCATGGGCCAGCCAGGCTTGTCACCCGAGATGCAGCACACCGTGATGGAGTCGGCGCTGGACATGTTCCTGGCGTGTTATGAGTTCTGAATCGCGCTGCAAAAAATGACAATGTCCGCCGTTCTATCGCTGATCGGTCGCGCTGCATAAAACATCGCAATGTGTTTCAGAATGAAACTGGCGCTGGGTCTATAGTGAGCCTCAGTCCCAGCGGCCATGCAGAGAGCACCATGAGCACCCCGACCCGCGAAACCGAAACCGAACTCACCGGCCCCGTCGATCACCTGCGCTTCCATCGCCCTCACGCTCACTTGGCACCCACTTTCGGCACCGACCGTTTTGCCCTGCGCGCCGAGGCCTTTGCACGGTTCTTCGGCACGCCGACTTTTCTCGGCGCCCAGACCCTGATTGTGGTGCTCTGGATGTGCCTGAACGTGTTCGGCGTGACGGATTTCGATCTGTACCCGTTCATCCTGCTCAACCTGGCATTCAGCCTGCAAGCGGCCTACGCCGCGCCGCTGATTCTCCTCGCCCAGACACGTCAAGCGGCACGGGATAAAGCCCAGTCAGACGCCGATGCGCGACACCGTGAAGCCTTGGCCATCGCCAACAGTGAACGCCAGGCCCAGGCCGCGCGAAACACTGCGCAACTGATGGAGTTGCTGGAGCAAAACACCCGGCTTACCGAGATCACCAAAACCCTGACCGAGCGTATCGAAAGCCTGACGTCGGAAATGCATCAACACTTCGTAGGCAAAGAGCCACCGAAGACGTGATCCGACTCAAGGCAACTTCAGCGCCCGTCCCAACTCATCGAACAACGTCACCACCGAGCGCAACGCGCGGCAGTCCGGGCGCGTGAGCAACCACAGGGCGGTGTCGTAACCGTGCAACGGCTCGGTCAACGGTTGCAGTCCATCACCGATGAGGAAGTCCGGCAATGCCGCGACACCCAGCCCGGCCCGCACCAACTCGGTCACCGACAACATGCTGTTGCAGCGATAACCCGGTGTCACGCCAGGCAACTGCTGACGACGCCAGGCAACGGTGGGGTGATCGGGCAGGAAGTCGTCCGGGGCGATCCAGGTCAATGCAGCCAAGTCGTGGGAATCAACCGATTGTAGATAGGCCGCGCTGGCACAGACCCGGTAGGAAATATCCGCCAGCCGCCGGCCAACCAAATGCTCGGGCGGTGTGCGTGTCAGCCGCAAAGCGATGTCGGCGTCGCGACGGCTGAGGTTGGCGAAATCGTTGGACGTGCAGAGTTCAATGGTCAGCCCCGGGTAAGACGGCATGAACCGCGCCAGCGCCGGCAACAACAAACTTTGCAGGACCGAGTCGGTGCAGGTCAGGCGCACGGTGCCGCTGATGACTTCACCGCCCTGCTCCACGCCAATGCGCGCCGCCTCTAGCGCTTGTTCGGCGCGTTCAGCCTGCTCGGCCAGGGTCTGTGCCAAGGTGGTCGGCAGATAACCGGTACGGCTCTTTTCGAACAGTTGCTGGCCCAACGCGGCTTCCAGTCGGCGGACGGCGCGAAACACCGTCGAGACATCGACTTTCAACAACGCCGATGCCCGGGCCAGAGAGCCGCCGCGCACCAGGGCGAGGATCAGGGACAGGTCCGGGTAGTCCAATCGATAGTGCGTCGGTGCATTGATCACTTGGAATAACGCCAATATTGATTGCGTGAACGCCAATCTATAGTGGGTGCCAGGAATCAACAAGCGTCGAGATCACTCATGGAAACCAACGCCATCCGCATCGCCCTGATCGGCGATTACGACCCACAGGTCACCGCCCACCAAGCCATTCCCATCGCCCTCGGCATGGCCGCCGAACATTCAGACAAGGACATACAGTTTCAATGGTTGGCCACTGACACCATCAACGCCGATACGCCACTGGATGACTTCGATGGTTTCTGGTGCGTGCCCGCCAGCCCTTATCGCGACATGGACGGCGCATTACGGGCGATCCGTTTTGCCCGCGAGCAGCAGCGACCTTTCCTCGGCACTTGCGGCGGTTTTCAGCACACGGTACTCGAATTTGCCCGCAACGTTCTGGGCTGGAACGATGCCGAACACGGCGAGACCTCACCCGAGGCGACGCGGGCGTTACTCACGCCGCTGACCTGTTCGCTGGTGGAAGCCGTCGACAGCATTCATTTGCTTGAAGGCTCGTTGATCGCCAAGGCGTACGAAAACGCTGAGATTCGCGAGGGATATCGCTGCCGTTATGGTGTGAATCCTGAGTTTGAACGGGAGCTGCTTAAACAACAGTTGCACGCGGTTGGCCACGACTCGGCGGGAGGGCTGCGGGCGGTGGAGCTAAAAGATCATCCGTTCTTCGTAGCCACGTTGTTCCAACCGGAACGCGCCGCGCTCAAGGGGATTCTGCCGCCGTTGGTCCGCGCGTTGATCGAGGCTTGTGCGAGGCAAAAATCATGATCGCCCAGACACCTGCAACGCCTTACTACGCAGTGATTTTCACCTCGCTGCGCACCGACGGCGATCACGGTTACGAACAGGCCGCCGAACGCATGGTGCAACTGGCCCGGGAGCAACCCGGCTTCCTTGGCGTGGAATCGGCCCGGGGTGCGGAGGGGCTTGGTATTACGGTGTCCTACTGGGACAGCGAAGCAGCGATCCTGGCCTGGAAACACCACCCCGAGCACAGCGCGATTCGCGAACGCGGGCGTTCGACCTGGTATTCGGCGTGTCATACGCGGGTGTGCAGGGTTGAGCGGGCCTATGCGTTCAAACAGTAAATGACGCAGTGTTCTGTAGGCCGTCTTCGCGGGCAAGCCCGCTCCCACAGGTTTTCGGGGTTGGGCCAGATTGCATGCACGCTACAAATCCTTGTGGGAGCGGGCTTGCCCGCGAAGAGGCCAGAACAGCCACCACAAACCCTCAACCCCGCACCAAACTCCTCACCGCCGTAATCTGCGGCACTTCCCGCCGATTCATGTACACCCGTAGCGGCTCGGTGATGTTGATCCGGTCGTCGATGTTCTGGTCCAGCAGCAACTGGATCAGTTCGCGCTTGAGCGTCATGGTCTGCTCGGGGCCGGGTGCCCAGACGAATTCGCTGGTGGGGATGATGCCGTCGTCGGCCACGTCCATGCCGAACGAGTCTTCGCTGAAGCGAACGATGTATTGGCCGGTCTTGCGATTGAGGCCGACGAAGCCTTTGAGTTGGTCGGCGGCCTGGCAAATGAGCTGGGATGTGATGCGCATGATAAACCTCACAAAAGGTCGTAAAGGACCGGTGATCGATGGTTTACACGCAGGGCAAGCGAACGGGTTTCCCTCTGCCGGGGAAATTGCCGGGGCCAAGAGTACTGCAAAGAACTGCACAAAAGCGCTGAAAAAAAATGCTTTAAATACGTTTATGTCGGTCTGGCGATAGCGCAAGTGGCGCTCAGTTGTTAAAAGATAGGTCTTTGAAAACCCATCGCAAAAGGACTTCGACCATGCCTGTCACCTTCACCAAGAGCGCCTTGCTGCTGAGCCTGATGCTCGGCCTCGGCCAGGCACAGGCTGCCAACGAGCCAAGCCCCACCGCACTGGCCACCCGTCTGGGCATTCCGCACCCGGCGGTGATCGCCCACCGTGGCGCGTCTTTCGACGCACCAGAATCCACCGCCGCGGCCTACAAACTGGCCCGCGATTTGGGTGTCGACTACCTGGAATTGGACCTGCAACGCAGCAAGGATGGCGTGCTGTTCGCCCTGCACGACAACAACCTGCAACGCACCACCGACGTCGCCACCAAATTCCCCGAGCGCAAGGACAGCCTGGCCAACGAATTCACTATCGCCGAACTCAAAACCCTGGATGCCGGCAGCTGGTTCAACCGCGCTTACCCGGATCGCGCACGCCCGAGCTACGCGGGTCTGAAGATCCTGACCCTGGACGAAATCATCGACATCGCCCAGGGCAACCCGCTGCACAAGCCGGGCCTGTACATCGAAACCAAGGAGCCAAAACAGTTTCCCGGCATCGAGCGTGACCTCAAGGATAAATTGCAGGACCGCGGCTGGCTGAGTCCTACCGGCTCAAAACTGGCGAAGAGCAATCTGGCAGTCGGCCAGGGTAAGGGCAAAGTGGTGCTGCAAACTTTCGAGAAGAGCAGCCTCGAACTGCTTGAGAAGGAAATGCCGCGAGTGCCGAAAATCCTGCTGCTGTGGGTGGGCGAAGGCAGCATCGAGCCGAAATCCAAAGTGACGCTCGCCGAGTCCGGTGACAAAGACAAAGCGAGTTACTACGCCAAACAAGAGCCAAAAGACAAAGCCGAGTTCCAGCAATGGGTCGAGTACGCCAAAGCCCAGGGTGCGATCGGTACCGGGCCTTCTGCCGCACTGACCAAGGGTGGCGATCAGAGCTATTCGGACCTGGTGAAACCGTGGATGAACCAGTACACCCACGATCAGGGCCTGTTGGTGCACGTCTACACCATCGATGATGCGGTGGATTATCAGAAAGTGGCGGATGCCGGTGTCGATGGCATCTTCACCAACCGCGCCAGCGAACTGCTTAAGTTCTACAAGCGCCCGGCAGCGGCGAGTGTTGCGCAGTTGTTGCAGAACAACGGGTACTGAGTGACACAAAACACCGAGTGGACTGGCCGCCTGTGGTTAGGGCGTGACTATGGCCTGATCCACGCAGAGCTGGGGCGCACCGCGCCCCATGCCCATTACGCCCATCAAGTGATCCTGGCCCCTGATCGACCGGTAACCGTCAGTCTCGACGGCGTGAACCAGACGGCCCATCGCTTGTTCATCCCCTCTCAAGTCTGCCACTCCATTGTCGATTCGCCGGATGCGGTGTTCACGGTCTATGCCGAGCCATTGATGTTCGACGCCCAGGCGCTGCACAACGTCGTGTTCGAAGCTGCGCTGTCCCTGGAAAGTCTCGACCACGCTGTTCGCCATTGTCCGCGCCGATCCCTTGGCGATCCTCGGGTCGAGCGCGCCTTGTCCGCCCTCGACAGATGGCTGACAACCAAGGTGCCAGGTAGCGCATTGGCCGCAGAGGCGCACCTGTCCTTGAGTCAACTGCAACGGCTGTTCGCCAGCCAGCTCGGCCTGCCCGTGCGCAGGTTGGTGCTGTGGCGGCGACTACGAATGGCGATGGTGCTGATTCTGGCCGGCAGCCCCGTGACCGATGCGGCGCACGAGGCCGGGTTTGCCGATTCTGCGCACTTCTCCCGGAGTCTGAAAAAGCTCTTCGGCGTGACCGCTCGCCAAGCGTTGCACCACATCGATCTGCGTCTACTGGCTTGATTCAGTGCCGCAACGGCTCAGGCACCGCGGGCTCTTTGCTCAACGACTCCGGCCCGAACGGGTCCAGCAGTTGCGCCATGTAGTCCCGAGGGAAGTCTGGACGGCTGCCGATGCCCAGGTCGCCCTGACGGATTTTATAATCCGTTGTGTAAAACCCGGTCCCCAGCAGCCAGTCCCACAGGTTGAAGAACAAGGCAAAATTCACGTCGCCGGCCCGTCCATACTTCATGTGATGAAAGCGATGCACCGGCGCCCAGGCGAACACCCAGCGCAAGTACCCCAGTTGCATATCGACATTGGAATGTTGCAGCAGTAACTGGATGGCGATGGCGAATGCCAGCAGCGCCGCTACATCTGACGGGATGCCCAGCATCAGCAACGGCAACAGCCCCGTCGAGGCTTCCAGCAGCTGATGCAGCGGATGTTTCATCAAGCCATTGAAGCAGTACAGCCGTTGAACGCTGTGATGCACCGCATGCAGCCGCCACAACCATCGCACACGGTGGCTGGCGTAGTGCATCAGGCTAATGCCGGCGTCGGCAATGAACATCGCCAGCGCCAGTTGCAGCCACAGCGGCCAACCCCTTGGCCATGCTCCATCGGACGACAACAGCGCCACCAGGCCCGGTAATGCGAGCAAACCCACGGCATTCAACGCCTCGTTGACCAGCGCATGCAGAATATCTCGCCGGCGATCACCGGCCGAAAGGTTCCAGCAGGCTTCATAGGGCAATGCCCATTCGGCGGCGAACGCCACCGCCAACGCCGCGAGAAACAGCGGCAACAGCCACAGCGTCGACTCCCCTACCAGCCACAATCCTGCCCCAATGAATCCGCCCCAGAACAGCGGCGCGTACAACCCGGCAACGATGAGTTTCATGTTCACCTCCATTGATCGAGGGTCCAGCATGAAAGCTGGCGACGGCAGGGAATTGAACAAACGACGCAATCGAAGGTGGCGTTTTAAGGGTGAGTTAAGTTGCGGCGATTAATCTGAACTCACTTAAACAGCTCACCCGCTTAAACAAATACCCCAAGGAATGAACCGATGAAAACCTTAACTGCCCTGTTCACCGCTGCCGCCCTGACCCTCACCGCTGGCCTGGCCCAAGCTGACGTTCGCGTCGACCAGATCCCCGAGTTGGTCAAAAGCGGCAAGATCAAACCCCTGGAAGAAATGAACCAGGCCGCGCTGAAGTTGCATCCGGGCGCCACAATTACCGATACCGACCTGGATAACCACTTCAACGGTTACGAATATGAAGTTGAACTGCGTCTGGCTGACAACACCGAATGGGACGTGGACTTCGATGCTGCCACTGGCAAGGTCCTGAGCAACAAACAAGACAAGTGATTCAACTGCAAAAAGCCGCACGACCTTCGGGTCGTGCGGCTTTTTTGCGTTCGGCGTAAGGCAAATCGCTGCAGTGATGAACGAAGCCGCGACAATTCGCGCAAGCCCGCTAGAATCCCTCAAAACCATTTGGCATGTTGAAGCAGAGAACCAAGGATATGGGGCAAACAGCGGCAGCAGACATCGCCACAATCAGCCGGATCAGCGCAGTGCCGGCGATTCTTCAGGTGATCAGTGAGTTGACCGGTTTGCGGTTCGCGGCGGTGGCTCGTGTTACCGAGGAGGCCTGGACTGCCTGCGCGGTGCTTGATCGACTGGATTTCGGTTTGCAGGTGGGCGATGAAATGGATCCAGTCTCCACCCTGTGCAACGAAGTCCGCCAAGGCCACCACTCGGTGGTGATCGACAAGGCCAGTGAAGATCCGCGCTACCGCGATCACCACACGCCCCGCACCTATCCATTCGAAAGCTACATTGCCGTTCCGATATCCCGCACCGACGGGCGCTTTTTCGGCACCCTTTGTGCCCTTGATCCCAATCCGGCGCCGCTCAAGGCCAGTACGATCCAGAGCACCATGGAATCGTTCGCCCGGATGCTGGCGCTGCAGATCGAAACCGAAGAAAACCTGCAACGGACCGAAGCGGCGCAGATCAAGAAACGCCAAACCGCCGAACTGCGCGAACAGTTCATCGCCGTGCTTGGCCATGACCTGCGCAACCCGTTGTTCGCCATCAGCGCCGGCGCCGAAATGCTCCTGCGCAAAGTCTCTGACCCGGCGAATGAGCAACGGGCCCGGCACATCCTCACCAGCGCTCGACGGGCGACCAAACTGGTGGACGATGTGCTGGACTTCGCGCGAGGTTCACTGGGCCGAGGCATCCCCGTAAATATCGAGCCGTGCCCGGATCTGGCGGATGCATTGCGGCATGTGATTTCCGAGATCCAGAGCATTCACCCTAAACGCATCATTCAGTCGTCGATTGGCGACCTGAGCAACATCCATTGCGATCGCGAACGGGTCACGCAATTGCTATCCAATCTGCTGGCGAACGCCGTTGTCCACGGTGATCCCAATGGCCCGATCGAGGTCAGTGCGCAGGTTGAAGAGGGGCACTTTGTGTTGCGTGTGAAGAACCAGGGGCTGATTGCCGAGGATGCGCTGCCACATCTGTTCCAGCCCTACTCGCGACGGGCCGGCGGAACACCGCAGGCCGGCCTCGGGTTGGGGTTGTACATTGCCAGTCAGATTGCGCAGTCCCATGGCGGGCAACTGGAGGTGGTATCGACCGAGCAACAGGGCACGACGTTTACCTTCAGCTTGCCGGTGTGACCTGCCAGGCTCGAATCACTTGACCATGATGATCAACGGCTTGGAGCGCCAGATTCGGTCGTCCCTAAAAACCTCGTAAAAAGTAGTCACCAAACCCGGTGTGATGAAGGTTTCCTTCACATAGAAATGCACAGGGTTTATTTCTTCAATCTTGGTGATCGTGTGCGTAAAAACTGTTTCAGTGCTCGTTTGGGTGATCCATACCACCTCAAGACGGTCCCCTTCGCTCAAACCCTGTTCGCCAGGGACAGACGCCCGCAGACCGGGAGCCCCGGGTAAAGACACCTCGCCTTCGTACTCTTGCCCGTCGACCGGCGTCATGCTCGGGATCTCCAGTTTTTTCAACACTTCAAGCGTAGACATGAAAACACTCCTTATCAGGAAATAGCGCCAGAGCGCAGACCCGATCATCAAGCCGTTCGGAATGCTCCTCGTCTACTGTCAGAACTAACAGGTACCCTCTAAATCAATGGGTTCGAAACGACGAACCCGACCAACGGTCATGCCTGCTGAATGGAATCTGCGATACACAGCCCCTTTCACTAAGCGCTCAACCGCGCCGTCACATCATTCAACTGCCCCGACAAGCCATGCAGATTTTGGCTGGCCGCCTCGGTGCGCTGCACGTTGTCCAGGTTGGTACTGGCGATGCTGGTGATTTCGGTGAGGTTGCGCGAGATGTCTTCGGCCACTGAAGTCTGTTCTTCGGCGGCGGTGGCGATCTGGCGGTTCATGTCGCGGATGGCTTCCACGGCATGGGTGATTCGCTCGAGCATGGCGCCGGCCTGGGTCACTTGCTCCACGCTTTCCTCACTGCGCGACTGTCCGCTTTCAATCGCCTGGGCCGCGTCCACCGCGCCGGTTTGCACAGTTTGAATGATCTGGTTGATCTCGATGATCGACGCCGCCGTGCGCTGGGCCAGGCTGCGCACTTCATCGGCGACCACCGCAAAACCACGCCCGGCTTCACCGGCACGGGCTGCTTCGATTGCCGCGTTGAGTGCCAGCAGGTTGGTCTGTTCGGCAATGCCGCGAATCACTTCCAGCACTTTACCGATGCGCCCGCTGTCGGCTTCCAGACGACGGATGACCGTGGCGGTGTTGGCGATTTCGCCGCGCATTTGGGTGATGGTGTGAATAGTCCCCTGCATGACTTTTTCGCCCTGCTGGGCGGACTGGTCGGCATCATCGGCCGCACGTGCCGCGTCGGCTGCGTGACGCGCGACTTCTTGCGCGGTGGCAGACATTTCGTTCATCGCCGTGGCGACCTGATCGGTGCGATTGAACTGCTCGTTGGTGCCGCTGGTCATGACGCTGGCGATGGAATTCAACTCGCCGCTGGCGCTGTCCAGGTCCGACGCGCTGCGCTGCAAGCGGCTGAAGGTTTCGGCGAGGAAATCGCGCAGGGTGTTGGCAGCCTTGGCCAGGTTGCCCAACTCGTCCTGACGGGTACTGGCCACGCGCTCGGCGAAGCGGCCCTGGCTGAGTTGTGCCACGTAATCGATCAGTTTACGGATCGGCTCCACCAGGTTGCGGTTGACCAGCCACAGACTCAACAGACCAATCAGCACGCCCGACACCAACATCACCACGAGCCCCAGCAACACCGTCTGATCGGCGCTGGCACTGATCAGCTTCGATTGCTCGGTGCCCTGCTTGCGCAACTCGCTGACCAACTCGCTCATCTGCTCACTGGCTGCTCGGTCCACGCCTTTGACCGCGTTGTCGCCGGCTGTTGGGTCGGCACCGGCCGCCACGTAGGCATCCCGCCCCTTCTGATAGGCCGCGCCTAATACACGATGTTCTTCACGCAGGCGTTCGATGCGGGTCTTGAGTTGCGGCTCGATGCCCTTCTGCCCCGCCAGCTCACTCAGGATGCTCTGCACGTCGCGCTGGCGGTCCTCGAACTGCTTCCAGTATTTATCCAGGTTCGCAGGTTCCTTACCGCGCAGCAGGACGTTTTTCCACTCCTGAACCTGCACCTTGAATTGCAGGTTGGCTTCGTCGATCAGTTGTGAAGTGTGCAGCGGGCCTTCGATCAGGTTCGCGTAGTTCTGAACGCCATTGGACAGAAAGTGAAAGCAGGCCAAAGCAATCAGCAACATTGCCAACAGGCTGCCACTCAACAGGGCGAGAATTTGTGCTCTGAGGGACTTTTGCAAAAACATCGAGGGATATCTCATGGCAGGGATGAAGCACGACTTATAGGCGTGCAAGGTGTCCGGACATCCCTGTCAGCAACGCTGATTAACGACTGGAATCGAAAGATCAACATCTGTCTCATCGGCGTGCCAGA
This sequence comes from Pseudomonas sp. JL3, assembly GCF_031570575.1. NCBI lineage: Bacteria > Pseudomonadati > Pseudomonadota > Gammaproteobacteria > Pseudomonadales > Pseudomonadaceae > Pseudomonas > Pseudomonas sp. JL3. The sequence continues at coordinate 71,171 of NZ_JAKWJK010000005.1, forward strand.
GCTTTTCTTGAGCGCTTCCGACCATCGGCATGGAGGCGGATGTTCGGCGCCACCAAATTGTCGCAAAACCTTCAAAATGCGTTGCGATGATGGGGCTCAAGTGAACCTGTGAAACCTGCGACAGGCGTCTCCTCACAGCGAGACCTCATGAACCACAGCATTGACCAGCGCCATCGCGATTCCGATCTGTTCGGCATGCTCTACGGTTTCAGTTTTCGCCCCGGCGAGCGCGGCCGGGAAATCGATTCGGCCACGGCGACGCGCATCGAGCATGTCGACTCGGCGTTGCTGGCGGTGGTCAACGACGTGGTGTTCAACCTCAGCAGCATGGTCTCCTCGGATGTCTCGACGCTTTGGGTTTGTGCCCGCAGTCGGCTGATCATCAGCGCACGCCTGCAACCGCTGCACTCGGTGGACAAGCTGCGCTCTTCGGTGAAGGCCGGTGAATGCTTTCGCTCGCCGCTGGAGTTGCTGGTGCATTTGCTGCGCGATCAGGGTGAGGTGTTGACGCAGATCGTGCGCAAGACCAGCCTCAGCGTCGATCAGATCGAGGATGAGTTGCTGTCGTCGCGCCTGTCCACCAACCGCGCCGAACTGGGCGCCAACCGCCGGGTGCTGGTGCGCCTGCAACGGTTGCTGGCGCTGGAGCCGGGCTCGTTGCTGCGCCTGCTCAATCGCCCGCCGCAATGGTTGCAGAAGGAGGACGTCGGCGGCGTACCGCTTGCCGGCGATCCGGAAAGGTTCTGGATTCTGGTGACGCTGGTCGCGACGTTTACCCTGATTGCCGGACGCTGGGCGTTTCGCAAGCGCCAGGATTATTGAGCCTTTCCCGCCGATCGCCGCCGATCGCCGCCGATCGCCGCCGATCGTTCCCACGCTCTGCGTGGGAATGCCGCCCCGGACGCTCTGCGTCCAGCGTTGACGCGGAGCGTCAATGGATGCATTCCCACGCGGAGCGTGGGAACGATCAGTATGGGGACCGGGACCATGGTCGCCAACGGTGGCGGGTTGCAGATGAAGACCATCCGCAACCCGCTGATGGCCTGGGTGCTGACCTTGCCGGCGGCGATTGTGTTGTCGGGGAGTTTGTATTGGTTGTTTACCAAGCTGTTCTAACCACACAGCACCTGTAGAAGCGTTGTTGTTCAGTTCCAATTTATCAACGCTGCCGAAGGCTGCGATCTTTGCTTTTTAAACCTCGCAAGCCCTGCGCACCAACAGCCGCTCACGCACCACGTCGTAACCCCAGTGGTAGACGTAGGTGTAGGGCAGGAAAAACAGCAGCACGCCGATGTCCAGCAGGAACGCCTGCCACAGGCTGACCTTCAGCCACCAGGCAATCAACGGCACGCCGAACGCCACCAGACCACCTTCGAACAACAGCGCATGCACCACGCGGACCCACGCGTTACGCACAATGGCAAAGCGCTTGAGCAATCGGTCGAACAAGCCGTTGAAGACCACGTTCCAGGCCAGGGCAAGGGCTGCAATGGCCATGGTTACCGCGCCCATTTCCAGCATGGGTTTGTCCATGACCCAAGCCAGTAGCGGGGTGCAGATCAATATCGCCAGCAGTTCGAAACCGATGGCCTGGAAAATTCGTTCAGTGATGGATTTGTTGGCGTTCATGGCCAGACTCCCTGAGTGACTATGGTTGCCATGATCCGTCATCACGCCGATACTTCATAACCAATAACCATCGATCAAGGCGATAGTTCATGGCTTCCCACGAAGTGTTGCTGGCGTTTGTCCAGGCGGCGACTCAAGGCTCGTTTTCTGCCGCGGCGCGCAAGCTCGGTCGCAGTCAGTCGACCATCAGCGCGGCAGTGGCCAGTCTGGAAATCGACCTGAACCTTGTCCTGTTCGACCGCAGCAGTCGCAAGCCGAGCCTGACCCCGGCCGGGCACGTCATGTTGCAGCGGGCCGAGGAGATTCTGGCCGCCACCAGCCGTCTGGAAATGACCGCCAGCCAACTGTCCCAAGGCGTCGAGCCGAAGCTGACGGTAGCGATTTCCGATACCTACCAATCCGACCGTTTCGAAGCGGCGCTCAGTGCTTTCGAGCAGCGTTATCCAGACCTGGAACTTGAATGCCTGATCGCCGAATGCGATGACTTGGTGGCGCTGGTGCAACGCGGTCGAGCGCACGTCGCCTTCGCCGAGATGCAAGACCGCTACCCACCCGACCTGGTCAGTTCGACGGTGGACGAGCGCACGGAAATCGCCCTGTTCGTGTCCCACGCTCACCCGTTGGCGAAGCTGAAGGGAATCGATCAAGACGTGCTGCAACAGCACCGCGAGCTGCGTCTGGCGACGATCGTCAATCCGTATGAAAGCAGGGCGAAGGGGCGCGTCTGGTCAGCACCGAGTTACCTGATGCTGCTGGAAATGGCCCAGGGCGGGTTCGGCTGGGCGCCGTTGCCTCGGTGGTTGGTGGGGCGGTTCGGGGCTGGCTTGCTGGTGGAGCTGAAGGTGCGCGGCTGGCCGAAACCGGTGTGCGTCGATGCGCTGTGGTCGCGCCTGCACCCGCCGGGGCCGGCGGGGAGTTGGTTATTGAGCAAGATGCTGGAGTGAAGGTCCTGCGGCCCTTATCGCGGGCAAGCCTCGCTCCCACAGGGTTCTATGTCAGACACAGATTTTGCGCACATCATCGTTCACTGTGGGAGCGGGCTTGCCCGCGATGGGGCCAACTGCCGCACCGCACATCCATGATCATCCCAACTCCCGTAATCGCCCCTCGATAAACCGTCGCTCCGGCACCTGCTGCGTCAACTCCAGCGCACGCTCATACGCCGCTCGCGCCTCATCCACCCTCCCCAACTGCCGGTAAAACTCTGCCCGCGCCGAGTGCGCCAAGTGGTAATCCAGCAATTCGCCCCGCGCCAGAATCCCCTCGACCAACATCAACCCGGCCAATGGCCCATCGCGCTTGGCCAGCGCCGCCGCGCGGTTGAGTTCGATCACCGGTGAAGGCACGGCCCGCAGCAGTACGTCATACAAACCGACAATCTGCGGCCAGTCCGTCTCCGCCGCCGTGGGCGCTTCGGCGTGCACCGCCGCAATCGCCGCTTGCAGGCAATAAGGCCCGAAGCGCCGTGTCGTCAGCGCCCGCTCAATCAGGGCACAGCCTTCAGCAATCAACTCGGCGTCCCATAACGAGCGATCCTGCTCGTCCAGCACAATCAGTTCACCGCTCGATGAGGTCCTGGCCGGGCGCCGGGATTCATGCAACAGCATCAGCGCCAGCAGCCCCATCACTTCCGGTTCGGGTAGCAATTCCATCAACAATCGACCGAGACGAATCGCTTCGCGCGTCAGGTCTTCGCGGGTCAATTCGTTGCCGATAGACGCCGAATACCCTTCGTTGAACACCAGGTAAATCACCCGCAACACACTGTCGAGACGCTCAGGCAGTTCCGTCAGGGTGGGCACCTGATAAGGGATTTTCGCGTCACGAATCTTGGCCTTGGCCCGCACGATGCGCTGGGCGATGGTGGCCGGCGCCGAGAGAAAGGCCCGGGCGATTTCTTCCGTGGTCAGGTCGCAGACTTCACGCAGGGTCAACGGCACTTGGGCGTCCGCGGCGAGTGCCGGGTGACAACAGGTGAAAATCAGCCGCAAGCGATCGTCTTCCACATCTTCATCACTCCAGTCAGCCTGCTCCAGCTCTTCCAGTTGAGCGATCAACATCGGCCGGGATGCGTTAAAACGCGCACGCCGGCGCAACACATCGATAGCCTTGAAGCGCCCGGTGGACACCAGCCAAGTGCGCGGATTGTCCGGCACGCCGTCACGCTGCCAGCGTTCGACCGCGACGAAGAACGCCTCGTGCAGCGCTTCTTCGGCGAGGTCGAAATCGCCGAGCAGACGGATCAGGGTCGCCAGAATCCGCCGCGAGTCTTCGCGGTAGACCTGCTCGACTCGCGCCCGTACCGACTCGCCAGGCATCAGTCCGGCATGCCTTCAGTCACCAGCGTCTCCAGCCGATCGAGGCTTTGCCCCCAACCGTCATGAAACCCCATGGCCTCGTGCGCCTGACGATCTTCTTCGTTCCAGTGCATGGCGCGAGCGGTGTAGAGGGTTTTGCCGTCCCGGTCTTCGAGCGTCACTTCGGCGGTCATGAACGGCTTGCCGGAGGGAATCCAGCCGGGAAGAAAAGCGTCGGTGAACACCAGACGCTCCGGGGCGACGATCTCCAGAAACACGCCCATGGTCGGGTACTCGGAGCCATCCGGCGCCCGCATCAGGGTGCGAAACTGACCGCCCACCCACAGGTCCATTTCGCACTCGGGCGTGGTCATGCCGTGAGGCCCCCACCATTGGGCGAGCAGCGTGGGCTCGGTCCAGGCGCGGAAGATTTTGCTGCGCGGCGCATCGATCAGGCGACTGATGGACAGCTCGAATTTGGCCGGTTTTCGCTGGACGGATTGCGGACTCATGAAAGAACTCCTGTTGTGATTGTTATTCAGGGATTCAGCTGGCGAACGGGCCGCACCTCAACACAGCCGACCCGGGCCGCCGGGATGTTGCCGGCGACCTGGATGGCTTCATTGAGGTCCTTGGCATCGATCAGGTAGAAGCCGGCCAACTGCTCCTTGGTTTCAGCGAACGGGCCATCGGTGACCGACATTTTGCCGTTGCGCATGCGCACGGTGGTCGCTGTCTGTACCGACTCCAGCGCTTCGGCGGCGATCATCCGGCCGCTGCCCTGGATCGACTCAGCATAGGCCATGCACTCGGCGTCATTGGGGCTTTCGGGCAGCGAGTGCAACTCGTGCTCGTTGCTGTAGACCAGGCATAAATACTTCATGGGGACTCTCCATTCTTTGGGGCTCTCCATCTCTTGGAGCTCTGCCCTGATCGAACTGATCAACTATGGCTGCAGATGGGGGCTTTGGCGTTGCTTTCCGATAAACAGCCCGACCATCAGGGTTTCAAGTCGAACAGTGCCGCGCCGCTTGTCATGTCGAACGGCGCCGACCAGTGTTCGTGGACGATCTGCCATAGCCCCGCTTCCTGGCGGTAGCACGCGGTGACGCGCATCCAGCAGGCCTGGGTTTCACCCTTTTCATTGGTGCCACCGCAATGCGCCAGCCAGTGCGCGAAAGCGATCTCCTGCGACGGCACGATGTCGATCTCGTGGAACTCGAAAATGTGCGGGCCAGGGCACATCTCCATGCATTCCTGCCAATGCGCACGGTAGGCCGCCTTGCCCTTGAATTGCAGGGCTTTGACGGCATCGAAGGAGACAATGTCGTCGGCGTACAGGGCCATGACCTTTTCCACGTCCTTGGCGATGACCGCCTGGCGATAGTTCTCGATCAGGTTATGGATTTGTGTCTGAGCATTCATGATGGTTTCTCCGTGTTTTTTTATTGAAGACACCCTTAGTCGTCTGGCGAAAAGCCAAATCGACAGCCGAAATAAAAATAATCCATGGCTGCAAACTCGCTAGAATCCGAGGCTCATTTCCGTTGGAAAAAGGACACTCCAGTGACTGCCCGACTCGTGCCTTACGAAAGCCTGAACGCCCTGCAGCGCCAACAGGTCGAGGCGATCGAAATCCACGCCGAACAAATCAAATTCTCCGGCGACATTCATGGTGCGTTGCACACCTTGCTGTCCAAGCCGGGCCCTGGCGTCAAAGGCTTTGCCCTGCTGGTGGAGGATGTTCCGGTGGCCTTCCTGCTGCTCAAGCGCCCGCCGGTTTTGCCGGCCTGGGCGAACGAACACAGCGCTACCCTGCACGCCCTGCAAGTCGATCACCGTGCCCAGGGCAAAGGCTATGGCAAAGCCTGCCTGCAAGCCCTGCCCGAGGTTGCGCGCCAGGCCTGGCCGGAAATCAAAGGGCTGGAGTTGTCGGTGGATGCAGACAATGAGTCGGCCATCGCGCTGTATGCCAAATATGGCTTTGTCGACAGCGGCGAAGCGTACAAAGGCCGAATCGGTTACGAACGACGGATGGGGCTGGTTCTCTGATTCGTAGAGGGATGAACGATGTTGAATTCAATCGAAGCGCTGGAAGCGATCTACGGCCTGCCCCATGACCGCGCCGTGCGCAAGCAGATCCCGTTTCTGAACGAGGACTATCAGGCGATGGTCCGCGCCTCGCCATTGGTGATTATCAGCTCGGTCGGCCCCGACGGCATGGACGGCTCGCCGCGTGGCGATACGCCGGGTTTCGTGCGGATCGTCGATGAACGCACGCTGGCGATCCCGGATCGACCGGGCAACAACCGCATCGACACGTTGCGCAATGTCATGCTCGACTCGCGGGTATCGCTGCTGTTCATCATTCCGGGGATCGGCGAGACATTGCGGGTCAACGGCACGGCGCAGATCAGCGCCGAGCCCGAGTTGCTGGAGAGTTTTGCAGTCAATGGCAAACCGGCGCGCACGGTGATGCTGGTGACGGTGCAAGCGGCGTATTTTCACTGCTCGAAAGCAATGGTGCGTTCGGATTTGTGGAACCCGCAGAAACACCTCGAACGCTCTGCCCTGCCGACCGCCGGGGCGTTTCATAAGCGCCTGAACGATGGGCAGTTCGATGCCGAGACGTATGACCGGGAAGCACCGGCGAGAGTGCGGGATAGTCTCTACTGATTACCCGCTTTCACATTAGATCTGCGATAACCGCCATAACCCTTTGAACACGGGCTCTGGCGGTTTTTTATGGTCACTGGAATTTCATTAAAACCCTGCTGTACTCAGCCAAGGTTCTGGAGATGGTTCTGTAGTCCATCTGCTGGATGCACAACGACAGTGTTATCTCGACAGGGAAATTCGCTATGTCTTTGTTCAAACGCTCGGCTACAGAATTGGTGGGGACGTTCTGGTTGGTGTTAGGGGGCTGCGGCAGTGCGGTCTTGGCGGCGGCGTTTCCAAACGTGGGGATCGGTTTGCTGGGGGTGTCCCTGGCATTCGGTTTGACGGTGCTGACGATGGCCTTCGCTATCGGCCACATTTCGGGCTGTCATCTCAATCCTGCGGTCTCGGTCGGGCTGGTGGTCGGTGGACGATTCCCTGCCAAAGAACTGCCCGCCTACATCATCGCCCAAGTGATTGGCGGGATCATCGCAGCGGCTCTGCTGTATTTCATCGCCAGCGGCAAACCCGGCTTCGAACTGGCCAGCGGCCTTGCATCCAATGGCTACGGCGAACACTCGCCAGGCGGCTACTCGATGGCGGCGGGGTTTGTCAGTGAACTGGTGATGACCGCCATGTTCATCCTGATCATTCTCGGCGCCACCGACAAACGCGCCCCGGCCGGGCTGGCGCCCATCGCCATCGGCCTGGCGCTGACCCTGATCCACCTGATCTCGATTCCAGTCACCAACACCTCGGTCAACCCGGCCCGCAGTACGGGCCCGGCGCTGATTGTCGGCGGTTGGGCGATTCAACAACTGTGGCTGTTCTGGCTGGCGCCGATTCTGGGTGCAGTCATCGGTGGCGTGATGTATCGCTGGCTGGGTAAAGAGGACAGCTAACAAGGGACATAACGCGAAGATCAGCCTTGTCGGTAGGGCAAGGCCGTCTTCGCTTCTTCTGCATACCCCATGACCCCGACCCGCTCACGCTCAAGGAAGTCTTTGACCGCCGACTTCAAGCCCGGGTGGCGCAGGTAATGCCAGGAATGGGTGATCACCGGTTCGAACCCGCGAATCAACTTGTGCTCGCCCTGAGCGCCAGCGTCGAAACGTTGAAAGCCGTTGGCGATCGCGTAGTCCATGCCTTGATAGAAACAGGTCTCGAAATGCAGGCGATCGAACTCCGCCAGGCAGCCCCAGTAACGGCCATAAAAGCTGTCGCCCCCGACCAGACTGAAGGCCATGGCCACCGGTCGTGAGCCTTGTTTGGCCAGCACCACACGAATCGACTCCGGCATGCGCTCGGCCAGCAGACTGAAAAATTCCCGCGTCAAATACGGTGCTTGCCGACGCACCGCGTAGGTATTGGCGTAGCAGGCATACACAAAGTCCCACTGCGCCTGGTCCAGTTGCCGTCCTTCCAGCCATTCGAAGTCAATGCCCTGCCCGGCCACTTGCTCACGCTCCTTGCGCATTTGCTTGCGCTTGCGCGAACTGAGGGCGTCGAGGAAGTCCTGAAAATCCCGATAGCCGCGGTTCTGCCAGTGGTACTGACAGCCAATGCGCTGCAACCAGCCAGGCTGTTCGGCCAATGCCGCGTCGGTGAATGGATCGGTGAAGTTGATATGGGCGCTGGAGAGTCCTTCGATCTCCAGATAACCCGGCAGGCTCTGCAGGAGTTCGAAGCCGTCCTCGATCGTCGCCGCCAATAATCGCGGGCCGCTGACCGGGCTGAACGGCACCGCCGTCAACAGCTTGGGGTAGTAGTCGATGCCGGCACGCTCACAGGCTTCGGCCCAGGCATGGTCGAACACATACTCGCCGTAGGAGTGCCATTTGCGGTAGCTCGGCAGCGCGGCGATCAGGCGATCGCCTTCAACATGCAGCAGATGCTCGGGCTGCCAGCCGGAATGCGGGCCAAGGCTGCCGCTGTCTTCCAGCGCGCTCAGAAAGGCATGGCGCAGAAACGGCTGAGTTTCCGGCACCAGCGCATCCCAGGTGTGCAGCGCGATTTCGGACAGACGTTCCAGACGTTGCAGCGGCATCAGTATCCCCGACCATCATTTTCTACAGATGGGACGAGTATCGCCTATCTGATGGCCTAACCCGAAACAAAAAAAACCCCGCCGAAGCGGGGTTAAACGAGAGGAGCTTTAACGGATGAAGAAAGAGCTCGTACAGCGTTTACTGCGATTTAGAACACGTATTGAGCACGGACCACGAAGCCGTCACCGCTGTCATCACCGGTACGACGTGCCGGGGTAGTACCGCTGGCAGCAGTGGCATTGGTCACGTTGTCAGTCTTGGCCTTGAGGTAGGCGCCAGTGATTTTCACCGCTTCGTTGGCGTACCAGTTAACGCCCAAGGTGTGCACCTTGGCTTCGGCATCGCCGACATCGCGGGTCAGGCTGGCGGTAGTGATGTTGTCGTCTTCGACGGTCAGGCTGTCGTAACGATAGAACAGCTCCCAGGCACCGATCGACTTGTTGGCCGGTTTGATCGCATCGAACTTACCGACTTTATAGCCACGGGCTTCACCGGTGAGGGTGTAGGCACCCTGAACGTAGAAACCATGACCCTTGATGTCTTCGCGGTTGCTGGCATCGGCCTTGGTCTTGCGGGCGATATACTCACCCTGGATCGATGCCGGGCCCATGGCGAATGCGGCCTCCAGACCGTAAGCGTCGTCACGGTCATAGGAGCCGGCCGGCGACGAGGAACTACCGCCCAGCACCGGACGGTTACCGTTAGGGCCGGCATCGTTGCCGCCAAAGGTTTCAACGCCACGCATGCCCATACGGGTGCGATAACGCGAATCGAACGCGGTGTCGGACACATCACGCGAAGCCACGTTCACGCCGAAGTGCAGCACGTTACCGGCATCATGCAACGGGGCGAAGACAAAGCGGCCGTTGACCTGTTTGACGCTGTCGCCATCGGTGTCGTCGGTGTCTTTGCTGAATACGCCGGCGGAGGCGTAGAACGAGTCAGCGAAGGTACTGGAGGCTTGCAGGCCCAGGCCATTCTGGTGACCGTTTGCCCAATCGACCATGTCGTACGCCATGTTGCGCTCTGGCGCAGTGACCCACTTGGAGCTGGTGGCTTTTTCCAGGCCGAAGTCCGGGTCGAAACGACCGACTTTGATCGAGACCGGTTTGAAGCCGTTGTAGGCCAGCGACGCTTCGTCGAAGTAGCCGTTCTCGCTATCACCGGCGTTGTGGGAGAAGTCGTAGCTGATGGTGTAGGCCCAATCCGTGTACAGCACACCGGACAGTTCCAGGAACGCACGACGGAAGTAAGCGGCATCGGCCTTGTTGCCATTGTCGGTGTAGATACCGTCGAACTGGCTGTAGTCAGCCTGCAAACGACCGCCGAGTTTGAAGCTGAATTCTTTATCGGTAGTGGCGACTTCGAGGCCGCCCTTGGTTTTGACTACGATATCGGCACCGTCAGTGGTGACTGTGCCAGCGAAAGCCTGGGCGGTTACTGCCATGGCCAATGCGCTGGCGGCAAAACCGGCGAAGTGCTTACGGATCATCGAAGAGTTCCCCTAATTGGTGGTCTGTAGCTTGGAAACACGCGGTTCTGGCCCGCTTGTGTTGGGAGGGAATCTTGGAGGCGGGGTATTTCAGCAGGGTTGCTGATAGATAAAGATTTTATGACAGGGGAACTTTTTTACTTCGAATCGAAATAACAGAAAGCAGCCACGGAAGATGAGCTGCAAGCCGCACGCTAGAGCGCTTGAAGGGGTGTGTTACACGCGGGGAAGCTACGATTTATTTTTCAGATGCTCATTGGCAAGCCGTTCAGCCAGCGCATCCAGGTCAGCCACGGCCGGCTCGGGCATCACCTTGAGGGTGGCCTGCATCAACCGCATCTGCCGAATGAATCGCCGGCAATTGGGGCAGAACATCAAATGATGCCGCACCATCAGTCGCTCACGAAAACTCAACTGGCCATCGAGATAATCACTGGAGCGCGCCACTTGTTCCTTGCAGGTCAACATTCGCCGGTTTCCTCAAAATGCTCCACGGTCGCAAAGACCTTCAATCGTGCCCGATGCAGCAGCACACGAACATTGGAGAGCGATATTTCCAGAAGATTACAGATTTCTTCTAGCTCCAACCCCTGCCGGTCGCGCAAAAGCAGCACACCTCTTTGCAGGTCCGACAAATTGAGCAATGTATCTTCCAGGCATTCGCGCAGCTCGTTTTCGATCAACAGTGCCTCTGGCGTATCCTGGTGCCAAGCGAATGGCGCAACCAGCCAGTGACCGTCAGCAGAAGAAAAACGATCATCATCAAGAGTGCCATGAGGGGATGGCAGGTCATCGAGCAGCACTTCCCGGCGGTTCTGCTTGTAGCGGTTTTTGGCCGAGTTGGCGGTAATCGTCAGCAGCCAGGTCTTGAGGCTTGAACGCCCCTCAAACCCCCTCAAGTTACGCACAACCGACAACCAGGCATCTTGAACCACTTCATCGGCGTGGCGGTTGCCTACGATAGCGTAGGCCACAGCACGCATGGCACTCTGATAGGTTCCGACCAATTCCTTGAAAGCCTTTTGCTCACCTGCCAGCAAGCGCTCGAGCAGTTGCGCGTCGTCAGCCGCCATTAACAAACCCCTTGTTCTAACCTCGAAAATAAATACAACAGGACTTCGCTGTAGGCATCGTCCTGCTGGCATTTCCGAAAATTACAGCGTTCGGACTATTTCGAATGTAGGAAAAGTCATCACAATCCATAGGAAAGAACAACAGCAGGGCTGATCAGCGCTTGCGCAGAATCACGCTACCAATCGAGTAGCCGGCGCCGAACGAGCTGAGTACGGCCAGCGAACCGCTGACGAGGTCGTCCTGATTTTTATGAAACGAAATCACCGAACCGGCAGAACTGGTATTGGCATAGGTGTCGAGAATCACCGGGGCTTCTTCTTCGGTGGCTTCACGGCCCAGCAGCTTCTTGACGATCAGGTGGTTCATGCTGAGGTTGGCCTGGTGCAGCCAGAAGCGCTTCACGTCGCTGACATTGAGCTGGTTTTCTTCCAAGTGCGTGGCGATCAGCTCGGCGACCATCGGGCAGACATCGCGGAACACCTTGCGGCCTTCCTGGACGAACAGTTTGTCGGGGGCACCGATGCCCTCTTCCGCGGCGCGGTTGAGGAAGCCGAAGTTGTTGCGGATGTTGTTGGAGAACTTGGTCAGCAGTTTGGTGCTGACCACGTCGAACTGGTACTTGGACGTCGCGAGATCCGCACGTTCGATGATCACCGCGGTGGCGGCGTCGCCGAAGATGAAGTGGCTGTCACGGTCGCGGAAATTCAGGTGGCCGGTGCAGACCTCCGGGTTAACCATCAGGATCGCCCGGGCCTGGCCCAGTTGCACACTATTGGCCGCAGCCTGGATGCCGAAGGTCGCCGAGGAACACGCCACGTTCATGTCGAAACCGAAACCCTGAATGCCCAGCGCTTCCTGAACTTCGATGGCGATGGCCGGGTAGGCGCGTTGCAGATTGGAGCAGGCGACGATTACACCGTCGATGTCAGCGGCGGTCTTGCCGGCACGCTGCAAAGCTTGTTCGGCCGCGCCGATGGCCATCTGGCAAAGCACCGACCACTCGTCGTTGGAACGTTCGGGCAGGCGTGGCGCCATGCGCTGCGGGTCGAGGATGCCGTCCTTGTCCATGACAAAGCGGCTTTTGATGCCAGACGCTTTTTCGATAAACGCTGCGCTGGATTCGGTCAATGCCTGGATTTCGCCGCGCGCGATGGCTTCGGCGTTGTCGGCGTTGAACAGCGCGACGTAAGCGTTGAAAGACTGCACCAGCTCTTCATTGGAAATGCTGTTGGCCGGGGTGTACAGGCCGGTGCCGCTGATGACGACGTTATGCATGGTCGTTTCTCTAATCCGTTCAGGCAGAAAGCGCTGGCACCGACGTACCAACACACAAAGGGTCTATTCCAGGTCTGGACGCACACCTGGCATCGCTTTATTCCGATCCGCCCGGGCCCGTGAAGGCTCAAAACCGCGGGGCTGGCGTTTATAGGCGCGAAGTTTGCCATAAACGCTGGCTTTTGGCGCCTTTTGCGAGAGCAACAGCAAACCTGTGGGAGCGGGCTTGCCTGCGATGAGGCCATCACATTTAACATTTTATGTTGAACGGCAGGCCGCCATCGCGGGCAAGCCCGCTCCCACAAGGTTACGGTTCGACCTGGCTCCATTGCTTGTTCAGGCGCTTGTCGGAGATAGGTACTTTGGTCCCCAATTGTTGCGCAAATAGCGAGACCCGGTATTCCTCCAGCCACCAGCGATAGAGTTCCAGCTGCGGATCGCGCTTGCCTTCCTGGGCGTGTTTGTTGGCGCGGGTCTGGTATTGGGTCCAGAGGCCGGACAATTCGCCGCTCCAGACCCGATCTTTCTGCACTTGAGCGCCGAGTTTTTCGAAACGTTGCTCGACGGCCTTGAGGTAACGCGGCAGTTCCTTGAGCCACGGCATCGGCGTTTCACGCACGAACCCCGGATACACCAGATGGCTGAGCTGCTGCTTGATATCGTTCAAGGCCACGGCTTGCGCCAGGTCGATCTTGCCCTTGAAGCGTTTTTGCAGGCCGTGCCACAGCTTGAGAATCTCCAGGGTCAGCTTGGCCAACCGTTCAGCGTGCTCGGTCCAGCCGCCGCGTTTGCGTTCGGCCAGCGACGCCAGCCCGGCGCCATCGCGCGGCAATGGGTCTTCGCCATCGAGAATGCAGCTGTCGAGACTGGCCAGCAGAATGTCTTCCACCAGGCTGTCAATGCGCCCCAGTTCGCGATACATCAGGCCCAACTCGGTCAGCCCCGGCAACTTGCCGCGCAGGAACTTCGCCGGCTCCGCCAATTGCTGCATCAGCAAACGCTGCAAGGCCCGGCGATGCTGGAACTCGGCTTCGGCCGGGGTCGAGAATCGACCTTCCTTGACGGTGCCGGCCTCTTCCACCAGCGCCGGATACACCGTCATCGATAGCCCGGCGATTTTTTGCTGGGTTTTTTCCGCCACGGCGGCAAAGACTTTCGGCTCCACCGGTTGTTGGCTCTTCGCCGTTTGCGGCACTGCCAACGCAGCCTGACTGGCCTCGGCAAAGCGTGCGGTCAGTTCGGCCAAGTCACGGCCTTCGCCGAGGAACTTGCCCTGACCGTCGACGATTTCCAGGTTCATCCGCAAATGACTTTCGACCTGCTGCGAGGCTTCGGCCCAGGCTTCATCGCTGACCCGCGCGCCGGTCATGCGCAGCAACTCGCGGCCCAACGCCTGAGGCAACGAGCCCTCGGTAAACGTGATGCGCTGCAATGCGGCTTTGACGAAGTCCGGCACCGGCACGAAATTCTTGCGCAGGGCCTTGGGCAGGTTGCGCACCAACGCAATGCACTTGGCCTCGATCACCCCCGGCACCAGCCATTCCAGACGTTCCGGCGGCAGCATCGGCAACAGCGGCGCCGGCACCCGTAAGGTCACGCCGTCGCGAGGATGGTTGGGCTCGAAGTGATAACTGAGCGCCAGTTCCAGATCGCCGATGTGCAGGGTGTCCGGGTAATGCGCGGCGGTGACTTCACTGGCTTCGCGGGCCAGCACGTCTTCTTCGCGCATGATCAGCAGCTGTGGGTCTTTCTGACTGTTGACCCGGTACCAGCTATCGAAGGTCGCGGTCTGGTGAATCTCTGCCGGCAACCGCGCATCGTAGAAAGCGAACAGGGTTTCTTCGTCGGCGAGGATGTCGCGGCGGCGCGCCTTGGCTTCCAGTTCGTCGAGCTGCTCCAGCAGTTGCTGGTTAGCCGTCAAGCACTTGGCTTTGGATTGAATCTCGCCGCGCACCAAACCTTCTCGAATAAAAAACTCACGAGACACCACCGGGTCGATCGGCCCGTAATGCACCGGTCGGCGCCCCACTACGATCAGCCCGAACAGGGTGATCTGTTCGAAAGCCACGACCTGACCGCGCTTCTTCTCCCAATGAGGTTCGAAGTGGTTTTTCTTGATCAGGTGCCCGGCCAGCGGCTCGATCCAGTCAGCGTCGATCTTGGCGACCATCCGCGCGTAGAGCTTGGTCGTTTCTACCAGTTCGGCGGTCATCAGCCATTGCGGACGCTTCTTGCCCAGGCCCGACGACGGGTGAATCCAGAAGCGCCGCTGACGGGCGCCGAGGTAGTCACCGTCTTCGGTTTTCTGGCCGATCTGGCTGAGCAGTCCGGAGAGCACCGCTTTGTGCAGTTTCGGGTAATCCGCCGGCTCTTTGTTGAGGCTCAACTGCATGTCGCGGCAGATCAGGCTCAGCTGACGATGGGAGTCGCGCCACTCGCGCAGGCGCAGGTAATTGAGGAAATTCTTGCGGCACCAGTTGCGCAGCGGGCTGGCCGTCAGGGCCTGGCGCTGCTCTTCAAAACCACGCCACAGATTGACCAGCCCGGCGAAGTCCGAATCCACGTCTTTCCACTGCGCGTGGGCCTGATCCGCCGCTTGCTGCCGCTCCGGCGGACGTTCGCGCGGGTCCTGAATCGACATGGCACTGGCGACGATCAGCACTTCCTGCAAGCTGCCAAGTTTCGCCGCTTCCAGCAGCATGCGGCCCATGCGCGGGTCCACCGGCAACCGCGCCAGTTGGCGACCGAGCGGCGTCAGTTGACTGTTGCGGTCCACCGCCGAGAGTTCTTGCAGCAGGTTGAAACCATCACTGATGGCTTTGCCGTCAGGCGGCTCGATAAACGGGAAATCGGTGATCTCGCCAAGGCGCAGATGAAGCATCTGCAGAATGACTGCTGCGAGGTTGGTCCGCAGGATTTCCGGGTCGGTAAATTCCGGGCGACCGATGAAATCTTCTTCGCTGTAGAGGCGGATGCAAATGCCCGGCTCGACCCGGCCGCAACGGCCTTTACGCTGGTTGGCACTGGCCTGGGAAACCGCTTCGATGGGCAGGCGCTGAACCTTGGCGCGGTAGCTGTAACGACTGATGCGCGCGGTACCGCTGTCGATCACGTAACGAATGCCCGGCACCGTCAGCGAGGTTTCGGCGACGTTGGTCGCCAGTACTACGCGGCGCCCAGGGTGCGACTGGAAGATCCGCTGCTGCTCGGCCGGCGACAGCCGCGCGTACAACGGCAGAATCTCGGTATGTTTGAGCTGGGCCTTGCGCAGCATGTCCGCCGCGTCACGAATCTCCCGCTCGCCGGGCAGGAACACCAGCACGTCGCCGGGGCTCTTGCGCTCGCTGCGTTCGAACGCGGCAATTTCGTCGAGGGTGGCGAGGATCGCCTGATCCACGGTCAAGTCATCCTCGACACGGTTGCCCTCCTCGTCCTGCTCCAGGGTCAGCGGGCGATACCAGGTTTCTACCGGGAAGGTGCGGCCGGAGACCTCGACGATCGGCGCATCATCGAAATGCTTGGAGAAACGCTCCAGGTCGATGGTGGCCGAGGTGATGATGACTTTCAGGTCCGGACGACGTGGCAGCAGGGTTTTCAGGTAACCCAGCAGGAAGTCGATGTTCAGGCTGCGTTCGTGGGCTTCGTCGACGATGATCGTGTCGTAGCGTTCGAGGTAGCGGTCGTTCTGGGTTTCCGCCAGCAGGATGCCGTCGGTCATCAGTTTGATCAGGGTGTTGGAATCGCTCTGATCCTCGAACCGCACCTGATAACCGACCAGCGCGCCCAACGGCGTCGCCAACTCCTCGGCAACACGGCTCGCCACGCTGCGGGCAGCGATTCGACGGGGCTGAGTGTGGCCGATCAGGCCGTGCTGGCCGCGACCGATTTCCAGGCAGATCTTCGGCAACTGGGTGGTTTTGCCCGACCCGGTTTCGCCGGCAATGATCAGCACCTGATGCTTGAGCAGCGCCGCTTTGATTTCGTCGCGCTTGGCGGCGATCGGCAGGCTGTCGTCGTAACGAATCACCGGCAGGCTGGCGCGCCGCGCCAACACCTGATCACAGGACGCCTGCGTGCGCGTCACCCACTGGGCCAGTTTGGCCTCGTCCGGTTTCTTGCGCAGCTCAAGCAACTGCCGCCGCAGCCGGTGGCGGTCGGCGAGCATGGCGTGATCGAGGTTTTTCAGCAGTTTGTCGATTGAAGGCGATTCGTCAGTCATCAGGTACGCAAAAGTCGTCTAGTGGCGCAGGGGGCGGATTGTCGCAGATTTGGGCTCCGCTGTGATCGTTCCCACGCTCTGCGTGGGAATGCCTCAATGGACGCTCTTGGGACGCAGAGCGTCCCGGGCTGCATTCCCACTCAGAGCGTGGGAACGATCTCTTGAGGCTATTCGTTGTCCAGGCCCTTGCGCCGATACGGGAACACATCAATCACCTTCCCCGCTCGAATCGCCTCCTGCAAACTCTTCCAGTAATCAGCGTTGTACAACTCACCGTGCAGCTGATCGAACAACTTTCGCTGCCCCGAATCGGCAAACAGAAACGGCGGAAACTCTTCAGGAAACACGTCCAGCGGTCCGATCGAATACCACGGCTCGGAGGCCATTTCGTCTTCCGGTGTACGTGGTTGCGGGATGTGGCGGAAGTTGGCTTCGGTCAGGAAACAAATCTCATCGTAGTCATAAAACACCACACGACCGTGACGGGTGACGCCAAAGTTCTTCAACAACATGTCGCCGGGGAAAATGTTCGCCGCCGCCAGTTGCTTGATCGCCAGACCGTAATCCTCCAGCGCCTCGCGAACCTGCGCCTCGTTGGCGTGTTCCAGATAGAGGTTCAACGGCGTCATCCGGCGTTCGGTCCAGCAGTGGCGAATCAATACCGTGTCACCTTCCAGCGATACCGTGGACGCGGCCACTTCGAGCAATTCTTCCAGGCATGCCGGCTCGAACTTGCTCAACGGAAAACGGAAGTCGGCGAACTCCTGGGTATCGGCCATGCGCCCGACCCGGTCGACGCTTTTCACCAGGCGATACTTTTCGATCACCGTGGCGCGATCGACGTTTTTCGACGGCGAGAAACGGTCCTTGATGATCTTGAACACGGTGTTGAAGCCCGGCAGGGTAAACACGCTCATGACCATGCCGCGCACGCCGGGGGCCATGATGAACTGATCGTCGGTGTTGGCCAGGTGATTGATCAGCGCCCGGTAAAACTCGGACTTGCCATGCTTGTAGAAACCGATCGAGGTGTACAACTCGGCAATGTGCTTGCCCGGCAGGATGCGTTTGAGAAAGCCGATGAATTCCGCCGGCACCGGCACATCGACCATGAAGTACGATCGGGTGAAGGAGAAGATGATCGATACTTCCGCCTCGTCGGTGATCAGCGCATCAATCTGGATGCCCCGGCCTTCGCGGTGCAGCAGCGGAATCACTAGCGGCCATTGCTCGTCGGGGGTGTAAATGCGCCCCACCAGGTACGCCCCCTTGTTGCGGTAAAGCACCGAGGAAAACAGTTCGACGCTCAGCTCCGGGTCCTTGCAGACCCAGTCCGGCAGGTTCTCGCGCAACTGCACTTCGAGGCGACGCAGGTCTCCAGAAAGGTCGGCGTAATCTTCGCTGAAGCGGTAGTCGGCAAAGATGCTCGTGAGCATGCCGGACAACTGCCCCTGAGGCTTGTAGATGCGGGTTTGCGCGGCCCGGGCGCGGCGCAGGCTCGGCCGCGTGGTGTGGATGAACATGCAGCCGTCGCTGATCAGGTCGTGGCTGAACAGCCCGCAGAAAATCGAGTTGTACCAGGTCTCGGACAGTTCATCGTCGAAGCGCAGGTCGATCAGGCTGATGTAAGCGCTTTTGACCAGCGGCCAGTTGCTGACGTCCATCAGCACATCGGTCGCGAACGACGCCTGCAAGCGCCCTACCGTTTCGCCGACCTTGTCTTCGTAGAGGTTGATTCGCGCCGCCGACGCGACTTGCGTTTCCTGCCACTGGGCCTGCTCGAAGCGGGCCCGGGCGCCGTCGGTGATCTGACGGAAATGCTCGCGGTAATCGTCAAAGCCATCGAGGATCATTCGGGCGATGTCGGCGGCTGGCCATTGCTGCGGCATAGGTAAAACCTCGGCGGCTGTTCTTGTCGTTGGAGCCTGAGCTTAGTGGCCCTGTGTTATGCAACGCAACCATTGCCTTGTGCCCTGACTGGCGCGACACTTGCGCGCCAATCAAGGAAGGAAAGTGCTGTGAACCCCGTCGATATCCTGCGTATGTTGGCACTTGCCGCCATTTGGGGGGCGAGCTTTCTGTTCATGCGCGTGATTGCCCCAGTGATTGGCACAATACCCACTGCTTTTTTTCGCGTGTCGATTGCCGCCGTCGGGCTGCTGGTGATCCTTGGCCTGA
Source organism: Pseudomonas sp. JL3 (assembly GCF_031570575.1). Lineage (NCBI taxonomy): Bacteria > Pseudomonadati > Pseudomonadota > Gammaproteobacteria > Pseudomonadales > Pseudomonadaceae > Pseudomonas > Pseudomonas sp. JL3. The sequence goes on from NZ_JAKWJK010000005.1 coordinate 90,041, forward strand.
TGCGTATCAGCTGGGATTTCAAAGGCAAACTCAAGACAGTGATGATGCTCGGGGTGATTAACTCAGGGATTCCAGCAACGCTCTATTCCGTGGCGGCTCAAGTGCTGCCGGCCGGTTACTCGGCGATTTTCAACGCCACCACGCCTTTGATGGGGGTGTTGATTGGCGGCCTGTTCTTCCATGAAAAACTCACCGCTGCCAAGTTGGGCGGGGTATTTCTCGGCCTGTTCGGTGTCGGCATCCTCACCCGGGCCGGGCCGGTGGCGTTCAACATGGAACTGCTGATGGGCGCACTGGCGTGCCTGATGGCCACCACCTGCTATGGCTTTGCCGGGTTCCTCGCCCGACGCTGGCTCGACCATGCCGGTGGCCTCGACAGTCGCCTTTCGGCCTTGGGCAGCATGCTCGGCGCGACCTTGTTTTTGCTGCCGCTGTTCGGCTACAGCGTGATCAGCCAGCCACCGGCGAGTTGGGGCGGCTGGAGTGTCTGGTTGTCTTTGCTGGGGTTGGGTTTGGTATGCACCGCCTTTGCCTACATCATTTACTTCCGTTTGCTCAGCTCGATCGGCCCGGTAAAGTCGATGACCGTGACCTTCATGATCCCGCCGTTCGGGGTGTTGTGGGGGGCGCTGTTGCTGGATGAGCCGCTGTCGATGGCGCACCTTTATGGCGGAGTGTTGATTGCGGTGGCGTTGTGGTTGGTGTTGAAGCGGGCGGTGGTGAAACCGGTTGAAGTGGTTGCCAGGTAGTGCTGTTGACAATGCCATCGCGAGCAAGCTCGCTCCCACAATGGATCGGTGTCACGACGAAAATCCAATGTGGGAACGGTGCCCGAAGCAATGCTTCGGGCCTTGTTTGACTCAAGCAGTTTTACGGAAGACGAATACCAGACCAATGATGATCAGCAGCATGCCGAGCATGCTCAATGCTGCCAGGCGATTGCCAAAAATCAGGTAGTCCATGACCGCTGTCACCGCCGGCACCAGGTAAAACAGGCTGGTGACATTCACCAGATTGCCTCGTGCAATCAGCCTATACAGCAGCAGCGTCGCCAGCACTGATACCACCAACCCCATCCACAACACCGGCACAATGAACCCAATGCTGTGTTCGACGTGAATCGGCTGGAACGGCACAAATATCCCGCAGAGCAACAGCCCGGCAAGGTACTGCACCGGTAGTGTGCCGAGAGGATTGTCGGTAATACGCTTTTGCATGATCGAGCCGAAGGTCATGCTCGCCAGTGCCAACAGACCGAAGAGCATGCCGGCCAACGACATGCCGGCCAGACCGATGCCCTGGTAAACCACCATGATCAATCCGGCCAAGCCTAGCGCCAGACCGAACATCCGGCTTATTGATCGGTGCCGCTCCATGATCACCACGGTGAGAATCGGTTGCACGCCCATGATGGTTGCCATCATTCCCGGCGTGACGTTCAGGTTGAGGGCCAGCAGATAGAAAATCTGATAAGCCCCCAGCAACACCACCCCCGTGGCCATCGCATACAACATCGGTTTGCCGCTCTTGGGCAATTTCAGCTTGAGCAACGGCATCAACAACACCAGCCCGCACAAGGCAATGGCGAAGCGAACCAGCAGAAAAGCAAAAGGCGACGCGTGGGCCAAGCCCCATTTGGAGAAAATCGCCCCGCTGCTCCACAGCAAAATGAACAGGCTCGTGGACGCCGCCGCGAGCGCGGTTTTTTTCGAAAGGACAAACATGAATACCACCTGTAGTCAGGCAAAAAGCCAACTCAGCCGAAGCTGAAATTCAGTAGTTTTTTCAGGCGCTTTTTCAGACGGGCATGGGAACAGCAGAGAAAAGCTGATCAGCCCGAAAAGCCAACGCCCGGCGGTGATACGACTGCGCACACCGGCGTGCTACTGACAGGTGGAGGGTAATGACTGATCTGCACAGGCTGCTGATCCCCGCACGGCACGACGCCAGCGTTGACCGCTGAATCGACTACCGCTTTGATGGAGGAAGCTGGCATGGGCTGATCTTTTTAGATGGGTGAAAGGTGGTTCAGGAAACCACAGAGCGCCGACTATAACCAGCGCTCGACAGGGATTGCAATGACTTGACGAAAGAGCCCAGGAAATAGACCTGAGGCCTCAACCAAACAACCAATACCCCAACAACGTCAACACCACCACCGCCAGCACCGGCCGCAGTACGCGGTAGGCCTTGGGATTACGACGCTTCCATTGTTTGACCATACCGCTGAATTTGTCGGTGAAGCGCTTGCTCCAGGCATAGACCTGGTTGATCCCGCCGACGCGTTCATCATCAAGGTTCTGGGGGGCAGTGGCGCGCCCCAGCAAGCCACTGATCCAGCGGTTGACATGGGTCATGAGGCGATTGCTCATCGGACGCTCGATGTCGCAAAACAGGATGACCCGGGTTTGCTCGGTTTCGTTCTTGACCCAATGCACGTAGGTTTCATCGAACATTACGTCTTCGCCATCACGCCAGGCGTAAACCTGACCGTCGACGAAGATGCGGCAATGGTCGGAGTTCGGTGTCGACAGCCCTAGGTGATAACGCAGGGAACCGGCGAACGGGTCGCGATGCGGGTTGAGGTGACTGCCACCCGGTAGCAGCGCGAACATGGCGCCTTTGACGTTGGGAATACTGCTGACCAACGCCACGGTTTTCGGGCACAAGGCTTCGGCCGATGGCAGCGGTTTGTCGTACCACTTGAGGTAGAAACGCTTCCAGCCCTTCTTGAAGAACGAACCAAAACCGGCGTCGTTGTTCTTTTCGGCGGCGCGAATAAACCCCTCGTCAAACAAGTGCATGGCTTCGTCGCGAATAACTTCCCAATTGTCCTTGAGCACATCCAGTTCGGGGAACTTGCTGCGGTCCAGGTAGGGTTTGGATGGCACGCTGGAGAACAGGTACATCAGGGCGTTATAGGGTGCAAACAGGGCCGAGTGATTGACGAACTGACGCAGAACCGGCAAACGCGCTTTGCCACGCAAGTGCACATAGAGTGTGCTGCCGAGGAACAGCAACAACACCGAAGCCTTCGCCACAAAGGAAAAGCTCATCTACAACTCCTTGATAATAGTAACTTTGCACAACGCCATTTACCCGACGTGGCAGTCGGCCATGATCCACATTACCGGCCTCGGGAAAAACCCCCATAACTCACATTCAGTGTTAAGGATTTCGCAATAAACACTTATTAACACAAGGTACCTGAACGGGGGCTGACCTGAATCACCCCCCTTTCATACGAGAATCAAAAGCAAGATTCAAAAGATCGTCCGAACGCGGCCCGAACCTTCGGCAGCTCCTACTGTTTATTCTCCTGTTCGGTGAACAAATCACTGAACAGCATGCTCGACAGGTAGCGCTCGCCAGAATCGGGCAGGATCACCACGATGGTCTTGCCCTGCATTTCCGGGGTTTCCGCCAACCGCACAGCCACCGCCATGGCGGCACCGCACGAGATACCGCTCAAAATCCCCTCTTCCTGCATCAGGCGCAGGGCCATCGCCTTGGACTCATCGTCGCTGACCAGTTCGACCCGGTCGACCATCGACAGATCCAGGTTCTTCGGCACAAAACCAGCGCCGATGCCCTGGATTTTGTGAGGGCTCGGTTTGATCTCTTCCCCGGCGATTGTCTGGGTTATCACTGGAGACACCAGAGGCTCCACTGCCACCGAGATTATCGGCTTGCCCTGGGTATTCTTGATATACCGCGAAACTCCGGTAATGGTTCCACCTGTCCCGACGCCTGCCACCAGTACGTCGACGGCGCCGTCGGTGTCATTCCAGATTTCCGGCCCGGTGGTTTTTTCGTGGATGGCCGGGTTAGCCGGGTTTTCGAACTGCGCCGGCATGTAGTAGGTCGATGGATCACTGGCGAGGATTTCGGCGGCCTTCTCGATCGCGCCTTTCATGCCTTTGGCCGGTTCCGTCAACACCAGTTCGGCACCAAGGGCTTTGAGCACCTTGCGTCGTTCGATGCTCATGGACGCCGGCATGGTCAGAACCAGCCGGTAACCGCGGGCGGCGGCAACGAACGCCAGGCCGATGCCGGTATTGCCCGAAGTCGGTTCGATGATGGTCATGCCGGGCTTGAGTTTACCGCTGCTTTCGGCCTCCCAGATCATGTTCGCGCCGATCCGGCACTTGACCGAATAACCGGGATTGCGCCCTTCGATCTTGGCCAGGATGGTGACACCGCGCGGGGCGATACGGTTGATCTGAACCAGCGGCGTATTGCCAATGGAATGGGCGTTGTCAGCATAAATACGGCTCATGGCTGGGTCCTTATACAGCGTTGAATTAGCTGTCCAAGGTATGCCTGTTACCCGTGGTCGTCCAGTTAGTCGAACGTCCGCTTAGCCCCGCAGTCAATCGCTTTATACCGCCAGAGATTTGCCGTCATGAAGCGTCGATACAGTTGGCCCCTGTGGACCCTCGCCGGCCTTGTTGTGCTGCTGGTTGCCCTGCACATTGCCCTGCCCTACATGGTGCGCGATTACCTCAACGAGAGATTGGCAAACATGGGTGACTATCGCGGGCAGATTACCGATGTAGACCTGGCCCTGTGGCGCGGCGCCTACAAAATCAATGGACTGAAAATCGTCAAGGTTAATGGCAAGGTCCCCGTGCCTTTCGTCGACGCGCCATTGATTGACCTTTCCGTCAGTTGGCATTCACTCTGGTACGACCATGCCGTGGTGGGCGAGGCCCAGTTCGACAAACCCGAGGTGAACTTCGTCGATGGTGGCGCCAACAAGAAAAACTCCCAGACCGGTGAGGGCACTGACTGGCGGGCGCAATTAGAAAAATTGATGCCGATTACCCTGAACGAGGTGCGGATCAACGACGGGCGGGTCACCTTTCGAAACTTCAATTCAAAACCACCCGTAAACATGAATGCCACCCAGGTTAATGCCAGCATTTACAACCTGACCAATGTGGTCGACACCAAAGGCAAACGCGACGCCCGTTTCGAAGGCAAGGCGCTGTTGCTGGGGCATGCACCACTGGAAACCCTGGCGACCTTTGATCCATTCAGCAATTTCGAAGACTTCGAATTCCGCCTGCGCGCCAGGAACCTTGAACTCAAACGCATGAATGACTTCGCCTCGGCTTACGGCAAGTTCGACTTCAATTCCGGCCATGGTGACGTGGTTATTGAAGCCGAAGCCAACAAGGGCCAACTCACTGGCTACATCAAGCCGCTATTGCGGGACGTCGATGTGTTCAATTGGCAACAGGACGTGGAGAACAAAGACAAAGGGATTTTTCGCTCCATCTGGGAAGCACTCGTCGGTGGCACCGAGAATGTGTTGAAGAATCAACCGAAAAACCAGTTCGCGACGCGCGTCCAGCTCAGAGGCAGCGTGCATCAGAAAGATATCAGCGCATTCGAGGCGTTTTTGCAGATTTTACGTAATGGTTTCATTCAGGCGTTCAATGCCCAGTACGAACGACCCAAGCCGGATACGGACTGAGTCAAGATGTGACGCCCCATTCAGAGACTGAATAAGTCGTCTGCGTTCACAGTCGACCGGGCAGCGCGTTATAGTCGAGCCTGACAATTTATTGCGCCCCGCCCTGCCTCGTTCAGGTCGGCGTTTACCGTTCGAGGATTAGCAGATGAAGTTCGAAGGCACCCAGGCCTACGTCGCCACCGATGACCTGAAGCTGGCGGTCAACGCCGCTATTACTCTGGAGCGGCCACTGCTGGTCAAGGGCGAACCGGGCACCGGCAAGACCATGCTCGCCGAGCAACTGGCCGAGTCCTTCGGCGCCAAGTTGATTACCTGGCACATCAAGTCCACCACCAAGGCACATCAAGGTTTGTACGAGTATGACGCGGTCAGTCGCCTGCGGGACTCGCAGCTGGGTACGGAGAAGGTCCACGACGTTCGCAACTACCTGAAAAAGGGCAAGCTCTGGGAAGCTTTCGAGTCCGAAGAGCGGGTGATTCTGCTGATCGACGAAATCGACAAAGCCGACATCGAGTTTCCTAACGACCTGCTGCAAGAACTCGACAAGATGGAGTTCTACGTTTACGAGATCGACGAGACCATCAAGGCCAAGAAGCGCCCGATCATCATCATTACCTCCAACAACGAGAAAGAGCTGCCGGACGCCTTCCTGCGCCGCTGCTTCTTCCACTACATCGCCTTCCCGGATCGCGTCACGATGCAACGGATCGTCGACGTGCATTATCCGAACATCAAGAAAGACCTGGTCAGCGAAGCGCTGGACGTGTTCTTCGACGTGCGCAAGGTGCCGGGCCTTAAGAAAAAGCCATCGACCTCCGAACTGGTGGACTGGCTGAAGCTGCTGATGGCCGACAACATCGGCGAAGCCGTGCTGCGCGAACGCGATCCGACCAAGGCGATCCCGCCGCTGGCCGGTGCTTTGGTCAAGAACGAACAGGACGTGCAATTGCTTGAGCGTCTGGCGTTCATGAGCCGTCGCGGCACCCGCTAAGAGGCTGATGCCATGCTGCTCAACCTGTTCAATGAAATGCGTGCAGCCAAGGTGCCGGTCTCGGTGCGCGAGCTGCTGGACCTGATCAACGCGCTGAAACAGCGCGTGACCTTCGCCGACATGGACGAGTTCTATTACCTGTCCCGGACGATCCTGGTGAAGGACGAAAAGCATTTCGACAAGTTCGACCGAGCCTTCGGTGCTTACTTCAATGGCCTGGAAAAACTCGACGACCACCTTCAGGCCTTGATTCCCGAAGACTGGTTGCGCAAGGAATTCGAACGCTCCCTGAGCGATGAAGAACGGGCCGCGATCCAGTCCCTTGGTGGCCTGGACAAGCTGATCGAAGAGTTCAAGAAACGCCTCGAAGAACAGAAAGAACGCCACGCCGGCGGCAACAAATGGATCGGCACTGGCGGCACCAGCCCGTTCGGTTCCGGCGGTTTCAACCCGGAAGGCATTCGGGTCGGCGATGCCGGTAAGCGCCAGGGCAAAGCGGTGAAAGTCTGGGATCAGCGCGAGTACAAGAACCTCGACGATTCGGTGGAACTGGGCACGCGCAACATCAAGGTCGCCCTGCGTCGCTTGCGTAAATTCGCCCGTCAGGGCGCGGCGGAAGAACTGGACATCGACGGCACCATCGACCACACCGCGCGCGATGCCGGGCTGCTGAACATCCAGATGCGTCCGGAGCGCCGCAACACCGTCAAGTTGTTACTGCTGTTCGACATCGGCGGCTCGATGGACGCCCACGTGAAGATCTGCGAAGAGCTGTTCTCGGCCTGCAAGACCGAGTTCAAGCACCTGGAATACTTCTATTTCCACAACTTCATTTATGAATCGGTGTGGAAGAACAACATGCGCCGCACCTCCGAGCGCACCGCCACCCAGGACCTGCTGCACAAGTACGGCGCCGACTACAAAGTGATCTTCATCGGCGACGCCGCGATGGCGCCCTATGAAATCACCCAGGCCGGTGGCAGCGTCGAGCACTGGAACGAAGAAGCCGGTTACGTGTGGATGCAGCGCTTCAAGGAAAAGTACAAGAAGCTCATCTGGATCAACCCGTACCCGAAAGACACCTGGGGCTATACCTCGTCGACCAACATCGTAAGGGATTTGATTGATGACCAGATGTATCCGCTGACGTTGCGGGGGTTGGAGGAAGGGATGCGGTTTTTGTCCAAGTAGGACGCCGATCGTTCCCACGCTCTGCGTGGGAATGCATCAAGTGACGCTCTGCGTCCCGGGCGGCATTCCCACGCAGAGCGTGGGAACGATCAGTGTGAGGCAAACCGGCGTAGGTACTCGACGTGTTCCCGATGCGCCACATCCTGCACCACCGGTTTCAACCGCACCTTCGCCCCTGGCAAACACTGCGCCAATCGCGCCAGTGCCAACGGCGTCAACGCCCCCAACCGCGGATACCCGCCAATGGTCTGCCGATCATTGAGCAGCACAATCGGCTGCCCGTCCGGCGGCACCTGGACCGCGCCCAGCGGGATGCCTTCGGAAATCATCGGCTTGCCCTGATACTGCAACGCCGTTCCCAGCAAACGGATGCCCATGCGATCGGCACGGCTGTCGAGGGTCCAGACATTGTTGAACGCGTCAAACAGACTCTGCCCGCTGAACTCACCGATTTGCGCACCGAGCACCAGGTCCAGCGGTGCGTTGAGTTTGAAGTCCGGCACTTGTTCGGGCGCCAACTCCCGCAACAGTAACAGCGAGCTCCCCGAGTAGCTCAACTGCGCATCTTTGGCCAAAGCCCGCCCCATGCCATCCAGCCCACCGAGTTCCTCACGGACCACCGTTGCGCTACTGCCCAATACCTTTGGCGCATCAAATCCGCCCGGGGCCGCCAAATAAGCCCTAGCGCCAAGCAGCGGCTGAGTGAATTTCAATTGCTGACCTTTGTTCAGCCGGAAACTGCGCCACGGCGCCAATGCCTCGCCATCCACCCGCGCCCCCAGATCCGCCCCGGCCAACGCCAGCACGCAATCTTCCTGGGCAACGACAGTAAACCCGCCGAGGGTAATTTCGATCACCGATGCATCCAGCCCATTGCCCAGCAGCCAATTGGCCCACGACATCGATCGCCAATCCGCCGCCCCGCCCTGGGTCACGCCCAGATGCCGCACACCAAATCGCCCGGCATCCTGCAACAGGCACAGCGGCGTACTTGCTTCAATCGTCAGTCGGCTCATGCCAGGGCCTCCAACGGCGTGTCATCACCGCCCAGATTGATGAACTCGGCATGGCTGACCGCTTCGAAGCGCACCGTGTCGCCCGGTTGCATCAGGCTGTAGCCGTCGCGTTCGCGGTCGAACAATTTGGCCGGGGTGCGGCCGATCAGGTTCCAGCCGCCGGGGGACACCACCGGATAAGCCGCCGTCTGGCGTTCGGCGATACCAACACTGCCGGCAGCCACTTTTTTGCGCGGAGTATTCAGACGCGGCGCAGCCAATATTTCCTCCACCAATCCCATGAAAGCGAACCCCGGTGCGAAGCCCAATGCGAACACCTGATATTCGTGTTCGCTGTGGCGGCGGATCACCTCTTCCACCGTTAATCCACTGCGCCGGGAAAGCAGGCTCAATTCCGGACCGACGCTCAGGTCATACCAGACCGGCAACACATGGCATTTACCGCCAGTGCGAGCGTTGGGAGACAGATCGATCAAGGCTTCAACAATCAATTCCCGCGCCTGAGCCGGATTCAGCGCCATCAAATCGTAATGCACCATCAACGTCGTGTAGGACGGCACCAGATCGATCAAATGGCTGGCGAACGCTTCTCGCAGACGCTCGCTGGCGGCGAGCATCCACGGCATGTTGGCTTCGCTGATTTCATCGAACAGACGCACCATCAGGCAATCCAGCGCCACCACTTCCACCCGTGGTTTCATGATGCGCTCTGCTGATTCAAGGCTTCGCGAATGCGCTGCACGGCGGCCACCGAGCTGGCGTTATCGCCGTGTACGCACAAGGTATTGGCCTGCAAATGCAAGGCGCTGCCGTCGCTGGCCGTAAGGTTGTCACCGCGAGCAATGATCAGCGCCTGTTCGATGATTTTCTCGGGATCGTGATGCACGGCGCCCGGCAGTTGCCGCGAAACCAGCCTGCCTGCGCTGTCGTAAGCGCGATCGGCAAAGGCTTCGAACCACAACGTCACGCCATATTCATTGCCGAGTTGCTGCGCGGCACTGTTGTCGCGGGTCGCCATCAGCATCAGCGGCAAGCTCCGATCATAGGCTGCCACGGCCTGAATCACCGCGCGCAGTTGCGCCGGGTTGGCCATCATGTCGTTGTACATCGCGCCGTGGGGTTTGACGTAACTCACCCGCCCGCCCTGCGCCCGGCAAATGCCGTCAAGGGCACCGATCTGGTAATGCAACAGGTCCTGAAGTTCCTGGGCGGTGTAAGCCATGGACCGGCGACCGAACCCCACCAGATCCTGATAGGCCGGGTGCGCGCCAATCTGCACGCCGTGGCTCAGGGCCAAGCTGACGGTCTTGCGCATGATGCTTGGGTCGCCGGCATGAAAGCCGCAGGCGATATTGGCGCAGTCGATGAAGGGCATGACCTCGGCGTCCAGACCCATGGTCCAGTTACCAAAACTCTCGCCGATGTCGCAGTTCAATAGCAGGCGGTTCACGGTGAACGCTCCTGTAGGCTTTTATCTTTTTAACTGAAGGGCATATGCCCCTCAGATTATCAGTTACCGGACATTCGGTTATTGAGCATCGAGTTGCTTGCCACGGGTTTCCGGCAGGCTCAGGGCCGCCAGAATCACTACCCCGTAGGACACCGCCGCGAAGGCCCCGATTCCCACGCTCAGGGGCACCTTCTGGCTGAGCAAGCCGATCAGCAGCGGGAACAACGCAGCCAGTGCCCGACCGATGTTGTAGCAAAAACCCTGGCCCGAACCGCGAATTCGCGTGGGGAACAGCTCGGTCAGAAATGCTCCCATACCACTGAAAATTCCCGAGGCGAAGAACCCCAACGGGAAACCCAGCCAGAGCATCACACCGTTGCTGACCGGTAATTGGGTGTACAGCAAAACAATGGTGAACGAGCCGACGGCGAACAAAATGAAGTTCTTTTTGCGGCCCAGAATGTCAGTCATATACGCGCTGATGACATAACCGACGTAGGACCCGACGATCACCATCGCCAGATAACCGCCCGTGCCGAGGACGCTCAAGCCCCGTTCGTTTTTCAGAAACGTCGGCAGCCAGGAAGTGATCGCGTAGTAACCGCCGAGGGCGCCGGTGGTCAGGATCGAAGCGCGGATCGTGGTAAAAAGGATGCCGGGGGCGAAGATTTCGTAGAATTTGGCGGGGTTGCTTGGCTCTTGTTTGGCCTTGGCTTCACGATAGATTTCCGGGTCTTTCACCAGGCGACGGACGAAGATCACGAAAATCGCCGGCACGATGCCAAGGATGAACAGCGCCCGCCAGGCGTCTTCCGGCGGCAATACCGAAAACAGCAGCGCATACAGAATGGCCGTCAGCCCCCAACCCAGCGCCCAACCCGATTGAACCATGCCGACGGCTTTGCCACGGTCCTTGGCGCGAATCACTTCGCCCATCAGCACGGCACCGGCGGTCCATTCACCGCCGAAACCGAAGCCCATCAAGGTACGGCTGATCAACAATTGTTCGTAGTTCTGGGCAAAGCCGCAAAGAAAGGTGAAGAACGCAAACCACAGCACCGTCAGTTGCAGGGTGCGCACCCGACCGATGCGGTCAGAGAGAATCCCCGCCACCCAACCACCGATGGCCGAGGCAATCAGGGTGCTGGTGTGGATCAGCCCGGCCTCGCCGGTGGTGATGCCCCACATGGCAATCAGGGTCGGTACCACGAAGCTGAGCATCTGGGTGTCCATGCCATCCAGGCCATAGCCGATCTTGCAGCTCCAGAACGTGCGACGTTCCTGCTGATTGATGTTGCGGTACCAGTCGAAAGGTCCCGGGCGAGCCGTGGCCTTGGGGATGTCGAGGGTGTCGGGCGCACTCATGGCAAGTCTGCGTGCAAATTTTATTGGTATTGTTCTGAGCCCCGACGACGCCTATCGTGGGAACCGGATGTGCCGATTTTTGGGCCGCCAGCCCTGCTGCGTCCAACTAATAAAAACCCGCCCTAGACATAAGAAAACTTTATCCCACAAGCTGATCCCACAAGCTGATCCCACGAGCTGAGTCCCATGAACCTGAAGTTCCTCGAGACCTTTGTCTGGGTCGCCCGCCTCAAGAGTTTTCGCCTGACGGCAGACAAACTCTTCACCACCCAGGCATCGATTTCCAGCCGTATCGCCGTGCTCGAAGGCGAGCTTGGGGTGAAGCTGTTCCTGCGCGATTCTCGCGGCGTGAGCCTGACACCCGAAGGCCTGAAAGTGCTCGAATACGCCGAGCAGATGATGGACACGATGCAGGCGCTCAAGCAGTCGATCGAGACGCGTTCGAGTAAGGTCGGGCGGGTCCGGATCGGCGTCATGGACACCGTGATCCACACCTGGCTCAGCCCGTTGGTGGCGCAAATGATGGATCACTACCCGCTGGTGGAAATCGAACTGGTGGCCGATACCGCGCTCAACCTCTGCGATCAGCTGCAAAAAGGCTTTCTCGATCTGATCCTGCAAACTGACCTGCTGCGCCAGGAAAGTGTGCGCAGCCTGGAGTTGGCCAGTCATCCGATGGGCTGGATCGTCGCCAGCAATTCCATCTACAACCGCGAGTATTCAGGTGTCGCCGATCTGGCGCGGGAGCGGATCATCACCTATTCGAAAAACTCCCATCCTCACCAGGACATCTTGAGCCTGATGCAGGCCAACGGGGTCATGGCACCACGGCTGAACTGTGTGAACTCTGTGTCGGCGATTACCCGATTGCTGAGGGACGGCTTCGGCATTGGCGCGCTACCGCCGGTGCTGGTGGCCGAAGAATTGGCACGGGGGGAATTGACCTTGCTGGCCATCGATCAGCGGCCGCCGAATTTGCAGGTGGTGGTGTCGTGGCGGGTTGGCGTGGAATGGGTCGAAGAAATCGTGGCGTTGTGTCAGCAAGTCGTGGAGCGTTATGCACATAAAGTGGGCGAGCAGTACATCGTCTTGAGCAAACCACAGGCCCGGATCTGAAGGATATTTCTCAAATTGTAAATATGAACCACTATCATTTGCATTATTTTTTCAAGGAGGTATTCTCTGCGCGCTTTCAGCTAATCCATTGTCCAGAAGGAGTCGGACCTGATGCGCGGCTACACGCAAAAACAGCAACAATTGCTTGCTCACTGGAGCGAAGCTCTTGGCACTCAAGCTTTCCAGTCCCACCGCATCACGCTCGATCATTTGAGCAATGCACTGGAGCCTGCCGCCCAACGCTGTTTCCAACGCCTGATCCAGGCGTTGTTTCGTGAAGATCTGATCAACCCCGACGCTTGTGAATACGACGACTCCAGCCGTTGCTGGCTGCCACTTGGTGATGGCACGCATCTTTGCTTCGAGCACTTGTCCGGCGGCAGAATGAACAGCTGGGACGTACGCGGAAGCATCGTCCTCCACACCCCCGACAGCCTGCCCCAAAAAGTCCAGTTGCCCAGCGAACTGCTCGCTCTCCTCAGCACTCAGCTCAACCCACCAGCCTCCCCGCAAGTACTGGAACGTCTGGCCCGGGAGCTGGATGACAGCTTCAGCAACGACACCCTGTGCCTGGCGTTTCACCATGGATGGACCGAGCGCCTGAGAGAGCAGATCGATACCGAATACGACGACAATCTGCTCGCTTGGCTCAAAGCCGGCTCCAGCCATCAGAACCCTACGTCACTGCTCGAACAATGGGGCACGCTCGGCCATCCGTGGCACCCGAACTACAAGACCAAACTGGGCTTGAGCGCCGCTCAGGTCATCGCGTTCTCGCCAGAATTCGAAGCGAGTTTTCCGATCGTGCTGTGCGCCCTGCACCGCCAGTACGCACACGTCGAAGCGCTGGCTGGCACCACCGATTACTGGGACTGGTGGCAAGGTCATTTCCCACAGGCCGCCGAGCAATTGCAGCACCATTTGCAGCAGCTGGGTCTGGAAGTAAAAGACTACCTCCCGCTCCCGTCGCACCCGTGGCAAGCTCATGAAGAACTGCCACATTCGTTCGCCAACGAGATCGCCGACAACCTGCTGATCGTCACTGACATCGTAGCTTTTACCGGTCACCCGACCATGTCCTTCCGCACGGTCCTGCCGGAGGCCAGTCGCGTGGCGCCGATGGTCAAACTGCCGGTGGCTCTGCGACTGACCAGCGTGCAGCGCACCGTGTCGCCGCGCTCCGCCCGAATGGGGCCGCGCATCAGCCAACTGATATTGAATATTCTCGATCAGGAGCCGCAGATTCAGCGTCTGCTGAACATTGTTCCCGAGCGCATCGGCGTGCACTACGCACCATTGCCGGCCGATGACGAGCGCTCCCGACATGCTGCCGTGCTGTATCGCGATAACCCGCTGACCCTGCTGCAAGAAGGCGAGTTGGCGGTGCCGGTCGGCAGCCTGTTCGCCGTCAACGAATTCGAACAACCGCTGCTGCGTGATTGGGTAAGACTGGCTCAGGGCAGTGACGACAGCGAGTCCATGCTGGCGTTCTTCGATGATTACCTGTCGATTGCCGTACCGAGCCTGCTGGGCATTTACCTGATGTATGGCGTGGCGTTCGAAGCGCATCAGCAAAACAGTTTCATGGTGATGGGCGCTGACGGGCAGTTGAATCGGCTGCTATTGCGTGATTTCGGTGATGTTCGTATCGATCGCAAAACCCTGCACGCCAAGGGTCTGGATATCCAGTTGCACGATCCGAAAATGACCCTGTATGACGATTCCGGATTTGTCCGCGACAAGCTTCTGCACACCACCTTCATGTGCCACCTCGGTGAGCTGACGTTGCTCTGTGCCCGCCACTGGAATGTTCCGGAAACTATCCTTTGGGAGCGATTGGCATCGCACGTTGCGCAGTGCTTCGAGACCTTGCGCGAACGCGTTGAACCGGCACGTTGGGAAAACGAGCGCCAGGCCTTGCTGGAACAGGATTGGCCCGCCAAATCGTTCATGCGCATGCGCTTGCTTGACAGCCATGCCGACATCGTCGGACGCCTGAGTAACCCGCTGCGACCCAACAGCCATGCTCGCTGACAGTCGCGCCTTGCGACTGCTGATCGTCATCCAGTTTGTCTCCATGGGCGCCATGGAGATGAGCGGCCCGTTCTGGCCCTTGCAGATCCAGCATCTGCTCGGGCCGGAGGGTGCCGGCTACACCGCGCTGTTATCAGCGATGGTCTATGCCGGTCCGATGCTGGCGGCCATGCTCCTGACGCCCATGTGGGGCCGGTTGGGGGATCGCACCGGGCACAAACCGATGATTGTTCGGGCGTTGCTGGCACTCGCGCTGTGCCAAGGGTTGGCGGCCATCACCCTCGACCCGTGGCTGCTGGTGGGTATTCGCGTGATGCAAGGCGCATTGGCCGGTTTTCTCGCTGCCGCGCAAGCCTATGCCTTGGCCTGCTGCGACAGTTCCAGACGCGGTCAAACCCTGGCTCGCCTGCAATCGGCCACCGCCGTCGGCTCATTGATCGGCCCCGTGCTGGGTGGCTGGCTGATGGACGTCTCGGGGTTTGCCCTGCTCTGTTATGGCGCGACGGTGATTTGCCTGCTGTGCGCACTGGGGAGTTTTTTCCTCCCGGCCGACAAGGCTCGGACTTCGAAGAAAAAAGCCGTTGAACCGGTGGCCCTGCCCAAAGGCTGGCTCGGTGGAATCCTGTTGGTGATCGTCTTGATTCAGGCCGCGAAGATGATGCCGCAGTCGTTCTACGCGCTGTACGTTGCGAACATTCTGCATGCCCCAAGCTGGCTGATCGGCGCCACCTACGCAGCGAGCGCAGCGACCCTGGCCATTTCCGCGCCGCTGTGGGGACGCCTGTTCGACCGCTGGCAGCCCACCCACACCTTGCGCGTCATCGAAGGCGTGGCCTGGCTGTGTGCGCTGACGCTGGCGGCCACGGCATTGGCCAACGAATGGCTGGGGTTTCTCGTCAGTCGGCTCGTCTGGGGCATCTGGCAAGGCGCCCTGCTGCCCGTCGCTTATGCACTGATTGCCAACACCATTTCCGTAAACAAGCAAGGCTTCGCGCTCGGCCTCGGCAACAGCGCGGCAAAGGCTGGCGCTCTGCTCGGTGTCGTCCTTGGCGGGCTCGGCATGGGCCTGGTCGGCCTGGCTCACAGCTTCTGGCTGGTGGCGCTGACTTACGCCATCGCCGCCATCGGGATCCGCTGGGTGCGCTCGTTCAACGCCACGCCTGACCGCTCGACCTTATCTCCCCACACTTATCACAACTAAAAAAAGACCACGTCATGATCCGAACCAAGCTCTCCCTGCTGATCCCGCTGCTCGGTACCTTCAGCGCCCAGACCTGGGCCGAGGATACCGAGCAGCAGCCCGGCACCTTGAACATGCAAGCCACCGTCGTCTCCGCTACCCGCAGTGAAGCGAGCATTGCCTCGATTCCGGGCTCGGTCCAGGTTATCGATGAACAGCAGGTCCGTGAACAGAGCGGCGCGGGTCGCCGGGTCTCCGACATCCTCGGGCAATTGGTCCCCGGTCTTGCGCCGTCCAGCGGCGGGATGAGCAACTTCGGTCAGACCCTGCGCGGGCGCAACATGCTGGTGTTGATCGACGGCGTATCGCAGAACACCACGCGCGACAACTTCCGCCAGCTCAACAGCATCGCCCCGGCCAGCATCGAACGCATCGAAGTGATTTCCGGCGCCAGCAGCATCTACGGTGCCGGTGCTTCGGGCGGCATCATCAACATCATCACCAAGCGCAATCAGGGCCAGGACATTGCCTACAGCAGTAAACTGGGCCTGACCAGCGGCAACAACCTCAACCGCAAGGGCTTCGCCTACGAAGCCTTTCAGAGTGCGACGGGGCGCAAGGATGCCCTTGACTGGTACGTCTCCGCCGACCTGACCCAGCGTAACGATCAGTACGATGGCAACGGCAACCGCATCCCTCAGGACACGTCCCAGGGCAGCAACATGGATACCGAAACCTATGACCTGCAAGGTCGTTTCGGTTACGAACTGGATGCCGACAAAAAACTTAGCCTGTCGCTGCAGGACTACAAGGACCAGCAGGACACTGGTTACACAAAAGACCCGACAAACCGGCAGGAAGCCGTGGCAGTCAAAGGGCTGAAACTCGACGACCAGCCCTATACCCATAACCAGGCGGTCAACCTCAACTACACCGACAAGGACTTCTACGGTCAGGGCCTGCAGCTGGAAAGCTACTGGCGCCGCGCCGATGCACTGTTCTTTCCGGACCTGTCGCGAGGCAGGGCCGGGATCTCCGACAACAACAGCGTGCAGGATGTCTACGGCCTGCGCGCGGCCATCGACACGCCGCTGCCGGCGATCGGGAGCGCCACGGGTAACCTGGTCTGGGGCGCCGACTATGATAATGAGCGCTCTCGCCAACGAGGTGATCAATACACGCTCAATGGCCTGAATTACACCAAGACCGGCACCACCTACGAGCTGGGCCCGGACATCGAAACCACCACCAAATCGCTGTTCGGGCAGATGTCCTGGGACATTGGTGACTGGACCTTGCGTGGCGGTGTGCGCCGTGAATGGATCGAAAGCGACGTCTCCGACAGCATCGCTTATGGTCAGATCGTCCAGACCGGCGTACGCGCAACGCTGCCCGGTGACACCCTCAAATACGATGCCACCCTGTACAACCTGGGGGCGGTCTACCACCTGAGTGAAAACCAGGACGTCTTCGCCAATTACAGCCAGGGGTTTTCGCTGCCGGATATCCAGCGCTTCATGCGTGATGTCAGCAGCACCTTCGACATCCAGAGTCTCAACGCCCAGGCCATCAAGGTCGACAGTTACGAGCTGGGCTGGCGCGGTAACTGGGACCAGTGGCAGGCCGACGTCACCGTGTACGAAAACACCTCGGACGTGACCCAGTTCTACGATGCCAACGATCGCGTATTGCGCCTGATCAACCAGAAAGAGCGAGTTCGCGGTATCGAAAACAGCCTGACCTACCGCGCGACCGATCGCTGGTCGGTGGGTGGCACTTATGCCTGGGCCAAAGGCGAGACCGAACAGAACGGCAAATGGATCGATCTGCCGGCTACACGCATTTCACCGGCCAAGACCACACTGTTCGTCGGCTACACCGAAGACGACTACACCCTGCGCCTGCAAGGCATGCATTTGTCCAGTTACGACGCCGCCGCCAAGGACAACAACGGACGCGAGATCGAAGGCTATACGCTGGTGGACCTGCTTGGCTCCGTGCAACTGCCGGTCGGTCGTCTTGAAGGCGGCGTGTACAACCTGACCAACCGCACCTACCAGAACCTGTTCACCCAGGCCAACGCCAGAGCGCCGTACGCCAACGCCGAAGGCCGCACGCTGAGCATGAGCTACTCGGTGGATTGGTAAAAACCAGAGCCGGCTTGCCAGCGATGCGATCTGCCGGGCATACCGTGTCGCGGCAATCGCCGGCAAGTCGGCTCTACAGGGTTACAGGCCGCGCACATCCCGGTCTTCGATCGGCCGGCTCTGGCGCAAACGCTTGCCGCCCAGCACCACCCAGTCGATCAACCGGAACAGGCATTCAATGCCGAACGACAGCAGCAATGCGCCACTCATGCCCCAGATCATTGCTTCCGGTGTCAGCAGGATCTGGTAGCTGTAGCCGCTCCAGGTTTCCTTGCGAATATCCGGGTCGGCGGCCAGGGCCACTTGCAGGACGCGGATGTACCACGGGCCCTGCATGGCCTGGAATTGCTTGTCGAGGGCCAGTTGCCGGGTGAGCAAGGTGCTCAGGCTGTCGGCATCGCTGCGAAAGATCGGGTCTTCGCTGGCACGGTAATGGGCCACGAGCGCCTGCATGTCACCCTTGAAAAATTGATTGGCGGTGCCCTGAAAACCGCTCAAACCGGTCTGCGCCTCAATCAGATGCGCCTCGACCCGCTTGGCATAATCACTGATGAACCCAGGCACCTGGACACCAATCAACAGGCCCGCAGCGAACAACACCAGCCGAAGATAACTGAGCAACATGGGGGAGAGATCCTTATGCGGTCTTGCCCTGGCTGACGCATTCACCGCGTCGCCAGAGGCTCCATTGGCCCGGTTCGTAGCGGGTCCAGGTTTCATTTTCGGTCAAGGGTTCGGTAGCGATCACCGTGACTACATCGTTGGGTGTGGTTTCGGCCTGGAAGTCGACGATCACATCGACGTCCTTCAAACGCGCCGGGCCGAACGGTGCACGGCGGGTGATCTGCGCCAGTTTGCTCGAGCAGTAGCAGAACAGCCAGTCACCATCGCTGAGCAAGCAGTTGAACACGCCTTTGCTGCGGTACTCGGCGCAGGCGGCCACCAGGTCCGGCAACAGCGCTTCGATGTCTACCGGCTCGGGGAATGCAGCGCGTACCCGATTGAGCAAATCGCAAAACGCCGCTTCGCTGTCGGTATCGCCAACGGGGAGGTAAAAACTGGCGGTCGGATTGAAATCGGCCAACTGGCCATTGTGGGCGAAACACCAGTTGCGCCCCCACAATTCCCGCACGAACGGGTGAGTATTGGACAGGCACACTTTGCCAACGTTGGCCTGGCGGATGTGGCCGATCACCACTTCGCTCTTGATCGGATAGCGCTGCACCAGGTTCGCCACTTCCGACTCGCTGCTCGCCGCCGGGTCCTGGAACAGCCGCAGGCCACGGCCTTCATAAAAAGCGATGCCCCAACCGTCACGGTGTGGCCCGGTGCGGCCGCCGCGCTGCATCAGCCCGGTGAAGCTGAACACGATATCGGTCGGGACATTGGCGCTCATGCCCAATAACTCACACATGCTCGGACTCTCGATTCAGTACAGGGGCACGGTTACAGACGCGGTTCGACCCGCGAACGCTGAGGGTTGCTCGGCACCGGTGGCCGGCCGTAACGATCATCGCCGGCACCGCCGAAAGGCTGATCGTCGTCAGGCTCGTCGGCCCGCGCCGCTGCCTTGGCGGCAGCCGCCTGTTCCTTGCGAGCGTTGGAGGCGCGCTCGATGGGGAAACGGATGGCCACGAACACCAGGTAAATGCCGAAGACAATCATGCCGTACATAAACAGATCGGAAACCGCGCGCCAGGCGTTGTTGCCGACCTTGAACAGCAAGTCGAGGGCAGTAATGGCGATGGACGGGGCGACCTTTTCTTTCACCGGGTCGATGATGGTCGGGCTGAACAGCAACACCGCCACCAGCAGCCGCAGCGGCTCACGCAGCCAACGCCACATCCAGCGGGTGATGCGCATCCACACCAACAGGCAGCCTAAAGCGGCAAAGGCGTAGAGGCCCCAAGCGATCAGATAGTCGTTCTCGGTCATGGTGTCCATGGCAAGGCAGGCAAAGAGGCGCTTATAGTAACGACTTTTCGCACGTCAGGCTTGTCCCAATACCAGTCGGGCAAGACACAGGGTCTGCAGAGGCATCAAGATTTGCATGTCGCCTGCAAAACCCTATTCCGTACATTGTTCGAGAGCCATTCATGCCCTTATACGCCAACGTCACCAGCGCTCCGATTGCTCACAAGGCCGACGGTTCTGACCCGTATGCCTGGCTGCAGGAGCGCGACACCGACGCGGTGCTCGATTACCTGAAAGCTGAAAACCGCTATCAAGAGGCGCAAACCGCCGATCAGGCCAGTCTGCGCGAAACCCTGTTCGAAGAGATCAAGGCGCGGATTCTCGAAACCGATCTGTCGCTGCCCTCGCCCTGGGGCCCGTACCTGTATTACACCCGCACCACCGCCGGCGATGAATACGCCCGTCACTACCGCTGCCCGCGTCCCGCCGACGGCAGCCTGCAGATCGACGAAAGCCAGGAACTGCTGCTGCTTGATCCGAACGTGCTGGCCAAGGGTGGCTTCTTTTCCCTGGGTGCGTTCAGCATCAGCCCGGACCACCAGCGTCTGGCCTACAGCATCGACTCCAGCGGGGAAGAGATTTACACGCTGTTCGTGAAGGAATTATCCAGCGGCCGCGTCAGCGAACTGGAATTCCAGGACTGCGACGGCAGCATGACCTGGGCCAACGACAGCCTGACGCTGTTCTTCGGCGAACTCGACGACACCCATCGCCCGCACAAACTGTTCCGCTATCGGCTGGACGGCACCGCGGCCGAAGAAGTGTTCCATGAGCCGGATGGCCGATTCTTCCTGCATTGCTACCGCTCCAGTTCCGAACGGCAACTGCTGTTGTCGCTGGGCAGCAAGACCACCAGCGAAGTCTGGGTGCTCGATGCTTCGCTGCCGCATCAGGCCTTTACCTGCCTGGCACCAAGGGTTGAAGAGCATGAATACGATGTCGACCACGGCAAACTTGATGGCGAGTGGACGTGGCTGATCCGCACCAACCGCGACGGCATCAACTTCGCCCTGTACCAGGCCGCTGATACTGGCGTCGCGCCGACCGAAGCCGACTGGCAGAACCTGATTCCCCACAGCGACACGGTGATGCTTGAAGGTATGAGCCTGAACGCCGAGGCCATGACCCTGAGCCTGCGTGAAGGAGGCCTGCCGATCATCGAAGTCCGCCCACGGGACTTGGTGCCGTATCGCGTGCAATTGCCGGACGCGGCCTACAGCCTGCATGTGCAGAACAGCCTGGAATTTGTCAGCGACAGGATCCGTCTGCGCTACGAAGCCTTGAACCGTCCGGCGCAGATCCGCCAGCTGATTCTGAGCAGCGGCGAGCAGAAAGTCCTCAAGGAAACCCCGGTGCTCGGTCCGTTCGACGCCGATGCGTACGTCAGCCAGCGACTGTGGGCGACGGCCCCGGACGGTACGCAAGTGCCGATCAGCCTTGTGGTCAAACGCGAGTTCCTCGGCAAGCCGACGCCGCTTTATCTGTACGGCTACGGCGCCTACGGCGAAAGCCTCGACCCGTGGTTCTCTCACGCACGCCTGAGCCTGCTGGATCGCGGCATGGCGTTTGCCATTGCTCATGTACGCGGTGGCGGTGAGCTGGGCGAAGCCTGGTACCGCGCCGGCAAGCAGGAGCACAAGCACAACACCTTCAGCGACTTCATTGCCTGCGCCGAACACCTGATCGCCAAGGGCTTCACCACCCCATCACAACTGGCGATCAGCGGTGGCAGCGCCGGTGGCCTGTTGATTGGCGCTGTGCTCAACCAGCGGCCGGAGCTGTTTGGCGCGGCGATTGCCGAAGTGCCGTTCGTCGACGTGCTCAACACCATGCTCGACCCGGAACTGCCGCTGACCGTCACTGAATACGACGAGTGGGGCAACCCGCAAGAACCGGACGTCTATGATCGGATCAAGGCCTACGCCCCGTACGAAAACGTCACCGCGCAAGCCTATCCGGCAACACTGGTGATCGCCGGCTACAACGACAGTCGCGTGCAGTACTGGGAAGCGGCCAAATGGGTGGCGAAACTGCGTGCGACCAAAACCGACACCAATCCCCTGCTGCTCAAGACTGAACTGGGCGCCGGGCATGGCGGAATGAGCGGTCGTTATCAAGGATTACGTGACGTAGCCCTCGAATACGCATTTGTTTTGAAGGTTTTGGGCATCGCCTGAGGAACTTGGCCCGGTGTGCCGGTCTTAACACCAGACACCGGGGCCCGAAACCACACACATCCCCTGTGGGAGCGGGCTTGCCCGCGATGAGGCCATCACATTCCATATCAACATTGGCTGTGACATCGTCATCGCGGGCAAGCCCGCTCCCACAGGGGATGATGGGTGACTGAAGGCCCGGAACAGACACAGACACAAGAAAAAGACCGTGACGACATGTCAGAACCGACCTTACTGAACAACGAAATTCGCGACTGGCTGATGGACTGCGGCCTGTTCGATCAACTGCTGCCGGCAGACTTCGTGGCGGCTTCCGGTTACTTCAGCATCAGCACCATCGCCGAAGGTGAAGAAATTTTCCATGAGGGCGATGCCGGCAGTTTCATGTGCATCATCCACACCGGCCAGGTTGCGGTGCAGAAGACCAACAGCGACGGGCAACGGGTGACCATGGCCACCTTGCGCAGCGGTCGGGCGTTCGGCGAAATGGCCGTGCTCGACGGCGAACGGCGCTCAGCCAGTTGCGTGGCTGCGAGCAATTGCCAGTTGCTCAACCTGGGCAAGGATTCCCTGGAAAAGATGCTCAACGATGCACCAAAAATCGCCGCCAAGATTATCCGCGCCCTCGCCGTCTCCCTCTCCAAACGCTTGCGCATGGCCGACGGGCAACTGCTCTCGCAGCAGATTTAGTGTCCTGTCTCAGGTTTCACAAATAGTATTTGTGAAACAGACACTACCCGCCCGGCGTTTTGATTTTCGTCGTGCTCGGCTCAAGGCCCGGCAAGGTCTGGTCCTTGGGGGGATTGGGCATTTCGATCGGCGGCAACAGCGGTGGCCCGCCACTGCCGGAACCGGCCTTGGGCACGCTGGTCGGGGTGATCTGCGGGTACGGCGTCGGGGTGGCGGTGCCGGGTGAGCCGGGCATCGGCACGGGGCTGGTGGGGATGGTTTGCAGCTCCTGGGCCTGCACTGCAGTTATCGAGAGCGCGGCCAGGGCAATGACCGTTAGAATGGTGCGCTTCATCAATGGCTCCGTTGGCCTTGTTGTCTTTTTGCAGGCTACTCCCAACTGCGCGTGTTTGCCTTCCTCCGTATGTCAATTTCTCCTCAAGAGAGCCCCATGAAACGTTTCGTTCTGCTCGACACCACCCCCATCCCTGAAAACGGCGGTGCCCTGTGCCTGTTCGAATACGGCGAGGATTTCGTCATCAAGATTCAGGGCGGTGACGGCGGGCAGTTGATGAACACTCGCATGCATGGCTCCGAAGATGCCCTGGCGGAAATCCCCTGCCGCAAG
This sequence comes from Pseudomonas sp. JL3, assembly GCF_031570575.1. NCBI lineage: Bacteria > Pseudomonadati > Pseudomonadota > Gammaproteobacteria > Pseudomonadales > Pseudomonadaceae > Pseudomonas > Pseudomonas sp. JL3. Next base: position 113,461 of record NZ_JAKWJK010000005.1, read on the forward strand.
GTCGCCGGCCGGCCGAATTCACGCGTGTTGATCGGCGGCCTGGGCATGGGCTTCACCCTTGCCTCGGCGCTCAAGCATTTGGGCAAAACGGCTGAAGTGGTGGTCGCCGAATTGGTACCTGGCGTGGTGGAGTGGAACCGCGGGCCGCTGGGCGAGAAAGCCGGCAACCCGCTGCTCGACCCGCGTACGGTGATTCGCATGGAAGACGTGGCCAAGGTGCTGCAAGCCGAGCCACAAGGTTTCGATGCAATCATGCTCGACGTCGACAACGGCCCCGAAGGTCTGACCCAGAAGGCTAACAGCTGGCTCTATTCCGCTGGGGGCCTGAGCGCCTGCGCCAAGGCCCTGCGGCCAAAAGGCGTGCTGGCGGTGTGGTCGGCCAGCGCCGACCGGCAGTTTTCCGACAAGCTGAAAAAAGCCGGTTTCAAGGCCGAGGAAGTGCAAGTCTTCGCCCACGGCAACAAGGGCACCCGCCATACCATCTGGATTGCCGAAAAGCTCAAGGGCTGAGCTAAACTCACGTCATAACCGTCATTAGTCTTTTTACAAAGGTGAACCCATGAGTTCGTCCACTCCAACCAACACGTCGAAGCTGGACCGCATCCTTGCCGACAACCAGCGCGACAAGGAAATGGGTTACCGCGACAAAGCCCTGAAGATGTACCCGCACGTGTGCGGCCGCTGCGCCCGTGAGTTCTCCGGCAAGCGCCTGAGCGAATTGACCGTTCATCACCGCGACCACAACCACGACAACAACCCTCAGGACGGTTCGAACTGGGAGCTGTTGTGCCTGTATTGCCATGACAACGAACACTCGCGTTATACCGATCAGCAGTATTTCGACGAAGGCTCGCTGAGTACGCCGAAAATTGCCAAGGCGACGCACAACCCGTTTGCGGCGTTGGCGGGGTTGATGAAGAAGGACGAGTAACCCACCTACTGATCGTTCCCACGCTCTGCGTGGGAATGCATCCCGTGACGCTCTGCGTCACACTCGGAAGCGGAACGCAGAGCGTCCCTGGCGGCATTCCCACGCAGAGCGTGGGAACGATCACTGAACACCCCTCCCCCAATCCCCGTATAATCGCCGTTTTTCCCCGAAGGCACCCCGCTCGTGGCAGACAAACGGTACAGCTGCATTGGTTTGTATAACCCCAAATCACCGGAGAACGTCGGTTCGGTGATGCGCGCCGCCGGCTGCTATGGCGTGGCGTCGGTCTTCTACACCGGCAAACGCTATGAGCGTGCCGCCGACTTCGTCACCGACACCAAGAGAGTCCACTACGACATTCCGCTGATCGGCATCGACGACCTGAAAAAAATCCTGCCCTTGGGCTGTGTGCCGGTCGCGGTCGAACTGGTCGACGGCGCCCGCTCGCTGCCGGAGTACACACACCCGGATCGCGCCCTCTACATCTTTGGCCCCGAAGACGGTTCGCTGGATAAAGAAATCCGCGACTGGTGCGAAGACGTGGTCTACATCCCGACCACCGGCTGCATGAACCTGGCGGCCACCGTCAACGTTGTGCTGTACGACCGCATGGCCAAAGGTAACAACACCCGCTCCGGACCGAAATTCCGCTGAATTGCCGCATATTCGATGGAACAAGCCGCTCGCCCAGGCAGTCAGCTAAATATCTATTGCTAAAGCAGCCCTTCCCTGCCTGGAGACAGATCATGCGCGAATTCAATCCTGTAGAACGTATCGAAACCACCCCGTTCCAGAGCCCTTCCGAAAAGAACGTTCACGGCTGGGAACGCGCCGGCTCCCTGGCGGGTGGCGTGGTCATGCTAAGCAAAGGCCTGCGACGCGGCGGCGTATTCGGATTGATTGAAATAGCCATTGGCGGCATGGCCCTGGCCCGGGGAATCACTGGGCATTGCTCGGCGAAAAGACTGTTGGAAAAGAATCGTCAGGACATGGAAAACGCCCGCGCGAGAATCGAGCGCGCCGGGGATGAGCTGAGCCGCATGAAAGCCAATGCCGAAGCGGCGACCAGCACGGCGACCGTGACGGGTAATGATTCGTTGAACTCGCCGAAGGCCGGGGTCTGATCCGAAAGTTACGGTGGGACTTAGGGCCTCTTCGCGGGCAAGCCTCGCTCCTACAGTAATTGGCGGTGTTCACACATGTTGTGTACGCCACGAATCCTGTAGGAGCGAGGCTTGCCCGCGAAGCGGTATTACTGAAGCAACCCGGTATCAAGCACCTTGGAAGACTCGCCTATAACGCTCTCGGATCAGCGGCAGACGCGTGTTCAGGAAGATCGATTCACGCGCGGCAAGGCTGCCGCGCCACATCGGGTCTTTGGCGCCGACAATCAGCAGCTTGCCGGGATAACGCGGAAAAACCGCCTGCACTTGCGGCCACACGAACGTCAGCACGTCCATGCGGCGCATGCCCTGCCTCGCCACAAATTAACCCGCGCGGAAAATCAGATGGTCTTCCCAATCATCTTCGGCCACGCTGCCCTCGGCGAGCATGCGCCCGGATTGGGAAATACGTTCGTGATGCACCGCCTCGCGATCACCGCACACCAGGTGATGCCAGAGCGGCAAATCCTTGCCTTCGCTGACCAATCGATAACCGCAGGTCGGCGGCAGCCATTTGAATTCATCAGCCTTGCCCGGCGTGAGCTGAATGCAATCGGGCACAAAGTCGCGGCGGTTGGGGTAATCGGTGCACTGACAGGTTTTGAGGTCCAGCAGTTTGCAGGCGATGCGCGTGTAGTAGACGGCGTTGTCGTCTTCGTCCTCGAGCTTTTGCAGGCAGCACAGGCCACAGCCATCGCACAGCGATTCCCATTCCTCTTGATCGAGTTGATCGAGGGTTTTGCGTATCCAGAACGGTTCGACTTTGGCGGCCATGGCTCAAGCATCAACATCAGGTGGTGAAAAGGCCGCCAGTCTAGTGCCAAGGCACTGGCGGGCCAAGCATTGGCGACTGCCGGTACATGGCACTTGTGAGTTTTTGCGCCGCCCGGTAGCTTTGCCAGTCGCAAGAAGCTCTAGCCAAGTGCCATTAACGCTCAACCGAGTTGCATCCAGGTGAACGGCCCAAGCTCTCGGAAAACCCTATCGCTCAGCTTAACTGCACCCGCCGTTTTTTTAGACGCCCCTCACTTTCAAACGTAAAGGATCTCTTGATGAGTGCTAACCCACGCGTTGCCGACTACGCCATTCACCCTCAGTTCACCGATCGCTGGTCGCCCCGCGCCTTCACCGGAGAAACCATTGCCGAAGAGACCCTGCTGAGCTTCTTCGAAGCCGCACGCTGGGCACCATCGGCGTACAACTCGCAGCCTTGGCGGTTTCTCTATGCGCGTCGCGATACGCCGAATTGGGAGCGTTACCTGGGTCTGCTGAACGAGTTCAACCGCAGCTGGGCGCAGCACGCCTCGGCACTGGTGATCGTGGTCTCGAAAACCACCTTTGCGATACCTGGCGCCACCGAAGAAACACCGGCGCTATGGCACACCTTCGACACTGGTTCGGCCTGGGGCCACCTGGCGCTGCAAGCGAGCATCAGCGGCTGGCACACCCACGGCATGGCCGGTTTCGATCAGGAACTGACCCGCAAAGAGCTGAATATTCCTGAGGGTTATGCGCTGCACGCGGCGGTAGCGATCGGCAAGCTGGGCGACAAGGCGACGCTGGCCGAGTACCTGCAAGCGCGCGAAGAGCCAAGCCCGCGTCGTCCGCTGAGCGAGTTGGCGGCTGAAGGCGATTTCACCCTCTAAACGCGCCGGAGCTGATCGTTCCCACGCTCCGCGTGGGAACGATCAGCTGGGTGAATTCAATACCCGCGATTGAAGTCCACTTCCCCGCGCAACGCTTCGCCCGCCTGATACGCCCGCAGGTTTTCGACGAACAACTTCACCATCATCGGTGGCGAAGTCGGTGCCGAACTGTGCCCGGTCAACAGCAGGCCCCACGCAGTCCAGAACGGATGGCGTTGCGGCAGCGGTTCCTGACGGCAGACGTCAATCACGGCCCCGGCCAGATGCCCTTCCTTCAAGGCTTCCACCAGATCCGCATCGACCACCGCCACACCGCGCCCGACGTTGATGAACAACCCCGTCGGTTTGAACTGCTTGAACAGTGCGGCGTCGTACAGGTCGTGAGTATTCGGGGTGTTCGGCAGCAGATTGATCACGTAATCCACTTCGCCGACCAGGCGCGGCAAGTCGCTCAGCGCGCCGACTTCGACAAACGGTGCCTGCTCCCGGGCGGTGCTGGCGATGCCGTATAACTCGACGCCAAACGGCAACAGAAACTGGGCCACGGTCTGACCGATGTCACCGGTGCCGACGATCAACACCTTGCGTCCGGCCAGGCTTTGACCTTGACGATTGTCCCATTTGCGCTCGACCTGGCTGACCAGCCGCGCCAGTACTTCGCGCTCGTGGCCGAGCATATAAGTCAGTACGTATTCGGCCATGACCTGACCGAAAATCCCTACCGCCCGGGTCAGGCGATAGTGCCGAGGCAAGCCGTCGGCCAGCAGCGGAGTGATGCCCGCCCAGGTCGATTGCAGCCATTGTGGTTCGTGGCCCTGACGCAGCAAGGTCGCCAGCAGGTCCGGCTGGCCGAGCCAGACCTGGCAATCGGCGGCCTGACGGGCCAGTTCGGCGGAATCACCGCTGGTCAATACTTCCAGATCAGGCGCTGCCTGACGCAACAATTGGGCATACACAGGGTGGTCGTGTTCAGCAATCAGAACGCGCATGGTTCAAACCTTTCAAAAACAGTGCAGACGGCCGCCGACGGAGTGTCACTCCATCGCCCTGGCCATCGCCAAAATCATTCCAGTGTTTCATAAAGGCTCTGAACAGAGCCTGTCTGCCGACTATATCGGATCGTTACGTCGCAGCAATTCTTCCGGCAGATGCTCGATGTATTCATCTTCGGCCGGCGGCATTTGCAGGTGGTAGCCCTGTTTCTCGAGGTTTTCCAGCACCACCGTGATGTCTTCGCGTGACAGCTTGCGCTCCGGTGTCAGCACCAGATCGAAAGCGTGATGCGGTTTGCCGAAGGCCGCCATCAGACTTTCCGGAACGCGCTCCAGTGCATCGCTTTTGAGCACATAGAGGTACATCTCGTTTTTCTTCAGGCTTCGATAGATGGAGCAAATACGTTTCAAGGCTGTTCTCCGGCGGTGGCCAGGCTGTCGAGCAGCGCCTGGCCCATCAATTCGCGGCGCCAGCCACGCAGCGAATCAGGCAATTGGTAGGGACCATTGGGGAAGCCGCTCTTGAGCAGCGCTTCCAGGGTTTTCTTGCGCAGCATCAGTTCTGGCGCGATGTTCAGGCGTTCGGCTTCAGCCTGGCCGATGGCGCGCAGCTGTTTGACCAGCGCGGCGGCGTCCACCGGCAACGGCTCCGGCACCGCCGGTGGCCATTGATCAGGCGACACACTGCCAGAGCGCTTGATCAGATCAAGCAGAAATTCGCCGTCCTGACGCACGGTACGCGGGTGCATGTCTTCGATTTTCGCCAGCGCGCCGAGGTTGTCCGGTTGCGTACGCGCCAATGGCCACAGGGAATGTTCACGGATGATGCGGTTGCGCGGCAGATCACGGGCACGGGCCTGCGTCTCACGCCAGGCGCAAAGCTCACGCAACACGGCGAGTTGGGCGCGGGACAGTTTCCAGGCCAGTTTGGCGTCGCGATAGACCTCATACGGGTCGACCTCGCGACGCAGGTTGGCCACCAGCTCGGCACCGTCTTCCAAAACCCAGGCGTATTTTTCGTCAGAAAGCTTCGGACGCAGCTGTACGAAAACTTCCGCCAGGTGCAAGGCATCTTCGGCGGCGTAGCTGATCTGCGTGTCGGACAGCGGACGTTGCAGCCAGTCGGAACGGGTTTCGCCCTTGGGCAGGTCGATGCCGAGCACTTCCTGCACCAGCCGCGAATAGCCCATGGAGAAACCGAGGTTCAGGTAAGCGGCGGCCAGTTGGGTGTCGAACAGCGGCGCCGGCAGGCTGCCGGTCAGGCGCAGCAGGACTTCGAGGTCTTCGCTGCACGCATGCACGACCTTGACCACGGCCGGGTTTTCCAGCAACGCGGCCAATGGCTGCCAATTGTCGATGGTCAGTGGATCAATCAGGTAAGCGCGTACGCCATCGCCGATCTGCAGCAGGCCTGCGATCGGGTAAAAGGTGTCGACCCGCATGAATTCGGTGTCGAGGGCAACGAATGGCAGCTGCTGCCACTCGGAGCAAAACTGACCGAGGCTATCGTTGTCGCGAATCCAGTGAATATCGATGGCCACACGGCTCTCCCTTGAAGAATGGCGCGCAGTATATATCGCCCCCGGCGATTTCCGCGCCTCCACTGAACAAGAGCTTTAGCGAAAATACCTGCTGGACCGCAAGAATAGTCTGACAGGAGGAAACTAACTGCCCTTACGCAGCACGTAGACCCGCATCCGCGCACAACCTGGCAGGAAGTCCTGATGGCTGAGCAAGTGGAAACCCGCCTGCCTGAACTCGGCCTCAAGCTCGGCCTTGCTCGCCTGTGGCTGGGCCTGTGCGCCTTCCACACCCGATCGGTGCAGTTTGAAATGTGCATCAGCCCGCACCGCCACGATCACCGTATCGCGACTGACCCGATGGAACTCGCCCAGCATGGCCAACCGATGCTCAGGACTGGCGATGTGTTGAAACAGTTGCATGCAAAAAATGCAATCAACCGCGTTCGCCGACAAGCCGATGGTGAAGGCTGAACTTTGAAAGGTCTTGATCCGTTCCAGCAGGTGCTGCGGATGGTGGGTGCGGGCGTGATCGAGCATGTCCTGGGACGGATCGGTGGCAAGAATCACCCGATTCGCATGCTCGGCCAGTACCGGCCAGAAGCGCCCGGCACCGCAGGCCACATCAAGAATCAATCCCGGTTCGCCAGCAACCTGAAGCGCGTTACGCACCAGTTGCTCGTCGCGCCAGAACGTCAAACGCCCCGCCAGGCCACGCGGTCGCGACTGAAGGCAGACGCGGGCGTGTTCCTGATCGTAGCGCCGGGCGAACTCGAGTTCGATGGCGGATGGGGACTGCGCAGACATGTGCAATGGCTCTTATTGGAATATCGACTGGCGGCAGGTTAACGACTGGCGCGTGAAAAAAAGGTCGACGGATTCACTTTTTGGCCAGCACACCGTCGATCACTGCACCGCGACACCCGGCAAACATGTCCAACTCCGGGTTGTAGACCTTGCTGTTGACCTCCAGCAAACCGAGCATCGAATGGAACAGATTGTCCTGGCTCAAGGGCTTTTCGCGACTCAATTGCAGGCAATGGGTGTCCACCGAGAACGACTTTTGGTAGCTGTCGGAGAACCATGCCAGCATCGCTACATGCTTCTGTTGTTCCGGCGCCAGCATGTAAGGCGTGCCATGAAGGAACAGGTTGTATTCGCCCAGGGATTCGCCGTGGTCCGACAGATAGAGCATCGCGGTATCGACTTTGTCCTGATTACTGCGCAATAGGTCGATCAGGGTCGACAGCACATGGTCGGTGTACACCAGCGTGTTGTCGTAGCCATTGACGATACTTTCGCGGCTGCAATTGTTCAGCGCATTGCTTTCACACACCGGCGTGAAGTGTTCGTACTCTTTCGGGTAGCGCTTGAAATATTCCGGACCGTGACTGCCCATTTGGTGCAATACCAGCACGGTGTCTTTATCCAGCGTGTCGATGAAGTGCTGCAAACCTTGCAGGAGAATTTCATCGCGGCACTCGCTATTGGCGCACAGCACCGGGTCTTTCAGGTTACTCACGTTGTCGACAGTGACCCGATCGCAAGTACCTTTGCAGCCCGACTGGTTATCGCGCCAGATCACCTCCAGACCAGCGTGTTTGAGCACGTCCAGCAAACCTTCCTCGTTCTTCGCCTTGCTGGCGTTGTAATCCTTGCGGCCCATGTTGGAGAACATGCAAGGCACCGACACGGCCGTTTCCGTGCCGCAGGAATGCACATCGGTGAAGGCAATCAGCCCGGCTTCCTTATCCAGTTGGGGGGTGGTGTCGCGGTCATAACCCAGGATGCCGAAGTTCTCGGCCCGGGCACTTTCGCCCACCACCAGTACCGTCAGGGATTTACGGCCGTGGGTCTGCCAGATCGGGTTTTTCCGAGCGTCTTCACCGATGTTGATGAAGGGCTGCCGGGCAGAAACGACTTGCTCGCGCAGATAGCCGAGCGAGGCACCGATGTAGTTGCTTGGCACCACCATCAGGCGCAATTCATGATGATTGCGAAACAACGACGACAGGCCTTGATAGTTGACCAAGGCGACACCACCGATCACCGCAACCGACGCGACACTCACCAGTACTTTACTTAATAACTCCCGGTGCCAGCGCCGGTAATTAACCGGCGTTTTCCACAACAACCACGACGGTAAAACTCCGAGCAATACAATATAAACAAACAACTTCACAGACAGTAAGTCGCGCACTTCTGTGGCATTGGTTTCCGCGAAATTACGAAACATATCGGCGTCGATCAACACACCGTATTGGCTCATGAAATAGGCCACGCAGGCACTGACCAAAAAGATCAACGTCAACACGGGTTTCATCACAGGCCGGAACGCCAGCAAGGTCAGCACAATGTTGAAGGCCGCCAGGATCATTACCCCGAACGCGACACGCATGGCGATGCCTTGACCGTCTGCAGCGGTGATCTCAAACAGGTGTTGCCAGAGAACTATATTGAACCCTGCCAATAAAAAGGCGCTGGCAATCAACGTCACCCACTCGGGGCGCACGGCTTTGAACTTCAACATGATGATTGGCTGTTCCTGAAAAGAAGTGCCCACGGCAAATGTGAAAATTTCATTTACCGCGACAACACAAATGTTAAGCAGCCAACCATCAATTTTTCGTGAAAAAGAAGCCAACGAATAGTTGGCCCATGGCGTCAGGCCCAAACTTTCAACACTGGAGATTAGTTTCAGGCCTGATGCAGATACCAGCGCCAGTCCTGCTCACCGACTTCGCCCATGAACTGCCGATATTCGGCATGTTTCACCGCCAGATACACACCAAGAAACTCACTGCCAAATGCTTCCCGCGCCCAATTTGAAGCCTCCAGCGCTCGCAACGTGGTCAACCAGTCGGTTGGCAACAATTCCGTAGCCTGGGCGTACCCGTTGCCCTCGACCGGTGCCCCTGGGTCAAGCTGCTCGCGGATGCCGCGATGAATACCGGCCAGAATCGCCGCAGCCGCCAGATACGGGTTGGCGTCAGCGCCGCAGATGCGGTGTTCGATATGCCGGGAGAATGCCGGCCCGCCGGGCACCCGCAAGCTCACGGTGCGGTTGTCCACACCCCAGGTGGCCGCCAGTGGTGCATAGCTGTTGGTCTGGAAACGACGGTACGAGTTGGCGTTCGGACAGAACAGCAGCAATGAATCGAGCAATGTACTGAGCATTCCGCCTACCGCTTGTTTGAGCAGTGGCGTGCCGTCCGGGGCTTCGCTGGCGAACAGGTTATTGCCGTCCTTGTCCGCCAGGCTGACGTGCATGTGCATGCCGGTGCCGGCCAGGTCATCGAAAGGCTTGGCCATGAAACAGGCGGTCATCCCGTGTTTGTGGGCCACGCCCTTGACCAGCCGTTTGTAGCGCACCGCTTCGTCCATCGCCTGCAAAGCATCGGTGCGGTGTTCGAGGGTGATTTCCACCTGCCCCGGCGCGTATTCGGAGATTGCCGTGCGCGCCGGAATGCCCTGAAGCTTGCAGGCGCTGTAGAGGTCGGCCAGAAACGGCTCGATCTGCTCCAGTTCACGCAAGCCGTAGACCTGAGTCCCACGTGGCCGCCCGCCATCGACATCCCGCGCCGGCTGCGGCCGACCGTTGCTGTCACGCTGCTGATCCAGCAAATAGAACTCCAGTTCTGCTGCCATCACCGGGTAATAACCGTCGGCCTGCAAGCCTTCGATAACCTTGGCCAGCAGGTGCCGTGGGTCGGCGATGGTCGCGGGCATGCCCTCTTTGGGATGCATGCTGACCTGCACCGCCGCCGTGGGAATCAATCGCCACGGCATACGCTGCAAACTGCCGCTGATCGGGTAGGCCCGGCAATCGATATCACCGACATCCCAGACCAGCCCGGAATTCTCCACGTCATCGCCATTGATGGTCAGGCCCAGAATGGTACTCGGCAGCGGCCGCCCGCTTTCGTACACCGCCAGCAGTTCATCGCGATGCAGCAACTTGCCCCGTGGCACACCATTGTTGTCGAGGATGAACAGCTCAAACATCTCGATATCCGGATGGTGTTCCAGGAAGGACAGGGCTTCTTCTTTCGTGGCGAAGGATGTCGTGGCACAGCTCATGGGAATTCTCGTCTATCCGCGTCAGGCAAACGCACAGGCGCCGCCGGTTTGACCCCGACGCACAGCGCGGGGCCTGTCAGAACAATCAACGGGACATGCAGGAATCCGGCGGGCGGGCGTGGCGGCAGTGCCATAGCGCCCAGAAGGCCAGTTCGGAGGGAAGTGCGACCGGACAAGCGTCCATAGAAAAGACCGCCGTAAACAGATGAGCAGCAGCGTCACACGGGTGGTTAAGTCGTTCAATCTGGAGTTGAAGAACCTTGGGTAAGGATTGGCTAAACATTCACTTAATGCCTTAAGTGAACAAAACCTACCAAACACCACCTCCCCCTGTGGGAGCGAGCCTGCTCGCGAAAGCGGCGGCACATTCAGTACCGAGGTTGACTGACACACCGCTATCGCGAGCAGGCTCGCACATTGGACCTACATTGCATCACAGCTATTTAATTTTTAAATACTGCTCCAGACTTTCTGATTTGCGGCTTCTGGAGCTCGCGCGCCTAATCGGCTCCTTGTTTCTGAAGGTCCGATTATGGAAAACGTTCGCGCAACCTCCCGTCCAGCCACCTGGCTGATGTTCAGCATCATTCTTGTCGCCCTGAACCTGCGTCCGTCGATGGCCGCCGTCGGCCCCCTGCTGTCAGCCATTCGCGGTGACATCCCGCTGAGTTTCAGCCTGGCCTCGCTCCTGACGATGCTGCCAGTCATGGCGATGGGATTGGCGATGTTCTTCGGTATCGGTGTCAGTCAGCGCCTGGGCGAGCAGCGCACCGTGGTGCTGTCGCTGCTGATCATCGGGCTCGCCACGGTGTCGCGGCTGTTCCTGGATTCGGCGGCGGAACTGATCCTGAGTGCCGTGTTGGCCGGCATCGGCATTGCACTGATACAGGCGTTGATGCCCGCCCTGATCAAGTCCCGTTTCAGCGACAACGTTTCCGTATGCATGGGTCTCTACGTGACGTCGATCATGGGCGGCGCGGCAATCGCGGCGTCGTTTGCACCGCTGGTGATGACCCGCACCGACAGTTGGCGAGTGGGGTTGGCGATCTGGGCAGCGTTGGCGCTGGTGGCGTTGCTGTTCTGGAGCGCTCAACGCTCGAGAAGGCCGACACCCAGTGCAAAATCATCAAGCAACGAATCCTTTTTCACCAATTCCCGCGCCTGGTTACTCGCGATCTTCTTCGGCCTGGGCACGGCGTCCTACACCTGTGTACTGGCCTGGTTGGCGCCGTATTACGTGGAGAAAGGTTGGAGCGAACAGCAAGCCGGTTTGTTGCTTGGCTTTTTGACCGCCATGGAAGTGTTGTCGGGGCTACTGACACCCGCCATCGCTAATCGCAGCCGCGACCGCCGCCTGGTGCTGGTGGTGTTGCTGACCCTGATCATGGCCGGTTTCTGCGGGCTGATTCTGAGCCCGCAACACCTGAGCCTGCTATGGCCATGCCTATTGGGGCTGGGTATCGGGGGGTTATTTCCGATGAGTCTGATTGTGTCGCTGGATCATCTGGACAATCCCCAACGCGCTGGCGGCCTGACCGCCTTCGTGCAAGGCATCGGCTACCTGATTGCCGGCCTCTCGCCGCTGATGGCCGGGATGATTCGCGATCAGATGGGCAGTTTCGAATGGGCCTGGTGGTCACTGACGGGCGTCATGGCGCTGATGATTCTGATGGTTCTGCGCTTCGATCCGCGACATTACGCCAAGCACATACACTGACCCGGAATCTCATCATGAAATACACAGGTTTTGCTGCCGCTCACATCGGCATGCTGCTCTGGGCTCTGTTGATTGCCGTCTCGTTTTCCGCAGCAGCCCAGGTCAGCCAGGCCATCGACCCGATTCTGCTGACCGGTTTGCGCCTGCTGTTTTGCGCCTTGGTATTTTTGCCCCTGCTGCTGTTCAAGGGCGATACCGTCATGACCGTCCGTGGCCTGTTCGGTCATGCCGTGCTTGGTATGCTGCTGGCGCTGTATTTCGGCTCGTTGTTCGAAGCGCTGCGCTACACCTCGGCGGTCAACACCGGGACGATGTTTACTCTGGTGCCGTTGCTGACGCTGCTGTTCGAAGCCTTCCTGATACCCGACAGCAGCCTGAAACAACGTGTATTGCCCATGCTGATTGCCGCGGCGGGTGCCGTGTTGCTGGTGTTGAAAGGTGCAGGCCCCGGCGAACTGCCGTCGCTTTATGCCGTGTCGGTGTACGGCGTCGGCTGCCTGGCAATGGCGCTCTACTCGCCCCTGAGTCAACGGTTCAAGGCCAACAGCCTCAAGGGTCGCGGCCCGGTGGGCATGACTTTCTGGAACATGCTGTTCGGCGCACTGTTTCTCTTGGCCTTCTGTGGGTTCAACGGCGGCTGGCGATCAGCGTCGTTACTGACTGCGAGCGATCTTTGGTGGTTGATCTACCTGGCACTGTTCGCCACCCTGGCGACCTTCTGGCTGCTGCATCGAGCCATTGGCGTCATCGCCCCTTCCTCAGTCATTTCCTACATCTACCTGAGTACACTGTTCATTACGCTTTTCCACTGGTTCTGGCTGCGCCAGTCGCCATTAACCCTGGAGATCATCGGCGCTTTACTGGTGGGCATCGGCATGTTGGCGCTGCTAATATCCAGCCGCGACGCGATCCCCGCGCAGCCATCAGCGTTAAAGGCCTCTGGCCAGCTTTCAAGAGATTGAATTCATAGGTCGTGTTGATAACATTTTCTGTCCCACAACTGACCATGAAACGTCCTACAAGGCATTCTCTTGGCACCATCGTTCCGTTAGGATCGTTCGCACACATTTGCGCATAGTCTGCGCAAGGAGCACAGCGAGACAGAACGGATGCTGAACAGTAACTTGCTTAGAAAGCTCGACATGCAGGACCTCATGGTGTTCGTCGCCGTGTATGAGCAAAGCAGCGTCACCGGCGTGTCGGAGGCGCTCTGCGTCAGCCAGTCCACCGTGAGTTACTGCCTGAAGAAACTGCGTACCAGTTTCGAAGACGAGTTATTCATCAATACCCGCACGGGTATGCGCCCCACCTACAAAGCCAGCACCATGTATACCCATGTGCTGAAGATTCTCGAAAGCATCAACCTGTGCCACGCCGGGACACCGACGTTCGACCCGACCTTGCAACCGGTCACCTTTAATATCTGTGCGCCGGAATACTTCGAGCAGTTGATCCTGCCGCGCTTGTTGAAGAGCTTCGATTTTGCCGACCTGCCGGTGATGGTCAACATGCACAAGTTCGAAACCGACATCCCGGCCGAAGAACTGCGCGATGGCAGCCTCGACCTGGTGATCTGTTTCGGCCCGGGTTTTCATCGTAGCCACGCCGATTTCAACGCCAGGAGGCTGCTGGAAGATGACTTGGTCTGTGTCTTCGACAAACGCGCCACGCCGCTGGAACCGCGCTTGAGCTTGCAAGCATTCACTCAACGCCGGCATGTGTTCCCGACGCCTTGGACATCCACTACCAATATGGTCGACGGTTGGCTGGCTCAACAGGCCCACAAAAGACAGATAGTCGCGCGGTCCAACAGCTACAGCGCGGCGCTGAAGATGATCACCGGCACCGACTTCATCCTGACCCTGCCCCGTCGCATCCAGCAGTTGCTGGCTAATGAGGCGATCTTCAATCACTGCGAAGCACCCAACGGCTTACCGGGTTTCACTCTCGACATGCAGTGGAGTCAAAGCGTCGATCAGGACAGCGCCAACACCTGGCTGCGTGAGCAAGTGATCAAGGCCTGCGTCGAACAGGAAATGGCCTGAAACTCATTGACCGATGGCAGTCTTGGTGTAGGACTCTCGATCGATGTCGAGGATTTCCACACACAGCTGGACCTCAACACCGACCGGCCATTCACATAAATCCTGCACCACCGCCAGCAAGCTATCAGACAATTGCTTCTTGATCTGCGGCGAGCGACCGCTCAACATCGCCAGCTTCACATGCACGAACGCCCGCTCGCCCAGTGCAGTGCCCGCCCTGAAAGTCTCGACCTTCACGGCACGAGCCTTGATGTCGAACTCAGCGCCAAACTGCCCGGAAGCGACCAACGCATTATTGAGTCGCATCAACGCCACATCGGCATTCAATTCGGGCAAGTTGGTGGTGTATTCCATGTGCAGGTGGGGCATGAAGGGGCTCCTGAAGATTGGCAGAAAGGTCGTACATATAACACAGCGCTGTCCTACTCACGGGGACAGCGAAGGAATTGCATGCTCACTCATAAACGCCTCCAGGCGCGAACGTAGCCAACGTTCGGCCGGATCGCTGTCGACATGACTGAGCCAGACCATGGACAAATCCAGGGTCGGTGTTTTGAACGGAAACGGTTCCCTGAACAGTTGGCCGGACGCGGCCATCGCCTCGGCCGTGTAATCGGGCAAGCTGGCGATCAGATCGGTGCCGGCGAGCAAGGCCGGTAACGAACTGTACTGCGGGACGGACAGCACTACGTGGCGTGTACGACCGATCTCCGCCAGCCATTCATCGGCGTAGCCACTGACATTGGCGGTGTGAGACACCAGCACATGCGGCCGCGAGCAATACTCATCAAGCGTCAATGGTGTGTCCGATGCGTCTGCGCGCAAGATACTGGGCTGGATGTGTCGCAGCAATTTGCGCTTGGCGTTGGCTGGCAGGCCGCGGGTCTGGCTGATACCGACGGTGATATCGCCGGACGCCAGCAGATCGGGAATGCGCCAGTAGTCGACATGTTGGACCACGAACACCACCTTCGGCGCTTCCTGGCGCAAAGCACGCAGCAACGGCGGCAACAAACCGAACTCGACATCGTCCGACAGCCCGATGTGATACGTCATGTTACTGCTGAGCGGATCGAAATCGTGGGTCAGGCTCAACGCCACAGACAATGAATCCAGTGCTGGTGACAGGTGCTGAATAATTTCCTTGGCCCGCGCCGTCGGCTCCATCCGATGGCCCACCCGAATAAACAGCGGATCGTTGAACATCGCCCGCAAACGGTTCAGCGCAGCGCTGATAGTCGGCTGACCGAGGAACAGCTTCTCCGCCACGCGCGTGACGTTGCGTTCGAGCATCAATGTCTCGAACACCACCATCAGGTTGATGTCGGCCTTGCGCAGTTCGTTGCGATTCATCCGTTGCACCCCGGTCCCCAAGACTTGGGTGACAGTTTAGGGAGGTGTCGTAATCGGCGTCTATGCGGGTTGGCAAACAGCCTCGAGCACTTTGTATTTAAAACACACGACCGGATCCAGAAAAAACCAGGGCACTCAACCTCCGTAAGACCACCCGGTTCAAATGAAGCTGCTCCCATTGAGCAGCTTCAGCGCCCTGAAACCTATATTTCCCTGACCGGGGTCTGATCGTGAGTCCCTTTGATCAAACTGATGGCATGCTCGCAGTCTGACTTGTTGACGTAAGCCTCCCCGCTAGCAATAGTTTCATGATTCCCCGCCCGCAAACGCCAGCGCCATTGACCCTTGCCGGTCTGTGCAATGCCACGGGTTTGCCTGTAAATCTCAAAATACATTGATCGCTCCTTGCGATTGCTGATTACGACAGGTCAGTGACCTGCGAAAACAGAGTAGATGAGGTTTTTTTGAGGCAACGTCTTTCAATGTCAGTGGATGTTTCGCAGAAAAGACCTTGATGGACGAAACGATCAATAGATACGGGGGCGGTAATTAAAGAGACTCGGTTGAGTTATTTTTCCCTTGAACAGGCATATTTTTCTCACGCTGTTGCGTTGATTAATCCGACACCAAAATCTCGAGGAAAAAGCAGACGAACGCGAAAATGGACCCACGGAAAAAGCTGCGCAAACGAAAAAGCCCCGTAGATGAAAATCTACGAGGCTTTTTCTATGTAATGGCGGAGGGATAGAGATTCGATTGGCTACCGTAGCGCAGCACAGAAGCTGGAGGCGATCTCCAAGCTCCCTCCCCTATCGCGATCACTCGCCTAAGCCTGAGTAGTTGCTACAGGGCGAATGCGTGACATGACAGGGGCAGTTGATGCAGATCAGATCACCTGGACTACACAGAGCTACACTCAATCTGCGTCATTAATTCTGAATGCTGTGTACTTCCGGTGTCAGAGTCTTCTTAACCTCCGCTCGGAAAGGAAGCTAACGATGAAAGCCCCAAAGCTTGCTGCCATTTTATTTGCTGTCGCCCTTGCCCCCACTTGGGTCGCAGCAGCAGACAAAACAGATCAATCAGCAACCTCCTCCACTCAAGCTGATCAACCAACAGTTAACGTTGAGGAGTTTGATAAACAGATGTCCCAAGCTCAAGAGAACTTGCGGAAAATGCAGGAACAAATGAGCAAAATCCAGCAGACCAAAGACCCCAAAGAACGCCAGAAACTCTTGCAAGAGCATCAGACCATGATGCAAAGCGGGATGGGGATGATGAACGGCATGTGGGGCAATAGAATGATGGGCCACAACATGATGAACGGTGGAATGAAGAGTGGCGGCCGTATGATGGGCTGGCAGGACATGCGCCGTAACTACTCGAACATGACCCCCGAACAGATGAAGCAGCACCAGTACATGATGGATCGGTACATGGGAATGCAGCAAATGATGATGGATCAAATGATGCAGCACCAGCACATGATGGGGATGCCAGCAGCTAAACCAACCCAGTAAGTGCCTTACTGACCATTTCACTGCGGAGCGTACCCCCCGTTTTTCGGGCTTTGCACAGAGCGGGGGGCGATCCAAACGCCAGCCAAACAAGTAAGCTGAACGTCCCCCATGAAATCACAGCTCGACATATCAGGCGCTTAGCAGGCGAGTGACGCGGTAAAGCGCCCTTCGGCCCAAGCCCCCAATTGAATTATTCACGATAGGCTTTCTCCCGCTCTCGATAGAACTCCGTCCTACTCTTGGCATCTTCCCGCTCCATTTCCTCGAAATGCTTGCGCTCTTCGCGATCCATCTCCTCATGGAACTTCCCGTGTTCCCTGTGCGCCTCCATCTCAGCCTTGTCCATTTGCCGGTGGCGTTCCCAATAACGTTTATTCGCTTCCCGGATGTCTTGTCCGGGTCATCAGCGAAAGCACCCACTGAGGTGAAGCAGAGCAAGATGAGTGCAAAAACGGGAGCTTTTTCCATGGTGCAGGCCGCGCTATCCGCGGCTTCCAGTAGACAACAAGAATCGTCGAAGGTACTGACTCGGCTACTGCGCCGGTTATCGTTACTGTGGGCGTTTCTGCGGGAACTTCAGAGTACTGGTCAGGTCGATAGAAGCCCCTTCATCCGCGATTGACGGGGCAGTAAACCAATCCCAGCCGAGCAGCGCTGGAGGCCTGTTTTACGATTACGACAGTGCCGTCTGTGATCAGCCGAGTCCACCCCCTGATGCCAACCAAGAGTTTTCTGCCGGGTCTCATCCTAGTGCTCTGCGCAGCCGCGTCGCATTGCTCGGTTGCTGCGGAGAGAAAAGCCTCCCCGCAAAGTAACAATGCATCAACCACCCTAATTGAATCCGCCTCGCAGCAGTATGCAGATGGCCAGTTGGACCAAGCCGCTGCCACGCTAGAGCGTGCACTGCATATCCAGCCGAACAATCCCGCAACGCTGCACTATCTCGGTGTGTTGCGTCTTCAGCAAGGACAGTACCAGCAGGCCGAAGCGCTGGCGGCGCGCTCCAACATGCGGGTTGGTCACAACGTCGCATTGCGCAACCGCAACTTCCAATTGATCCAGGCGGCGCAGAAGGCTCAGACGTCGAATAGCCCACCCAAGGCCGCAGAGGATTTGGTTGCAGTAGAGGAAGGGCTGGAAGAAGAGGTTGAAAGGCGCCGCGAAGCAGAAATTACGGCTACTGAGCAATCCACTCCGGATACTAAGCGCCACGCTGGCACCTTCGCTCGTCCAGAGGCGGAATGGGTAGCGAACTCGTCGACGAGTGGCAGGCCACGTCCCGAAGGGAAATTGCAAATGGCTTCCGTCAAGCCAGAACCCGCGTACGACGAGGTTGAGATTCCCCGCGGCCATCGGCCGCCTCCGGGTAAATGTCGAATCTGGTTTCCTGATCGCCCGGCGGGGCATCAGCCCGCACCCGGCAGTTGCAAGAAGCTGCAATATCGGGTTCCGTTCGGAGCCTACCTAGTGCGCGGCTGAGTTCACGAAGGGACATCATAGGCCCTGGCTCAAGCTCAGCTGAAGCGCCTCGAAATCAGAGTGCAATTTACTGCGGCAAGGAGAAAGCTCAGGTTGGATAAAGGTATTGAGCGGTCTGTAGAGCGAGTTTTTGCCCTAAAAATGCCCTAAATTAAACGCCAGAAACGAAAAAGCCCCTGCAATCTTCAACGATTACAGGGGCTTAGTCTTATTCAATAATGGCGGAGAGATAGGGATTCGAACCCTAGGTACCGGTGAAGGTACAACGGATTTCGAATCCGTCCCATTCGGCCACTCTGGCATCTCTCCAACGGCGCGCATCATAACAACACTTTTGCCGGAAGCGAACCCCCTAAGCGAAATTTTTCCGTGCTATCAGATGCTTGCGTCGATTACAGCGGTACGCCCAGACGGTTGGCGACTTCTTCGTAGGCTTCGATGACGTCACCGAGGCCCTGACGGAAGCGATCCTTGTCCATTTTCTTGCCGGTGGCCTTGTCCCACAGACGGCAGCCGTCCGGGCTGAACTCGTCGCCCAGGACGATGGTGCCGTCGGAGAAAACGCCGAATTCGAGTTTGAAGTCGACCAGCAGCAGGCCGGCGTCGTCGAACAGTTTGCTCAGGACTTCGTTGACCTTGAGCGACAGTTCTTTCATGCGAACCAGTTGCTCGGCGGTGCCCCAACCGAATGCCACGACGTGGGATTCGTTGATGAACGGATCGCCCTTGGCGTCGTCCTTCAGGAACAGTTCGAAGGTGTAAGGGTTGAGCTTCATGCCCTCTTCGACGCCCAGACGCTTGACCAGGCTGCCTGCGGCATAGTTACGCACGACGCACTCGACCGGAATCATGTCGAGTTTTTTCACCAGGCATTCGTTGTCGCCCAGCAGTTTGTCGAATTGGGTCGGCACACCGGCTGCTTCGAGTTTCTGCATGATGAAGGCGTTGAACTTGTTGTTCACCATGCCTTTGCGGTCGAGCTGCTCGATGCGCTTGCCGTCGAACGCCGAGGTGTCGTTGCGAAACAGCAGGATCAAACGGTCAGCGTCATCGGTCTTGTAAACCGATTTGGCTTTGCCGCGGTAGAGTTCTTCACGTTTTTCCATGATGGGCTCCGCTTGCTAAGTAGGTGGGCTAGGCGATGTGTCGCCAGTCGAGCCCTGAATCTTGATCGGCCAGTTGCAGCCAGTCCGGGTCGCACCCGAGGGTGTCGACAAAACATTGCCGGGCCAGCTGCGGCAGGTTGTTCTTGCTGCTCAGATGGGCCAGGACCAGGTGTTGCAGGCCTTGCCAGCCCAACTCGGCCACCAGGAATGCCGCCTGATGGTTGTTCAAATGTCCCAATTCACCGCCCACCCGCTGCTTGAGAAAGTACGGGTAGTGACCGCGAGCCAGCATGTCACGGCAATGGTTGGACTCGATCATCAATGCATCGAGGTCCCGGTAACCGTCCAGCACCGTATTGCAATACGAGCCCAGGTCGGTCAACAGGCCGAAACGCCGCTGACCGTCACTGAAAACATACTGCGTCGGCTCCTGCGCATCATGGGCCACGGCAATGACGCCAATGCTCAGGTTGCCGATTTGCAGTTGCTCGCCGCCAGCCAGAAAGCCTGCGGGTTCAATCGGTTTGCGCATCCCGCGCAGGGTCCCGCGACTGAGGTAGACAGGCAGATTGTAACGCCGAGACAGTAAACCCACGCCATGCACGTGGTCGGCATGTTCGTGGGTCACGAGTATCGCGCTCAGCTGTGAAGGGTTCACACCCAGTCGCAGCAGGCGTTTTTCGGTTTCTCGCAGGGAGAAACCACAATCCACCAGGACATACGTGTCGTCGCTGGCTATCAGCGTGCCGTTCCCTTGGCTACCGCTGCCGAGAACGGCAAAACGCATGTGATCAGCCCAGGTTGTCCTGAATCACGCTCAACACTTTACGCGCCACGTCTGCTGGCGCCACGGTGTTGATGTTTTTCTCGACGGTGACTTGGACGTTCTCGCCAACCTTGCTCAGGCGAACCTGATAACGCTCGGCGCGGGCTTCAACTTCTTCCTTGTCCGGCTTGCTGCCGAACAGACCGCTGAAGAAACCTGGCTTCTCGTCCTTTTTCTCGGCTTTTTCGGCGAGGTTGATGTAGTACAGGCCCAGGCTGCGGTTGATGTCTTCAACACGCCATTCGCCCTGTTCCAGCGCACGACCGACACTCGACCAGGCACGATCCAGATCGGAACCGACGTTGAGCACCGGGTTGCCGCTGCCATCTTCGGTCAGGCTGACACGACTTGGCGTATCGAAATCACGAGAGGCCAGCATGGAGACCGAACCGCCCTTCTCCGAGGTGCGACTCATGCTCGCGAGCATGTCGTCGACCAGTGCTGCGTCCAGGCCGGTGTTGACCGAACGATTGGTGAAATCCACATTGGCAGTGCTGCCAGCAGGACGCTCGGCGCTGACCACGTAGACTTCACTGGTGTTGCGCTGCACGCCTGGTTCGATACGCACCCGCACGCGGCTTTCGCTGTCGGCGCCGACACCGGCCGCGCTCAGGCGCTTGGCCATTGCTGCGGACAGTTCGTCGGAATGCTGCCAGGTGGTGGTGAATTCACCGGTTTGCGGGCGTTGTTCGTCCAGACGGAAACCGTTGTCCTGGAAGAACTGCACAGCCACGGGCCAGACTTCGGCCGGTGGATGCTGGGCCATGACCCAACGCGAATCGCCGCTCTTCTGCAGGGTGTAGTCGCTGGCATCAGCCGCTGCCGACAGCGGCTGCGGACGAGGCACGATGTATTCGCCCTTGGCGGTGTCGTCGGCCACGTTGCGCGGGATCGGCAACAGCGGATCCAGACGCTTGGCGGTGCTGACGTCCGGTGGAAGTTGCATCGGTGCAGTCTGTTGCGCTTCCAGGTAATCGCTACCACGGTCACGGAAGTAACCTTCCGGGCCCCAGATCCATCCACAGCCACTGGTGCTGGAGATAATCAAGGCAAGTGCGGAAAGTCCGGCCATTCGCTTCATGCGTAGTACTTCCTCAATTAAACCAGGACGCCGGACTGGCGCATGGCCTGCCGCAGCGGTTCGTGACAGGCAGCACTGAGCCAGGTGAGCGGCAGACGGATACCGTCCGGCATCAAGCCCATTTCATGCAGTGCCCATTTCACGGGGATAGGGTTGGATTCGATAAACAGGGTTTTATTGAGCGGCATCAGCTTTTCGTGGATCGCCCGGGCTTTGACGGCATCACCGGCCATGGCCGCGGCACACAACTCGCTCATGGCGCGCGGTGCGACGTTGGCGGTCACCGAAATATTGCCCTTGCCGCCGAGCAGCATCAGCTCGACCGCGGTCGCGTCGTCACCGGAGTAAACCAGGAAGTCGCTGCTCACGCCGGCCAGGATGTCCTTGGCGCGCTGCAGGTCGCCCGTGGCTTCCTTGATGCCGATGATGTTCTTCACGGTCGACAGGCGGATCACCGTTTCGGCCTGCATGTCGCATGCGGTACGGCCCGGCACGTTGTAGAGAATCTGCGGGATGTCGACGGCTTCGGCGATTGCCTTGAAGTGCTGGTACAGGCCTTCTTGCGTCGGCTTGTTGTAATAAGGGGTTACCAGCAGGCACGCGTCGGCGCCGGCGTTCTTCGCGTTGGTCGTCAGTTCGATCGCTTCGCGCGTCGAATTGGCGCCCGTACCGGCGATCACCGGAATACGCCCTGCAACCTGGGCAACCACGCGACGAATCACTTCGATGTGCTCGTTCACGTCAAGCGTGGCCGACTCACCTGTAGTGCCGACCGCCACGATGGCGTTGGTGCCCTCTTGCAGGTGGAAGTCCACCAGTTTGCTCAGGCTGTCCCAGTCGAGACGACCCTGTGCATCCATGGGTGTGACCAGTGCCACCATACTGCCCGCAATCATGCAACCGCTCCTGCCGGAAAAAGAGAGCGGTAATGGTACTGGCGCCAAGATGCTTGTACAAGCGAAGTACTGTACTGCTGCCATTCCCCTTGGCGCTGCTTTTCGCTACCCTTCAGACTTTGATCGGTACTGATAAGCTCGTACGCCGCGTTCCAGCCTCCATTTTCGGCATCACAAGCCCCGATCCAGCGTTGCCACCCCTCGCTCTCGCCACTCTGGAGCACGTCGCAACCTTCGGCCGGGTTTTCTGAATTCGCATCCGCAGGCTCGTCCCGGTAAAAAAAGCCATAAAAGTATCGACCGCTCATCGCTTTAGGAATGCTGCATGTCCACCCCCACAGTTCGCGAACAATTCCTTGTCATCAGTGCCCTCGGCGCCAACCCCATGGAGCTGACTAACGTCCTGTGCCGTGCCAGCCATGAAAACCGCTGCGCCGTGGTCACCTCTCGTCTGACGCGCCATGGCGAATGCAGTGCGCTGATCCTCGAGATCTCCGGCAGTTGGGACGCCTTGGCGCGCCTCGAAGGCAGCCTGCCAGTGCTGGCCAAACGGCACGCCTTCACCGTCAACGTGGTCCGCAGCGCGGCCCTGGAGAATCGTCCCCAGGCCTTGCCGTACGTCGCCTATGTCAGCTCGGCCTATCGCTCGGACATCATCAACGAGCTGTGCCAGTTCTTCATGGACCACAACGTCGAGCTGGAAAACCTGACCTGCGACACCTATCAGGCTCCGCAAACCGGCGGCACCATGCTCAATGCCACGTTTACCGTGACCTTGCCGGCCGGTGTGCAGATCAGCTGGCTGCGCGATCAGTTCCTGGATTTCGCCGATGCGCTGAACCTGGATGCCCTGATCGAGCCGTGGCGCCCACAAAACCCAATGTAAGGAAACTTTCATGGCCGTTGCCATCGACCAACCGGTTGCCGACTTCGAAGCCCCCGCCACCAGCGGGCAATCCGTCAGCCTCGCGGGCCTCAAAGGCAAGCAAGTGGTGATTTACTTCTATCCAAAGGACAGCACGCCGGGCTGCACCACCCAGGGTCAGGGTTTTCGTGATCAGCTTGACGCCTTCAAGGCCGCCAATACCGAAGTCTTCGGCGTGTCTCGCGACAGCCTGAAATCCCATGAAAACTTCAAGGCCAAGCAGGCGTTCACCTTCGAGCTGATCAGTGACAAGGAAGAAGCGCTGTGCCAGCTGTTCGACGTGATCAAACTGAAAAAGCTCTATGGCAAGGAATACATGGGCGTTGATCGCAGCACGTTCCTGATCGACAAGAACGGCGTGCTGCGTCAGGAATGGCGCGGCGTGAAGGTGCCGGGGCACGTGGATGCGGTTTTGGTTGCTGCTCAGGCGCTGAACAAGGCCTGATGATTTGGGCGTCTGTTCGGACGCCTTCGCGGGCAAGTCGGATCGCCGCACCGCTCGCTCCTACAGGATTTGCGGAATCTATGTGGGACCGAGCCTGCTCGGGATGAGGCCATTAGCCTTACTGAAAAATTCAGCCTGACAATTAAAGCAGTGGTGCCACAATCGGCTCCTTGCGCGGCCAGGCATCCAGCACGGCCTTGAATAGCGTCGCCAGGGGAATCGCAAAGAACACGCCCCAGAAGCCCCACAACCCGCCAAACAACAGCACCGCGCAAATGATCGCCACCGGGTGCAGGTTGACCGCTTCCGAGAACAGCAGCGGCACCAGCACATTGCCGTCCAGGGTCTGGATGATCCCGTAGACCGCCATCAAATAGATGAACTGATCGCTCCAGCCCCACTGGAACAGCGCAATCAGCAGCACTGGCACGGTCACCACCACTGCCCCGACGTAAGGCACCACCACCGACACACCCACCAGCAACGCCAGCAGCGCCGAATAGTTGAGCCCCAGCGCCACGAATGCGATGTAAGTCACGCCACCGCAAATGAAGATTTCGATGACCTTGCCGCGAATGTAATTGGCAATCTGCCGGTTCATTTCCTGGGCGACCCGGGTGATCAGCGCCCGTTCTCGCGGCAGATAGCCGCGCACCCACTGGCCGATCATCTCCCGGTCCTTGAGAAAGAAGAACACCAGGATCGGCACCAGCACCAGATAGATCATGATGTTCACCAGCAGCGGCAGACTCGACAGCGAGAATGTCAGCGCCCACTGGCCGAACTTGCCGATCTCACCCCGCGCCACTTCGATCGCCTGCAGCACTTGCTCATCCGACACCAGGTGCGGATAGCGCTCGGGCAGCAGCAACAGCAGCGACTGCCACTTGGCGAGCATGCCGGGCAATTCGTTGAACAGCGTGATCAGTTGATGCCAGAGCAGGGGCACCACGATGATGATAAAGACCAGCAGCAACCCCATGAATAATGCGAAAACCAGCCCCACCGCCGCGCCACCCGGCACGCGCAGGCGCTCGAGGGTCACCACCAGCCCCTGCATCAGATACGCCAGCACCATACCGGCCAGTACGGGCGCAAGCATTCCACCCAGGGTGAGCACCGCGGTAAATGCCAGAAACAGCAGTACCGCCAGCACCACAGCTTCTTCATCCGAGAAGTAGCGCTGAATCCAGTCGCGTAACACTTTGAACATCAATAATCCTTAGAAACGAACGCAGCGGATTTCAGGCTTTTTTCAACCAATAGCGGTAAACGCCCGCCTCATCTTCCTCACGAAGCAGCGTATGACCGGCCAATCGGGCAAAGGTGCGAAAGTCGCGTTGAGAGCCCGCATCGGTGGCGATCACCTTGAGCACCGCACCGCTGGCCAGCCGGTTGAGTTCCAGTTTGGCCTTGAGCAACGGCAGTGGACAATTCAGACCGCTGGCGTCCAGCTCGGCATCGTGGGTTACAGCGTCAGTCATCGAATCACTCCGGGGCAGGGGTTGAGAGCTTAGAATATCTGGTCCCAAGCGTAGTGTCCGGCTACAGTAAGGTCTTTGTCGACTAAGGCTTTGTGCATGACTTTTTTGCGCCCTACCCTGCTGACGCTCGCTTGCCTGCTCGCCTCACCGGGCTTCGCTGACGACTTGCCGTCACTCGGTGACGCCAGTTCTGCCATCGTCTCGCCGCAACAGGAACACCAACTGGGCCGTGCGTGGCTGGCGCTGTTGCGCAGCCAGGTGTCGCAGCTCAACGATCCGCAGCTCAAGGATTATGTCGAGTCCAGCGTCTATCGGCTGGTGGAAACCAGCCAGGTCAATGACCGACGCCTTGAGTTCATCCTGATCAACAGTCCGCAGCTCAACGCTTTTGCCGCGCCGGGCGGGATCGTCGGCGTCAACGGTGGCTTGTTCCTCAATGCCCAGACCGAGGGCGAATATGCCTCGGTACTGGCCCACGAACTGGCTCACTTGTCACAGCGTCACTTCGCACGTGGAGTTGAAGCGTCGCAACGCATGCAAGTGCCCATGATGGCTGCGTTGCTGGCTGGCATCGTGATTGCCGCAGCAGGTGCCGGCGATGCCGGGATCGCGGCCATTGCCGGTACTCAAGCAGCGGCGATTCAGGAACAACGACGCTTCTCGCGCCAGAACGAACAGGAAGCCGACCGCATCGGCATCATGAATCTGGAAAAGGCCGGTTACGATCCGCGTTCGATGCCGACCATGTTCGAACGGCTGATGCGTCAGTACCGCTTCGACGCCAAGCCACCGGAATTCCTGCTGACTCACCCGGTGACCGAATCGCGGATCGCCGACACCCGCAACCGCGCCGAACAGGCCAAGCCGGGCGGTATCGAAGACAGCATGCGTTACCAGTTGATTCGGGCGCGCGTGCAGCTGATCTATGAAGAAACCCCAGGCCTGGGCGCCAAGCGCTTTCGGGCCCAACTGGATGAAAACCCGAAAAACGACGTCGCGCGCTATGGCTTGGCGATCGCCCAGATCAAGGGTGGCCAGCTGAATGAGGCTCGCGAGAACCTTAAGCTGCTGCTGGCCAAATCGCCGAACGAGATCATCTATAACCTGGCGCAGGTCGATCTGGACATCACCAATAATCGTCTGCCCGATGCTCAATCACGGGTCGACCGGATGCTCACTCAATACCCCGGCAACTACCCGCTGAATCAGGTGCGTGTCGACCTGCTGCTCAAGCAGAATCGAGCGGCCGATGCGGAAAAAGCGCTGGAGAACCTGCTCAAGAGCCGACCTGATGATCCGGACGTCTGGTACATGGTGGCCGAGACTCGTGGCCTGTCGGGCAACATCATCGGCTTGCATCAGGCTCGCGCGGAGTACTTTGCGCTGGTCGGCGACTATCGTCAGGCGATCCAGCAACTGGACTTCGCCAAGCGCAAGGCTGGCAGCAACTTCCCGCTGTCATCGCGCATCGACGCACGGCAACGCGAGCTGATGGAGCAGGAACGCATGGTCAAGGACATGATGGGCTGACCGCTTCAGAAAAAAAGCTCAGAAACAAAAAATCCAGGTACAAAAAAACCGCCTCTTTCGAGGCGGTTTTTTATTCAGCCGATAACCGGTTTATTCAGCCAGTTTGAAGGTAATGAAACTGGCGCGACCTTGACGCAGAACCCGCATCGACACCGAGCGGTTCTTCGGCAGCGCCTTGGCAATGTCCGTGAACTCCTTGGAGGAGCCGATCGCCTGATTGTTCAGGTGAGTGATCACATCGCCAGGCTGCAAGCCGATCAGGGCAGCAGGACCGTCCTGCACTTCCTTGATGACCACGCCACCTTTAAGGTCGTAGGCTTTCTTCTGCTCATCGGTCAATTCGGCAACAGAAACACCCAGGCGATTGCTGCTGCGCTCGGTGCTGGATTTAGGCAGGGCGTCCAGTTCCTTGCCTTCTTCAGGGATAGCGCCAACGGTCAGCTCGACATTCTTGCGTTTGCCTTCGCGGATCACTTCAAGATCGGCTTTCGAGCCGGCTTTCAGCGCACCCACCAAGTGTGGCAGGTCAGCGGACATGACGATCGGTTGACCGTTCATGCTCAAGATCACGTCGCCCACTTGCAGGCCACCCTTGGCCGCAGGACCGTCATCCTGGATCTGAGCCACTAGCGCACCGGCCGGTTTCTCGAGACCGAACGACTCGGCCAGGTCCTTGCTCACTTCCTGGATCACGACACCCAGCCAGCCACGGCTGACTTTACCGCCGCTTTTCAGCTGATTGGAAACGTCCATCGCCACATCGATAGGGATTGCGAACGACACACCCATGAAGCCGCCGGAGCGGGTGTAGATCTGTGAGTTGATGCCGACCACTTCACCCGCCAGGTTGAACAGCGGACCACCGGAGTTACCCGGGTTGATCGCCACGTCGGTCTGGATGAACGGCACATAGTTTTCGTTCGGCAGGCTACGGCCGATGGCACTGACGATGCCTTGAGTCACAGTGTGATCAAAGCCGAACGGCGAGCCGATGGCCACGACCCACTGACCAGGTTTCAGATCCCGCGATTTGCCGAGTTTCAGAACCGGCAGATCCTTGCCTTCGATTTTCAGCAAGGCGACGTCGGAACGCTGATCGGTACCGATCAGTTTGGCTTTCAACTCACTGCGATCGGCGAGGCGCACGAGGATCTCGTCGGCATCGGCGATCACATGGTTGTTGGTCAGAATGTAGCCGTCGGACGAAATGATAAAGCCCGAGCCCAGGGATTGGGCTTCACGCTGACGATCGCCGCGGGGGGAACGCGGCGGCTGCGGCATGCCCCGCTCAAAGAACTCGCGCAGCATCGGCGGCAAGCCTTCAAGATCGGGAATTTGCTCACTGGACACCTTACGATCCGGCAACTTCTGGGTAGTACTGATGTTAACCACCGCGGGCGAGGCTTGCTCGACCAACTGCGTGAAGTCAGGCAACTCGACCGCTTGCGCAGCGACCGCCTGACCGAGCACCAGCACGGTGGCAAAAATGGAGAGATAAGACTTCAAGCGTGGTATCGACATACGGCTCCCGTTACGACGAGCATGGTTAAGCGATATGGAGCAAGGAACACCGGAAACGATACGCCGGTATTTTTGTTCCGGGAACAACAAACAAGGCCAGAGCCGAGGGGCTCTGACCTATAAAAAATTTTCGGGATATTTGCAAATGAAAATGCTCGGCAAAACATTTCGAGGCATCAACGGCGGGACAGCCATTGCTGACCTCCCACACCATAGAGACCTTGATTGGTGAGCATGGCAGATCAGCTCACTGCTTGCTGGCCGCGGCATCGTTGCGCATGGACAGCGCAATCCGTTCGGCGGTGCCAATCGGTATTTCACCAACCACAGTCACCATCATCTCGCCTTGTGGAGTAGTCAATCGCCGGGAGACAGCAACGGTTGGCCCCAACTGGGTGCGCGTGTCAGTAACTGTTGCGCCATTCAACGGCTCAAGGAACACCGAGAATCGGGCGAGACCGTCGTCGAACATCAGACTGTTGACCTGGGCTTTGGTCTCCGGGTCCTTGTGCGAGGTACTGCTGGTCAGCTCAAAACCTGGTGGTAGCCAGTCCGAACGCCAAACCTGCGCGGTTTTGACGGCGGAAGCCTTGTCACTGTCGAGGATAATGGGTTTGCAATCAGAACCGGCCTGCAAATCGCTATCGGAAGGCATCTGGGCAGTGTCCAGTCGGGTGAACTGGAACCGCTCGAGCAGTTGCCCTTTGTCATTGAGCAACAATGACTTCAACGGCAAACCGGTTTCCTTGTCCAGATGCAGCTCAAAACCGTAGCGATGCTGATCGCGAGGCTTCAACGACACGATCACCGCCGAACGCCCGGCCACACGCGACTTGCCAATGACGGCAAGGTCATACCAATTCTTTAGCTTTTGTGGATCGAGTGCACGAGCAGTGGAGTTGGGTGAGTCCCCCAGCCCTGCTATCAGGGTGCCGCTCACGCATTGAGTATGCCCATCAATGCGCACGACTTCCTGTGCCGAGCCGTCGAGCTGGAGTAAACGCTCGCGGACCTTGCCATCCTGGACGCGATGCCAGATGTTATGGGTAGAGAAACTACCGTTACGCTCGTAGACGAAAGTACCGTGAAAGCTCTGCGTTTGCTCCGCCTGTCCCAGACGCTTCAGCCAGTCCTGGGCTTCATCGGCGTGGGCTGGAACAACAAACCAGCCACTGAGCAGAAGCGTAAGTAGAGGTATGGCGCGCATGATCCTCCTTAACGGTTTTCCAGGCTTGCTGCACGAGCGTAAGGCAGAGCGCTCTCAGTACCTTTCAGTGCAGCCTGTTGAGCATGTTGGCGCAAGTAGCCTGGCAGACGCTGATCGTGCCAGCCTGGTTGACCTTGCAATACGCCGTTGGCCATAGGGCCAGTGGCTTCCGAACTCTCATTGTAGCCTGCCAATACAGCGGGGCCCTTGACCTGAGGAGCGGTCAGACCCGGTTGACTGGATTGCTGGGCCAGTTCGACACCGGCGATCTCGTCCTGATTGTACAGACGAACACCCGCAAGCACGGCAACGGTCACCGAAGCAGCGACTGCCAGACGACCCAGGCTGCGCCATGGACCGCGAGAGGCTTTTGCCGGTACGGCCTCGTCAGCCAGCGCAGCAGAGACTGCCGCAGCGATGTCCAGACGAGGAAGTAACAAATCCTTGTGCATAACTGCCCGAGCGATCTGGTAACGAGCCCAGGTATCGCGGGTTTCAACATCGTCGAAGGCATTCAACACCCGACGCAATTCCAATTCGTCCGCTTCGTTATCCATCACTGCGGACAGCGATTCCTGCAGGGCTTCACGACTCATGGCGTTCCTCTCTTGGCTGTCGCCGCTGTCTCAGTTTTCCTGCAACAACGGCTGCAGGGCTTTATCGATGGCTTCCCGAGCGCGGAAAATCCGGGAGCGCACGGTACCCACCGGACACTGCATGACGCTGGCAATGTCCTCGTAACTCAGACCATCGAATTCACGTAAAGTTAAAGCCGTACGCAAATCTTCTGGCAGTTGCTGAATGGTTCGATGGACGGTGCCTTCGATCTCATCCCGCAGCAATGCGCGTTCTGGCGACTCGAGATCCTTGAGGCCATGATCGCCATCGTAGAACTCTGCATCCTCGGAACTGACATCGCTATCCGGCGGCCGGCGGCCGCGTGAAACCAGATAGTTTTTCGCCGTGTTGATGGCGATGCGGTAAAGCCACGTATAAAACGCGCTGTCTCCGCGAAAATTACCAAGTGCACGGTATGCCTTGATAAAGGCTTCCTGTGCGACATCCTGGGCTTCATGGGTGTCGTGCACGAAACGCACGATCAACCCGAGAATTTTGTGCTGGTATTTCAGCACTAGCAGATCGAAAGCTCGCTTGTCGCCGCGTTGAACGCGCTCGACCAGCTGCTGATCCTCTTCCTGGGTTAGCATGAACACTCCTCGATAAGCTCGAAGGAGGCTTGCATTACTGAACGACCAGACTTGCAAACATAGACTCGGGCTTTTCGCAAAAGTTCTCCCCCTCCAAGCAAGTTTCCTGCGGGCTCTGATTTGGCACGCACGAAAAGCGCAGCGCGGGATAACCCGGCTGCGCGAATAATCTTGTCATCGGATTCATCAGCAAGGACCCAATCGCAAGTCCCGCACCGAAGCCGACGCTGTCCCTTGTTTCAGGCAACCGTCTATTGATCTTGGGCCTTTGGCAAAAGTTCCATATTTATAGCTGCCCGAAACCGACATTGTGCAACCGTGAAGAGAAAAAGACTGTTAAATCCACGATACAGTCGTTTTGTCGCCGAAGCAGTCCAAAAAACTTCCGACGAAGCGTCCAGGCTTTTTCGTCACAGTAGTTTCACAATGCCATGCTGGGCCGGCTATTGTGCCGCTCCCCCCCTCTATATACTAGGGGGCTGTGTGGCTGTCTTGACTCGCCGATCCAGCTGTCTTGCGCCAACCCCGTCCCGGGTCGCTTTGAGCGGAATCCTGAAATGAGCCAACAGTTTCAACACGATGTTCTGGTAATTGGCAGCGGTGCTGCCGGCTTGAGCCTTGCGCTGACCTTGCCCGGTCATTTGCGCATCGCCGTATTGAGCAAAGGCGACCTCGCCAACGGCTCAACCTTCTGGGCCCAGGGCGGTGTCGCTGCCGTTCTGGATGACACCGACACTGTCGAATCCCACGTCGATGACACCCTCAACGCCGGTGGTGGCCTGTGCCATGAAGACGCCGTGCGCTTTACCGTCGAGCACAGCAGAGAGGCGATTCAATGGCTGATTGACCAAGGCGTGCCCTTTACCCGCGATGAACAGTCGGGCACCGAAGACGGTGGTTTCGAGTTTCATCTGACCCGCGAAGGCGGTCACAGCCATCGGCGCATCATCCACGCTGCCGATGCGACGGGCGCGGCGATCTTCAGAACCCTGCTCGATCAGGCCAAACAGCATCCCAACATCGAACTGCTGGAGCAGCGAGTCGCGGTCGACCTGATCACCGAAAAGCGCCTCGGCCTTGAAGGTGACCGCTGCCTCGGCGCCTATGTGCTCAACCGCAGCACCGGTGAAGTCGACACCTACGGCGCGCGTTTCGTGATCCTCGCATCGGGCGGCGCCGCGAAGGTCTACCTCTATACCAGTAACCCCGATGGGGCCTGCGGTGATGGCATTGCCATGGCCTGGCGTTCGGGCTGTCGGGTGGCGAACCTGGAGTTCAACCAGTTCCATCCCACCTGCCTTTATCACCCGCAAGCCAAGAGTTTCCTGATCACCGAAGCCCTGCGTGGCGAAGGCGGGCATCTGAAACTGCCCAATGGCGAACGCTTCATGCAGCGCTTCGACCCGCGGGCGGAGCTGGCACCACGGGACATCGTCGCCCGCGCCATCGACCATGAGATGAAGCGCCTGGGTATCGATTGCGTTTACCTGGACATCAGCCACAAGCCCGAAGACTTCATCAAGACGCACTTCCCGACGGTTTATGAACGCTGCCTGAAATTCTCCATCGACATCACCAAACAGCCGATCCCAGTGGTGCCGGCGGCGCACTACACCTGCGGCGGCGTGATGGTCGATCAGCGGGGCCGCACCGACGTGCCGGGCCTGTATGCAATTGGTGAAACCAGCTTCACCGGCCTGCATGGCGCCAACCGCATGGCGAGCAACTCGCTGCTGGAATGTTTCGTTTACGCCCGTTCGGCGGCGGCGGACATTCTTGAGCAGTTGCCAGACGTGTCGATTCCGACCGCCCTGCCCGTTTGGGATGCGAGCCAGGTCACCGATTCCGACGAAGACGTGATCATTGCGCACAACTGGGACGAACTGCGGCGATTCATGTGGGACTATGTCGGCATCGTGCGCACCAACAAGCGCCTGCAACGGGCTCAGCACCGGGTGCGTCTGTTGCTGGACGAAATCGATGAGTTCTACAGCAACTACAAGGTCAGCCGGGACTTGATCGAGCTGCGTAACCTGGCGCAGGTGGCCGAGCTGATGATTCAGTCAGCCATGGAGCGCAAGGAAAGTCGCGGCCTGCATTACACACTCGACTACCCGAATTTGCTGCCGGTCGCCCTGGACACTATTCTGGTGCCGCCCACCTACGCCGACTGAACTTGAGCCGAACCCGCAGGCGTCGGTGTAAATCCGCCGCCTGCGAATCCCGCGGTACGCATATCGCCCTGATCCGTCGCTCACCGCGCAGACGAAAACGCAGTACCACAATCAATGGCAACGCCAGACTGTCCGGCCGCAGTTGCACGGGCTGCCAACCCACCGCCTGATTCCACAACTGCCAACCATCGGCATCGCGACGCAAGCCGCGAAACGCCTGCGGGTGTGTCAGCAGAATCTGTCGCGGCAATGCCCAGACGCCATGAGCCAGACAGCAAAAAGCGCCGAGCAGACTGGCCCAGGGCGGTATAGAGAGAAGAAGCAGCGAACCCAGCGCGAACAGCTGGGCCAGAAGATAGGCCGCCAGCAACTGCCGTGAGGCATGCCAGCGACATTCGAACGCGTTACTTGGGCTGGACACGATCCAGGATCATGCGAACCATGCGCTGAAGCTCCGGATCTTCGGATTCGTTGCGCTCCATGAACCAGCCGAACATGTCCTGATCCTCACACGTCAGCAGACGGACGTATAAATCGCGATCCACCTGGTTGAGGTGCGGATAAACCTCTTTCACAAACGGCACCAGCAACACGTCAAGCTCAAGCATGCCGCGACGACTGTGCCAGTAGAGGCGATTCAGTTCAACTTGTTCGACCATGGAGCGCTCCTCAAATAGGCGGCAAGTATACAGCCCCGAGACGAGTCGAACAGTCGGCTTTGGTCGCCCTCCACGAACCTTTGTGAACTACCCATTTCAAGGGCGCCCCCTTATGATGTCCTTCGGACTCTTTACCCTGCGATGACCCATGGCCGATTCTGCTTTTTTCTGCACCCTGTCTCACGAAGGCGTTCTCGCGGTACGCGGCGCGGATGCCAGCAAATTCCTGCAAGGCCAATTGACTTGCAATCTCAATTACCTGAGTGATACCCAGGCCAGCCTTGGCGCGCGCTGCACGCAGAAAGGCCGGATGCAGTCGAGCTTCCGCATTCTGCTCGAAGGCGACGGTGTGCTCATGGCGATGGCCAGCGAACTGCTGGAGCCGCAACTGGCGGACCTGAAAAAGTACGCAGTGTTCTCCAAATCGAAACTGACCGACGAAAGTGCCGGCTGGGTTCGTTTTGGCCTTGAGCATGGCGATGCGGCACTGGCCAGCCTGGGCCTGGCGCTACCGGCAGACACCGACAGCGTCGTTCGTAATGACGACCTGATCGCCCTTCGCGTCTCGTCTGACCGCGCTGAACTGTGGGTGCGTACCGATCAAGCCGACACCGTCAAGGGCAAGCTGTCCGCCCTGTTGGCCGAAGGCGATCTGAATCAATGGCTGCTGGGCCAGATCCGCGCCGGGATCGGTCAGGTCATGCCAAGCACCCGCGAGCTGTTCATCCCGCAGATGCTCAATCTGCAAGCCGTCGGTGGTGTGAGCTTCAAGAAGGGTTGCTACACCGGCCAGGAAATCGTCGCGCGCATGCAGTACCTGGGCAAACTCAAGCGCCGTCTATACCGCTTGCAACTGGAAAGCGGTGAATTGCCTGAACCCGGCACCCAACTGTTCTCCCCCACTCACGGCAGCTCAATCGGTGAAGTGGTGCTAGCCGCCCGCGCCGAGCAAAACATTGAACTCCTTGCCGTGCTGCAAGCCGAAGCTGCAGAAGATGGCAACCTGCACCTTGGCACACTCGAAGGTCCGGGCCTGCATCTGCTCGACCTGCCTTACCAACTGGATCGCGATCGCGAAATCCAGCGTTAATTGCAGCACTTGTCGCAATACCCTAGAGAAAAGAAATGAGCGAGCTGGCGGATAAGGTCCAACAGGATTTGGTTGAGGCCATCGATAACGATGACCTGGTTCTGCCAACGTTACCGGAAGTGGCCCTGCAGATTCGCAAGGCCGCCGAAGACCCGGAAATCAGTGTCAGCACACTGAGCAAAGTGATTGGCCGCGATACCGCGCTGTCGGCGCGCCTGATCAAAGTGGTCAATAGCCCGTTGCTGCGCGCGACCCAGGAAGTGACTGATTTGCACACGGCCATCACCCGGCTGGGTGTCAATTACAGCAGCAACCTGGCCATCGGCCTGGTGATGGAACAGATCTTCAACGCCCGTTCCGAAGTGGTGGAACAGAAAATGCGCGAGGTCTGGCGCAAAAGCCTGGAAATCGCTGGCGTCAGTTACGCGTTGTGCCGCAGCTATACGCAGCTCAAGCCTGATCAGGCGGCGCTCGGCGGGCTCGTGCATCAGATTGGTGTACTGCCGATCCTGACCTACGCCGAAGATCACTATGAATTGCTGTCTGACCCGGTCAGCCTCAACCATGTGATCGACCGGATTCATCCACTGCTCGGCGATAAATTGCTCAGGGTCTGGGAGTTTCCGGAAATGCTGGTGCAATTGCCGGGACTGTATCTGGATCTCAAGCGGCAATCGGAGCGGGTCGACTATGTCGATCTGGTGCAAGTGGCCAGCCTGTACTGCCACAAGGACACCGATCATCCACTGGCCCGAATCGACCCCTTCAGTGTGCCGGCCTTCAAGAAGCTGGGAATCGATCCGGAGAACGAGGCGATGTGCAAGGATCTGGAAGAGTCGCGGTCGATGTTTTACTGATTTCTGTGGCGAGGGAGCTTGCTCCCTCGCCACAGGTGTGGTGTTCACTCTCCTGCAATAAAACTCACCCGTACCTTCAGCCCCGCCTGCTCGCCATCGTGCAGGCTGATCTGCGCCAGGTGGGCGCGGCAGATCTCGCCGACGATGGCCAACCCCAACCCCGATCCAGCTACCTGTTCGTTACGCCGATAAAAACGCTCGAACACCCGATCCCGCTCTTCAAGAGGAATTCCCGGGCCATCGTCCTCGACCTCCAGCACCGCCGGCGCCATGACCCGCAGGATCACATTGCCCCCCGGTGGCGTGTGGGCCAGCGCGTTGTCCACCAGATTGCTCAACAGTTCGTTCAATAGCGTTGGCTCACCACGCAGCCACACCGGTTCGTCGGCTTCCAGCGCCAGCGCCACGCCACGTGCATGGGCCAGCGGCGCCATGGCCATGCCCA
This sequence comes from Pseudomonas sp. JL3, assembly GCF_031570575.1. Classification (NCBI taxonomy): domain Bacteria; kingdom Pseudomonadati; phylum Pseudomonadota; class Gammaproteobacteria; order Pseudomonadales; family Pseudomonadaceae; genus Pseudomonas; species Pseudomonas sp. JL3. Next base: position 149,361 of record NZ_JAKWJK010000005.1, read on the forward strand.
GTTCACGGGCCAACTGACTGAGGTCGAGCAACTGCGCACCGCCCTCGGCGATTGCCCGGGCACCATTCTCGACCCGTGCCAGCGAGAGCAATTGATTGGCCAGGTGGGTCAGGCGATCTGTGCCTTGGGCGGCGGTTTCCAGTGTGCTGCGCCAGGTTTCGGGGTCGTTCGACCGCATACCCAGTTCGAGCCGTGCCTTGAGCGCCGCCAACGGAGTACGTAATTCATGGGCGGCATCGGCGATGAACTGCGCCTGACGCTCGAACTGCCCGCGCAAACGCTCGGTAAAGTGATTGAGCGCACGCACCAGCGGCCCCAACTCGTGCTGCACTTCCACCAACGGCAAGGGCCGCAAGTCATCGGGCTGACGCTCTTCCACCGCCGTGCGCAAGCGCTCCAGCGGACGCAGCGCCGCACTGACCGCAAACCACACCATCAGCAATGCACCGATCGCCAACATGCCCAGACGCAACAACGTGTCGGCCATCAGGCTGCGAGCCATGCGTACCCGCGCCTCATCGGTTTCCGCCACGCGGATTTCCGCCATGCCGTTCATGTTTGGCTCGCTGACCGCTTTGAGCAGGCTGACCACTCGCACGTTCTGCCCTTGATAAGTGGCGTTATAGAAACGCGCCAGCGCCGGGTAGTCATCGGTGCGCGGCGTTCCCGGCGGCGGTGGCGGCAGGTTTTCGTAGCCCGAGATCAGCTTCTGATTGATGTCATTGACCAGGTAAAAAATCCGCCCGGCGCTGTCGTAGGCGAATGTATCGAGGGCGACGTAAGGCACGTTGGCGCTGAGACTGCCATCGCGCTGGGACAGGCCCGCGGCGATGGTCCGCGCCGAGGCCAGCAAGGTCCGGTCATACGCGGTGTCAGCGGCTTCGCGGCCGTTCCAGTACGCGCTCAATCCACTGGCGAGCATCAACACCACCAACAGCAGCGCGAGGTTCCACAGCAGCCGCCAGCGCAGGCTGCTGGCCTTATGCATCGCGGCTTTCCAGCAGGTAGCCAAGGCCGCGGAAGGTCACGATGGCTACCGGCTGGCCGTCGAGTTTCTTGCGCAAGCGGTGGACGTAGATTTCGATGGCATCGGGACTGGCCTCCTCGTCCAGACCGAACACCTGGGCGGCCAGTTGCTCCTTGCTCATCACCCGACCGGGACGGGCGATCAGGGCTTCAAGCACCGCCTGCTCGCGGGAGGTCAGGGTCAGCAATTCTTCGCCAAGGGTGAAGCGCCGGGTGTCCAGGTCATAGGCCAGCACGCCACAACGCTGCTGACGTTCACCGCCGAGCACACTGCGGCGCAGCAAGGCTTTGACCCGGGCCTCGAGCTCTGTCAGCTCGAAGGGTTTGGCCAGGTAATCGTCAGCCCCAAGGTTCAGGCCATGGACCCGATCCTTGACGTCGCTGCGGGCGGTCAACATCAGCACTGGCAGGTTTTTGCCCCGGGCCCGCAGGCGGGCCAGTACTTCGAAGCCATCCATGCGCGGCAGGCCGACATCAAGGATCGCCACGGCGTATTCCTCGCTGCTCAAGGCCAGGTCGGCCGCCACACCGTCGTGCAACACATCCACGGTCAGCCCGGTGCTCTTGAGCGCCTGAGCGACACTTTCGGCAAGCTGCAGATGGTCTTCAACGAGCAGAACACGCATGGATCTTTACCTCATTCAGGGATGGTCGACGCGATTCTTTGGCGCGGAGTTTACAGCCGCATCCGTCGCTGTGAAGCCCGAAAACCGTGAAAGTCAGCTGAAAGGTTAGCGAAAGGTTGGCCGGTTAGAGTCCAGCCACGGACAGTTTCGACTGCCGTTGCCAGTGCCCATAGCAGTACGAGAAACGCCTCGAAGCGTTTTCGTCAATAAGAACAATAAACGGAGTACGTCACCATGCTGTCCATGCAGCTTCAGGCTCACCCGCCTGCTCGTTTTTCCCGCCTCAGCCACACCGCCCTTGCCAGTGCCGCCGCCCTCGCCGGCTTTTCGCCGTTGAGCCAGGCTGCCTTCTTCGAAGACAGTACGGCAACCTTCGAAACCCGCAACATGTATTTCAACCGCGACTTTCGCGACGGTACCAGCGCCCAGCAATCCAAGCGGGACGAATGGGCCCAGGGGTTCATGCTCAATCTGCAATCGGGTTACACCGACGGCACCGTGGGGTTCGGTGTCGATGCACTGGGCATGCTCGGGGTAAAACTCGATTCAAGTCCGGACCGCACCGGCACCGGCCTGTTGCCGACCCATGACGACGGTCGCGCGGCGGACGAGTATTCCAAGCTCGGCCTGACCGGCAAAGTGAAAATCTCCGCCACGGAACTGAAGATGGGCAGCCTGATTCCGGAATTGCCGATCCTCAAAGCCAACGACGGGCGCATTCTGCCGCAGACCTTTGAAGGCGGTTTGCTGACCTCCAAAGAGATCAAGAACCTGACCTTCACCGGCGGCCGTCTGGAGAAAGCCAAGGACCGCGACAGTACCGACTTCGAGGACATCGCCCTCAACAACAAGAACAGCCGCTTCGCCGGCACCGTGGCCGGCAAGCATTTTGACTTTGGCGGCGTGGACTACAAGTTCGCCGACAAGATCACCGGCAGCTACCACTTCGCCCAACTCGATGAAGTCTACAACCAGCACTTCCTCGGCGTTGTCGCGTCGCAACCGTTCGGCCCCGGCACGTTCGGCACCGATCTGCGATTGGCCATCAGTGACGACGAAGGCGCAGCACGGGGCGGCAAGATCGACAACAAATCCCTGAACGGGCTGGTGAGCTATGCCTTGAGCGGGCATAAATTCAGCGCCGGTTATCAGCACATGTCGGGGGACAGTGCCTTCCCCTACGTCGATGGCAGCGATCCGTACCTGGTCAACTTCGTGCAGATCAATGACTTTGCCGGTGCCGAAGAACGTTCCTGGCAGGCACGTTACGACTATGACTTCGCCAAACTCGGCATTCCGGGCCTGAGCTTCATGAGCCGTTACCTGAGCGGTGACAACATCAAGCTCAAGAACGGCGACGAAGGCAAAGAGTGGGAACGCAACACCGAGATCAAATACGTCGTACAAAGCGGCGCCCTGAAAGATGTCGCCGTACGCCTGCGCAATGCCACCTACCGCTCCAACTACTCCGCTCGCGATGCCGATGAAGTGCGTCTGCTGGTGAGCTATAGCGTTGCCCTTTGGTAAACATCACGTTCAATAACAACAATGAATGCCCGTGGAGACTCAAATGAACTTATCACTGCGTAAAGTTGCTCTAGCCGCCAGCTGTGTACTGTTTGCCGGCCAACTGATGGCCGAACCCAAGCGCCCGGAATGTATCGCCCCGGCCTCTCCAGGCGGCGGTTTCGACCTGACCTGTAAACTGGCGCAAAGCGCGCTGGTGAACGAAAAACTGTTGACCAAACCGATGCGCGTGACCTACATGCCCGGCGGTGTCGGCGCGGTGGCGTACAACGCGGTGGTCGCTCAACGCCCGGCCGATGCCGGGACGCTGGTGGCGTGGTCCAGCGGTTCGCTGCTGAACCTGGCGCAAGGCAAGTTCGGTCGTTTCGATGAAAGTGCAGTGCGTTGGTTGGCCGCCGTTGGCACCAGCTATGGCGCCATCGCGGTAAAAAGCGATTCGCCTTACAAGACCCTGGACGATCTGGTCAAAGCCCTGAAGAAAGATCCAAGCTCCGTGGTGATCGGTTCCGGCGGCACCGTCGGCAGCCAGGACTGGATGCAGACCGCATTGATCGCCAAGGCAGCCGGGATCAATCCCCGTGACCTGCGTTACGTCGCTCTCGAAGGCGGCGGTGAAATTGCCACCGCCCTGCTCGGTGGCCACATCCAGGTCGGCAGCACCGACATCTCCGACTCCATGCCACACATTCAGAGTGGCGACATGCGTCTGCTGGCGGTGTTCTCCGAGAAGCGTCTGGACGAGCCGGAAATGAAAGACATTCCGACGGCTAAAGAGCAAGGCTACGACATCGTCTGGCCGGTGGTGCGCGGTTTCTACCTCGGGCCAAAAGTCAGCGACGAAGACTACGCCTGGTGGAAAGACGCCTTCGACAAACTGCTGGCTTCCGAGGATTTCGCCAAGCTGCGCGATCAGCGTGAACTGTTCCCGTTCGCCATGACCGGCCCGGAGCTGGACACCTACGTGAAGAAGCAGGTCGCGGACTACAAAGTGCTGGCCAAAGAGTTCGGCCTGATCCAGTGATCGCCTCTGTCTAGCGGCTACGGCCCCGGTTCTCGGGGTCGTGGCCCAGGAGTTCCTCATGCTCATACAACGCATTTTCGCTTCGGTGCTGTTGCTGGCCTGTGTCGGCTTGGCGCTGATGGCGTGGCCGTATCAGGCGGCTTTTTCCTACGAACCGGTCGGGCCTCGGGCCTTCCCTCTGCTGATGCTCGGCCTGATGGGCCTGGCATTGCTGTACATGGTGTTTCGGCCGACGCCGATCGTGCACAGTGACGATGACCCGAAACTGGACCGCGAAACCCTGACCAAAATCGGCATTTGCGTGCTGCTGTTGCTGGTGTTCGCCGGGACCTTCGAACCCCTTGGTTTCATCGTCGCCAGCATTCTGATCGGTGTCCCGATGGCACGCCTGTATGGCGGCCGCTGGCTGCCCAGCGCGGTGATCATCAGCCTGATGGCGATCGGTCTTTATCTGCTGTTCGACAAGTTGATGGACGTGCCACTGCCGCTGGGCGTGCTCGACGTTCTGGAGAACTGATATGGATACTCTTGGCTATTTGGGTCAGGGCTTCGGCGTTGCGCTGAGCCCGTACAACCTGGTGACCGCGCTGTGCGGCACCCTGATCGGCACCGTCGTCGGGCTGTTGCCGGGTCTGGGCCCGATCAACGGCGTGGCGTTGCTGATTCCGATCGCATTCGCCCTCGGCCTGCCACCGGAGTCGGCGCTGATCCTGCTGGCGGCGGTGTACCTGGGTTGCGAATACGGCGGCCGGATCAGCTCGATCCTGCTGAACATTCCAGGCGAAGCCTCCACCGTAATGACCACCCTCGACGGTTACCCGATGGCCCGCAAAGGCCTGGCCGGTGTAGCGCTGTCGCTGTCGGCGTGGAGTTCGTTCATCGGTGCATTCATCGCGACGTGCGGCATGGTGCTGTTCGCCCCGCTGCTGGCGAAATGGGCGATTGCCTTCGGACCGGCGGAGTATTTCGTACTGATGGTGTTTGCGATTGTCTGTCTCGGCGGCATGGCCGGTGATCGACCGCTCAAGACCTTCATTGCGGCGCTGATCGGTCTGTTTCTGTCGAGCGTCGGGATCGACGCCAACAGCGGCGTATACCGTTTCACCGGGGATAACATTCACCTGACCGACGGCATTCAGTTCGTTGTGCTGGTATTGGGCCTGTTCTCCATCAGCGAAATCCTCCTGCTGCTGGAAAAAACCCACCGCGGCCAGGAAGCGGTGAAGGCCACCGGGCGCATGATGTTCAACGTCAAGGAAGCCTCGGCGGTGTTCCTGGTAAACATCCGTTGCGGCTTGCTGGGCTTCATCATGGGCGTGTTGCCGGGTGCCGGCGCGACATTGGCCAGCGCTGTGGCCTATATGACCGAGAAACGTATTGCCGGCGCCAAGGGCACGTTCGGACAAGGCGACATGCGTGGCCTCGCGGCTCCGGAAACCGCCATCGGTGGCGCCGCCTGCGGTGCACTGGTGCCGATGCTGACCCTCGGCGTTCCGGGTTCGGGTACCACGGCGGTGATGATCGGCGCGCTGTCGCTGTACAACATCACGCCGGGCCCGCTGCTGTTCCAACAGCAACCGGACATCGTCTGGGGCCTGATCGCGTCGTTGTTCGTCGCCAACGTGATGCTGGTGATTCTCAACATTCCGATGATCCGCATCTTTACCCGCATCCTCGCCGTGCCTAACTGGGCGCTGGTGCCGGTGATCGCGATCATCACCGGGATCGGCGTCTACGCGGTGCATGCCACCACGTTCGACCTGTTCCTGATGATCGGCATCGGAATCTTCGGTTACATCCTGCGCAAGCTGGATTTCCCATTGTCGCCGGTACTGCTGGGTTTCATCCTTGGCGGTCTGATGGAGCAAAACCTGCGTCGCGCGCTGTCGATCTCCAATGGAGCACTGGAAATTCTCTGGTCGAGCCCGATCACGTTCGGTTGCTGGGTGCTCACTGCAATCATGTTGCTGATGCCGCTGCTGCGCATCTGGCGCAAACGTTCAGTCGCCCGGCGCGCTATCGCCGATGTCTGATAGGCCCCCCTTCAAAAGCTGGTGGGGAACACCGCTGGTCGGTCTGCTGGGCGGTTACCTCGCCAGCCAGATCGGCTGGCCACTGCCGTGGATGGTCGGCTCGTTGCTGGCGATCATCCTCGTGCGCTGCCTGACCCCCTGGCAATTGGCGGAAATCCCTGGCGGCCGCAAGTGCGGCCAGTGGGTTGTCGGCATCGGTATCGGCCTGCACTTCACCCCATTGGTGATGGAGCAGGTGCTGAGCCACTTCGGTTTGATCTTTTTCGGTGCATTAGTCACCAGCCTGTCCGCCGTGGTGGGGGTCTGGTTGATGCGGCGCACCGGGGAAGATCGCGCCACCGCATTCTTTTCCAGCATGCCCGGCGGCTCCGGGGAGATGGTCAACCTCGGCGCCCGCAACGGCGCGGTGCTCAGCCGTGTCGCGGCGGGGCAAAGTTTGCGGGTGTTGGTGGTGGTGCTGTGTGTGCCAGCGGCGTTCAAGTATCTTTTGGGCGACGGTGCGCCGGTCTTGCATCCAACAACCGTCGACTGGTGGTGGCTGGCCATTCTGTTCCCGGCGGGCGCCCTTGCCGCCTGGATCTGGGAACGGCTGCGACAACCCAACCCCTGGTTGTTCGGGCCGCTGCTGGTGAGTGCGACGGTGAGCATTGCTTGGGACCTGCACATCGGACTGCCCAACGGCGGCAGTCAGATTGGCCAGTGGCTGATTGGCAGCGGGTTGGGGTGTCACTTCAATCGGCAGTTCTTCCGGCGGGCACCATCGTTCATGGGCCGAACCCTGCTGGGCACGGTGTTGACCATGTTGATCGCCACCCTGGCGGCGCTGGGGTTGAGTGCGCTGACTCATCTGGATCTGCGTTCGCTGACGCTGGGCATGATGCCCGGCGGGATCGCCGAAATGAGTCTGACGGCGGAGACCCTGCAATTGTCGGTGCCGCTGGTGACGGCGATGCAGGTGATGCGGTTGTTGTTTGTATTGTTTCTGGCAGAACCGTTGTTTCGGTATTGGAACCGGGAGCCGGATTCTCCCTGATAGACCGAGTCGCCTGCTTCGCGGGCAAGCCTCGCTCCTACAGGATTTCGGCTAGTCGCGGGTTTGCGTCCGGCACAACATCTGGAGCGAGGCTTGCCCGCGAAGGCAATCTTCAGACCGACGGCAACCGCCACTCGATCGGCGTCTCGCCATTCTGCTCCAGAAACTTGTTCGCCCGACTGAAGTGCCCGCATCCGAGGAAGCCGCGATAGGCGGACAGCGGCGACGGATGGACCGAGGTCAGCACCAGGTGTTTGGTGGCGTCGATGAGTTTCTGCTTGCTCTGGGCATGCGCGCCCCATAGCAGGAACACCAGATGTGGCTGATGTTCGCTGACCACTTCGATAATCCGATCGGTAAAGTGCTGCCAGCCCTTGCCCGCATGGGCGTTGGCATTCGCGCGTTCCACGGTCATGGTGGTGTTGAGCATCAACACGCCCTGCTCTGCCCAACTCTGCAGGTAGCCATGGTTGGGAATGTCGATGTTCAGGTCGCGCTTCAACTCTTTATAGATGTTCACCAGCGATGGCGGTGCCGGCACGCCCGGTTGCACCGAGAAGCACAACCCATGGGCCTGTCCCGGGCCGTGGTAAGGGTCCTGACCGAGAATGACCACTTTGACCTTGTCCAGCGGCGTGGAATTGAGCGCGTTGAAAATCATCGGTCCGGGTGGATAAATCTCTTTGCCCGCCGCGCGCTCCTGTTGCAGGAATGTGCGCAACTCTGCCATGTAAGGCTGGTCGAATTCGGCACGTAGTGCCTCCTTCCAGCTCGGTTCGAGTTTGATACGGTCGTCAGCAGTCATGGTTACATCCGGCAAAAACAATGGGGCGAACCCTAGGAAAGCTGGCCATGCTTGTCAATTGATCTGACGCAGATCCGGCACTTTCCTATAGAGCGATCATACTGAACGCTCAATTTCCCGATCGAGGTCACGATGAATCTGCACTTCGAAGAACTCACCGGCACCGACGGCGCACGCATCGGCATCGCCAGCCTGGATGCCGAAAAGTCCCTCAACGCCCTCTCCTTGCCGATGATCAACGCCCTGCGCGATCAACTGGATGCCTGGGCCAAGGAGCCACAGATCGTTTGCGTGCTGCTGCGTGGCAATGGCGCCAAGGCTTTTTGCGCCGGCGGCGAAGTACGCAGCCTGGTGGAGGCGTGTCGCGCCCATCCCGGCGAAGTGCCGCCCTTGGCTGCACACTTCTTTGCGGCAGAATATCGCCTGGACTTCAGCCTGCACACCTACCCCAAACCGTTGATCTGCTGGGGTCATGGTTACGTGCTGGGTGGTGGCATGGGGCTGCTGCAAGGAGCGAGCATCCGGATTGTCACGCCGAGCAGCCGGTTGGCGATGCCGGAGATCGGCATCGGCTTGTACCCGGACGTCGGCGCCAGTTGGTTTCTGTCGCGGTTGCCCGGCAAGCTCGGATTGTTTCTCGGCCTGACCGGCGCCCAGATGAACGGTCGTGATGCGATCGATCTGGACCTCGCCGACCGCTTCCTGCGCGATGATCAACAGCATGAGCTGCTCGAAGGTTTGCTGCAATTGAACTGGCAGGAACAGACAGCCATGCAGCTCAACAGCCTGCTCAAGGCCTTGCAGCAGGAAGCGATCGCGCAGCTGCCCGAAGCGCAGTGGCTGCCTCGACGCGAGCAGATCGACGAACTGTTGGATGTCAGCGACGTTCGTTGCGCCTGGAAGGCCATCAGTGCGTTGCGCGATCATGCCGACCCGCTGCTCGGTCGTGCCGCCAAAACCATGACTGAAGGCTCGCCCCTGACCGCTCATCTGGTGTGGGAACAGATCGTTCGCGCCCGGCATCTATCGTTGGCTCAGGTCTTTCAGATGGAATACACCATGAGTCTCAATTGCTGCCGTCATCCGGAGTTCAGCGAAGGCGTGCGAGCGCGCTTGATCGACAAAGACCAGAAACCTCGCTGGCACTGGCCGGACATCAACACTGTGCCGGAGGCGGCGGTGGAGGCGCATTTCCATAAGGTCTGGGAAGGCCGGCATCCTTTGGCTGATCTCTCGGAATACTAAAAATCAGGCACAAAAAAGCGGCGCTTCATGCGCCGCTTTTTTATTGAGTGGTTTACCGGTGGTTGCCTCGGCCATCCCAATTGCCATCACGGTGATCGCCCCGACCGCCACGATTATCCGACCTGTTGTGGCCTCGATGGTCATCGCCTCGGCCGCCGCGGTGACGGCCATCCCAGCCGCCACGGTCACGACGGTCATGACGGTCCCATCCACGATTCTGATAGACCCGGTAGTCTGCTCGTGGCGCCGACTGGTAATAGCGCGGGGCCGGTTGATAGTAACGCGGTGCCGGTTGATAAACCCGCGGCTGGTGGTAGTAACGCGGCGTTGGTTGGTAATACCGTGCCGGCGGTGCGTAATACCTGCGCGGGGCCGAGTAGTAACGACCATCGGAGTAATAAGCCCCGCCACCGGAGTAATACGGCGCAGGGGACGTGTAAACCTCGGAACGGTAATAGCTGGATCCTCCATCGGAATAGGGCACGCACGCACCAAGAGACAATCCCGATAAAACAATCAGCAGAATTTGGCGGAGTTTTTTTTGACAGAGCATAGCGGCCTCCTGGACCGCGAGTGAGCCACACCAGCGACGCTGGCAGGCGACAGTCAATGGTTCGGCGACTGTCGAAATATCAGACAGTGAATTCGGAATCTGGTGCGTTCCTGCAACACGTTGAAACAAGTAGCCGATGAAAGGTTTTTCATCTACGCCAAAGAAAACGGCGCGTTCGTGAGCCGGACGCGCCGTTTTATTGATGAGCTGATTAACGGTGCCCGCGATGGTGTCCTCCGTGGTGATGACGGGGATGTCCACCGTAGTAAAAATAGCGATAGCCCCCGTAAAAACGCGGGCCGCCGTAGTAGTAAGGAGAGTAGTAATAGCCAGGGTAGTAATAAGGTGTCGAATAAACGTCGGCACCACCTACGTAGTAATAGCAGCCGGACAAGCCCAAACCAAAAAACACACAGAGCAGTATTCGGCGGAGCTGTTTTCGACAGAGCATGGCGGCCTCCTGGAAGACCCGCAACAGCAGTCGGCACAGGCCGGCTGACACCTGTTTTGACTTTCAAACCGGCATCGAGTGCCAGACGGCGTCGGCCTTCAGATCAGCGGCCACTGCGTCCATCTACGGTGCATAGACATGCGCCAACGCACCATGACAAGGCAGGGCATGCCGCTTGTTTATCCCTCCTCCTTTCCTCCATGCCCAAGCCAGAGGGCTCAAGCCGACTTGGCACGGCTCTCGCTTAACCAAAGACGTGCAGGAGTCATCACAGGTTCGCGGCACCACAATTTGCAATGGCTGACTAGGGTTCCGGCTCGCAATCGCGAGTGGCTGGTCCGAGAGTTGGCGACCTCCAGTTGAGGTTACACGGCGGGACAAAAGCCCGGGAGACAAGCCACCGTTCGCGGTGCCGCGTTGACTCCTGCCCGCCCTTGATCAACTGGAGAACCACCCATGCTCAAGCTTCGTTTACCCGCCCTCCTCGCCGCTACGTTCGCAGCCCTTGTGAGCGTCTCATCCCAGGCCGCACAAAAAGACCATTTCAGCGTCTGCTGGACTATTTATGCCGGCTGGATGCCCTGGGAATATGCCGGCAGCCAAGGCATCGTCGATAAATGGGCGAAAAAGTACGGCATCAAAATCGATGTGGTGCAGCTCAACGATTACGTCGAATCCATCAACCAATACACCGCCGGCCAGTTTGACGGCTGCACCATGACCAATATGGATGCGCTGACCATTCCGGCTGCCGGTGGCGTCGACAGCACCGCGCTGATCGTCAGCGACTTCTCCAATGGCAACGACGGCATCGTGCTCAAAGGCGAAGGCAAGAAAGTCGCCGACCTCAAGGGCATGGACGTCAATCTGGTGGAACTCTCGGTGTCCCACTACCTATTGGCTCGGGCACTCGGTTCGGTGGACCTCACCGAGAAAGACCTGAAAGTGGTCAACACCTCCGACGCCGACATCTCGGCCGCCTTCAACACCGACCAGGTCAACGCCGTCACCACCTGGAACCCGATGCTCTCGGACATCAAGGCCAAGCCCGGCGTGACCGAAGTCTTCAACTCCAGCCAGGTTCCCGGCGAAATCATGGACATGATGGTGGTCAACAGCGCCACCCTCAACGATAACCCGGCCTTGGGCAAAGCCCTGACCGGTGCCTGGTTCGAAGTGGTGGAGTTGATGAACGCCAAAAACGCCGCCAGCAAAGCCGCCCTCGAACACATGGCCAAAGCTTCGGGCACCGACCTGGCCGGTTTCCAGGCGCAACTCGACACCACCAAACTGTTCGCCACACCGAAAGAAGCGCTGGAATTCTCCACCAGCAAGCAACTGCCCGACACCATGCGCAAGGTTGCCGAGTTTTCCTTTCAGCATGGATTGCTCGGTGAAGGCGCCAAGGACACCAGCGCCATCGGCATGGCCTTCGCCAATGGCGTGACCAGCGGCGACAAGACCAACCTCAAGCTGCGCTTCGATCCGACCTACGTGCAGATGGCCGCTGACGCCAAGCTGTAAACCGGAGGACTGGCCATGCGCCTGATCAATCGCCACCCGGATCGCCCGAGTCGCCTGCTATTGGTGATCCTGCCGTTCGCCCTGGTGCTGTTCGCCTACTTCATGGGCTCGGCCGAGCGGCTGACGGACAACCCCAACGACAAGCTGCTGCCGAGCGCCGTGCAAATGACCGACGCCGTGAAACGGCTGGCCTTCACCGCCGACACGCGAACCGGTGAATACCTGCTCTGGCAAGACAGCGCCGCCAGCCTGCGAAGGCTGGCTATCGGCCTTGGCATCAGTGCATTGGCCGGGTTGTGCCTGGGCATCGCCGCCGGGACTCTGCCGCTGTTCGGCGCACCGTTGTCGCCGGTACTCACCGTGCTGTCGATGGTGCCGCCGCTGGCGATCCTGCCGATTCTGTTCATCGTGTTCGGGCTGGGGGAGTTGTCGAAAGTGATGCTGATCGTGATCGGTATCACCCCGTGCCTGGCCCGCGATCTGGAACAGCGCGCCCGGGAGATTCCTGTCGAGTTGCTGATCAAGGCGCAGACCCTCGGCGCGTCGACCTGGACCTTGATGTTGCGCGTGGTGTTGCCGCAACTGCTGCCGCGACTGTTGATCTCGCTGCGTTTGATGCTCGGCTCAGCGTGGTTGTTCCTGATCGCCGCCGAAGCCATCGCCTCCACCGACGGCCTCGGTTACCGGATTTTCCTGGTGCGCCGCTACCTGGCGATGGACGTGATTTTGCCGTACGTGGTCTGGATCACCCTGCTTGCCTGGCTGATGGATTGGGGCCTGAAACGCCTGACTCAGCGTGCTTTTCCCTGGCACCAAGGTGCCTCCAAATGAGTTATGAAGGGGCACGCGCATGAGCTTCATCACAGTAAAAAACGTCTGGCAGCAATACGCCGATCAGGTGGTGCTCGAAGGTCTGAACCTGAACGTCAACGAGGGCGAGTTCTGCACCTTGGTGGGTGCGTCAGGTTGCGGAAAATCGACTTTCCTGCGGCTACTGCTGGGCCAGGAACGGGCCAGTCGCGGCGAGATTCTGTTGGACGGCCAGACCCTGGCCAGCGAACCGGATGCCAGCCGTGGCGTGGTATTTCAGCGCTACTCGGTGTTCCCGCACCTGAGCGTGCTGGACAACGTTGCCCTCGGCCTCGAACTGCCGCGCTCGCCCCTGCTGGGACGGTTGTTCGGCAGCGCCAAACGCGAGGCGCGGGAACAGGCTTCGGTACTGCTGCACAAAGTCGGCCTCGGTCACTCGCTGGACAAGTACCCGGCGCAGCTCTCCGGCGGTATGCAACAACGGCTGGCGATCGCCCAAGCGTTGATCATGAAGCCGCGCGTTCTGCTGCTCGACGAACCCTTCGGCGCGCTCGATCCGGGCATCCGCAAAGACATGCACGGCTTGCTGCTGGAACTGTGGCGCGAGACGCAGCTGACGGTGTTCATGGTCACCCATGACCTCTCCGAAGGTTTCAGCCTCGGCACCCGCTTGCTGGTATTCGACAAGGTCCGCATCGACCCGCACGCCCCCGGTGCCTATGGCGCACGCATCACCTACGACATCCCTTTGAACAGCGACCGCCGCGCCAATCGCGCCGCCGTCGACGCCCTGCCGGCTCAGTTGGCAGGTTCGCTTCGCATCGCTTAGAGGAATCTACACATGACTGATTCGACCCAACTGTTTACGCCCTTCGCCGAAGAAATACTCCCCGGTGGAGGCCATCGTTCCTTCATTCTGAAACGCGGCCAACTCCTGCGCCTGACCGACCTGCGCGGCGGTGCCAACGTCAGCCTGACGCTGCTCAACGCCCATGAAAAAACCGAACGCCTGAACCTGCCCGACAGCCTCAAATGCCAACACACCGCCAAGCTCACCACCGGCCATTGCCTGTACTCGGACATGGGCCGCGTATTGGTGGCAATCACTGCCGACACGTGCGGCTGGAGCGACAGCCTCGGCGGCGTGCTGTGCGCTGAAGAGGTTGCGGAAAAATACGGCGCGGGCCGCTATCAGGAACTGCGCAACGGTTTCTTCCGCAACGGCACCGACAACCTGTTGGTGGAACTGGGCAAGTGGGGTTTGGGCCTCTCCGATCTGTTGATGACCCTCAACCTGTTCAGCCGTGTGAACGTCGATGAGGCCGGTCATTTCCACTTCGTCGAAGGCCATTCCAAGGCCGGTGATTACATCGAGTTGTACGCACCGATGGACACCCTGGTGGTGCTCACCGCGCTGCAACATCCGATGGACCCGGCGCCTGAGTACGCACCCAAACCGCTGAAGCTCAGCTGGATGAACGCCGATGCGAGTGTCGCCGAACACTGCCGCACCTCGCGCCCGGAAAACGAGCGCGGCTTCATCAACACCGACCGTCTGTTCGCCTGAGGATCGCTGCCATGTCACTCACTATCGCCACCGCTGCCGTTACTACAAACAGGCAGCCCGAAACCGCGATCTACCGCGCCACCATCCCCGCCGGCGAACCCTGGCTGATGGAGGTCAAGGCCGGCCAGACCTTGCGCATCCTCGACCTGGAAGGTAATCAGGCCGTCGACACCTTGTTCTACAGCCTCGCCAATCCCAAAGAGCGTTACGACGTGCAGCGCACGTTGCGCCGGCAGAACAGCGTCTACCTGAGCACCGGCAGCGTGCTCTATTCCAACCTCGGCAAACCGATGCTGACCATCGTCGCCGACACTTGCGGGCGTCACGACACCCTCGGCGGTGCCTGCGCCCAAGAGAGCAACACCGTGCGTTATGCGCTGGAGAAACGCTACATGCACAGCTGCCGCGACAACTACCTGCGCGCCTGTGTCCACGATGGTCGACTGGGCAAGGGCGACATCGGGCCGAACATCAACTTCTTCATGAATGTGCCGGTGACGGCCGACGGTGGCCTGACCTTCGAAGACGGAATTTCGGCGCCGGGCAAATACGTCGACCTGCGGGCCGAGATGGACGTGATCGTGCTGATCTCCAACTGCCCGCAACTGAACAACCCATGCAACGCCTACAACCCGACGCCTGCGGAGCTGCTGGTATGGAACTGAAAATTTCGTGCTTGCGGCGGTGGCTGTTTGCCCTGTGCCAAGCCCGTTCCGGGCAGTGCCTAAAAAAGTAAAAACACCACGAAACCCTGTGGGAGCGGGCTTGCCCGCGATAGCGGTGTGTCAGTCGACATCATTGTTGAGTGTGCTGGCCCCATCGCGGGCAAGCCCGCTCCCACAAGGTCAGCGGTGGTTTCAAGTTTAATAATTCTGCCGCCGAGGACGACCTTGGCGCCTATCGAAAAACTGCGGGACGGCCCGCATCCCAGGTAGAGGCTGATGCGTTATCGCCTCCGGGGGTTATGCCATGTTCGAAAAAGTCCTCATTGCCAACCGTGGCGCCATTGCCTGTCGCATCTTGCGTACCTTGGCTGAATTGCAGGTCAAGGGCGTTGCCGTTTACTCCGAAGCCGATGCCGCCAGCCTGCACATCCTGCAAGCCTTTGAGTCCCACAGCCTCGGCGAAGGCGCTGCCGCTGGCACTTATCTGGCGGTCGACAAAATCCTCGCCATCGCAAAAGCCACCGGCGCCACCGCGATCCATCCCGGCTACGGTTTTCTCTCGGAAAACGCTGCATTCGCCCAAGCCTGCGAAGCGGCCGACATCGCCTTCATCGGCCCCACACCGGAACAGCTTCGGGTGTTCGGCCTCAAGCACACCGCCCGCGCACTGGCCAAGCAACACGGCGTGCCAATGCTCGAAGGTACCGAGCTGCTCGATAGCCTCGATGCAGCATTGATAGCGGGCGAACAGGTCGGCTACCCGGTGATGCTCAAAAGCACCGCCGGCGGTGGCGGGATCGGTATGCGCGTATGCCGCAGCGCCGGCGAATTGAGCGAATCGTTCGAAGCCGTCAAACGCCTTGGTCAGAACAATTTCAGCGACGCTGGCGTGTTCATCGAGAAGTACATCCAGCGCGCCCGACATCTGGAAGTGCAGGTCTTCGGCGACGGCCAGGGCGAGGTGTTGGCCCTCGGCGTGCGCGACTGCTCAGTGCAGCGACGCAACCAGAAAGTCCTCGAGGAAACCCCTGCACCGAACCTGCCCGAGGGCATGGCCGAGGAACTCTGTGCAGCGGCAATCAAACTGGCCAAAGCGGTGCATTACCGCAGCGCGGGCACTGTGGAGTTCGTCTTCGACAGCGATGCCCAGCGTTTCTATTTTCTTGAAGTGAATACCCGTTTGCAGGTGGAGCACGGCGTCACAGAACAAGTGTGGGGCGTGGACCTGGTGCGCTGGATGGTGGAATTGGCGGCCGGTGATTTGCCGCCGCTGCGTGAGTTGAGCCAGGGATTGAAAGCCAACGGTCATGCGATTCAGGCACGACTCTATGCTGAAGATCCGGGTCGGGATTTCCAGCCGAGTCCCGGTCTGCTCACGGCCGTCAATTTTCCCGTTGCCGATGGCCAACACCTGCGCATCGACACGTGGGTCGAGGCCGGTTGCGAGATCCCGCCGTACTTCGATCCGATGATCGCCAAGGTCATCAGTTGGGCAGCGACTCGCGAAGCAGCACGCGTCGATCTGCATCAGGCTCTGGGCGACAGCCTACTGTATGGGGTGGAAACCAACCGCGATTACCTGCGGCAAATTCTGCTCGATGCGCCCTTTGCCAGCGGTCAGCCGTGGACCCGTTGCCTGGAAAGTCTGGTCTATCAAGCCAACACCTTTGAAGTGCTCAGCGCCGGTACGCAGACCAGCGTTCAGGACTATCCGGGACGCCTCGGTTACTGGGCGGTGGGCGTGCCGCCGTCGGGGCCGATGGACAGCCGGGCACTGCGTCTGGGCAATCGCTTGCTGGGTAATGATGAAGGTGCGGCGGCGCTGGAAATCACGATGAGTGGGCCGCTGCTGCGTTTCAATTGTGCTGCGGTGGTGGCCGTTACGGGTGCGGTGATTCCGTTGATGCTGAATGGTGAAGCGGTGCCGATGAACACCGCACTGTTGATTCCCGCCGGTGCCACTTTGAACCTCGGCACCATTGGCGGTGCAGGTGCGCGCAGCTATCTGTGCCTGCGCGGCGGCGTGCAAGTGCCGGATTATCTGGGTAGCAAAAGTACCTTCACCCTCGGCCAGTTTGGTGGCCATGCCGGTCGTGCATTGCGCGCTGGGGACGTATTGCACATTCGGACCTTGAGCGACCACAGCGCCGGGCAAAACCTGGCGAGCCAGCACGTTACCGAGTTGCCCGCCGTGCGGCAGATTCGGGTGATTTACGGCCCCCACGGCGCCCCGGAATATTTCACCGAAAACTACATCGCCACCTTCTTCGCCACGCAGTGGGAAGTGCACTTCAACTCCAGCCGAACCGGCGTGCGGTTGATTGGGCCGAAGCCTGAATGGGTGCGCGCCGACGGTGGTGAAGCCGGATTGCATCCGTCGAATATTCATGACAATCCGTACGCGATTGGCGCGGTGGATTTCACTGGTGACATGCCAGTGATTCTGGGGCCGGATGGTCCGAGCTTGGGCGGGTTTGTCTGCCCGGTGACGGTGATCGAGGCGGACCTTTGGCAGCTGGGGCAGCTCAAGGCTGGGGACAAAGTTCAGTTCGTCCCGGTCGATCTCAAAACCGCGCGCAATCTCGCCTTGAAATGGGATTCCTGTGGGAGTGGGCTTGCTCACGAAGAAGTTGATGCGGTGCCTGATCTGGCCCCTTCGCGAGCAAGCCCGCTCCCGCAGGGAATTGCGTCGCCTGTGGTGTTGGATTTGGGTCAGGACGACACGAGACTGGTTGCAAGGTTATCGGGCGACACTCATTTGTTATTGGAAATCGGTGCCCCCGAACTGGACCTGGTCCTGCGCTTTCGCGCCCACGCGTTGATGCAGGCACTGGAAAGCAAACACCTGCACGGCGTGATCGACCTGACGCCGGGCATCCGCTCGCTGCAAGTGCACTACCAACCCGAACAACTGCCGCTGGCCGATCTGCTGGGTATTGTCGCCGGTGAATGGGACGCCGTGTGCGCCGCCAAGGACCTGCAAGTGCCCTCGCGCATCGTCCATCTGCCGCTGTCCTGGGATGACCCGGCCTGCCAGTTGGCCATCGAGAAATACATGACCACCGTGCGTAAAGACGCGCCCTGGTGCCCGAGCAATCTGGAGTTCATCCGCCGCATCAACGACCTGCCGAACCTCGACGAAGTGCAGCGCACCGTGTTCGACGCCAGCTATCTGGTCATGGGCCTGGGCGACGTCTATCTCGGCGCACCGGTCGCCACCCCGCTCGATCCTCGGCATCGCCTGGTGACGACCAAGTACAACCCGGCCCGCACCTGGACCGCGGAAAACTCGGTAGGCATCGGCGGCGCCTATATGTGCGTGTACGGCATGGAAGGCCCCGGGGGTTATCAGTTCGTCGGTCGCACGCTGCAGATGTGGAATCGCTACCGCGAAGTCGCCGCGTTCGATGGCAAGCCGTGGCTGCTGCGCTTCTTCGATCAGATCCGGTTCTACCCGGTGAGCGCCGATGAACTGCTGCGCATTCGTCGGGATTTCCCGCTTGGGCGCTTTGATCTGAACATCGAACACAGTCAGCTGAATCTGGCGGATTACCAGGCGTTTTTGACGAAAGAAGCCCAGAGCATCGCGGCCTTTCGGGATCAGCAAAAAAACGCGTTCAACGCCGAGCGCGAACGCTGGATCGCCAGCGGCCAAGCGCATTTCGACAGCGAAGAGCTGGCCCCGGAAGTTGCCGAAGATGCACCGTTAGCCGACGGTCAGCAGAGCATCGACAGCCACATCGCCGGCAACCTCTGGCAGGTTCAGGTGCAGGCTGGCAGCCGGGTCGCGGCGGGGGATGTGCTGGTGATTCTGGAGTCGATGAAGATGGAAATCCCGCTGCTCGCGCCCATGGCGGGCGTGGTGCGCGAGATTCGCGTGCAACCGGGTTCGGCGGTGCGCGCCGGGCAGCGTGTGGTGGTGCTGGAACTCGATTCAAGCCATTAAAAAAGGATTAACGCCATGAACATCAATCTGCAACTCGACGCCCTGCGCAACGCTTACCGTGACGGCAGCACTACGCCTCGGCAACTGCTGCTGAGCCTGCGTGAAAAAGCCGCGGCCCTGAACCCGGACTATCACTTGTTCATCCATTTGCTCAGTGTCGAGGATCTGGAACCCTACCTCGCCGCACTCGACGATCGCGACCCAGACAGCCTGCCGCTGTACGGCGTGCCGTTCGCGATCAAGGACAACATCGACCTGGGGGGCATTCCCACCACCGCGGCGTGTCCGGCGTTTGCCTATGTGCCGGAACGCTCGGCAACCATCGTCGAGCAACTGCTGGCGCTGGGGGCGATTCCGTTGGGCAAGACCAATCTCGACCAATTCGCCACTGGCCTCAATGGCAGCCGCTCGCCGTATGGCGCTTGCCCGAACAGCGTGTTGCCGGAGTATCCGTCGGGCGGTTCCAGCGCCGGGTCTTCACTGGCGGTGGCGCTCGGCGTGGCGAGCTTTTCCCTGGGCACGGACACGGCAGGCTCCGGTCGCGTACCAGCGGCATTGAATAATCTGGTCGGTTTGAAAGCCAGCAAAGGGCTGATCTCCACTGCCGGTGTGGTGCCGGCCTGTCGAACGCTCGATTGCGTCACGACCTTCACGGCCACGGCCCGGGAAGCCAGTCAGTTGCTCGCGCTCACCGCTCATCTCGATCCACGGGACGAATACAGCCGCAGTAATCCGCTGTGGAATGACGGTTCGGCCTTCGGTACACCGCGTCCATTCCGTTTCGGTGTACCCCGTGCGCAGGATCTGGCGTTCTTCGGCTGCCCTGAAGGCCCGTTGTTGTTCGGCGACGCCATCGACCAACTCAAAGCCATGGGCGGCGAAGCGGTCGAGCTGGATTTGTCGCCGTTTCTCGAAGCGGCGCGGTTGCTCTACGAAGGGCCGTGGGTGGCGGAACGTTACAGCGTCGCCGGCGAGTTGATGGAGCAACATCCTCAAGCCGTGCTGCCGGTGATTCGCGCCGTATTGGCCAAGGCCCCAGCGGTAACCGGCGTGCAAACCTTCCGCGCCCAATACCGTCTGCAGGCCTTGAAAGCGCTGTGCGACAAAGCTTTGGAAGGCCTTGATTGCGTGGTCACGCCAACCATCGGCCGCCCGGTGACACTGGCGCAGCTTGCGGCCGAACCGGTGCTGCGCAACTCGGAACTGGGCTACTACACCAACTTCATGAACCTGCTCGATTACGCCGCCGTCGCCGTGCCCAGCGGATTCATGGGCAATGGTTTGCCATGGGGCGTGACGTTGTTCGGCCGGACGTTTACCGATCAGTATCTGTTGAGCGTGGCGGATGCCTTGCAACGTCAGCAAGGCTTGGCCGCACCTGCGCCGACGAATAGTGCGCGCAATGATCGCGCACGGCTGGTGGTGTGCGGTGCGCACCTGGATGGGCTGGCGCTGAACTGGCAACTCAAGCAACGTGGAGCCCGTTTGCTCGAAGCCACTTACAGTTCCCCCGACTATCAGCTGTATGCCCTGGCCGGTGGCCCACCCTATCGCCCTGGCATGGTCCGAGTGAAGGAAGGTGGCGCGGCGATTGCGGTGGAAGTATGGGAGTTGCCAAGCAGTGAGCTGGGTTCGTTCCTGACCGCCATTCCCGCGCCGCTGGGGCTGGGCAAGGTACAACTGGCGGATGGGCGATGGGAGAGCGGGTTTATCTGTGAGCCCTATGGGCTGGAGGGGGCGGTGGATATCAGTCATTTGGGCGGGTGGCGTGCGTATCTGCAAGATCGGCATTGATTTCCAGGATCGCCGGCTTGCGCAGGAATGCTTGCCGGCCGATCATGCGCGGTCTCGGGCCAAGCAAACCGGCCGTAATCGAATGCTCCTCATGAATAAACCTGACCTCTGCCCGGCTTGCGGCGCCGCCAACGACTGCAGCCTGGCTGACCCGCGAACCGTCGATCGTGCCTGCTGGTGCTACGGCGTCAGCATCGATCCGGCGGTGCTCCAGGCATTGCCCGCTGAGCTGCGCGACAAGTCCTGCCTGTGCCCGGCCTGCGCCCAGGTCGAGATGCAGTTGCAAGCAGCCGCCTGGCCGATCACGTAAGATGCGCGGCACTCTCCCACCGAATCCCCCCACCGATCCCTGACCATGCGCGTTGACCGCTTCCTCAGCAACCTGCCCCGCTTCAACCGTAAGCAGGTACGCCTGTTGCTGGTGGAAAAGCGCGTCAGGGTCGACGGAGAAGTCGTCAGCGACCCCCACGCCGAGGTGCTCGAGTTCAGCCGCGTGGAAGTCGACGACGAGGTGCTGCAAGTTGGCAAGCCGGCCCGCTACTTCATGCTGCACAAACCGCCCGGCTGCGTCAGTGCCACCCGCGACCCGCAACACCCTACGGTGCTCGACCTGATCGATGAACCGGACAAGGAAGACTTGCACATCGCCGGTCGCCTCGACTTCAACACCACCGGCCTGATGCTGATCACCAACGATGGCAGCTGGTCGCGACGCCTGACCCAACCGCAGACCAAACTGCCCAAGGTCTATTACGTCGAGACCGAGCAGAACATCACTGCCGAATACGCGATCACCTTCGCCAAAGGGTTGTATTTCGCCTTCGAAGACCTCACTACACAACCTGCCGAATTGGTTGTGCTCGGGCCAAAATCTGCGCGCCTGAGCATCGTCGAAGGCCGCTATCATCAGGTAAAACGGATGTTCGGCCACTTCGACAACAAGGTGGTGCGCCTGCACCGCGAATGCATGGGACCGTTGGTACTCGACGCTGTGTTGAAGCCCGGCGAGTACCGGCCGTTGAGTCGTGAAGAGATCCGATTGATCTAAGCAGACGACCGCTCAGCAGATGTTGTCGAACAATTTACGAAAGATACTTGCGCGATGACGTGACCCCTGCTTGAATCAGGACGTCGGCGCGAAACGTGACCGACGAGTCACCAAAACTACTCTAAGAAACTTTTTGCCGGCAGAGAACCCTCAGGTTCCGCCTTCCCCCGGCAAACTGCCCGCTTATAACAATACCCGTCGACCAGCGTGCAATGGATCGACATGGGCCTTCAAAAATTCCAGGCGTATGCCTACCTGTCACAAAGCTCGTGCAATCTGATTTGCGCGCATACCCGCTTGCCAGGAGTCTTATGTCATGAGGCCAGAAATCGCTGTGCTGGATATACAGGGTCAGTATCGGGTTTACACGGAGTTCTATCGCGCAGACGCCGCAGAGAAGACCATTATTCTGGTCAACGGCTCGATGTCCACGACTGCGTCGTTTGCACAGACCGTGAAAAACCTTTACCCAGAGTTCAATGTGGTGTGCTACGACCAGCCCTACGCGGGCAAGTCCAAGGCCCACAACCTGCATGAGAAAATGCTCACCAAGGAAATCGAAGGGCAGATCCTCCTTGAGCTGATCGACCACTTCGCCGCCGAGCATGTGCTGTCGTTTTCCTTTGGTGGCGCCGCCACGCTCGTCGCCCTCGCGCAACAGCCACGGCGCATCGAAAAGGCTGTGATCAGCTCGTTCTCGCCGGTGGTCAACGAGCACATGCTCGACTACCTTGAGCGCGGTGTCGATTATCTCGGCAGCCGTGACGGGAACCGGGTCGGTGACTTGGTGAACAGCACCATCGGCAAACACCTGCCCTCGCTGTTCAAGCGCTTCAACTACCGTCACGTCAGTTCGTTGGCCGAACATGAATACGGGCAGATGCATTTTCACATCAACGACGTGCTCAACAGCGACCGCCAGTGCTACCTGAACGCGGCAAAGAAAATCAACGTGCCGGTGCTGTTCATGAACGGCGAATGGGACGAGTACACAGCCGCCGCCGATGCCAAGCTGTTCGCCGGCCACGTGCAGCACAGCACCTTCAGCACCCTTCAGGCCACCGGCCACTTTCTCGACATGGAGCACAAAGCGGCCTGCCGAGACAGCCGCAACGCACTGCTGGGTTTCCTGAAACCGGCGCAACACGAAAGCCGACCGCGTTACCAGTACGTCCAGGACCAACATGCATTGGCAATCTGAAACAGAGTCATCGCGAGCAAGCTCAGCCCTGCAGCGTTAAACGCATTCCTGTAGGAGCGAGGCTTGCCCGCGAATGACCGCCATGCGGTCTCGGCTTTCGTTTCACCCGTGCTAAAGCCATCGCGTGCAAAGAAAAACTTCATTTTCACGCGCACATCTGGTACAAAGTCAGCCGCTCTGAGCGGGTGTCGTATAATGGCATTACTCCAGCTTCCCAAGCTGATAACGAGGGTTCTTATTGGACAGCCCGTTTTGGTGAGTAAAGACTGGCGCAAAAAGCGGGTATAGTTTAGTGGTAAAACGAAAGCTTCCCAAGCTTTAGTTGAGGGTTCGATTCCCTCTACCCGCTCCATCTCCTTCCAGTCAAACCCCGTATTCTTTGCCTTTCAGAGCACTTAAGCCGACGAAAGCGAATTCCTCCCCATGCTGGCTTCACAGCACCCTGTCAAACCGTTTCGGTTAGAAATCTGCCTGCAGTCACCGACCAAAGTGGTGAGTAAAGGGCTGCGACACTGGCCCGCAACAAGATCGCACCTTTATACCCACGCCCCACAAAATCCTTTCCCCATTTTCGATATTTAGCCACATATTGATCGCCTCCCAGCTAGTCTCTTCCCGTGAAGAATTCCAACCTCAAAGACCAGTAACCCACATGAGGCAGCCCCCGCCGCCGCCCCCAGGAATTCCAGTAACGCCCTGACAATCCGGTAGCGAGATCCGAAGAGCCAGAACAGTCGAGAGCAGATC
The DNA here is from genome assembly GCF_031570575.1 of Pseudomonas sp. JL3. Lineage (NCBI taxonomy): Bacteria > Pseudomonadati > Pseudomonadota > Gammaproteobacteria > Pseudomonadales > Pseudomonadaceae > Pseudomonas > Pseudomonas sp. JL3. The sequence continues at coordinate 172,983 of NZ_JAKWJK010000005.1, forward strand.
CGCCCCATCCCAATGTGGCGATTCAAAATCTGGAGCTCCACAAGGAAGTGAAAAGGATAGCGATGAACACCCGCGCCAGTAGAGAACCCAGACCTCACGCTACCCCTATAGCGAATAACGACTGTTTTGAGCAGCTCATGCACCTCGTAAGCATGAACGGTTATGCATTCACCAGAACCTTGCTTCCTGAATCATCAACCCAAGAAATCGCAATTCGCCTCGGCTCCATTCTTGATCCACAGAAAATTGCACCAGGCCATGGGATCGCAACCGTTCAGACGTTGAAGCCACGAGAGTCAAGTGACCTCGACCTTCAAACCTACGGCGGAGTTTATGGCCGAAACGAATTTCCACTTCATTCCGACTACGCCCACTGGGGATCACCACCCCGCTTCCTGATGCTGCGCTGCCTTGAGGGCACCCCCTCGGTGAGTACCTATCTACTGCCAGCCTCTGACATTCTTGAGCATGCAGATGGACTCGCAGAAAGAGCTGTCGTAGTGCCGCGCAGAGCCCAGCCTGGAAGGATGCTATGCCCCATGCCAGTTTGCTTCCGAGATGGGGGAAATGCGGGACTGCGCTGGGACTATCTGTTTCTCAAACCACTGAATCAGGCTGCAATCAGAGTCGGCAAAAGCATCAAATCGATCCAAGAAATCCGTCGTATCGATGTCTGTCTGGCCGATCCCGGAGATACGCTAATTATTGATAACTGGCGAATGCTACATGGACGGTCTTCGGTTCCAAGCGCGACACACCGACGATTGGAGCGCATCTACATTTCAAAACTTTGGGAGCAGTGATGAATACAAGCGTGGATAGTTCACCTTGGGCCAAAGACACTCTACTAAGCAAGGCTCAGCTGTACGCGGATCAGATGAGCACCTACTCACCTGATGACTGGCAGTTTGGGTTGTTTTCATCATTGGGATTGGAGTTTCTCGCTCGTGCAGCCCTCTCAAACATTTCACCGGCTCTCCTCGCGGATCAACAGAACTGGCGCAATTTGATGTACGCGATGGGGAAAGAGGCAACGAGCAAACAGTTCTCTGCCGCCTCGATCGGCACGAAAGAGGTCTTAGCCAGACTGGCAGAGCTGCTTCCAACCTTCACTGCTGAGATTGCAGGCTTTTGCGCCAAGCATGTCGAGCGTAGAAACATCGAGCTGCACACTGGAGAAGCGGTATTTCTAACTGCCTCCAATTCTGAGTGGCTTCCTCGTTACTACCGAGCTTGCTCCGTGTTACTAGAGTCGATGGATAGACCGCTGAGCAGCCTCATGCCTGACGCCCAGAAAGCCAAGGAGATGATTGAGTCGCTGGAGGATGCATCCGCCAAAGCAGTGGATCAGGACATCAAAGCCCACGCGAAGGTTTGGGGCAACAAAAGTGACAAGGAGAGGCGGGTTTCAGAAGCCCAGGCAGACGCTTGGGCTACAAGGCAAGCCGGTCACCGTTGCCAATGTCCAGCTTGCAAGTCCGCAGCATTGCTACATGGCACCCCGATAGGGACGGTAGCAACAACAATTGGAGATGACGAGGTGACGCAGCGCCAGGGCATGCTTCCCTCCTCCTTCGAATGTGTTGCCTGCCTGCTCAAGATCTCCGGCTATTCGAAACTCTCCGCGTGCGGTCTCGGAAACGTCTTTACGGAGACGTCCAGATACTCAGCTGCAGAATTCTTTGATCTCTATACCGAGGATGATCTTGAGGATGCGAAGCGCGAAGGCCACGATTACGAAAGGGACAACAACGAGTAGAGCTGGTCGGCTGAAGTACTCAGCCCCACCAATGCACCACGGTCGGCGGTAATAACAGCCGACCGATCAGAATCCCTATCTCGCTAACCTTCGAAACTACGTCACTTCCCGCACCAACACCCACGACAACGCACGAGGAAGCCTTAGCTAGACTTGCCAACTTCTAAAATGAATGTAATATCCGGCACGAATTTATACATGAATCAGATAAGTCTGTCAATATATGCTTAAATCGTTTTTCCAAAATTCTTTCGCCACCGCCCAGAATCCCAGTTTAGCTGCCCGGAAGCCTCACTCACCCACTGCCGGCACCCTTTCACACCTTCGACTTGAGGCAGCGACCACTGCTGCCTACGCACGAAAGCCCTCACTGCTCACCAGCTTGGAGACGGAGGCGCTGTCGACTGCGAAAACCCCATCCTTCGATGCGACCTTTGGTGGGACAGGTCAATGAAGAATGTACGCCTCATAAATCGGGGGATTCCACGTCTCTATGAGACCGACACCGGCAAACCTATAGACGCATTCAACGCCTATTCGGATCTACTGTTCAACAATCTGTATCACTCAAGCGGCGCGAGCACTCCCACGATCTACTGTCCCGATGTGGCCGAGTTCTTTGACTACGGGTACGAAACCGGAATCTTAGGTGCTAGGTGCCTCACCCCAGAGGCGGCACACGCGACTATGTGCCAGTACCGGAACTATCTGACTGAAGGCGCGCAGAGCAAAGACTTCGTCATCAGAAGAGCAGCCATCGCGCTGAATCACCGACCTGTAAGTCCCGCGTTTGCGGCGCGCAAGATAGCAGCCGTCAACCATTTTCTACATAACAGCACGAGAGTGGCTCAAGACACTGCGGCACACCGGAGCATTCTTGCCGGAGAGAAACCTCTTCCGCCCGTGATGCCGCTGGTGATCAAACCCAGGCGAAGGAGCCTGGCAGAAAGAGAGCGTATCTTTGAGGAGACGCTTCAATTCGGCACACCCAGAACCGATTTCGCTTTTGCCCGAGGCGGAATCCCCAGCCTCAAGGTAAAACGCATCAATGCGAAACGGGACTTTCCGACCTGCCATATCCTGAGCCTGCTACGCCACGCACCTTCTGCATACTATCGCTGCCTCTGGGCGTTACAAGCCGGGGGAGGCTTGCGGATTTCGGAGATTTTTTTGGTTCGCAGGAGTGACATTAACTCCAATAATGAAACTATTAGGATTGAAGATCCGAACAATCGTCGTGATCCATCAAAGAAGAAGGAAAAGAAAAAAGACGGCTCCAATATCGCTTACAAAGGACGCGAGACGGCATCAGTCATTATGTTTGAGCCCTATAAAAGTATATTTTTCGAGGCGCTGGACGAATACGAAAAAGAGCGCCCAACTTCGTCAAGCGATTTCCTGTTCGTGTCAGAAAAACGAGAATCGCATGGCGAATCAGTTATTCAATCAGCTCTATTTAATACCACAACCAAAACCTATAACACAGAGCTCAGAAAAGCCCAAATAGCAGCGGGTATTGCAGGAGAAGGTGAAAAGTTTTTTACCTCTCATAGCCTTCGCCACTTCTATGGTAACTGGGCACGAAACTGCGTCTACATCCCCGGACGCAACCGCGTGGGTCTTGAACTTTCCGAGATTCAACTTCTAATGGGTCACAAAGACATCAAGTCAACTGAACGCTATGCCAAGCTGGACGAACTAAATGTGGCGGCTGAGATAGCGTCAGCCAATCAGCTTGTTCATGGCTGGAGCACATCCTATAGCGCTGATTTGGTTAGAGCACAAACCTACGCGCGACTTGCAGATGAGCTTCTGGCGAGGGCAGCCTAATGATCAATACATCAGATTTGATCATCTGGACAAAAAAAGGGACTATCCGTCGAGCAATCGAGATTCTGAAAGACCTCGAATGCACCAGTGCTACAAATGCAAAATACAATGGGAAGCCCATAGAAGAAATCTTTAACCTTCAGGCTCGCTCCCGAATAGCTCTTTGCATCTTAGTTCAGAAGACAGATATCGAGCGATTCAGCAAAGAGACCTTTGACACTCTTTATAATATCACAAAAGCCCCAAAGACAGACAGGCGTCATCTGAAAGAACTCTACGAAAAAGTGGTAGGAACCCCTCCCGCTTACCTAGAGGATGTTGAGGGACTTCGCTCTCCGCTTCGAGCAATGTTTGCAATTTTGTGGTCGGAAGGCGCCCTCACCTTACCCTATACATTCAACCTAGACGGAGCCTGGCAAAAATTCCCGCAACTCAAAGAAATCAGCCACGGATTCATTCATAATTTCACAAAGAACTCACCATCGCTATTCAAGTACGCGCGCGCATTCCAGTATAGAACCACTTGGCATACGCTAGCAGACATTTCATTTTCTGAACTATGGGAAGCCGCACCCAGAGTTATTGACATTCAAAAAGTGATAAGAGACTCTGGACAACTAAAAAATCTGGATTTCGGCTACCTGTCTTTTATAAAGCTGATTTCAGAACACCATCCTGGAATTGTCTCTCCAGACCAGTATTTTCATTTGGAAAAATACCACCAACATCTTCAGCAAAAGCCAAGGGCTTCAACTGCTCTTGAAAACCGCCAAAGCTTTGAGGCATTCAGGGATATGTGGGGGGTAGATTTGGAGTCATGGAAAAATATGACTCCCAAGGAGCGCGAGCACCTGCGCTATGAAAAGCGAACCCACCACTTACATGTCGCTTATCAGTTAGCGAATCAACAAGAGGCTACCGAAAAGCGGAAGGCCGTCATCATCGAGGCTCAGGAAAACTCTACGCCCGAGGAATTAGCTAAGGTTATAAAAAAAGCGGTTACTCGCACTTCAAAAGACTTCTCATGGTTGGCTAATGGCGCTTATATTGGACTAGAACATGTCAACATAAACTATCTATCATCCCACTGGAAAGCTGCTATTGGCCTTCTGAGCGATCATCTTGACAAGAAGGGTATACATGGGCGAGCCAGAAATAATTATTACATCGAAGTAACATTGCTGCTAGATTACATTTTTTGCTATCTGCCTCTCTGGAAGCAAAAGAACCAAAACAGCATAATTGACTTACCTCGCTTACTCACCGATTTCCATCGTACAGTATTCTGGAGCGATGACTACGTAGATACTGAAAACACATACCCAGATTCCGAAGACCACACCGCCAGTAACGACGAACTAAGCATCCTCAGAAAAAAGAACCTGCCACTCACGGCAATTCAATTTTATCTGCAATGCTATAGCCGAAAGACAGCCGCATCATTTGTATCAACCATCCATCTTCTATTTGACCTAGCGTGCGCAAAAGGCGTAGATCGCTATATCGATGATGAGGCGCTTAACGACGGAACTCTTGTCAACCCTGTATTCCCCAAGCTCGACTCGCCAGGGAGCGGCGGGCGGACGAAGACTGACAAAGTTGTCCTTCCGCTAGCTTCAGTTCCAGTTGCAAAAGAGTACATGCTTGCAATCGACGACATAGGGACAACGATACGAGCGAAGATTCTGGCTGGCGAAATGTCTGCCGAACTTCAAAATAAGATCAGATCCGAAGATTGGATTGATTTGGAAGAAGTTGGAATAGCTTATACTATCAAGCTAATCAACCCCAATACTCAAGCCATTGCTAAGGAGATACCGCTCCAAAGAATCGCAAATGCATACCACTGGCACCATGGTCGTTACAACGGCAAATTGGCCTGGATACCATGGCTATCAGCAAACAGGATGCTCACTGTTGCGATGTATGGCGGCCTGCGTATGCAAAACTGCCAATGGCTCGATATACTATCATTCGATAAATATTATTCACCTGAAAAAACTGTACTCGGATATACCACTCTATTCGTCAACACAGATAAAAATGGGGACAGCAGGCCCGTCTCGTTACCAACAGAAGTTTTTGAGCGTTTACTGGAAGAGCGCCAATTTCAAAATTCTTGGCGCCCTGTAACCCCGATTCACTACGAAAACAATCCTAAGGATCAAAAATACGGGGAAATTCATCCATTATTCAGAAGCCCATTCAATAAGAATGGCTTGCCCTTTTCGGACAACGCATACTCCAGCAAGTGGATCAGAATACTGAATGGAATTGAGTCCGTATACAATTCGATTGTACCAGACCATAAAAAACACAGCTTTACAACTGTCAACTCTAAAGGGGTAACGCTAGCAGTCCATACGCCGCACGCACTGCGTGCCACATGGATTACTTACATGGGGATTTATGGGCACCTTCCTCCGGCGATAATGGGAGAACAAGTGGCGCATGCCAATCCGAAATCGAGCATCTATTATACAGCACCCACTCTTCAGCAAACGGAAGAGCATATTCGCGCAGCTGAAATCAAGGCTAGTCAAGCGAGTTGGGACTCGCTGTGGCATGAACAATCTGCACAAACACCGCAAAATGGTTTGAAAGCGGCATGGCAAGCCGATGCCGCGAGGGCCGCACAAAGCCATGGCTTAGTTAGCCTCAGCTCGCCTGTAGTTGAACTAGAGAATGCAGGACTAAAACTTATAAAGCTTCAAAATGTAACGGATATTGGATGGTACCAATTATGCGCTTGCATGGCCAATGGGAAATGCCCAAAAGAATTGTTGGCATTTACTACCTGCGCTAAGACCTGTGGAATGTGTCCACACGCCGTATTTGGTGTAAGCCACCTGCCTGCTATTAACGCGAAGATGCGCTTTCTCATCGATGAGTGCGAAGCACTACAAGAGCAGTTAACTGCAACCTCCACAGCTCAGCCTGCATCACAGACCATACATGATCTTCACCACTTATTGACCGTATCGAAACTTGAACTAGCAGGCCTTGAACAGGTTCGGCAAATCCTAAATAAGCACATGGAAAGTGATGAATACAGAACCAAATACATTTCTCGTCACGGGGATCTCCGTGACCGTTGTTTAGAATATGACGACCAAGATCCTGTTCAACGCTTTCTTGCGAACATCATTGATGGCCGCGAGTTTCCTGCTTTTACCGCTAAAAACTATCTTATTCGCCTGAAAAAAATTGCATCTCAGCCACACCTGTTGTCCATTGCTCTGGCAAAACCTGAAGAAAGGGAGATCATTGCAAATCAGATCATTTACATGCTCGACAACACAGGCATTACAATACCTGAGCTTGCTCAGCGCATGGAAGACCAAACACTTTTCAGAATTGGACACGCAGCATGAGCAAAGCAAATGCTCACCTCGAAAAACATCAAGCCGACCAGCTTGATGCCACTCTAAGGAGGTTAGATGAGACTCTTTCCGAGTGGGTTTCGACCAAAAAAACATTTAAGTCTCTTTCTAAGTTAGCTACAGAACTAGCTAAAACTCTTGGATACGATAGGACGCTTTTCCTTGCAAAGCCCGACCCTAAAAAATCTCAGAACCATGGGATACATCGCGTATTAGTCGACAAATACGTAGGACGGCTAGTTCCCGGTAAGCCTATAGTCCCCTATGAAGTACTGGAAGCTCAGCTTAAGGAGACTCAGCGTCAGCTTGTCATGATTGAAGATGCCTACAAGGCTGGCTTGAGAAGGAAAAATACACTTCAGCCAGAAGCGGGTTCAAGCACCACTCAGGTCAATTTTTTCTATGAGTTCGAACAGACTTGTTTGGTTTTACAAAAGCTTTTGCGACACCCGAATACTGGCTTGGAGATAATTGACGGAGAACTATATGACACAGCACCTATCGTTGGTGACATCGTCCTCATCTGCAAAGCCGAGCGCTGCAAACCCTACCTCGACTGGCAGTCAGGGAAAGGGAACCTTGCTCGCAAACTTCTCAGCGCTGACAGCCCAGAGTGACGACGCAGTCAAACTAAAAAAATGGGCGATTTCAGTGCTCTCTGAAGGCCATCCGCTAGCAATGCGCGCGGGCAACTTGCAGTTGTCCTGGGTGGCGAGCGAAAGCGGCATCGACCGCCAGAAGTTTTACCCTGGTCGAGGGCCGAAAGACCTTCATGATCTGATAGCGGCGCTGTCGGAATACGCAAAGTCCTGCCCGCCCTCATCGACTGGCTCAAGTCGAAAACCAGGTAACGACGTATCTGCGCTTCGGGCGGCCTTGAAGGCACAACACCTGAAATCACGCGAGCTCAGAGCAGAGGTCAACCGGCTGAAGCTCATGCATGACCTGATTCACTCTGGGAAGCCCATGGTCTATTGATGAAGCAATACCTAGTGATAAGCGTCCTCCACCGACTTGATCGACGTACCGTCTTCTCCACAATCGACATCAGCAGAAATCGGCCAGAACGGATCGTCATAGACACGAATGAGATCGCCTCTCCGATCCTACCCGGTCTCGTCTTCGAAATTAAGCTCAGCTACCGGTCTGGACGCCCCCAGCTCGTTTACTCCCGCCCTGTAGGTCATATGCCTGAGAGCATTCGTATGGCATTTGATCGGGGAATAATTGGGGCCCAGCTCCATCTACCACGAGCGATCAAAAAGCTGATCCATCAACGGGCCAATGCTATATCCGACTGGCTCAATCTCGCAGATATCTCCCACCTCACGGCTCCAATCAATGAGCCATACGCCACCCAAATATGGCTTGAGATTTCAAACCAACGACAAGATCAGCAGATTTTGATGGAGCTGATTTCAGCTGGATTGAATCAACAGCAAGCTGAACGGTATCTGCAGTGCTATGGCGTTAACGCGTCCTCGCATTTGGCAGCCGTCCCCCAGACTGCATGGCCATTTGTGAACAACGGGATAGTTGCGTTGAAGGGGCAACAGGGGGATGTAGCTGAAAGCACCAATACCTCGTTTGAGATGTTGCTTTGGCTTCAAGACCAGGCGGATCGGGGTCACACTCTGTGTGCACGTAGTGAAATCCCGCCAAAGCTACGACCTGCGTTGGACATCTGTGTGGAGAACCACTGGGTAAGGGCCGATGAAAAGAAGATTCAGTTGAGCTCGCACGCCGTGCTGCAATCAAAGCTCAGGGAAAAGCTTGAAGGATTAACTGCCAATTTCTTTCCGACCTACAGCGACCCAGAGATAGAGTTTGCGTCTTCACGGCTTGCAGGGCTTTCAGGAAGGGTCACTATGGATTTTTATGCCCTCCTCCCCCTGCTGGTGAATCAACAAGTTGTGATGGTGAACTACGGCTCACTGACCGAGCTTGCACAGCTCATTGAAGAATACTCTGCGTTAGTCCAGACCCTTCACTGGAACCCTCCGCAAATTGCAGCCTATTCAGAGCAGAGAGCTCACGTACTGGCCAAATGGCTTCCTTATGAAGAGATCGTCCCTTTTTACCAGACTGCCCCTCATCGAGCCCGCATTGGACAAAGCCGGATCGTGATCGACTTCGACCGGTTTACACTTAGCGATCTAGTCGTCCTGCTTGAACAGGTGGGGAATGAAGATCAACTGATTCTCATCAGCCACCATGCGGCAGAACCCTGCGCCCTACGCCGTAGATTCCACCTGAGACAGCTACGAAGTTATTTCCATACCGTGGCTCTCGACCGCAGTGTACGAGCCCCAGAATTTCCTCCGGCAGCCAGTGATGCTGAAATCGATGAAGCGATTGGCCATGGGCATACGATCATCTCCGATGATATCGACGTTGTTCAGCAGATCAACTCACGTCGCAAAGCTGCTGGCACTCTAAAATTGGTGACCACTGATGGCGGCTATTCCAAGCATCAACCAGTGCTGTTCCAGCCCAGTGGCGCTCGTCGCTTTGACTCTTTTATAGGTGTAATCATCTCAACGACAGACAAAGGCTTAATGGTCAACGTCGCCGGAGTGGTTAGGCAACTGACGAGCGAGTTTGTCAGTGGGTGTAAGACATCGAAGGCATACGCAATCGACGTCTTTGACGCGGTACGAATCGGTATAAATCGCGGAGTGCTGATCACATGTCACGACCATGGCCTAGCGGAGTACTTGCGCGACTCTGGCACAGAGATAGTCCGGCATTATGCTTTGCCCGCCGCATCCAACAACGCCAAAATCCCTTCAGGTCAGCGCATTACCCCGCAGGTTGAAGGGCTAAACTGAACCCTGCCCTGAGGGCAATTTTCACAGACGGACTATGACTCTCACCCACGCCTCACTGGTCTTGCTTTTGGCAGCAAAAATTCACCGTATGGATACAGGTGTGTGAGCCGCCGCGAAGAACGTGGTCAAAAAGCGCCCTCGCAACAACCGTGAACTCATCTATCTGATCATCGACAGCAAACGGCGCCTAGAAATGACCAGGCAGATTGTGCTGAATCTCGACGCTTGATCCTCCAGGCCTGCCTCCAAGAGTCGCAACCGCGCGAAAGCGATCCTCGGCCCCTCACCTGCTCAGCCGCGTTTCCGATCGCCAGAGGACGACATGCACGCAGCGACCACTCACCGAATCATTTCTAGTCTGCCTGCTGTAATTTGTATTCACGGCGAGATCGAACAACAATCGGCATTGGTCGCAATTCGTAGGCTTGCAACAAGCGCTTAGCCGACTTGGGACTAAAGTGTTTGAGCTCATAACTGCTCAACACCTCATTGGTTGAAGACCATGAACGCGCCAAAAGCAGTACGAAGGCTTCATGCCGCAAGTCATCGCTCGCAAATTCTACCTGTTCGATTGTCAGGTAGGCTTTCGTGATGCACTCCCAAATTTTGATCTCCTTTTCCGGCGTTGTGTCGCGACTGAACGAGCTCAGTATTTCCTCCATTTTGCCAGGGTAGAGCCGACTGAGATGCATCTTGAGAATTTCAACGCGATCCAGTTGCTCCGGCGTCAAAGTACTAGTTCCTAACGGAGAATCACGTAGCGTGAAGGGATCTACTAACTCCGTTATCCCATCAAATGCTTCAGCCACACTTTTAGCATTCTTATCTCGCAACCCAGTGGGCAAGTGTGGTGGTGTTTTGTCGATTTCAAAGACTTCGGGAGGTGGCAGCCCGAGATGGTCATTGATTTTTGTACACGTGTCATACGCGATGGCAGCCGCTACAGCAGGAGAGGTGCGGAAGAATTCGCGACCGCGATTTAATCGATAGGCTGCCAAACGTTTATGGGTTTGCTTCTCGGCCAGCTTGCAATCGCCCACTGAGTAAGCGGTGGCAATCTCAAAGGGAACAGGAACCCCAGAGGAACCAACATAGAGCTCACGTGCTCGGACATCCGGCTCTCGCGTGGTAAGGCCGATTTTGATCACGTATGCGCCGTAGAGAGGGTTCTGCAAAAGATAGAGGTAACCAGGTGTCACTGAGAGTCATCCAGAGAGGTCAGGCAGCGAGTTGACAGTTAAAGCACACCTTTGGCTTTGCCAATATCCCGCGCTGCAGGCTGCGTCCCAGAGCAGGTTGTGCTTAACGGCATCGCAGGCATGTCGATAAGCCACCACTATCCTATCTATTGCTGCTGGCAACAACCGCAATCTCCTGGCGCATATAAGCTGACCAACCTTCACTCCAGCACGTCGATGCCAGTCAGCCGCTGGAATCCGTCCAATCTTCCTCCCTGATCTTGCCTGTTCCCCATGACAGCAGCTTGCGGCCCCGCAGGGGGCTTCCCCTTGGCACACTGAATTAGGGCCGCGTAGTGATTGCGAAAAGAGGTCAGCCGGGAAAAAAGGCGTTGCGCCCGGGCGCCATCGTTATGCCATACTCAAAGAATATCCGCCTTACCATAGCGATGGCCTCCCAATTGGCCCCGAGCTGAGCGAATCTAAACACAAACGTTCGGTCACGCCTTCACCGCGCGCGGTAGACAGTCCAGATGCGTTGAACAACTGACATCCGTCGAAGTCATAGGGGTGTGGACAAATGTGGAAGAAGATGGTTGACTCACTCAATCGGATCTCTATAATCCGGTAGCTTTTTTCAAGGCATTTCCCCTGAAACGCCTTTAGTATGCCCCGAATCACGCATCAAGACGTGTCAATGGGCCACAAACGTAGAATAGGAAAAGGAGTTGAATGCGATGACGACTGATCGTCTGTTTGACAAGATTCGCAATCGAGTTGGCGAGACCCCAGAGCTGCGTGAGGCTGCGGCCCGCGCGCGTATGAGCGCACTCAATGAGAAGCTGGAGCGTCAGCTCGCCTCTCAAGCCATGACTCCGGAAGTGCTGGCAAAAGCCTGTAGCCTCTGATCTTTCCTGTTCCATAAAAAGCAGCCTCAGCGGCTGCTTTTTTTTGCGCGATCAAAATGACTCCATACCTCGTTTCCAGTTTTCAGAAGGCCACACTCAGCGCCTTGATACGCGAATGCTTCGGCTACGACTTCGCTGATATTTTCCTGAAAGATCAGGTCACGTACCTGTTCAATTACCTTCAGGAGCGAGACTGCGTCTCCATGCTGCTGGAGCCTGAGTACATCGATCGCGAGTTCTTGGAAGACTATTCCCGTTACTACGTAAAGCGCTTCGGCAACGACAGCTATGAGTGCGGTCGCATCCACTTCTTCAGCCACGGTATTGACCACGAGCACTTGGATCTGCTGCTACAAGGGGAGCCGAAGGATGGGCTGACCCCAGAGAAGCTGCAGCAACACTACCTGGGGTTTATGGTGGTCAAACCGTTAAGCCGAACCTTTGTAGGCAAAACGTGCCTGCAACTCACAGGCGACAAGGGTGTGGGTGACGGCACCAAAAAGAAAATCGCCAAGCGTTACGACGTGAACCTTTTTGGCATCAAGCTGCATGTCGACTCGATCGCTTTCCAGGAACAAGACAAGGTCGTGGCCGCTTGTGCGACCACCGCCATTTGGACGGCACTCCATGCGCTCCCTTGGCGGGACGTTAAACACGTTCCTTCCTGCAGTGAAATCACCATCAATGCTCTGAATTTCGTCGACGGATCTAACAACGGCTTCCCCAACAAAGAGCTCACCAACAAGCAGATTCAGCGCTCCTTGGACGTTGAAGGCCTTCGCTACCACTCGACGCTGCTATTGGAGCAAGCCCTAGAATGGTTCCGGGCCTGCGTGACCTCCTATATCGACAGCGATCTACCCCTGGTGCTGGTGGGTGAAGTGTACTCGGTCGTGTCGCCTGCCCAGACTCAGGCCCAAACGGAGGAACAGACTGAGACCCAGGCGGGGGAACAGCCTGACGAAGCGGTGCCCACCCTTAAGAGAGTGGGCGGTCACGCAGTCACTGTGCTCGGGTACGATTTCAGGGTCGGCTCGAACCTTCTCTACATTCACGACGTCGCTTGGGGCCTTATGCCCGAGTTGACCTGATAGAACTGAACAACTACGAAACGCTAGGAGAACTACCCAAGCGCCGGACAGGCTGGGCTTTAGCATTTCGCCGTACCCCTGACCTAGGCAAGACATGGTTAGATGCCCACGAAATTCTCATCCCGGACGCTTGCATCGTGCCCGCAGAGAAGAAGGCTCGTCTGCCCTTTCAATACGCGCACGGCACAGCTGAAGCGATCGCTGAACAGATCGGTCTTTGGACGGAGCCACTACTGGCCTCTACAGAGAGCCGGCTTGAGCCAGGCCCCTTGAGGTTCAACATCAAGCTGTCCTCGATTGCTGAGGTCAGAGAGCATGTGCGCAACCACAAGCTGGAATACTCGGGTGGTGAAACGCTACAAGTCGAAGTCGATGAAGTGGTTTCCTTTACCGCAACAGAGCTGGAAAGGTGGAAGGAGGATCGCATCCGCATCCTGACCAGTCCGATGGCCAGATTGCAGTGGGAAATCGACTTCTTCTGGGGCAACAAAGAAATTTTCAAAGTGCTTCTGGACGCGACAGACATTCCCTTGGGCAATGCGGTGTCTGGCGTGTATGCAAGCGACCCCCTGTATTCTGAGTTGTTCTTCGGTCTGTTCCGTAAAGCAGAGAACAGCGGTGCTGAGACTGATACAACGCATTTCTATGGATCGTTTCGCAAGGCGCTTGAGCTGCGCGAACTCGACTATGTCAGCCACCTCAACCAGGCATACGGCGCACTCCGCGCGCCACTTAAGCTTGAACCCAGTGAGGTTGATGCGTCGGGCAAGGGTTTGAATGATACCCTGGAGCATTACTTCGATCCTCAAGAGACGACGCTGACAGACATCTTCCCCGGAATTGTCTCAGATCCAGTTATGAAGAACCTGATCTGGGCCATTGGCCGCGATGGCAGCCTGTTCCTTGCGGTGGATATCTCGGAACCGAAGCTGGGCCACCCCAGCATGACCGGCCTCCAGGCAGCTCGAATCGCAGGCGAGATTTGGTGGACAGAAGAAAATGGGGAGGCCATCTGGCATGTCAACTACTCGTCGGGTCGGTACAGCCGCGACTACGCGACTCCTGACAAGTACTTGAAAAACGCTGTACGGAAAATCGCCTCGTTCTTTCAGGATAAGGTCGATTTCGTGGCAAAAGGCCTGAGTCGCCCTCCTCTGGTTGAGGAGCGCATGAGGCGGGAGAGAGAAGAAAGAAAGGCTTGAGCTGGATCAAGCGTAACGACCTCGGCAGGCAGGCTACGGCCTGCCGGACTTCCTCTTTCAGGACAACAAGTGCCTCCCGAAATCGCGACCCCATCACCATCAGGGTTAGATCGGGTTTCCCTGTGCTACTTCTCCTATACGTCCATTATCTGATCTGCAATTTCCAACAGGTTGTACTCTTCAGTGTCTAGAACTTTGTCCGAAAAACCTACGAGCAAACGAGCACTCTGCTCGTTAGGATGCAGTACGCTCGCCTGATACTCTTCGAAAAGACTTGGGCTACGCGCAGCGTATCTCTGCTCCAGAACAGATTCTGGCGCGACGATATGCACGTGCCTCACCGTATCCCCGAAACGAAGCCTGACGCTCACGACGGACAAATATTTCGCCATGGAAGAAGACCTACTGGAACCTCGAACGCAAGCTAAAGCCGAACGGGCGATAGCAATTCTCGCGAGAGTCTGCAATGAATTATGTTGAATTGATTCAGCGTCAAGCCGAGCAAGCCTTTGGCAACAAAGTCAAAGCCGAGGTAACTCGTGATGCGGGTTCTCTCACGGATTCAAGGGATTCTCAAATTCCAGGCTGCGGACGTCTTGCCAGGCGCCATCAGCGAACGCTTGGGGGGGGATTTTTTGGTCATAATCAGACCGGTCATCAGCGCATTATAATGCGCCAGTATGTGAGGAATGAGGGGTGATGGCGCATTATAATGCGCTGACCGAATGCACATCATCCTCTCAGTGCTTTTTAAAATATAACGAAGAGGCCTGGCACTGATGGCTGGGATTTTTCAAAGTCTGAAGCGAATGGTTTGCTCGAAGGGCCCTCTCTTGAACTCAAAACAAAACCACGGCCAAGACTCAACGACAACAGAACTGATCCGTCACCTAGCTGAGCAGGTCTTTGGCAACAAAGAAAAAGCCAACATTTGGCTGACCCAACCGAAAACCGCTCTTGGAGGTAGCACACCACTGGAGCTCGCTCAGACTGAAGCGGGATACGAACGTGTCAAGGCAGAACTCGAAAGGCTTAGTCACGGATTCGCCTGAGAACTACATTCCCTTCTCCAAAACCCCGGACTCAACATGATTGTTTTTGATCTCAACACAAGCGGTGCCGAAGCCCTGCACAGTCCCGTCGAAGAATGAAGGCCATGTCAGGCAACACTCGTGAATAAGCTCGATTGCGAGATGCGTTGCTTGAGTTACCCACCGCTTTTGTGTCAAAACTTGAAGTCCCAGCGTAAACCATAACGGTGGATTTAGACCTGTCCAGAAACCCAAGCACATGATCATTTGGAGTTTTGTATGAGGATCACTACTCCCTTGGAGGGCCAGCTTTGGAAATTGGCCGTGGCTACGCTGGGAGCGGTACGCCTGGAGCACCTGGTAGCTGAACTCCTGACGGGCCATGAGAAGACTCGCGCGGTCAACATGTTTGGATTTCTGCGACTCGAATGGCTTGGCCTGGAAGCCCTTGAAGCGCTCCGTAACGGCCTACGCTTGGCTGGAGCGGAGTTAGCGCATTTGAGGGGAGACCCAACGAAGGTCGCGATACTGCACTGCCATTCCAGTCATTTGTTGCGAGGCATCGCCCAAGCTCTGCCTCCGGAGGTACTGCCTGAAGAGTTGTTTGAATGGCGTATACAACTTGATATGGGGATGTGATTTCGCGCCGTAGATAGCTGTGCCTCTTTACCTCCGAACAATGAAGAAAAAGGTCGCGATGACCACGCCCACCCTCGATATTGCGGAGGTGGGGAATTAAAAACTCCGCGCAACACAACGACTGACCCCCGGTGCCAAATCCCGCACGCTGCCACCTATAGCGCATCCCGTTAAGCACATAATGGATCACCAATCGGGCTCTGGCTCTGTACCCAAATGAATCGACATAACCAATGCACGTCGGTAATGCAAAGGGGTAGCGTTTAACTCTAAGGACAGAAGTCGGTCGGCTGCACCAACCAGGGCGTCAATCCGCTCTCGGGGAACTGCTATATACGCAATCAACCGTGTCCCGTTTGCAGCCATAGACCCTATTCCTTTCGGGGGGGCTATGTCTTGCGTAAATCGTGGATCTGCGTAGAGCTGGCACTCGACCTCTGGGTATTTGAAACCCTCAGGGTAGACCACTTCGCCTTTCAGCGTCAGGATCATATGCTCATGATAATGGCCTTCGTTTGCCCTCAAATTATTGGTCAGGGCTAGGCTGAGCGACCACGTAAAATCCCACCCGGACAATTTGATTTGATAGAGAGTTCGCTGCGTTTCAAGCCGGGGTCTGCCCCGCCGTGCTTTAGATTTTTGCTGGGCTATACGCCTCATAGCGATCTCCAGCGGGCCTTGTGGAGAGGTTTGCAACCCCCTACTCATCTCCAAAGCATAGTCGCATTGAACGTCGAACTGCTGCTCACAACTGTTCAACGCGTACATGCCTGGGGGTTTCGATGGGCCGTACCTAGGTCAACGCGGCACCTTGTAAGCTCACCAAAATTACTCACCCTTTGCGCTTATGGGAGCAATTTCAAAAACTCTCTGGGACAACGTTGCGCCGATAAAATCGATGACGCAGCAAAGTAGCCTCTGCGATCTAGATGCAACCCCGTCACTAGGGGAGGCATCGGCCCGCGCAAACCTATCCAATGGAAATATTATCGATCTGAGGCCATCACCGTGCTCTGTCGTTGCAGCATAATGCGCCCCAATCATATTTCATCACCGAGCTGCGCAATGGTTCAGCTGCCATCGAGCACTACAGGGATTTCAGAAAATGTCGCAAGCCTCTAACAACTTGGCCGCTTTTATCTGGTCATTGGCCGACTTACTCCGTGGCGATTTTAAGCAAAGCCAATATGGCCGGATCATTTTGCCGTTCACCTTACTGCGTCGCCTGGAGTGCGTGCTGGAGTCAAGCAAAGCAGCGGTGCTGATGGAGCATGCAAGAGTCCAGCAACTCAACATTTCCGAAGAGGCACAGGAAAAACTGCTCCTGCGCGCCAGCGGCGGGCTGTCGTTTTTCAATACCTCAAAAATGGATCTGTCCAAGCTCGGCGAGGCTGGCATCAAGGCCAACCTGGAATCCTATCTGCAAGGCTTCTCCAAGGATGCTCGGGAGATTTTTGAGCACTTCAAATTCACCGAATTCCTCGGCCAGCTCAACGACTCCAATCTGCTTTACAAGGTCGTGCAGCGGGTTCGGCAAACTGACTTAAGCCTCGCCGCGATTTCCAACCACGACATGGGCCTGGTTTTTGAAGAGCTGATCCGCCGCTTTGCCGAAGGGTCGAATGAAACCGCCGGTGAGCACTTTACCCCCCGCGACATAGTGCGCCTCACCACCGCCCTGGTGTTTATGGAAGATGATGATGCGCTGACCAAGCCCGGCATCATTCGCACAATCTACGACCCTACAGCAGGTACGGGCGGCTTTCTCTCATCCGGCATGGAATACGTGCATGAGCTGAACCCGCAAGCCCTGATGCGAGCTTATGGTCAGGAGCTAAACCCCGAGAGTTACGCCATCTGCAAAGCGGACATGCTGATCAAGGGGCAGGACGTCAGCAACATCAAGCTAGGCAACACCCTCTCGAACGACCAGCTTTACGCCACTGAATTTGACTACATGCTCTCCAACCCACCCTTTGGCGTGGATTGGAAAAAGATCGAGCAAGAGATCAGTGAAGAGCACACGCAGAAAGGTTTCAGTGGCCGTTTTGGCCCAGGTTTGCCCCGGGTCAGCGATGGTTCCTTGTTGTTCCTAATGCACCTGCTCAGCAAGCTACGCGACGGTTCTCAAGGTGGCGGGCGGATTGGCATCATCCTCAATGGGTCGCCGTTGTTTACCGGTGGCGCCGGCTCTGGCGAATCGGAAATCCGCCGCCACATTCTCGAAGCCGATTTGCTCGAAGCAATCGTCGCGCTGCCCACCGATATGTTCTACAACACCGGCATTTCCACTTACGTCTGGGTGCTGTCGAACAAAAAAGCCGCAGAGCGCAAGGGCAAGGTTCAGCTGATTAATGGCGTGAACTTGTGCAGCAAAATGCGCAAATCTCTCGGCTCCAAGCGCAATGAAATGGACGAAAGCGATATCGCCACAGTGATCCGCGCTTTCGGCAGCTTTGCCGCAATTGACGCCTACGAGCTAGACAAACGAAGCGCACAGAAAAGCAATCGCGGTCGCCAGGCAGCCAGCCCCAAAGCCGAAGTGGCCAAAACCTTCGCCAGCAAAATTTTCAGCACCTATGAATTCGGCTATCGACGTATCAGCATTGAGCGCCCGTTGCGGCTGTCCTGGCAGTTCAGTGACGAACGCGTTGCGACCTGTCGTTTCGCCCCCGGCGCCCTCAACAGTGCCATGCAGTGGCTCTACCAAGAGTACAGCGCGGTAGAGGGTGAGAGCTGGAATGACAGTGAGACCTGTAAGCGTTACGGTGATCTGAGCGCACATGAAGACGCGATTCGCCGTTACTTCAAACTGCACTTCGCCGATCTAAAAGAGAAGCACATCAAGGATCTACTCAACAGAACAACGTGGATGGATCAGAAGCGGCTGTTGCTCAAGGCGCGTAGCCTGCAGACCGTTATTGGCACTGCCCAGCATGATGACTTCAACACCTTTGACAACGTACTCAAAACCGCCTGCAAGCAGCAGGGCATTGCCGTTGACGCCAGAGACAAAAAACAGATTATCGATTCCGTGAGCTGGAAGAACCCTGCCGCAGCCAAGGTCATCAAGAAGGTTCACAAAACCAAAGCCAATCCACTGTATGGATTGTTTGCCGTCGACGGAGAGGTGCTGGAATACCAAACCGACAGTGAGCTGCGCGACAACGAGAACGTCGCGCTTGATCCAAGTCATGACGTTAATGCCATCAACGAGGCGTACTTCCTAAAAGAAGTGCAACCGCACGTACCCGATGCCTGGATAGATGCCAGCAAGAAGGACGCTAAGGATCAGCAAATTGGCATCGTCGGTTATGAAATCCCCTTTAACCGACACTTTTACGAATATCAGCCTCCGAGAGATTTGCTAGAAATTGATTTAGCTTTGGATGCCGTGTCGAAAGAAATTATGAAGTTACTGCAAGAGGTGCATTCATAATGACAGGCAAATACAAGGCATACCCAGAATACAAGGACTCAGGGGTTGAATGGATTGGAAAAATACCTCTCGATTGGGATATGTGGAAGCTTACTCATGCATGTCCGTATATTGCAAGCGGCACAACACCAAAATCAGATGGCGACAATTACTACAATGGTGAAAATCTTTGGGTGACGACTGGCGAGTTGCGAGAAGAAATTATTTTTGACACCCAAAAAAAAGTTACAAATAAAGCGTTAATTGATATGCCAACCTTGCGACTCCACCCAGAGGGTTCAGTTGCGATTGCCATGTATGGCGCAACGATAGGGCGTCTTGGGATATTCGGTAAAGAAGCGACAACAAATCAAGCTTGCTGCGTAATGCCTCCCTCAACAATCATCCACAACAAATTCCTATTTTATTGGCTGTATGCAACACGACAAGAAATCATCAACTTGTCGTCTGGTGGAGGCCAACCAAACGTCAATCAAGAAAAGATAGCCTCATTAAAAGTCAGTGCTCCTAATTATAAACTGCAGGCTAAAATTGCAAACTTCCTTGATTATGAAACCACCAAAATCGATACACTCATCAAAAAACAACAACAGCTCATCCGGTTGCTAAAAGAAAAACGTCAGGCCGTGATTAGCCATGCCGTTACTAAAGGTTTTAACTCCAAAGCCAAAATGCGCGAATCGGGTATTGATTGGCTGGGAAAAATTCCAGATCACTGGGTTAGCTGTCCCCTAAAGCATTATGCTCGCATTATTGATTGCAAGCATATAACAGCAGAGTTTTTTGATGATGGAATACCTTTAGCCAGCATTGGCGAAGTAAAGGAATGGCATGTAAATCTGCAGTCAGCAAAGTTGACTAGCGAAAAATACTATCTCGACCTAATTGAAGGCGGGAGAAAGCCACAACCTGGCGACATTATATATAGCAGAAATGCTACAGTTGGAGAGGCTGCGCTTGTTGCCGATGGGATGCCAAATTTTGCAATGGGCCAGGATGTTTGCCTCATAAGGCCGGATGCAAACTTGCTGCCCGAGTTTATTCTGCACGTTTTAAAGTCTTCAGTGGTACTTCAACAGCTAGACCTCGCTATGGTTGGCTCTACATTTAAACGAATCAATGTAGATGACATTAGAAACTTCTCTCTTGCCCTACCTTCAGTTACAGAGCAGGCTGAAATTGCCGAAAAAATAAATCGAGCATTAAGAAAATATGATGTTTTAGGTTCGAAGGCTCAGGCCGCTATTGAATTAATGCAGGATCGCCGCACTGCTCTAATCTCCACAGCTGTTACCGGGAAAATAGATCTTAGAAACTGGGTAGCGTCGAAAGAAAGTCAAACCAACAGGGAAGTAGCCGCATGAGTGCATTGGGTGGCGGTAAGGCCAACGAGTTGACGTTCCAGAATGAAATGCTCAAGCATCTCGTTGCCAAAGGCTGGCGGCTAGGCAAAATGGAAAACTACAACCGTGAACTTGCCCTGTACGTCGATGACCTGCTGGGTTTTGTCAAAGAAACCCAGGATGAACAGTGGCAAAAATTCTGCGCGCTCTACCCGAGCAACCCAGAGCACCACTTTCTTGAGCGTGTTGCCACCCAACTGAATAAAACTGACCCCAATGCCGCCAGTAAAGACATGCGAACCTTTGGCACATTGGGTGTGTTGCGTCATGAACTGCGTCACCGTGGTACTCGCTTCAGCCTGTGTCAGTTCAAGCCTGAACACGATCTAAATCCCGACACCTTGGCCCGTTATGCCAAAAACCGCTGCCGTGTCGTCCCCGAGTTGATTTATTCACCGTGGGCTAACAAAGCTCACCTCGAACAAACCGGCAGCAAGGCTAAAGCCTGGCGAATTGATTTGGTGTTGTTTGTGAATGGCTTGCCGGTTGTGACGCTGGAGCTGAAATCCGAATTCAAACAGGCCGTTCAAAGCGCCATTAAACAATACAAAACCACACGCTTTGCGACAGACCCTGTCACAAAAAAGCCCGAACCGCTGCTGACCTTCAAGCGTGGTGCTCTGGTGCATTTTGCCGTGAGCCAGTACGAGGTTTATATGGCTACGCGGCTGGAAGGCGCGGAGACCTTCTTCCTGCCATTCAACAAAGGCACCACGGTCGGCGGTGCCGGTAACGATGTACCGGCAGACATTAACCAGTACGCCACCGATTACCTGTGGAACGAGGTGTTGCTACCCAACAATCTGCTGTCGATTCTCGGGCGTTTTGTGCATCTGCAAATTGAAGAGAAAGAAGATTGGGAAGGCCGCAAATACAAAAAAGAAAGTCTGATTTTTCCGCGTTACCATCAGTGGGACGTGGTGAATAAACTGGTCAATGCCGCTCGCACCGAAGGCCCCGGCCATAAGTACCTGATCCAGCACAGCGCCGGTTCCGGTAAGTCGAACTCGATTGCCTGGATAGCGCATCAGCTTTCAGCGCTTTATGACGACCAGGGCTGCAAGCAATTCAACTCCGTGATTGTGGTGACGGATCGCACCGTGCTGGATGATCAGCTGCAAGACACCATCAACCAGTTTGAACACGTTGACGGCGCGGTTGGCCGTATAAATAATCAGGAAGGCGACGGCTCGAAATCAGAGAAACTGGCAACCGCACTGGAAAATTCACAGCCGATTATTATCGTCACCATCCAGACCTTTCCCTACGTGCTGCGCGCCATCGAGAATAGTGTCAGCCTGAAAGAGCGCAGCTACGCGATCATTGCCGACGAAGCCCACTCCTCGCAAACCGGCTCTACAGCGCGCCAGCTGAAAGAAGTGCTGATGATTGAGGCCAAGGCTGATGGTGAGGACGAACTCAACTCTGAGGACATCCTCGATGCCGCCGTGGCGTCCCGCCGGGCATCAAAAAACCTGAGTTACTTTGCCTTCACCGCCACGCCAAAAACCAAGACGCTGGAGCTGTTTGGCCGTTTGCCCAAGCCAGCTGAGCAACCCTCTAAAACTAATAAGCCCGAGGCCTACCATGTGTACAGCATGCGTCAGGCCATTGAAGAAGGCTTTATTCTGGATGTGCTGAAGAACTACACCAACTACAAAGTGGCCTACAACCTGGCGCAAAAAATCGATAAGGCCGATCAGGAAGTTGAGAGCAAAAAAGCCAAGGTCAAGCTCAACCAGTGGGTGCGTCTGCACGAGTACAACATCGCGCAAAAGGTGCAGGTGATCGTTGAGCACTTTCGCAGCAACGTCATGGGCCTGCTGGGTGGGCAAGCCAAGGCCATGGTAGTCACCAGCTCGCGCAAAGAAGCTGTGCGCTACAAGCTGTGTTTTGACAAATACATCGTCGATAAGGGCTACCAAAAAATCCATGCCATGGTGGCGTTCTCGGGTGAGGTGGAATTTACCGAGAAAGACCCGAACGCTGTCGCGCTACTCGGCACCAAATACACCGAAAGCAACATGAACCCAAACCTCAAAGGCCGCGACATGCGCAAAGCCTTTGATAGCGATGATTATCAGGTGATGATTGTTGCCAACAAATTCCAAACCGGCTTTGACCAGCCCAAGCTCTGCGCCATGTACGTTGACAAAAAGCTCGGCGGTGTGGAGTGCGTGCAGACCCTGTCACGATTGAACCGGACTTATCCGGGCAAGGCGGAAGTCGGCACTTTCATCTTGGATTTCTTCAACGAGCCGCAGGAAATCCTCGACTCGTTCCAGCCGTATTTTCAGACGGCAGAGCTGGCGGAAGTTTCCAATCCAGACTTGATCTTCGATCTGTTTGAAAAGCTAAACGCCGCTGGTATTTATAAATCGACTGAGGTTGAGCAATTCTGCGAGGCCTTCTTCGTCAAAAATAAAAGCAATGCGGCGATTGCCAATATTTGCAAGCCTGCGGTCGAGCGCTGGACAAAACGCTACAAGCTGGCGGCTGAGGCTTACGCGCACTCGAAAGAAATTTTTGAGCGGATTAAAAAGACCCAAGATGCGGTATTGATTGCCAACGCGGAAAACGACCTGAAGGAATGCAAGCAGGCCAAGGACGCTCTGGATATCTTCAAAAAGGATCTGGGCACCTTCGTGCGCTTTTATGAGTTCATGTCGCAGATCGTCGATTACGATGATAAGCAGCTGGAAAAGCTCAGTCTGTACGCGCGCAATCTAAGCCCTATGCTGCGCGAAACTGCTGTGGATGAGGACGATATTGACCTCAACAGTATCGTGCTCAGCCATTACCGCGTATCAAAAATACGCCAGCAAGACCTGAAGCTAATAGAAGACTCGCCCGACTATAAACTGGT
The DNA here is from genome assembly GCF_031570575.1 of Pseudomonas sp. JL3. Classification (NCBI taxonomy): domain Bacteria; kingdom Pseudomonadati; phylum Pseudomonadota; class Gammaproteobacteria; order Pseudomonadales; family Pseudomonadaceae; genus Pseudomonas; species Pseudomonas sp. JL3. Next base: position 196,543 of record NZ_JAKWJK010000005.1, read on the forward strand.
GCCAGGTGAGGGGCTTGGCTCAGGAACGGCAAAGGACATCAAGGAAGAGCTGCTTTCGCAGATTCTAGAACGGCTCAACGAGCTGTTTGTGACTGATCAGCTGACAGAGAAAGACATGGTGAATTACGCCTATACCATCCGTGACAAGGTCAGTGAAAATCAATTGGTCATGCAGCAACTGGCCAACAATACCGCTGAGCAAGCACTGCTGGGTAACTTTGCTAACGCGGTAGATGACGCAATTATGGACAGTGGCGATGCTCACCAGAACCAGATGATGCAGTTGTTATCTGACCCGGCTAAAGCCAGTAAATTTGCAAAAGTGGTTTTCGATTTACTTCACCTAGCAAAGTATTGATCGACCGATTTTTGTACGCTTACGACCCCGTTTGACCATACCGCCGGGTGGGGTCTACAGCCGCATAGTGCTTATCTGTCTGCCAACTGCCGCGCCAATCGGATGAAAGAGGCGGTGCGCGACGGGGTGGGCATCTGGCTCCTGGCCCGTCGCTTGTACCAAGGCAAGTTTCTCTGGCCGAGTTCTTGGCACGGCTGGTTCTTAGATGAAGTTGGTTGCCGAACAATTGCCACCTCCCGTACTGCTTTGCCCTAGTAACGAGTGGGGTCAGGCCATGCGATTTCCACCGTATAACACCTGCCATGACCAACTAGGCTGTGTTGTCCGATAAGCCTACCTTCGGTTTGGGTCGGCCCCGACAATCAGCAGCATGACTCCGCTGCCCAATCTTGACCAGCTCTGCAAGACTAGCGTTCCCCAGAGTCCTGAGCACATTGGCACGGTTAGCTCGCTATGCTCAGGAAAGAGGGGTTCCATCCCGGCTTTCCTGTCGCTCTTTGAGACAGGATCACATAGCGCTTTTTCGAACAGTCCAGCCTAACGGCTGCCGCACAGCCGAAGGCTTCTTTTTAGTGCCGGAATAAGTGAAAGACAACAAACGTAGCGGGATCATCAGCTGTTGCGAGATACGCTCCTCAAAATCGTCCCTGCTTCGGGGACGGAATCGACTCGGCTCATCATTTTCATCCTCTTCTTCATCATCCTCTGGTCGAAGTAAGTTTTCCGAGGCGATACAAATGCGGCGGACGGTGGGGCTATTCTGACTTTCCTCTAGTATCAGAACAACGTCGACGGACACATCTACTTCTTTGCCTGGGAGAGCATAAAAGCGATGAGAGTGAGGTACCAGGCATTCCGAAATGAATTCAAAACTGGCTGCCGTCGATTTGTATTTTTGGAGCTTGAAAACTTTGTTGAATTGGTCAGATTTGAAATCCTGACGGAGATTTCCATCGCTATCAAAAAAAATCTCAAAGAGCGCGCCGTCCAGTATCGCCTTCTTTTTGTCTGGAGTTAGCCCTCGCGTCTTCGCGGAAAAGTCATCAATGAAGCCTAAGGCCGCATGCGCCCCACCACATGCCGCTTGGTAAATATTGCGCCCGATCACAAAGAGGTTATTTTTGCTAAACCCTCTGGCATCGGCGACATTGAAGTGCGCCAACGCGGCGTTCTGCACGCTCCAAGTGTAAACTTTCAATCCTCGAATCATCTCGTGGGATGAGCGCGTTACATCGAGTTCCAGTAGCCCATCCCTCAAAGAAGGTACACTGTAAGTATCAATACGGGCGCCTGTGCTGAGGTTGAAGAAAAACTCAGTTGCCAGCGAGGTATGCTCCCAAGAAATCTGCTTACCTTCAGTGGCGACACTCAATGTGTTACGCACTCGCTTGAACATGGCTTCAATGGTGCAATCTGGCGCATCTATATGCTGGAGGAGAGCAGCAGTGTACCGACCGTTCCTCTGCCCTCTACCGTCGGATGCGGTCTGACCAGGCGAAGTGGCGAAAGCGATCAGCGTCCCTCTAGGGGCATAGATGGAGGCCAAACCTGTTGTACCAGCAGACCTCTCCCATCGCCGCTCCCAGGGATTGTCCCGACAAGCGTCAAGAATGATGAGGTTTGTCGCAGTATGGGCCCTCTCCATACACTCGATCACGAAATCCAAATTCATCGCTGTGTGCTTGGCATCCAACTCAGAATCCATACAGGTATCAAGCGCTAGAAGGTAATTTTTACCCTCGATTTGAATACCATGCCCGGCGAAGAAAAAAAGGCCAACGTCCGCTCGGTGAAGCTCAGCGCGAAAATCTCTGAGCGCCACATCCATCTCATGATAGGTGCCGTCAATGCAATCGAACACTTCAAAACCAGAACTTGCCAGAGCACTTGCCATATCGAGTGCATCATGGCGTGGATTGGACAAGGGTTTTTCTTCATACCCTGCGTTACCGATGACAAGAGCAACACGCTTCATGGTTATCGCCTAGCTCCTTTAGATCGAATGGCTGAAAGCCATTAGAAGGGTTTTAGATCACTGGTTCAACCCACCGAAAAAAGAAGTACCTGCCTGAGGACACCTCACCGTCGGCGGAAGGATTACGGCGTTCGTCAATTTTTTACCCAGCGGCTAACCCCTACTTTTCGTCACCAGAGTCGCCGCATCGACGGGGCATGCGCGATGATAATGGCGCGCGAACGTATCCTGAGGACTCCGTTCCAGAAAAACGATGGCTATACTTTCGACATCGTGCTTGACCACCACATACCATAGCCTTGGATGATACGATTTGAAGCCGCGAGCGCGGGCTAAACTCGCTTTCGCAAAGTAAATTGTGCAAGTGATTGCGCCGCTTTCTACGGTTGTGCGTACATGAAATGGAACCCCTTGCTGCCCATAAAGAAATTCTTCTTACCTGATCAAGTTCTATTTGAACACGAGCCGCCTCACCAGCTAAAACTGGCCAGATAACCAAAGATGCTACCTGAAGCAAAATATCAAACTAACTCGATGGCACGCGACATGAAGGCGGCATCAAAAACTAACATACCAACTAACGCCAAGACCTGCACAGGGTGACGATCCATAGAACCGTGGAGAGTCCTCGCAAATATTAGGAGATACACGCCTATCAAAGCAATGACTACTATAGTCATTAAAAAAGAAATCAGCATTATTCCGCCCACAGGAATTGCGCTCTTCAGCAACCAAAGCACAAATGTCAAAAGCGTACACATCAGTGTTAGAGCACCATAGTGCTTTGATAGGAGCGAAAAATATTTCACTCCTATCAGAGAACTCATATCCACTTGTGATTCTGCAATTAACCTTACATCAACGTTAAACTCTCTAACCGCGTAGAAAAGTCCGCCAGAAAAAAACAAAATACTAGAAATCATCACTATTAGTGCAGCGTCTTCCGGACGCCACAAATTCGCGTTAAATGTCCCATACCCCGAAGCCGGCCATAGATAAATTACAACTGCCAACATACACATCAAACAAAAAACCGAATAGCTCACTAACGGATTTGCACGGATACTACGGTCATTCATAGCTTTACTACCTCTGGAAAGGCTTCACTACTACGCCATCAGCACCTCAATACTGGCATGTGTAGACTTGAATACCAATCATCTCAGTATAAAATCCCCCACGCCTTAAGCATTACGACACGCGTGGCCAGTCTCTGTCCCCTGGCAGCAAAGGAGTCGCCCCCGGCTTAAGCGTACATGTCATCGAGACCACGGCAGCGAGCGCCAAGCTTAATGAGCATCACTTAGATCTTCAAAACAGGGATATGAAAGTGTCAAAACGTGAAAACCCGCTGAACCCACGTCAAATGGAAGACCTAAAAGAGGCCCTGTCTATCGCTGCGGATGCCACCTCAAGATTCTCCTTACCTATCTATAAGCTCACGGAGAGTGGACTCCCCGACCTCGTAGGTACGGGCTTCGTAATCGATTTTCATGGCAGCTGCTATTTTGTTACTGCTGCCCATGTCATGGATCACCATGAGGTTGATCGCCCGCTCTTCTATTTCGTAAATAGTAAGCAACGGCAGTATATCGAAGGCCCTTGCAGAACGTCCTCAACCAACGTGGCTGATAGAAAGAATGATCAGATCGATCTCACAGTAGTGAAACTGCCTGATGGGGAAGGCCGGCCTTCTGAAGAGATTCAAAAATCAGTGATCTTCCCTGGCATGATCACCCAAGACACTTCAAAAATTGGAGATTGTCGTTTTATCGTGCCGGGATACCCACTGACCAAGTATGACCCGGACAAAAAGCAAAAATTATTGAATCCTGCCTGCTTCACATGGATGGGCAAGAGTATCCCTGATGAAACCTATAAAAGACTGAAGTTCAAAAAGTCACAAAATTTACTTATTCAATTTGGACGCAAACATGTAATGCGGACAGACGAAATTGTGGGATCGATGTTTCCTGAACCACGAGGAGTCAGTGGGTCTCCAGTTTGGCATACTGTCGGTTATCGAAACGAAGAAAGAATCCTAGTTATTGAAGAAATCTTTCTCGCTGGCGTACTAATTGAGCATATCCCGGAAGGTAAATGCTTCCTGGCAACTAGTATCGATATTGTAATGAGTATGATAATCGACCTTGACGGCGCGTGATCACAGTAAAATGGCCATACTGGGCGACTTCTGTCGCCCTTCCCTCCTACGTTAGCGACAATTGAAGGCCAAGGACGAAAACCGTTAATCCAAACTTCGAGATCATCGGTACTGCAAGCACCTAATCGGGTAGCAGGCACGCAATCATCCTGCCAAACACTTCTCCGCTAGCGTCGCAGATCGCCAGTAGATGAAGAAACGCGGATTGTGTCTAACCCCCAGTAAAGCTGGGTTAAAGTCAGCACGGTTTTCATCGACCTTTAAGCTTTAGCATGGCCAGTGTTTCCAGTCGAATTACGACTTGCTCAACAATTGCATCATCGAAGTCTTCGCGGTTCGCTTCCTCATGTGTACCCTTATTCAAATACAACCACACGAGTGACTGCTCCGGTTGCCCCAATATGAATCCAAGCGCCTCCACAACTGCCGGCTTATCAATGTGAACAAAATCCGGTGTTTTGTTGAGTTTGGATAACAACCCTTCACAAAGATTTCTCAAGGCAGGCTCAGCTCCGGAACCCGCAAGCTTGAGTGTCAGCATTCCTTGCTCACACTTACCGAGCCACCGCCATATCTTGTCCGTGAGCATCTCCAGGGCTTGCCGTGATGCCCCCAATGCCGCCCGGCTATCACCTCTGTCGACCGCCGCTCGCGCATTTAAAAGATAGGTTTGAGGTGGTACGTTGCCGATCACTCTAGGATGGTAATTGCCACTGTGGTGACGGAAGGCGTAGGCCGTCCAGTACTCTGGGCCAACGCGATTCTGAATGTCCTTGATGAACTCATTACTGTGGCAGGTCACAACGATCTGAGTGTCCATGAACCGCTCACTTTCAAATATCGTCTCCCGTATACCCTGCCGGTGCTCGTGGTCAATTGCATTGATTGCGTCGTCAAAAACAATCACAGGAGCGCGGATGCTCAAAGCCTTGGCGAGCAAGATGGCAAGACCAAGGCAACGGACATGGCCTTCACTCAAAATCTGCAGCGCATCAACCCACTCATCGGGTTTACCGCGAAAGCTCAGTTCGATCCGACCTTCACCCGTAACCGGGAGATACAACGATGCCAATTTGTCCTCTTCTGCGTCCCTCACGTTGAACTCGTTGTACAACTCAAGAGTAAGGGCGTTTAGACCCGCCATAAGTGTCCCTGGTAGCTCAGTTCGGTATTGGCGCAGCAAAGTCAAAAACTGGTTGTAACCCATGTTGATTCGGGTGTCCCGACTGATCTCCTGAACTTCTTTTTCAGCAGCGCGTATCAGAGGCTCGTTGGCTTGGTCGAAGGCATCGATACGCTGCTTGGCCGCAGAGGCAATTTGGATGACCTGCTGACGATTTGCAGCGTGTGTGGCCGCATCGATGCGTGCCTGATTCAACCGATCACGTTCTGCTATCAATCGCTCACGATCTGCGATGGCTGAACGTGCAGCCGCATCTTGTTGCTCCAAATTTTGGGCCCAATCCACTGCCTGCTGGGCGACTGATTTTGCGCCACCCTCGGCTTGGTAGCCCGCCACCCACCAAGCACGATGCAGATCTACATTTGGGTCAGCCAGGTACCGCTGTACTGGGGTAGGACTCTCTAACGTTGCTCCGACTCGCTGAGCGAAGTTAGCCAAAAACACTCGGAGTGTCTCCGAGGCGAGACGCCGCTTTTCTAGCGCTTGCGCGTGTCCGGCCTGGATAATGCTTAGTTCCTTCAAAGCAGCCAGACCTGCAGTCGCCTTCAAGTAAGGATCGTTGGTTACACGGTGCTCTCCAGTAAGCGGCGTATCACATGCTGGACAATGATCACCAGCGATGTGTTGGAGCCCTAGAACAGCGTTGTATAAATCCTGAAATGAAACATCACTGCTGCGATTGGCCAGCTCCTTTTCGCTAGCTTCGACTATGGCATGAGTAGCATCGGCGGCTCTGTAAGCCTCCACAAGTCCATTGCTACTGATGCCATAAACAAAAGGTGGTGGCTGATTCAGCAGGGCCTCAAGCTCCTGTAATCGTCCAGGAATGCCGTGACTTCCGATAGAGCTCAGCAACATCGGGTAAGTCATTCCGGCTTGAAATCTATCAGCGTACGCGTTCTCGTTTTTGGCTAGCTGCAAGAGTGCAGCAGCCTCATTAGCCACTGCCGATAAATCTTGGGACAGTGCCCCCCGTTTGCCGATCAGCTCGGTCTGCTTGGCGGGCAGCAACGTAAGCTGCCCATCCATTGTCTCGTTGAAGTGCCCTACAAACTCATTGAACTGATCCATCCCAAATAGGGCAGCTATCAGCTCTGTTTTTTCTCCGGCAGGTTTCGCCGCTATCCGGGAAAATGCATCGATTCTATTTTTTTCGACAAAGAAGAATTTGTAGGCGTCCGGGTCTGCTACTACCGGTATAGATAAACCTTCGATGGTGGTTGCTGTGAGTATCGGGGGAACGTAACGACCTTCGTGAGAATTAGAGAGATAGCGGTTGATGGCAATTCTCTTTATGCCGCTCTCATCCACCGCACCCAATAACGCGAACTCCAATGCTTCACAGAGACTGGTCTTGCCACTGCCGTTAGGCCCATAAAACATGGTGATCCGTTTTTGAACATCGAACGGTTCTGGATACCTGAATCCACGAAATGGCCCCACAGTAAGATGTGAGAGTCTCTTCCATTTCCATCCGGCGCCAGGTTTAAGTGGCTGAATCTGAGGCTCGGCAGGATTGATCGTAAGGAGTGATTTACGGGCCAAATCGGCAAGTAGAAATGAGCGCTGGCTACGGTGACGGGTCGTATCAGCAACGCTGACGAAGTTATCCAATACAACGTTTGCAAAGCGGCGGGCATCTTCTGATGCGCCTATGGCCGGATCGTGAATCCAGTGCACGAATTGCTGGAAGTCCTGTAGTGCCGACGTCATCCCTTTCTCCCGACGCTGCAAGCAAGTGATAGGGATCCACAATACATCGACAAAAGAAAGAAACATACAAAGGGCTGGTGTGCATTGACATGCTGACGACCGTACCTTCCGACGCGACCCCTAAGTTGCTTTTACGGCCTCCCTCAACGACGTCACAGCAGGCAAGCTCGCATGCTTTCGGGAGCCTCGACCAGCCAGGATGTACAGCGTGTCTTTGCTTTCAAAAAAGCATCCGTGGAAATCTTTTTGATAGCCAGTGATGAAACCATCGCCAGTTGGGGGGCAAGCTTCGCTGTCAAACACAGCTTTGCTTATGAATAGGACAGTGGGCTGAAGTCCCTGCTTCCGTACTTCGCGCTCCTGGGCCTCGGTGAGCAGGAGGTCGAGCAACATCCAATTCCGAACAATACAAAATGGCTGACCCTCGAACTCCTCACGCGCCAGTTGAATGAGCTCACCGTCTTCAAGCTGAGAGCCTCCGAGAATCTGCGCGGGGCCATACAGCACATCTTCAATCAAATCTGCTTGCACACTGCTGCCTAGTTTTCTAAAGACTTATAAAGCGGCACGGATCCAGACATCTGGGAGCCGTGCATCCTGGGAATTGGGTAACCTTGGATGCCGATTGAAAAGCCTATAATTCGCTAGTGGATCATATTGATCTCGGGCATAGCGCCGTTCTCATGCCACCAGTGACAAACAACGTATCGGCTTCCGTTGTGAGTTTCACAAAGCTGATATCCCATCAGTTCGAATACCCTTTCGAGCCTGGAAGTACGGATCGTTTTCCCGTCCTCAAACCGCCCGCGTGTTTCAGAAAAAACCACTCCGATCATGCAGGGAGGCTGGAATTCAGCGCAGCACAGGTAGCCTGTCACTTGGACACCGAAATCAATTTTCTTGGCGTCCAAAACGCATATTGGGAGCCCCATTTTTTCTTTCCTAAGCCTCGTTCATCACCACAAGCGCCCCACCAAAAACATCAATGAACTCGGTCGAACCGATCTAAGGCACCGTTCTCAAACAGCCAGTGAGCGACGACAAAAATCCCACCATCGATAGTCGTAAAAACGTCGTAGCCTGCACGCTGGCTTCGATCTACAACAGGTAGTGCATGTATGGGTAAGCCTTCGGGGTACCTTTGCGCAGGGTCACAGAACAGCAGCCCTGTGATTTTTGGAGGGAGCTCCAGAGCACACAACAGGTACCCAACAACGTCTGGATCAGCAATGGCAGCTCGCGCTCTCTCAATGACCGCTGGATACCTATGAAACCTGAAGTCGGACAATCTCGCTCCGTAAGTTTTGATCCAGTACATCCTCCCCCTCCTCCATCACCGCTCAGACTTCAATCGTGAAATCCGAGATGAAGCCTGTGTCTTCTCGGGGATAACCACGAGGATTTGAGATGAGCCGGCATCCGCCCAGCTCGATATCGATAGCCCTATGTGTATGTCCAAAAATCCAAACGTCTGCCATCGGAAGAAGTGAGTGCCACCGGTTGGTATAAGCCGCACTTAAATGGCCGTCATTCTTATCGCCAGCCACCTCCGGAACCGGGCAATGGTGCGTGATGACAACCGTTTTTCCTTCGAAAGGCTTTGCAAGTTCGATAGCCAAAAAGTCAAACGCTTCGTGGTTTCGCTCAATCACGTCCGACGGGCGTAGTCGCCGAAATCGTTCCTCGGCTCTGATCACCTGAAAGTCGTTCATCCACATCCCGCACGTGATCATCGCTTCCATCGCATCACCGCTGGAGGAGAAATCCGTCCAAGCCGTCGTGACCAAAAAACGCGTTTGGTTGCAAATCCAGGTCTGGTTTTCCAGCACATGCACATGCGGCGCAGCGGCCTCTCGCATTTTGCGAAGCGTGTGGTCGATGTGGCCTTTGTAAAACTCGTGGTTGCCGCTGCAATAAATGACGGGCTGGCTGAACACCTCGTTTGCCCAACTGACGCCTCTCGCTTGGGTGTCGATGTCGCCGGCCAACACAACGATGTCAGCATCCGTTGTGGGCGGTTCAAACGGGGCGAACTCGTTGTGCAGATCCGAGAAAATCTGGATTTTCATGTTTCGCCCATTTCCAAAAAGTAGGTCGACAACTGGAAAGCGCCATCCATTATCGGCGCCACAAATCAGGGAGATACAACCAAGGCCCTGACTCGATTTAGCTCTATATTGAAAGGTGCATTTCTCTCGAAAGGAACGTTTCGATGCTGACGCCTGCGAGCACCGCAATAGGGAGCTTGCCCAAAGGCCTATCCCACTCGTCTGTCTCAGACATAGCGACCTTGTCAGATCATTATGCCAATACGCATTTGCGTCTGACAACACAAATTCGACATATCGTTCTATTTGACGGGAACGCTTGAATGTCGCTTCGCACCGCCTATGCCGCAACACTGCAATTTCTGCGAGCCCACAAAAAGCTCTCGCAGCAGAAAATTGCAAAGCAGATCAACCAATCTCAAATCAGCCGCTTGGAGGCAGCTGAGAGATCGGTGTCACTGGAGGTAAGTGAGCAGCTTGCTGAGTCCTTTCAACTTGATCCGCTGTCTCTGCTGACAGTCGTTTACGCGGCACATCGTGGGCAATCACCACGCGAGATTCTCCGTCGCCTCCATGACGACCTCGATTCATCGAACTTGCTGGACGTCTCGGTTTCCAACGAACTGGACAAAACCGCACACCCTGTCACCGCGAAAGCGACCAAACTGAAGAGCGACATCTTCGAGTTGATGGATGAAGGACATTCACAGGCAGAGGTTGCCCGTCGGCTTGGCGTATCAAGGCAAACCGTCAGCAAGCATGTACGCGAGCGAGAAAACGATTGATTTAGGGGGGAGTGCCGAAACGCCTCGGAGGTGTCTAGTAAACCCGGGGCAGTTCAGTAAGTGCGGTTTTTTTATTCATATGGATTTCCCTACTTGGCGGCTACGCAAATTGGTAAACAACTATTTGGCCAACCACTTTCCATAGGCATCGATGTCAATCATGGGCACCGTGCCGCTGAATTGGAGCTGCGCTATGAGCTTGAATAGGAACGCCGTCGCTGGCTTATTTTCACTTTCAAAATTAAAAGTATTGCCGCCGACATCGTAGAAAAAATGACCATGGGAAGCCACGCAACCGAGGTCTAGTCTTCCTTCAGCCGTATCCACTTTGAGAGCTTTATCGAACGACGGCCCCAATGCCGGGCTCCAATCACTCTCGAAGGTCAACAGACCGCCCAGGATTGGAATCAATGGTTTAGCTGGGTATACACCACCTGCGTGAGGTATTGGCAGGCTAGTACGGTGAAGCTTGCGAACGCTGGCGACCTTTCGCTGGGCATAGGCGACAAGATCCGCCGAAGCTGTCTGCTTCGCTTCAAAAACAGCATAAACGCTTTCTGCTGGCACGATGATGTGCTCATCAAATTTGAAGATGAATGGGGAATACTGCCGATCAAAGACCACTACGTCGATCTGGTCGCTGAAGTTGCCCAGGCTGTCTACTACAAACGCATTAGCGGCCTGATAACGCTTGGGAAGATATGTATTAAGCATCTCGATCCACACACCCTCGCTCGCGTCACCCTTTGCGCCGGGATGTGCAAACGCTTTGCGCGCTGTTCCTAAACGGAGCTGGATATCGTCATGCAGAGATGCAAGCAATGTAGAAAGTGACCATGTTGACATATAGCCTCCGAAAAAACGGATATGGGTCGAGCATCATGCCTAGCACCTGCTCGACCCAACTGGTTAACGATCCTGGAAAGCGGGTGTAGGTAGCATTGCTTTGGCTGCCAGTAGTGCTGTTCTGGCGTCCACTGCTGAGCGCGGGTAGGCCGAAAGCACAATGGCAGGGATCAGTCGCTGGTTGATGTCGGAGAATGTAAAACCTGGCGCATCAACTGCTCGCGGGCCGGTCAGCTTAACGAGCTCATCAATCGCCTGAACGCCCAACCCGATGCCTTGCAACTTGGTCGTCAGCAGATACCGCCTCTGGGTCTCGTCTGGACGGCCAAATGTCAAAACTTCCGCCGCACGCCGTTGGACTGCAGGGTCGAGAGCTTTTAGACGGTTGGTGCACATCAGCACAGCTGCCGGCAGCTTCTGATTTGCAATACGATCGATGCCGCGAATTAAGGCGTTTACCCCCGCTCGATCCTCATGGTGCATTTGAGCGTTTTCTCGGGATTGAGCCAGGGCGTCAGCTTCGTCAATGAGCAGCAGCACCGCACCCCGAGCCTTACCACTGCGATTCTTGAGCTTTTCAGCAGCCTCGATTGTGTAGTCGAAGGCAGCCGAAACCAGTTGAGTCATTTCGCCCACTCGCCCCTGACCCCGGGTCGCGAGACTCAATGGATAGAGTGTGATATCAATGCCTTCTTGCCGAGCGACAGCGTCCCCGATCGTCTCCGCCAATTCAGTCTTCCCAGATCCGACATCCCCAGCCAGTACAGCAAGAGGTGGTCGGCGCATTACGGTATCGACTGCAGCCCGAGCTTGCGGGTGATACTTCTCCGCCCACTCCTGCAAGCCAAAAGGGTTGACCAGCAAGCCCAATACCTTGGCGAGCCGATCCTTCTGATCATCAAGACCCACAAGCCGCGCCAGACGCTCCTGTGGTTCAAAGTCAGGGAAAGACACACGCCGCTCAAACAGTTCGTCCAGAGACGGTTTCACGTTCATCAGTAGCTCCTTACGCTTGCGCGATTGAGGGCGCGACCGCCCGCTGAGTAGGTTTTGTCGTTGTCGAGATAACCACTGATGCCGGGTTCCGATGCGCTGCCGCGCGCAAATGGCAAGTCTTTCAGGGCGCTCTCCGTATCTGCAGACGAAGCGTTATGGTATTTCGAGCTGTAAGTCAGGTAGCTATAGAAAGACGCGCCGGAAACGTCCCGCCCCTGCCGAACACGCCCTGGGTCATCATCAGAGCCCGATCCAATCAGGTCGCCCGCGGTGTATCTCAACGTCGGTTCGATCCAATCGTCGCCACGTTTAAAGCCGTACGTAACCTCACCTAGATACCCTGCCTTGAGCAGCACAATCAGCTCCGCCTCGTATTGCTCGATCGAGACATCGCTGGGTTTGCCATAGAAGCGCTGCATACGGCGCAAATCCGTTGCAACCTTGGCTGCCATGTGGCGGGCATGGGTGACGGTAAAAGTCTGCGACTCAGCAACCGTAAAACTGTAGGAAGACATAGTGTGATCACCCCTGAAAAGAAGAGCCAAAGACCTTCTGCCAATAGCCCACCGTCAGCTGTTTAGTCGGCGCGTAGAATGCGGCGTCGATAGCGTCACCTGCGTCCATTGCCGCGTCGATGATCGCGTCGACATTGCGCTGGTTGTACAAACGGGCCACGTTGTTATCGGAGTTAACCGGGTCGATGATCTGAACCAGATCAGTCAAAGGGCCCACCTTGGAGGCAGAGTAGTTATCCTCAAAGACGATTCGCTCGCGGAGCTCGCTGGTGACCAGATAGGTAAAGAACGCCTGCAAGGCTTCAGGGTAATTGGAGAAATTCACGCCGTTGTCGCTCAGCTTGGCAAGGATCAACTCGATCATGAAGGATTTGAACCTGAAGTCCTGACGCTCCTGCTTCATCAGGCGTGCCCAGTATTTGGCGAGTCGAACAACCTGAGCGAAATGCGTCGGGGACGCGCGTTTTCTCGATTTCGCGAACTCAAGGTGCAACGGAATACTGGTTTCCAGGAAAGACCCATCCTCCTGACTAACCAAGTTACCCCGCCACTGCGGTAGGCCGGAGTACAAGACCGGTACGAGATCGACATCCAGGCCAGACCCTTTGAAAGACACGGTTACCGAGTACGTCTGAGGCTGGACTTGATCCGCGCTGAAATTCGGGAACGCCTTACGCAGTCGTTCCGCCAGGTAATCCAGAAGAGCGCGGGTGTCGCGTGGTGCATCTGAGCCACTGATGTAAACCGCAACGTCAATATCATTCAGCGAACGCAGAGCCGTACCCTTGGCCAAGCTGCCCGATACCATCATGCGCTTGAGCGAAAAATCAGGATGGTCCGACAGATAGCCCTCCAGCTTGTCCTGCAGGCGTCCTGCCTGTTCCCGGTACTCCTTCGCCTTTTCTTTGGGCAGGTTCACCCGCTCTTCCGCAAATCGGGCTATATCCTTGTGATCAACGTGCTCTTTCGACATCTCATCCCCCCTTGGAGATCTGTAGGTACTAAGGCCGGGCGAGGAGCTCAGAAGGCATGTCGTCTAGCCAAACAAAAAGTTCGGAGTAGCGAACTTTGTGACAAACTGCCCCCGCTTAGCGTCTTTGTCAAACGATTTGTTCGGAATCGTGGTACATTTTTCACCACTACTGGAGGAGATAGGACATGGCTACCCATCTCGGCGAGAAGCTCCGCGACCTGCGCAAGCAGCGCGGATTGACCTTGGAAAAGCTCGCGGACATGGCGGGGTTGAGCAAGAGCTACCTATGGGAGCTTGAAAATCGGGAATCTCAACGCCCTTCTGCTGAAAAGCTCACCGCGTTGGCAGATGTTTTGGGAGTAGGAACTGCTTACTTTTTCGAGGATGATCTGAGGGAGCCTGAAGAGAAACATCTCGACGAGGCTTTCTTTCGTGGATACAAGAATCTTGAACCAGATGCCAAGGCGCAGCTGAGAAAGATTCTGGATACATTCAAAAAGGATTTTTGAAAATGCCTGAGCCTGAGGTGTGGACACCGCAGAAAGCTGCAATTCGACTGACCAAGATTTGTGATTTTTTCAGTCAGGTTCATGGGGTTCCGCGCTTTCCCGTAGATGTACCAAAACTGGCTCTGGATACAGCGGAGGTCTTTAACTGGCCTGATCCCATTGCCAAGGTGGATGCGGTCGATATCAAGGGATTTGATGGGGCGCTATTTGCCAACGAAGCAAGAAGCCGCTGGATGCTGCTTTACAACAGTGGGTTGGAGTCACCCGGTCGAATCCGCTTTACCCAGGCCCATGAGCTTGGTCATTACATTCTGCACCGCCTCAAGCGCGACGAGTTCAAATGCAGCAGTGATGACATGCTGTCATGGGAGGACAAGAATATTGAAGCCGAAGCTGATCTATTCGCTTCTTTCCTGCTGATGCCGCTTAATGACTTCCGTAACCAGCTCACCACGAGCGTCGACTTCGAGGTGCTGCGTCACTGTGCGATGCGCTATGGCGTTTCACTGACGGCTGCAGCATTGAAATGGATTCAGTGCACCGAAGAGAGCGCAATACTCATCCTTTCTTGCGATGGATTCATGAAGTGGGCATTCCCCAGTGCTACTGCACGCAAGAACGGGGCCTTTTTTCGGACACGCCAAGGAGCTGTGGAAATTCCTGCAGGTTCACTGGCCGCGTCCCCTAACGTTGCGCAGGAGCGCCAAGGAATTGAGCTTCCAGCATCGCTATGGTTTCCACACGCTGATCGAAGCGCCAGCGTGCGCGAGATGAAGATCCAGTCCGAAAAATACGAATATACGATGACTCTGCTGTGCCTGCCGCGTAATGCGTCCGTATGGCCGCCCTTTGCTCAAAGCGACAATGAAAATGGCCGTTGGCGCCGTGATTGATAGGCACGGCATGACAAGCATGAGTGGCATATGAACGCGAATATCCATCGGTTAGTAGTATGAGGTGACGCTCCGGTACGCCACCAAAAATATCTTGCCAACCAGCAGTCCATGAACCGCTTTTACGAGCTCGTTGATGTGCAGGCAAGTTTGGCGATGGTGTGCGGAGCTTCAAGGGCCTGCTCAGCACTGCCGGCGCCTCGGCCTGAATCGCCGTGTAAAGGCCATAGCCATGAGGCTCGACTGCAGCATCTAGAAGAATACATCTCGCCATCTGCCTTTGTAGACATGATGCTGGGCTTGGTTCATCCGGTGCTCCTCAGTAGCGAGCGCCTCAACGAGCACTATTCCCACCATGGGGCAGGCACCGCTTTCGTACTGGAGACGCGGAGGAACTCTTCCTCGTGACGGCCCAACACGTGCTTAATGCCCAAGGCGCAACCCATGACGAGTTGCAGATTCTGCTTCGCCGCGCTCCTATTTCCATCTTGTTCGACCTCTGCGCAGTCTTCTGGGATGAATTCAATCCCGATCCCGATCCCGACTCTGACCTGGTCATTGTTCGAATCGTAAAGTCTCAGCAGGCAGGGCTATTCGCAGCAGGTCTTGCAAGCCTGGATGCAGCCCTCCATGTCGAAATCGAAAAGTTTGGAGCCGTCGATTGCTTCTACGTCTTCGGTTTTCCCGACGAAGGCCGAGAATACGACTACGAAAAAAAGGAATTGGCAGCAGAGATGGACTGTTTCAGAGGGCACCTTACCGAGCCGAAGGTTGAGGGCCTTTCAACTATTCAAATCGAGGGCGATCGCCCGGATGACCTACGTGGCATGAGTGGTTCAGTAGTCATCGCCGATCTCGATGAAGTGTGGAAATTCACGGGTATGGTGACGCTTGCAAGCGAGAAGCGCGGGCTTTTGCACTTCATTCCGACAGAGAAGATTGCTTACTACTTGAATAGTATTGTGCTGATGAAAAAAATGGGACTAATGATACCTAAGGACACGGACATCCCCCATTTGAGCGGATGGAACAAGCCACCTCTGACCTGATTGCGTTCTGGCAATTGGTGCTCTCTGGTATACATCGCGGCCAGCCACGCTCCGAGAGCACCTGGGACATAATCTCATCAAGATACTCATCCCTAGGAAGGGCCTAAAACATGAACTCCCCGCTTTGGATAGCCCCCCGCAATGGCCAGGATTGGATCGATCAACCGTGCCTCGATGCCATTGCGTGGTTTCGCTCGGTCATTGAGCATCGAGACTGGGAAACTCGCATGGACAATGTGCAAGCCAATTACGAAAGCGCCCTAACGAAATGGGCACAGGGTGAGCAAGTCCCGCTTTACGATCCGAACGATGCCATTTTCTGGTACATCCATCAGGCCAATGCTTTCGCTCAGGATAGGCGGAATTTCTTTGTGCCCGAGGGGTTTCGAATCGCCCCAGTCATGCATCGTATCGGCCACCTCCTGGCCCACCTCATGCAGATCGAGGGTGTGAACGACAGAGTCGAAACCCTACTCAAGAAAGGACGAAAGACGCCTGACGCGGGACTGTATGAAATATTGGTAGCAGGCGCATACAAGAGCCGAAGCTGGGCAAACGTTCAGTTCGTACCCGAGCAGTTAGGTAGTTCCAAGACGCCAGATTTAGTGGTCAGTAGTAACCGCCGACGTTGGGCAGTGGAATGCAAACGCATTAACCGCTCCGGCTATGAGCTGGAAGAACACGCATGTGCGGAGGCCTTGGCCAAGCCCGTTCACGAATTAGCTCGGCGTTTACGCCGTCGGTTACTGGTGGATGTGCGATACCTTCGGGAACTCAAAGAGTACCCTGCCGATACCTTGATCAAACACGTGGAGAGCTACATTGCGAACCCGCAAGCGCGGCTAGTTTTGGAGAAAGACAACCTGATCATGCATATCCGGGACGCAGACTGGACGATGCTGGAGACCGTCATGGCGCATGACGATGTCTACTACGGCTCAAGCCGTATGGTCGAGCTTATCAAAGGTTCTTACGACCTATCGTATGATCACAGTTTCAGCGCCGAGTGGACGCCCTCCACGCGGATGCCTTTGCATGCCGATCGGGTTTATCAAGCAAGCATCGTGAGCTGGCGAAGCGAGTCATTCCAGGCTGCAAAAGCCAAGGCAAAGCATTTCCGAAGCACTGTAGGGCGGGCCTCACAGCAGCTTACTCTGGAGATACCTAGTGCGGTGCATGTGGGCTACGAAGCATTGGGCGGGTCGTCTGCAGATGATATGCGCCACATACTCAATGCGATGGAAATGAGTAGGTTCGACGCCGAAGGCACCAGGCTCCGCTACGTCTACGCCAACTACTGGCGACCAGAGAATTCCACAGCTCGCATGGAGTCTTGGGCTGTAAGTGAAACTACTGCGTTTTACAGGGTAGGCAAACATAAGACGCCCGAGCCATTGCCCCATCACCTGTTATTTGCTGACGGTGATGGAGCACCTGGGAATCACTGGTAGCCTCGGCTTCGGAAAAATCGCTCCAGGCGATTGCAGATGACCTCAAAATACCTGGCTAAAGGATCTAAAGGGGTGGCAATTCATATGGTCTGAATGACTGTCAATCAGGTCGGGCTAAATGGGTGTCCGGTTTCATTAGACCACTACAAGTCCAAGCCTGTGCAAAAATACCGGACACCTCAGGAATTGCTCCGCGTTGCAGCGTAAAGCCTGATGAGGCTGGATCGAGCGGCAGTCTGGTTTGATCTGCCCCCCATGCTACAGCTGTTTTTTTTGGGGGGGGGGATTTGAATCGGGAGTCGGCGCCAGTACTCACCAGGTGAGTGAAGACCGATGGGGATGCACCATGCCGTAAACGGTTGCCGGGCAATTCGTGGGGGCCTCACATATTTACACACTTACACACTTCACCCGCCCTTTCGTCCAATAAAGGTTCGATTCCCTTCACCCGCTCCACTCAGATTTCAGTCTTACGTTGTTTTTTGACGGGAGATGCAGGAACAGAAAAAACCGGTCTTGATGGCCGGTTTTTTTATGTCTGGGATTTGGTGGAATCGGGCTGGGTGCGCCAGGCCCTAATGCTGCTTTCCAGTCCTTGTCGCTTCCCGCCCCGCATGCTAGCGAATGCTATACTTCTTTCGAATTGCATGAAGCATGTAACGTTCCCCATGGACACAGATACCGACTGCAAATCTCAGTTAAAGGCTGCAGGACAGAGGAGGTCTACAGCCAACACGAGATGGGAGGTGTGGCATGAATCGGCACTATTACATCAGTGACAATCTCGACGAACTCGAAGCCGTTGAAAATGAACTGGAAGCAAACGGCATCAATACCGAACAAATTCATGTGCTCAGTGAACAAGTGGCTGATGTGGAAGAACATCACCTCCACGAGGTTAACTCGTTAATGAAACAGGATGTTGTTCACTCTGGCGAGATTGGTGCTGTGGTCGGTGTGCCACTCGCGGCGCTGATCCTTGCCGGCGCCTATTGGATGGGCTGGACTGAATCCGCCGCAGGCTGGGTGCCTTTTATCTTCCTGGCCATTGTTATATTTGGCTTCTGCATCTGGGAAGGCGGTTTTTTTGGTATTCAGGTGCCGAACGCTCACTTCCGCAATTTTAAACAGATGGTAGAAGATGGAAAACATATCTTCTTCGTGGATGTTGAACCGGATCAGGAACCGGTATTGGACCGGGTAATCGAACATCATCCAGCGCTGACGATCGCCGGCACGGGAACGGCAGCCCCCCACTGGACAGTGGCCTGGCAGCACAAATGGCATCAGTTCAAGCGAGTGATTTCGGGTTAGCCCCTGTCGACTCAAGGCCACCGGAAGCTATTTATTGGCCGAAGGAAATGACCCGGCTGAGGAAAACATAGTCTGCCTCGGTGGCCATCAGCCCGACGAGCACCAGTAAACATAACGGTGGCAACAATATGGCGTAGACCATGGCCAACCGTTCCCAGGCCATGTGCATGAAGATGGAGACAATCAAACCTGCCTTCAACAACATGAAAGTGATAATCAGGGACCACCGAAGGTAGCCATGGAAGTGGAAATAGTCGACAAGGTACGACAGCGTGCTGAGGACGAATAACAGCCCCCAAATTTTAAGGTACAAACTGATTGGATGTTGCTGACCCTGAACATGTGCCATCACCCGTGCTCCTCTACCATAAATAGAAGAAAGCAAAAATAAACACCCACACCAAGTCCACGAAGTGCCAGTAGAGCCCGGCTATCTCGACATTCTGATAGTTTCCGGAGCGCTCATAATCTCCCCGCATTACTTTCAGCGCCACAATGCCGAGGTAGAGGGCGCCGATTGACACATGCAGTCCGTGGAAACCGGTAATCATGAAAAAGCTGGCACCAAACTGCGCCGCCCCCATGGGGTTCCCCCAAGGACGCACCCCTTCCGCGATGAGCTTGCTCCATTCAAATGCCTGCATGCCGACGAAGGTCACGCCCAAGGCCGCGGTCGCCAGCATCAGGGCAGCGGTTTTCGCGCGATCACGGCGATAGGCGAAGTTAACGGCCATGGCCATGGTCCCGCTGCTGCTGATCAGCACAAAGGTCATGATGGCGATCAGAATAAGCGGGATTTCTTGACCGGCAATCGTCAATGCGAACACTTCACTGGGGTTCGGCCAGGCGGTGGTGATGGTCATGCGTACCGACATGTAGCCGGTTAAAAAACAGGTGAATATAAAAGTATCGCTGAGCAGGAATATCCACATCATCGCCTTGCCCCAAGGGACCTGCTTGAAGACCTCTCTATCCGAGGCCCAGTCGCTGGCGATGCCCTGCCATCCCGGTGCAGGCGGTGAGTCTGGTGGATTGGATGAACTGGATTCGCCTGGGGCGAGTGGGTGCGATGCCATGGCTTTTCACCTCAGGCCGCAGAATCTGGCGATGGCTTCATAGGTTTGCGGCGTGCTGGCCAGCAAGGCGAATAGCACGAACCAAAGACCCAGTAAGTAATGCCAATAGGTGGTACAGAGCTCTATGCGGACGCTGAATTGCGCCAACGGCACGCGACGCAGGAATTTAGCGGCGATGATGCTCCAGGCTATCAGCCCGCCCAGCAGGTGTAGCCCATGCAGACCGGTCAACAGGTAGAAGAAACTGTTGGCCGGATTGCTGGCGACAAAGTAGCCCCAGGCGACAAACTGCTGCCAGAGCCAGAGTTGCCCCACCAGAAAGGCAATGGCAAATACGCCCCCCAATGCAAAACCCATGACCGTTGCGCCCAGTCGAGCCTGCCGGGCGGCCATACGAGACCACTGCAGTGCGATGCAACTCAATACCAGAAAAGCCGAATTCAGCCATAGCTGCCAGAGATTGGCTAACGGCGCCAAGGGGTCTGTCAGGGGGAGCCAGTCGGCCATTTGTGAACGGGCAATAAAGGCGAACAGGAAGAGAAAGAATAACGAACTCACCACAACCAGAAACAAGCGCAGGCCCACTCTTGCGATTTGGCTTCTATCGGCACCCTCGGTGCCCTGAATACCCCCAGGGTCGCGACTCCAACTGCCGCCGGGGTCAGCATCGTCGGCGTTTCTCAATAGCAGCCTTTTCATGTTTTAACGTCCGCTATCTTGGTTCCGGCACTCAGTTGCCGCATCTGCTCCAGCTCCTCGGCGGAGACCGTTTGCGCAACGAAATCCTGCTCTATCCCCGGCACACTGTAGTCATAGGCCCAGCGGTGCACGACCGGCAACTTCGCTCCCCAGTTACCGTGTATCGGCGGGGTGTTCGGCGTTTGCCATTCCAGACTGGCCGCGCCCCACGGATTACTGCCTGCGGGCTTGCCCTTGAATGCACTCCAGGCCAGGTTGAACAGGAACAGCAGCTGGGAAACGCCGACGATCAATGCGATCACCGTAATGAAGGCATTCAACTCTTGCGCCGATTGAGGAATGAACGCGTAGTTTTCATAGGCGTAGTAACGGCGTGGCATGCCCTGGAAACCCAGGTAGTGCATGGGGAAGAAGATGGCGTAGGTACCCAGAAAGGTAATCCAGAAATGCAGCTTGCCCAGGGTGTCGTTCAACATGCGCCCGGTTACTTTCGGGAACCAATGATAAATGCCGCCGAACACCACCAGTACCGGTGCGACCCCCATGACCATATGAAAATGGGCAACGACGAAATA
The DNA here is from genome assembly GCF_031570575.1 of Pseudomonas sp. JL3. Taxonomy (NCBI): domain Bacteria; kingdom Pseudomonadati; phylum Pseudomonadota; class Gammaproteobacteria; order Pseudomonadales; family Pseudomonadaceae; genus Pseudomonas; species Pseudomonas sp. JL3. The sequence continues at coordinate 217,665 of NZ_JAKWJK010000005.1, forward strand.
GGTGTCCGAGAGCGGAATATCCACGATCACATTGCCGAGAAACAATCCGGTCAAACCGCCGACCAGGAAGGTGACGATAAAGGCCAGGGCAAACAGCATCGGCACGGTCAGATGGATGTCGCCGCGCCACAGGGTCAGCACCCAGTTGTAGACCTTCAGTGCGGTCGGCACCGCGATGATCAAGGTGGTGACGGCGAAGAAAAAGCCAAAGTACGGGTTCATTCCGCTGACATACATATGGTGCGCCCAGACCACAAAGCTGAGTACGCCAATCGCAATAATGGCCCACACCATCATTCGGTAGCCGAAGATATTTTTACGCGCATGCGTGCTGATCAAGTCGGAGACCAGACCAAACGCAGGCAGAGCCACGATGTAGACCTCCGGGTGGCCGAAGAACCAGAACAGGTGCTGGAACAAGATCGGGCTGCCACCCTGGTGCTCGAGCTGCTGCCCAAGCGAAACCATCGCCGGCATAAAGAAGCTGGTGCCCAACAGCTTGTCGAACAGCATCATGACCGCACTGACGAACAACGCCGGGAAAGCCAGCAAGGCCATAATCGAGGCCATGAAGATGCCCCATACGGAGAGCGGCATGCGAAACAATGTCATGCCGTGCGTGCGCGCCTGCAACACCGTGGTGACGTAGTTCAACCCGCCCATGGTGGCTGCAACAATAAAAATCGCCAGTGAGACGAGCATCAGGACGATGCCCCACTCCACCCCCGGTGTTCCCTGAGAAATGGACTGTGGCGGATAGAGCGTCCAGCCCGAACCGGTGGGGCCGCCAGGGGCAAAGAAACTGGAGAGCAGCACCACTACCGCTAGCAGGTAGAACCAGTAACTCAGCATGTTGACATAGGGGAAGACCATGTCGCGGGCGCCCACCATCAGCGGGATCAGATAGTTGCCGAAGCCACCCAGAAACAAGGCCGTCAGCAAGTAAATGACCATGATCATGCCGTGCATGGTCATCGCCTGATAGTAAGCACTGGCGTCCATGAACTCCAAAGTGCCGGGGAAGCCTAGCTGTATGCGCATCAAGCCGGACAACACCACGGCGATAACGCCCACGAATATAGCCGTCAAGGAGTATTGAATGGCTATGACCTTGTGGTCCTGACTCCAGATATATTTGGTCAGGAAGCTTTTAGGTTCGTGTAGTGCTTCTGTTTCGGCTTGCTCCGCATAGGCCATCACGTCATCCTCCTGTTCGAAGTTTCGGTGCATTCCTGGCTGCTTTATGGCTACTTCCCTGGCTCCGCCTTGCTCGCATCAGCGTCGGCATTCGCTTTGGATTTGATAAAAGCGATCAGTGCGTTCAACTCCTGATCACTCGGGGTAAAGGCCGGCATGACGGCTGCATAGCCTTTGACGATTTTGGTGCCTGGATTAAGAATCGAATCCTTTAAATAACCCTCATCGACCTTGATACTCGTACCGTCGGCAAGGGTTACGGTCTCGCCATAGAGGCCCTGCCAGCTGGGGCCGACACCCTTACTGCCATCGACACTGTGGCAGGCCAGACAGCCGAGCGACTCGGCCAGTCGCTGCCCCTGCGTCGCCAGATCGTCACCTCTGTCCAACTTTTCGCTGGCAGAAGGTTCTTGCGGCGCGGCACCCAGTGATTTGATCAGGGCGACGACAGCACCCAGCTCATCTTCAGTGAGAGTATAGGCCACCATGACTGGCGGGTAGCCCTGTACCAGTCGGGCCTTCGGATCGAGGATCGACTCTTTCAGGTAGGCCTCATCGACCAGCACACTGGTGCCATCGGCAAGCTGTTCAGTGCGGCCGTACAGCCCCATCCATCCCGGGCCGAGACGGGTACTGCCATCCTGGCTATGGCAGGCACCGCAGCCGTATTGTTCGACCAACTGGCGACCTTTTTCCAGCACGCTGTCCTGACTGGGTTTGGCAGCTGTCGTTAATGTTTGCGCAAAAGTCGGTTGGCTGTTCAGCCATTGATCGAAGGCGCCCTGCTCTTCCACGATCATCTGGCCGCGCATGTTGTAATGACCTAAACCACAATATTCAGCGCAAAGGATTTCATATTTCCCGGTTTTAGTCGGCGTAAACCAAAAGTACGACACCATCCCCGGCACCATGTCCATCTTGCTGCGAATTTGCGGGATATAGAAATTGTGCAGTACATCTTTAGAGCGCAGTAAAACTTTCACTGGCTGATCGAGCGGAAGGCGAACCTCATTGCTTTTTATAAGCACATCGTCCTGCCCAACAGGATCCTTGGGATCAAGGCCGAGGGGATTGGTGAAATCAACAAACTTAATATCCGATTTACCCAACTTCCCGTCCTGGCCGGGAAAGCGAAAGGCCCACTGCCACTGCTGGGCGACCACTTCAAGTTCATAAGCATTTTTCGGCACCTGGATGAAATCACTGTAAACCACCAGACCTGGCGCCAACATCGCGGCAATACCTACCGAGGTCACGATAATCAACCATGTTTCCAGTTTTTTATTTTCTGGCTGATAGTGCGCTCTGGCACCCTCCTTGTGACGATAACGCATCACGGCGACCGCCATAAATACCGTGATGGCGATGAAAAATATTCCGCTAATGATCAGGGTGATGAACAGGGTGGTGTCTATTGATCCCCAGTTGGAAGCTGCCGGTGTCGCATGCCAAGGCGCTAGTATATGGAACAACACTGATGCAATAACGATTAGTATCAAGATAATTGCTATTGCCATTTTCTATTCATCCTATTCCTGTTGTTCACTGGTTATGCAACAGCATCGCCACTGACGTCCAAGCAGGGCAGACAAGTACCATCCATTCCGACGGTAAAGTCAGCACAAAGTATAGTGCAGGGACGGAACAAGCGCTTTTTCTGCTGGCCAGATATTCCAATTCGAACATTAAGTTAATCGTTTAAAACTATTCGCTACATATAACTATGGATATCAGCATTACGTCTCGGGACTAATGGGCGTAGCGAATTGATGCGGGTTAGCGAGGCCGGGTTGCCAGCTATACTCACCCCTGATGACGGGATAGCAGAACTGGCCAGAAGCGGATGGCTTGAGAAGAGACAAGAGCTACAGAGTCCAGCAGTCCACGACGGAGGTTTCGTCATGAGTAACCTGACGATCGAAGGCTGGTGCAAACCCAGCGGCGCCCAAAAATCCACCCCGGTGGGTGAGATCAGCTTTGATGTCGATGGCCCCCTCCATCTGCGTCTGGAGCAAGCTGAAGAACGCCTGCAGAAAACCCATGAGCCTGAAGCCATGGTTGATGTCGACATGAACTCAATGGATTTGATCTTGCCAGAGGGATACGGCCCCTTGTCCGACTGCCAAATGCGCGTCTACTTGCAGCACGGGCGCGGTCAATTCCATTTGGTCGGGCATCGAGCGAGCGATGGAAGCCTGGTCTATACCAACGCGGTGTTGATTGATCAGCTGATTTAGAAGCTAAAGCGTGATTCTCGGGGAACACAAGCCGGCCCGAAGTGGCCGGTTTTTTTATACTTGAAATTTGATTTCTCTCTCTCCAGCGCCTCGGCAAAACCCTGCAATACAGAAAGCCGGCCTTCCCCAGCCATCGCCAAATGCCCTCCTAGACTCATTTCATGCTGCTGACACATCGATGCTCAGGATGCATTGGTGGTTATAGTGTTGATTAGTGAATCTCAGTAGGTATAGTAACCACAAGCACACCACAGGGAGGTGATGTGAATAGCCGTTTTTTGATAAGCCAAATCGTTGCAGACGGCTGGTATCTGGTACGGATCAAGGGCAGCCATCACCATTTCAAGCATCCGACCAAGCCGGGACTGGTAACGGTTCCTCATCCGAAAAAGGATCTGCTCAAAAAAACGGCCATCAGTATTTTGCAACAGGCGCTGCTCTGACGAGCCGATGGACAGCGCCTTCGGAGGATGACGAACATGCTTTACCCGATTGCGATTTCCTTGGGCGATGATGAACACGCCTGGGGTGTAGAAGTACCGGATATTCCGGGTTGTTTCTCCGCTGGGGAAGATCTGGATGACGCCATGGCCATGGCGCGCGAAGCCATCGAAGGTCATTTCGAGATATTGGCCGAAGACGGATCACCGATTCCGCCCGCCAACAAAGTGACCCTGCATGCGGCCAATCCGCAGTACGCAGGGTGTACGTGGGCCGTGGTGGACATCGATGTCACCAAATATCTGGGCAAGGCCCAGAAACTCAACATCACCCTACCCGGTTACTTGCTCAACCGCATCGACGAATACGTACTGCATCATCCGGAAGAGAAAAGTCGCTCCGGGTTTCTGGCCTCGGCGGCGCTCAAGGTTTTGCAGCAGGGCTGATGGTTCGACGGAGGGCAACCCAAGGGACAAACGACCAGGCGCGTCCCTTTACAGGTCAGCGCGTCGCTACCATGAACAACCGCGGAAACGGCAATAGTACCGAACCATCGCTCAGTGCCGGATAGGCCTGCTCGATCGCCGCCTGATACTCCTTGAGATACTGAACCCGCTCCGCTTCATTCAGCGGCTCAAGAAAAGGCCGTAAACCGCTGCCCTTGAACCACTCGACCACGCCCGATGCGCCGTCCGCGAGCGGATGATAGTAAGTGGTGCGCCATACATCGACGCGGGTGCAGTGGGCACGCAGCATCGAGTAATAACCGCCCGCATCCTCCATTTCCGTTCGCAGGCCAGCGACCCTTGCCAGTTTGTCAGCCCAAGGGCCGTTCGCTGCGACCTCGCGCATCAACCTGTGCGACGGTTCGTTGAGGTTGTCGGGCATCTGAATCGCCAAGCTACCGCCGGGTGCAAGCCTGGTGACCAATGACGGCAGCAACCGGGCGTGATCGGGCAACCACTGCAATACCGCGTTGGCGAAAATCACGTCGAACGGGCCGGTCTCGTTCCAGTTATCAAGGTCAGCGGTGTCGAATTGCACTTGAGGCAAGCGCTGGCGGGCGGCCTCGATCATATCGGGCGAACTGTCCAACCCACGCACCGCGGCATTGGAAAAGCGCTGCACCAGCAACTCGGTGGAATTACCGGGGCCGCAACCAACGTCGATGGCCGATTGGACATCCACTGCGGGAATGGCGGCCAGCAAGTCACGCGCCGGGCGCGTGCGCTCATCTTCAAACGCTACGTATTGTTTGGCGGACCAACTCATATCGTTCTCCTGTCGGTGCAGGTTGCAGCCAGAGGCATCTATAGTCCTACTCGCGGCCTGTTGGAAGGAACCCAACCCGTCATTTCAAGGCAAGGAGCAAGGCCAGCTCGTCCCCCGTGATCGAGTGGGTTCCGCAGTAGTGTGTTTGCAACGGCCGCAAGGCAAACCAGCGTTGTCGTACCTGGTAGGTAGCCAGGTAATCACTATGTTCAAAGGAGCTTTACTATGTCTAGAGTCACGGATGTACTTGTTTCGATCCGCGGCAGGACCGTCAGCCTGCTGGCCGAACACAGCGTGGTATTTCACAACATTTCGGTGGGCGATACCGGGATCCTTTCGCCGCCCAAACTGGTCGTCCACAGCGAGCAGCAGTCCCCGCGCCCGCCCCAACCCGGTAGCCACAAGGCCGATGATCATTATTGGGAGTGCTCGCAACTGACCCCAGGCGTGGCGGCCTGCGAATTGAGCTTCATGCTGATCAACCAGCGTTGTGAAGTGTTGGGGTATTTCAGCAGGGAGACTGAAGTGACGCTGTCGGCATGAACAGATAGGTAGACAACCAATACCAGTTCAGGCGAGGAACCTGTGGGAGCGGGCTTGCTCGCGAATGCGGTGTGTCAGGCGATATCAATATTGACTATGCCGCCGTCTTCGCAAGCAAGTCGGATCGCCGCTATTTACTATCCGCCCCCTTCTCCTGCATCTGCACCGAAGACTTGGTGCCATCCGTATTGTCTTTGGTCTCGTTATCCGAGTTATCGAAGCAGCCCTGCAACGCAAGCAGGCAGCAACAAAGGTAAAACGTGCGGGCGAGGTTCATGCTGTTCTCCAGTTTCAGGGGGTTGAAGTAGTGACCCATGTCGGTGGAAATGGTTGCGACTTTCTCGGCCCCGAGCGATGAACTCTGACAGAGGGTTCAGCGCAGCGGTTTTTCATCCCGCAGGCAATATTCAGCAGAATTTTCGTCATGCCCATGCTGTCTGAAAATCAGGCGCATCCTTATAAGGAACACGGCAATGAAATTCGCGAAAATTGCGCAGAAACTCTCCCTGTGGGCCGGCCAGCCCCGGACATTTCTGGGGGCGATCGTTCTGATTATCCTGTGGGGTTTGAGCGGGCCGATTTTCCATTTCAACGATACCTGGCAGCTGATCATCAACACCTCTACCACCATCATCACCTTCCTGATGGTGTTCCTGATCCAGAACACCCAGAACCGCGACACGGACATTTTGCACTTGAAGATCGATGAGTTATTGCGAGTAACGAAAGAAGCGCAGAACGCGATGCTGGGGCTCGAATCGCTGGATATCAAACAGTTGGAAGCGTTGAGAAAGAAATATCGCCACCTCGGCGAGGGCGAAACGATTTCCCTGGACGGCACTGTCGTCCCGGAAACAAAGAAACAGGATGAATGAATTGGTCCCTGCCCCCGCGGGTGACCGGTGACGTCACCCGCGCCATTGGTGCTAGCGACTGGCTTGCAGGGCCCTGGCCATTTGCAGATGGTTTTGCAGTTTGGGCAGGGTCTCTTGGGCGAACGCTTTGATTTGCGGCACATCCGTGGTCTGCGCTTGTTGTTGAAGCTGCTCGATGGTCTCTTGGGTGGTTTTCACCTGACTGGCGGCGTACGCCTGATCGAAGGACGCGTCGTCCTTCACCTCCGGAATCAGCGTTTTGGCCTTGTCCATCACCTCTTCGCGTGGTGCGACCGGTAAATCGAGTTGCTTGGCAATTTTCGCCAGATGCTGGTTGGCGGTGGTGAGGTCGTTGATCACCACGATGGTGTAATCCTTGACCTCTTTGGACTCGGTTTTCTGGTGCGCCAAGCGACTGGCTTCGATGTCGGCCATGCCTTTGGCCGACGCTTCGTTGATGAATTCGGCAGCCGACTGGGCAAAGGCACTGCTGGCAAACAGACCCAGTAACGTGACAAAACTGACATTGCGTAAACGGGTGGCCATCCGGCTCATGGTCGCGCCCTCCTTCTTTCTTTGAACATTCCAACGGGGGCTTTCGCCCCCGTCTTTAATAAAACCACTTTCACTATTACCGGGATTTCTGACCACCTTTGCGGCCCATGCCGCCTTTCGCGGAGTCTTTATCAACGGTCGTCGTGGTGGTTTTCCCACCTTTGCGACCGGCTTCAGACGCCTTCGTTCGATCGTGGGCACTACCCGGGCTTGGATTTTTTGAAGTAGGCATGGTTCTCATCCTCTTGATGATGATCGCTGCGAGCAGCCGCCCGCATAGAATAAGAATTTGCATCGCCAAAAAGGTTTAGAAAAACTGGCAACGCTGCGACGAACGGTGACGGTTTTTTCAGGCCCCGAGACGCAGGTGCTGCTGGCGCTTGGCGCTGTACATCGCCTCATCGGCATGCCTGAACAATTGATTTTCTTCAGTCCCATGTTCGGGGTAGCGCGCAACGCCAATGCTTGGCTGGATGTTCAGGTTATGCCCGTCCAGGCGCAGGGGCTGAACCAGCACCTGGCGGATTTTTCCCGCCACACGCTCGGCATCCTCCGCGGCCTGGATGCTGTGCAACAACACGACAAATTCATCACCGCCGATGCGCGCCACGGTGTCGGTTTCACGTACGCAGCCCTTGAGCCGATTGGCGACCGCTTGCAGCAGCATGTCGCCAACCGTATGCCCGTGGGTGTCATTGACATGCTTGAAGCGGTCGAGGTCGACGTAGAGCAAAGCCATTTGACCGGAGTCTGTTCGGGCCAGCTCCAGCGACGCTTTGAGGCGTTCGCGCAGCAACTCGCGATTGGGCAACTGAGTCAGTTGATCGTATTGAGCCATGCGCTGGAGCCGGGCATGCAATTGCTTGCGCTCGATAGCGGTCGCGATCTGAGCGCAAACATATTGCAGCAGTTCCTTGTCTTGCTCGGTGTAACGCTCGCCGCCGGGTACGCTTTTAACGATCAGCGCGCCAATGGTGCCGTTCTGCGAACTCAAAGGCACACCCAGCCAGCAAGGCGAATCCCGGCCCGCGACCAGCGATGCAAACCCCGCCGGCGGATCGTCCTGATCCGGGGTCAGCAGAATCGGCAAGCCGCTGCGAATCACTTCACTGCAAAGACGCCCGGTCACAGTTCCGGGCTCCTCGGGTTGGGGTTCACGATCGTCGACGTGATAGGGAAAGTTCAGCTGCGCGCAGTGCTCGTCATACAGCGCCACGGAGAAATTCAACGCCGGGAGCCATTCGCCGATAATCAAATGGATGCGTTTGAACAGCGCCAGCAGATCCTCCGCCGCGTGGGCCGCTTCGGAGATTGCATACAGCGCCGCTTGCCGGGACTCGGCCTGTTTGCGCTCGGTGATGTCGCGCGCGACGGCAATGCGCAACTGATCGACCTGCGACCAACGCGCCGACCAGAGAATATGCACCACCCGCCCGTCCTTGCGCAGGTAACGATTTTCAAAGTTGAGCTTGGGCTCGCCCCCCATGATCTCCCGCGCGGCATCGAGGGTGCGCTGTCGGTCGGCGGGATGCACCAGGTCGATCATCGGCTGGCCGATCAACTCGTCGGGGGTGTAACCGAAAATGCGCTCGCAGGCCGCGCTGACAAATACAAAGCGACCTTGTTTATCCACCGCACAGACGGCGTCCAGCAACAGATCGATGTAGCTCGCCAGTGGTGCGGAATTTCTGGTTTCCATAATGCCGAGAGCGTGTCCGGACAATGCAACATTGAACAACCCTCCCTGACCGGTCATACGCCCGAGCGATGACTGTGCAGCTGACGCTTCCCTGCGATCAGCCTCAAGCCTTGTTCGTCACCAGCCCCGGCAGCGCATGCACCAGGGCGTTGATGGCAAAACCGATGAACATTACGCCGCAAAAACGAGTGATCGCCAGTTCATGACGCTGATACAACGTGCGCACCTGACGCGCACCGACAATGCCTATGAGGATAGCGTAGGCCAAAAGGCCACCTACGAAGCTCAGGATGATCAACCATGGCAGCATCGACCAATGCAGCAGTTCCGCACGGCTGGACAACAGCGCAGTAAAGGTCGCCACCGCCACCGGGTATGCCTTGGGGTTGGTCAAACCGAACATGATGCCGTGCCAGAACGGCTGCCGAGCCGGCCCCTGAGGCGCCTCGGCGCTGCCGCGACGAGCCCGAACCGCACGCAGACCCAGCCAGAACAGGTACAGCCCACTGAATACACCCAGCACATCGAACGCGGTGCTGCCGATTTCCCGCGCACCGACAATCGCGATCAACGCCGTGCTGCACCAGACCACGTCGCCCAGCAAATGCCCGCACAGAAACCCCGCTCCGGCCCGCCGCCCGCGCGCCGCACCGATGCCAAACACCGCCAGCACACCCGGCCCCGGCGTGATGCCGTAAATGAAGCCCGAGGCGAGAATGGCCATTAGCAGCGATGGAGTCATGGGAATTCCTGTTGAAACGCCGGATGAATGGACGCAAGTCTATCTCAGGTCTTCCAGCATCGACCTACTGATCGTCGAAGAACTTCATCCCCGCATACGGCCGTTGCCGACATGCCGCCAGCCGCGACGCCAGATCCCCGACATGCGCCTCAAGCTTGTGCCCGTCCGGGTCGAGAAAATAGAACGACGCGCCTTCGCTGCGGTTGTCCCGCCATTCCCGCACATTGGCGGTTCGCAGGCGTTCGACGAACAACGGGAAATCCGTAGCGCCGATACTGAAGGCGTAATGAGTGTAGTCAGCGGCGGGCGTGGACTCGCGCAGCGGATCGAGGGAAAGGCACAACCACAGCCCGGGTAATGAGAGATAGGCGCCGGTGTCCCAAGTCGCTTCAAGCTGGAGTTGCAGCAGATCGCGATAGAACGCCACGCTGCGGTTCAGGTCGGTGACGGCGAGGGTCAGGTGGTTGAGGCCGGTTAGCATGGGTTTAGTAACCTTGAGGCTGGGTCCGACCGGAGCGTACAGCTTAAACGTGCTTGAGCGTATTGCGGTACTGGCCGGCAGCGCGGTCATGTTGCTGGGTAGCATCGCCGGTACGTCAATAGCGCTGCTGGCCGTGGGCGCGCTACTTTGCGTAGTGTTCGCGCCCGGCCGTCGAACCACTTAGAACGCGCTGCGGAAAATCTCCTCGATCTGCCGCTGATCCGCCTTCCGAGGATTAGTCAGTCCACAGGCGTCTTTCATGGCATTGCTGGCAAGCACCGGGATGTCGTTGAGCCTGGCACCGAGCTCGCGTAAACCGGCGGGAATTTCCACATCCTTGGCCAGGTTGCGAATGGCCGCGATCGCTGCTTGAGCGCCCTCTTCCGGGCTGAACCCGCAAATGTCGGCGCCCATCGCGCGGGCAACATCGGTCAGGCGGTCGGCGCAGACCAGCGCGTTAAAACTTTGCACATGAGGCAGCAACACCGCATTGCATACGCCATGGGGCAAGTCGTAGAACCCGCCCAACTGGTGAGCCATGGCATGGACATAGCCCAAGGACGCATTGTTGAACGCCATACCGGCGAGGAACTGCGCGTAAGCCATGTTTTCCCGCGCGATCATGTCACTGCCGTCCCGCACGGCCAGGCGCAGGTTATTGCTGATCAAGGTGATGGCCTTGAGCGCACAGGCATCGGTAATCGGGTTGGCCGCGGTGGAGACGTAGGCTTCGATGGCATGGGTCAGCGCATCCATGCCAGTGGCGGCAGTCAGGCCCTTGGGCATGGCGACCATCAGCGCCGGATCGTTGACTGACAGTAGCGGCGTGACGTTGCGATCGACGATGGCCATTTTCACGTGACGGGATTCGTCGGTGATGATGCAAAAACGGGTCATCTCACTGGCAGTGCCGGCAGTGGTGTTGATCGCGATCAACGGCAGCTGCGGTTTGGCCGACTGATCGACACCTTCGTAGTCACGAATCGTCCCACCGTTTGTGGCGCACAAGGCGATGCCCTTGGCGCAGTCATGAGGCGAACCGCCGCCCAGAGACACCACGAAATCACAGCGACTTTCCTTGAGCAGGCCCAGGCCAAGTTCGACGTTGGCGATGCTCGGATTCGGCTTCGCGCCGTCGAAGATCACCGAGTCGATGTCCTGGATTGCCAGTTTCTCGGCAATCATCGTCGCCACGCCAGCCTTGGCCAGCCCGGTGTCGGTGACGATCAGTGCCTTGCGAAAACCATACTTGCGAATGGCGTCCATGGCTTCGTCAAGGCAACCAGTGCCCATGATGTTCACAGCGGGGATGAAAAACGTACTGCTCATGCGCGAGTCTCCTGACTGAAGCCGAATCAACAGCACCGATCCGGCGGGTGCGCACAGGATCGACCCATTAGTCGTGCGGTAACTTGATCTGGCTCAAGTCCGGGTCGTGATAAAGTCGCCGTCCATCAGACCTTTTGCTTTGAGACGACAAACGCAATGACCGATTTCCAGGATGTCGATGCCCAACTTGAAGACTGGAACGCCTTGCGCACCACCGCCTCTTTTGGCGGCCTGCTGGTGGGTAACGGGGCCAGTCGTGCGGTATGGGACGACTTCGGCTATGACTCGCTGTTCGAAAACGCCCGCACCGTCGAAGAGAAGCCTCTGAGCCAATCCGAACTGAGCGTGTTCGACGCGATGCAGACGCGCAGTTTCGAACAAGTGCTTGGGGCGCTGAAAACCACCAGCCGAGTCAACAAGGCCCTGGCTGTCAGCTCTGCCGCACCGCGCAACCGCTATTACGCGATCAAGGAAGCACTGATCAACACCGTGCATGCAGTGCACATCCCATGGAGGCTGGTACAGGCCTCGACCCTGGCGACGATCAATCAGGAGCTGGGCAGCTATCGAACGGTGTTCACCACCAATTACGACTTGCTCAATTATTGGGCGATCCAGCACCGGCCTGACGTTATTACCGATCTGTTCCAGGGCACCGAGCCGAGCTTTGATCTGAGCATCACCGCGACAGACAAAACCCGGCTGCTGTACCTGCACGGCGGCCTGCATCTGGTGCGCAATCAGGACGGCACGGCGCGTAAATTGATGTCGACCGAGGGTACGTTGCTCGGCAGTTTCGCCATCAATAATACGATCAAGACTCTTGACGACGTACCGCTGTTCGTCAACGAAGGTCCGACCCAGGACAAACTCAAGACCATTCGTAGCTCGGATTACCTGTCGTTCTGCTACGACCAGTTACTGGGCCATGGCGACGGGTTGTGCATCTTCGGGCACGCCCTTGGCGAGCAGGACAGTCACATCATTCATGCATTGCGCCAGGCGAGGCCGAAGACAGCAGCGATCTCGATTTACCCGCGCAGCAAGGCGTTCATCCAGCATCAGAAGCGGCATTACACGAAGGTGTTTGGGGGGACGGGCGTGGAGCTGCGGTTTTTTGATTCGAAGACCCATGCGCTCGGTAGTCCCAAGCTGACCGTACCGGTCGAGGTTTAGGTCAAGATCAAAAGATCGCAGCCTTCGGCAGCTCCTACGATGTCGGAGGCTGCGATCTTTTTTATCGGTTAAATGCCTGCTGCGTTCTTTAAAGCTTCGCGCCGGAACGGCTGATCCTTCAGCACCTGAGCGATAAAGGTGTCTGCAATCAATTGCACATGCTCGAACTGTCCTCCGGATGCATTGAATGCACCGCGCCAGGACTTGGTCTGGTTATGGACCGTGTAGACACCCAGCACCTCTGTGCCATGGCTGACGCTAAAGATCAGCGTACTGTCCCAACTCACTGGCACCGGAACCAGAAACAGCGTGAAGGCGCTCAGAAACATCTGTGGCTGCAACGCGCCGACATCGCTGTTGGCAATGACCAGCACGTTGTAACCGTCAGCGCTTCGACCAGCCTTGACCTCGTCGAACGTACCGCGACGGCGCAGTTCGTCCCGCAGCATCCAGCTTGGGAGCCCCATAACACTGACATTGATCACCGGCAGTCGCTGGTTGTAATCAACCTCAGGGGCTTTAAGTGTATGGGTTGCCTGACAGCCACCGAGCAGCAGGGTCAGCCACAGAAATAGTGCTTTGGTGCGCATTAGAGTTTTCCTGAGAGCATGGATTTGTAAACGGAGGAGCTCGCTCCATCCTCTTCGCGGATGAACGGCGTTGCCGAATAAAGGTTTGGCAGGTCCAGCCGTTGCAGTCCTGGTACTTGGGGATATTTCGCCCGCACCAACGCTGAGTCACGCTCAAGGTGATCGCTGTGCAAAAAGAGGCAAGTGGATTGTCCAGGTGTCACGCAGCCCGCACGGAAATCACCGATGTAGTAAGCCTTGCCGGCTTCTAATTGAAATGGGATGGTGAAATCTTCCCGGCTCCAGGACACCGAAGAACCATGATCGAAGCGCAGGTTATAGAGCTCATAACGCCCAGGTTTGAGCGGCATGACAAACAGTGTGCCGATTCCGTGCCCTGTCTCGCGCACGTCCCGCGGTGTGCGAGCATAAAACTCATTGTGCAAACGCGCCGTGGCAAAGTTGTCGCTGCCTCGCTGGCGAATCATCAGCATTTGTTCCTGTGCGGTATTGACCGCCTTGGGCCAGATACCGACAACACCCACCACATAAGCCACGCCTGAGCCGGCGTTGGGCGTGAGTTCTTCGTCGATGTGAATCGGGGACATGCTGTGACAACCCGCCAGGCCCAGCAGCAATGTCAGTAGAGCAAAAACGCGGATCATGGAAGAAAACTCTCTTCAGTGAATATTTGAAGACGTCACGAAAGAGGGCTTGCAGAACCACTTCCATGTAATGGACGCGGAGAATAATGGAAATGATGGCACTTAGCCAGAATCTGGTCGCCAATGATCTGGCGACCTTTGATGGAAGGTATTTTCGATCAGAGCACTGGCAAGGTCTTGTCCTTGATCACCGTGGTCGGGCCGTTGGCTTTGACGCTGGCGATGCCTTTATCCCTCGCGGCATCCGATGAGTAGGATTCGCTACTGCCGATGATCTCGTGGTTACCGGCCTTCAGGTTGAAGTAAGGATGACCGTCCTTGGTGGTTTTTTTCTCGTAGCGTTCGTCCAGCGGACTGTTGGCCTGAACCGAGGCGATACCGCCATCGGCCGCACCGCGAGAGGTATACAGCTCACTGGTCAGAATGGTTTCGGCATTGGCCGCTTTCAATACAAACTTGAATTGACCGTTGACGGTTTTGCTCACTTCGTACCATCCAGACATGCTTTTTCTCCTTGGCGATTGAGAGGTTTCGCGCTTCAGAGTAAAGACCACGCCAGGATATCTGTCGCCTGTACCGGCCCCTTCGCGGGCAAGCCTCGCTCCTATAGGGATTCGGTTGACCGCGAATTTGCGTCCGACACAAAACCTGTAGGAGCGAGGCTTGCCCGCGAAAGCGTCCTCACGACTGATGCAAATTGCTCTATTTCACCACCGCCCGCACCACCGATAACTCAGGTGTCTGCACCCGGCGCTGGCTCAGGTAACGCATGCAGCTGACCCGCAGGAACGAGGCGAAATTCACCACTTCACCGCGGTAGTCCATCACCTCTTCATACAGCTTGGCGATCAGCTGATTGGTGGTCATGCCGTCGACCTCGGCGATTTCGCTGAGGATGTCCCAGAACTGATTCTCCAGCCGCAGGGTGGTGACCACCCCGCAGATGCGCAGCGAGCGGGAACGCGACTCGTAGAGAATCGGATCAGCCTTGACGTAGAGCTCGCACATGGACAGGTCCCTCGTTACAGCGTGATTTTGGTGCCCAGCAACCCGAGGAAACCAGCCAACCAGCTCGGGTGCGCCGGCCAGGCCGGAGCAGTGGCCAGATTGCCTTGAACATGACCTTCCGTCACCGGGATATCGATGAACGTGCCGCCAGCCAGACGCACTTCCGGAGCACATGCCGGATAGGCGCTGCACTCGCGCCCCTCAAGAATGCCTGCCGCGGCCAACAGTTGCGCACCGTGACACACGGCGGCGATCGGTTTGCCGGCCTTGTCGAAGGCTCGCACCAGGTCCAGGACTCTTTCGTTCAGGCGCAGGTACTCCGGCGCACGACCGCCCGGCACCAGCAGCGCGTCGTAGTCCGCCGCGTCTACCTTGGCGAAATCGAAGTTCAGGGCAAACAGGTGGCCGGGTTTTTCACTGTAGGTCTGGTCGCCTTCGAAGTCATGGATTGCTGTGCGCACGGTCTGGCCGGCGGTTTTGTCCGGGCAAACGGCGTGTACCGTATGGCCGACCATCAGCAGTGCCTGGAAGGGCACCATCACTTCGTAGTCTTCGACGTAGTCGCCGACCAGCATCAGAATTTTTTTAGCCGCCATGGGAAGGACTCCTCTGGAAAATGCGTGGGCATGCAGGAGTATTCAAGGTAGTCCTTATCCGGCGGGTCGGGTAATAACCAGCTACTACCTGAAGGACCGCTTTCTCGTTCTTCGCGGGCTTGCCCGCGAAAGCGTCCTCAAACTGTACGGATAACTCTGCGCCTATCTGTAACAGAGCAGCGCCTGCGGTTTATGGCTAGATAAAGAAACTTCCCGCCATCTTGAATTCTGGTCACCCATCATGTCCTCGCGCGAAAACACCGGCATGGCCCTCGGCCTGCTCGGCGTCGTTATCTTCAGCCTGACCTTGCCCTTCACACGGATCGTCGTGCAGGAACTCCATCCGCTGCTCAACGGCCTCGGCCGTGCGTTGTTCGCGGCGATTCCGGCAGCGCTGCTGTTGCTGTGGCACCGGGAAAAATGGCCCACTTGGAAGCAGGTCAAAGGCCTGACGCTGGTGATCGCCGGGGTCATCCTTGGTTTCCCGGTGCTGTCGGCCTGGGCCATGCAGACCTTGCCAGCCTCCCACGGCGCACTGGTCAACGGCTTGCAACCGCTATGTGTGGCGCTGTATGCCGCGTGGCTGTCCCATGAGCGACCATCGAAAGCCTTCTGGGCTTGCGCCGCATTGGGCAGTGCGCTGGTGCTCGGCTATGCGCTGATCAGCGGTGCCGGCAGCATTCAGGCCGGCGATTTGTTGATGCTTGGCGCGATTGCCGTGGGCGGGTTGGGTTATGCCGAAGGCGGCCGGTTGGCCAGGGAGATGGGCGGCTGGCAGGTGATCTGCTGGGCGCTGGTGCTATCGACGCCGCTGCTGATCGGACCGGTGATGTATCTGGCACTGCAACATCAAGGTGAAATTTCAGCCAAATCCTGGTGGGCGTTTGGTTACGTCTCGCTGTTTTCACAGTTCATCGGGTTCTTTGCCTGGTACGCCGGGCTGGCCATGGGCGGCATTGCCCGGGTCAGCCAGATCCAGTTGCTGCAGATCTTCTTCACGATCGCATTTTCGGCGTTGTTTTTCGGTGAGCATGTCGAGCCGATTACCTGGCTGTTCGCGGCCGGGGTGATCGTGACGGTGATGTTGGGACGCAAGACCGCAATCAAACCCCATGTGGGAGCGAGCCTGCTCGCGAAGGGACCATGACATTCAACATTTATGCTGAGCGTTAAGCCGCCTTCGCGAGCAGGCTCGCTCCCACAGATTTAGAGAAGGCCGTCGGCCCGCAGCAATGTTTCCAGGCAATGTTCGCTGATGTGGTAGAAATCCTTCAGTTCCTGAATCTTCACCAACAGCTGAGCCGGGTCCACCGGCTCGGCGCGTTTGACCGCCAGGATCATCTTGTTTTTGTTGGTGTGGTCCAGTGAGATGAACTCAAAAACCTTGGTCTCATAACCGCAGGCTTCCAGAAACAGTGCACGCAAACTGTCAGTGACCATTTCCGCCTGCTGGCCCAGGTGCAGGCCGTATTGCAACATCGGCTTGAGCAGCGCCGGGCTCTGGATCTGCAGGCGGATCTGCTTGTGGCAACACGGCGAGCACATGATGATCGAAGCGCCGGAGCGAATGCCGGTGTGAATCGCATAGTCGGTGGCGATGTCGCAGGCATGCAACGCTATCATCACGTCCAGCTCGCTCGGCGCCACGCTACGCACATCACCGCATTTGAACACCAGCCCCGGATGCTCCAGCTTCGCAGCGGCGGTGTTGCAGAGGCTGACCATGTCTTCGCGCAACTCGACGCCGGTCACCTCGCCCTCGGCTTTCAGGGTATTGCGCAGGTAGTCGTGGATCGCGAACGTCAGGTAACCCTTGCCCGAGCCGAAATCCGCCACCCGCACCGGTTTGTCCAGCGCCAGCGGCGACGAGGTCAGCGCATGGCTGAAGACTTCGATGAACTTGTTGATCTGCTTCCACTTGCGCGACATCGCGGGGATCAGCTCATGCTGCGCGTTGGTCACGCCGAGGTCTTTGAGAAACGGTCGGCTCAAGTCGAGGAAACGGTTCTTCTCGCGGTTGTGCTCGGCGGACGGTACTTCGCGCAATTGCTGAGGTTTGCTCTTGAACAGCGAAGATTTGCCCTTTTTGCTGTATTCGAGCTGGGCTTCGTCGGTCAATGACAGTAAATGCGCATTTTTGAACGACGCCGGCAACAGCGCCGCAATGGTCGCCACGCCTTCGGCAAGCGGCAGGTTTTTGGTGATGTCGCGGGTCTTGTAGCGGTAGACGAAGGACAGGCATGGCTGATCCTTGACCGTCAGCTGCTTGATGATCAGCCGCTGCAAGTCCGCTTCGCCACCGACGTACTTGGCCAGCACCAGTTTGATGAAGGCGTTCTGATCGAGGCTGGTTTGCAGCAAGTCGATGAACTGAGCGTGATGATCCGGCGCGAGGCTGGCGGGAGTGGCGGTGACAGACATGGGAAAAAACGGCCTCGGGCGGTGCGAATCGGAGAATGGCGGGTATTTTAGGGGGGATGGCCGTTCGGGACACGCAGTTATTTGCCGAACGGTGTGAATCCTGAGGCTAGCGAGCCCCCTCGCCAAAAAAGCGCCTCAGGCTGGAAATGGCGTCAGCTCAACACCACCAACCGATTCGGCAATTCATTCCTCACATGGGTCACCGGCACATGCACCTTGAGCAATTCGCCGCATCCCTCGATGCACGTCACAAACCCCTGCAACGTCTGCCCCTGTTTCACCTGGTGCGTAAACGCCGCCACTATCGCGTCCCAGTTTTTGTTGTCCAGCCGTTTGGAAATGCCTTCATCCACCAGAATCTCCACATAGCGCTCGGCCTCGGAGACAAAAATCAGCATGCCGGTGCTGCCCACGGTGTGGTGCAGGTTTTGCTCCAGGAACTGCCGGCGCGCCAGGTTCGACGCGCGCCAGTGACGGACCGAGCGCGGGATCAGGCGCGTGGTGACTTTCGGAATACGGAACACCAGGCACAACACGATGAAGCTGAGCCATTGCACCAGCAACAGGCTGTGCATGGTCAGCCAGCCCGTCAGGTAATGCACGATACCCGGCACCACCAGCGCCAGCAGACTGGCCCAAAGCAGCGGGATATACGCGTAATCGTCGGCGCGGGCCGCAAGCACCGTCACCAGTTCGGCGTCGGTGTCGCGCTCGACCCGGGCAATGGCCTCGGCGACTTTGCGTTGTTCATGTTCAGTCAGTAATGCCATGGTTATGAATGCCTGCTCGCTATTGTTGTTTTTACCTGCAGTGTTATCACCAGCCGCCCGACGAACCGCCGCCCCCGAAACTGCCCCCACCGCCGCTGAAGCCCCCGCCGCCACCGCCGCCAAAACCTCCGCCGCCGAAGCCCCCTCCCGAGCTGCCCCGGCCGCCGCCACTTGGCAGAATACCGAACATCTGGCCGACGAAGATCGTCAGGATAAACAGCAACACCAGGAACACGAACACCCCCGGATGCCGCTCAACCAAATCACTCTCCTGATCGCCACGCGGTTCATACACCGTCGACGGTTCGTCCAGCGGATTACCGCCCAGCACCACCAGCATCGCCGCCACCCCGTCGCTGATGCCTTTGCTGAAATTGCCGGCCTTGAATGCGGGCGTGATCACTTGATTGATGATCACCGAACTCTGCGCATCGGTCAGGCGACCTTCCAGGCCATAACCGACTTCGATCCGCAGCTTACGCTCCTCTCGCGCGACGATCAGCAATGCGCCGTTGTTCTTGTCCTTCTGGCCGATGCCCCAGTAGCGCCCCAGCTGATAACCGAAATCCGCGATGTCAGCGCCCTGCAAGTCCGGCAATGTGACCACCACCAACTGCTCGCCGGTGGTTTTTTCGTGGGCGTTGAGCTGTTGCGTCAGTTGCTCGCGCACCGCAGGCTCGATCATCTGGGCGTTGTCCACCACCCGCCCGGTCAATTCCGGGAACTTCAACTCGGCCTGGGCCGTCAGGGCAAACACCCAGAACACCAGCAGCAGGCCCACTTTCAACACGCGCATTGGCAACCTCATCCTTGGTGACGCTTCAAGCCCGTTCCGGCACTTACTGGAACTTCACTTCAGGCGCTTTCTCGGCACCGGGGCTGGTGGCCTCGAAGGTTTCGCGGATTGGCAAATCGCTATACATCACGGTGTGCCACAGACGACCGGGAAAGGTACGGATCTCGGTATTGTATTTCTGCACCGCCAGGATGAAGTCGCGGCGCGCCACGGCGATGCGGTTCTCGGTGCCTTCAAGTTGCGATTGCAGCGCCAGGAAGTTCTGGTTGGCCTTGAGGTCCGGGTAGCGCTCGGACACCACCATCAACCGGCTCAAGGCGCCGGTCAGCTGATTCTGCGCCTGCTCGTACTGTTTGAGTTTTTCCGGATTGTCCAGCGTGCTGGCATCTACCTGAATCGAGGTGGCCTTGGCGCGGGCTTCGATCACCGCGGTCAGGGTTTCTTGTTCATGCTGGGCATACCCCTTGACGGTTTCCACCAGGTTGGGAATCAAGTCGGCGCGACGCTGGTACTGGTTCTGCACCTGGCCCCAGGCGCCCTTGGCCTGTTCGTCGAGGGTCGGGATATTGTTGATGCCGCAGCCGGCCAGCAGTGTTGCCAGCCACATCAGGGCTGCAATCTGCAGGCTCGACCGATAGTGATGTCGTACATTCATCTGGTTGATGCTCCCTTGCATATTCCGTTTATGAAACAACCTGCGAACTCTGAACCCGGCTCTTGGGGCATAATTTGCGCCGCTACTGGATTGCATCGAGCCAATGGGCTAAAAGATGTCCCGGCGCTAACACATTGCACAAGTGTGCTGCATTCACCTGAACAACAATAGTCGCTCCCAAAATTTTGGCTGACCGGCGTGTATTCACTGCCGTTTAGGCTTTTGAGAAAACAATTCATGAAGAAGCTGTGTTTGCTGGGCCTGTTCGTCAGCCTGGCCAGTCATACCGTATTGGCCGCCACGACGCCCGCACCTCTGGAGAACAAGGACGCTTTCATCGCTAACTTGATGAAGCAGATGACCCTCGATGAAAAGATCGGCCAGTTGCGCCTGATCAGCATCGGCCCGGAAATGCCGCGGGAGATGATCCGCAAGGAAATCGCCGCCGGCAATATCGGCGGCACGTTCAACTCGATCACCCGCGCCGAAAACCGTCCGATGCAGGACGCGGCCATGCGCAGCCGGTTGAAGATCCCGATGTTCTTCGCCTATGACGTGATCCACGGCCACCGCACCATTTTCCCGATTCCGCTGGCCCTGGCCTCGAGCTGGGACATGGACGCCATTGGTCGCTCCGGGCGCATCGCCGCCCAGGAAGCGGCGGCTGACAGCCTCGACATCACCTTCGCGCCGATGGTCGACATCTCTCGCGACCCACGCTGGGGCCGCACGTCCGAAGGCTTCGGCGAAGACACTTATCTGGTTTCGCGGATCGCCGGCGTAATGGTCAAGGCCTTCCAGGGCTCCGGTGCGAACGCGGCCGACAGCATCATGGCCAGCGTCAAGCATTTTGCCTTGTACGGCGCGGTCGAGGGCGGTCGCGACTACAACGTCGTCGACATGAGCCCGGTCAAGATGTACCAGGATTACCTGCCACCGTACCGCGCCGCCATCGACGCCGGTGCCGGCGGGGTGATGGTCGCGCTGAACTCGATCAACGGCGTGCCGGCCACCGCCAACACCTGGCTGATGAACGACCTGCTGCGCAAGGAATGGGGCTTCAAGGGCCTGGCGGTCAGCGATCACGGGGCAATTTTCGAGCTGATCAAGCACGGCGTTGCCGCTGACGGTCGCGAAGCCGCGAAGCTGGCGATCAAGGCCGGCATCGACATGAGCATGAACGACACGCTCTACGCCAAGGAATTGCCAGGGCTGTTGAAGGCCGGTGAGATCGAACAGAAAGACATCGACAACGCCGTGCGTGAAGTGCTCGCCGCCAAGTACGACATGGGCCTGTTCAAAGACCCGTACCTGCGCATCGGCAAGGCCGAGGATGACCCGGCCGACACCTACGCCGAAAGCCGCCTGCACCGTGCCGAGGCCCGCGATGTCGCGCGCCGCGGCCTGGTGTTGCTGAAGAACCAGGGCGAAACCCTGCCGCTGAAGAAAACCGCAAAAATCGCTCTGGTCGGCCCGCTGGCCAAGGCCCCGATCGACATGATGGGCAGTTGGGCGGCCGCTGGCCGGCCTGCGCAATCGGTGACCCTGTTCGACGGCATGACGAATGCGCTGGGGGCACAGTCGACGCTGATCTACGCCCGTGGCGCGAACATCACCAGCGACAAGAAAATCCTCGATTACCTGAACTTCCTCAATTTCGATGCGCCGGAAGTGGTGGACGATCCCCGCCCAGCCAACGTGTTGATCGACGAAGCGGTAAAAGCCGCCAAGGATGCTGATGTGGTGGTGGCCGCGGTGGGCGAATCCCGTGGCATGTCCCACGAATCGTCGAGCCGCACCGACCTGAACATCCCGGCCAACCAGCGCGAGCTGATCCGGGCGCTGAAAGCCACCGGCAAACCGCTGGTGCTGGTGTTGATGAACGGCCGTCCGCTGTCGATTCTCGAAGAGAACGAGCAGGCTGACGCGATTCTGGAAACCTGGTTCAGCGGCACCGAAGGCGGCAACGCCATTGCTGACGTGCTGTTCGGCGACTACAACCCGTCTGGCAAACTGCCGATCACCGTACCGCGCTCGGTGGGTCAGATTCCAACCTACTACAACCACCTGAGCATTGGCCGGCCGTTCACTCCGGGCAAACCGGGCAACTACACCTCGCAGTATTTCGAAGACACCACCGGGCCGCTGTTCCCGTTCGGCTTCGGCCTGAGCTACACCCAGTTCAGCCTGACCGACATGGCGCTGTCTTCGACGACACTGAACAAGACCGGCAAGCTCGACGCCAGCGTCGTGGTGAAGAACACCGGCAAGCGTGATGGCGAAACCGTGGTGCAGCTGTACATCCAGGACGTGACCGGTTCGATGATCCGCCCGGTCAAGGAACTGAAGAACTTCCAGAAAGTACTGGTCAAGGCCGGCGAACAGAAAGTCGTGCACTTCACCATCACCGAGGATGACCTGAAGTTCTACAACGCCCAGCTCAAATACGCCGCGGAACCGGGCAAGTTCAACGTGCAGATCGGCCTGGATTCCCAGGACGTGACGCAGCAGAGTTTCGAATTGCTGTAATTTGGTGTTGATCGTTCCCACGCTCCGCGTGGGAATGCCTCAAGGGACGCTCCGCGTCCAGTGACGCGGAGCGTCACGGGCTGCATTCCCACGCAGAACGTGGGAACGATCAGCCCCGTCGATCCAGCAGATTCACCACCAGCCGATCCACCCATCCCCACACCCTCTGCTTGACCCGCCGCCACAACGGCCGGCGCGTCCATGCTTCGAGGCTGACTTCCTGGCTCAGGGCAAAGTCATTCTCGAAACTCGCCGCCACTGCCCGGGTCAGTCCGGGGTCCAGGGCTTCGAGGTTGGCTTCCAGATTGAAACGCAGATTCCAGTGATCGAAGTTGCACGAGCCGATGCTCACCCAGTCATCGATCAACACCATCTTCAGGTGCAGGAAACACGGCTGGTATTCGAAGATCTTCACCCCGGACCTGAGCAGACGCGGGTAGTAGCGATGCCCGGCGTAGCGCACCGACGGGTGATCGGTGCGCGGCCCGGTCAGCAGCAGACGCACATCGACGCCACGAGTTGCCGCCCGGCGCAGTGAGCGGCGGACTTTCCAGGTCGGCAGGAAGTACGGCGTGGCCAGCCAGATTCGCCGCTGTCCGCTGTTCAGCGCGCGAACCAGCGATTGCAGAATATCGCGGTGTTGGCGGGCGTCGGCATAGGCGACCCGGCCCATGCCCTCGCCCATGGCCGGCACTCGCGGCAAGCGCGGCAAACCGAAGTGCGCAGCGGGTTTCCAGGCGCGGCGATAGCGGTTGGCGATCCATTGGCGGTCGAACAGCAACTGCCAGTCGATCACCAACGGGCCGACGATTTCCACCATCACTTCGTGCCATTCGCTGGTGTCTTCGCCCGGTGTCCAGAACTCATCGGTGACCCCGGTGCCACCGACCACCGCCAGGCATTGATCCACCAGCAGCAGCTTGCGGTGATCGCGATAGAAATTGCCTACCCAACGGCGCCAGCTCAGGCGATTGTAGAAACGCAACTCGACACCGGCGGCCGTCAGGCGCTTGCGCAAGGTCAGGGTAAAGGCCAGGCTGCCATAGTCATCGAACAGGCAACGCACCCGCACGCCGCGTTCGGCCGCCTGGACCAGCGCCTGAACCATGGCCTCGGCGCAGGCTCCCGCCTCTACCAGGTACAGTTCCAGTTCAACTTGTTCTTCGGCGCGGGCTATCGCCACCAGCATTCGCGGAAAAAACTGCGGGCCGTCGATCAGCAGTTCAAAGCGGTTGCCGTCGCGCCACGGGAAAATTGCGCCGCGCATCTCAGCGCGCCGTGAAAATCAGCACCGCACCCACCGGCACCGACAGACTGATGGCAGACAAGCCGGCAACCTTGCGCAAGGTTTCCAAGCCTGGGGCCAGGTCGAAATCTTCAGCGCTGATGACCAGAGGTTCGAGGGTCACCACTTGAAAGCGTCGGTCATCGAGGCGGGTCGCCAGCAGTTCGGCGTTGTATTGGTGTTGTTTGCCATGCAGGTTGACGGTCAGCGGCAAACGCAACTCCAGCTGCGCACCGGGCGCCAGGTCGTTGATCGGCCGCAGGTCGATTTGCGTGGTGATCAGCGCTTCGGGGAACGTCTGGATCTCGAACAGCTCCTTGCGCATGCGTTCGTCGCGCAGCGGTATGCCGCTGTTGACCGACTCCAGTTCAACCTCCACCTGCGCCAGGCCCTTGGGATCGACCTTGCCGTGCAGCACCAGAAAGCGCTGCACTTCGGAGATGTTGGCGTTTTTAGTGCTGATGAACGACAGCCGCGAAGACTCGCCATCCAGATACCAATTGGCCTGGGCCGACACGGTGGCACCGGCCAGCAGCAGGAAGGCGAGGGTTTTGCGGATGGAACGCTTGAACATAAAAACTCGGGGGCAGATAAACCTGAGCGAACCTTAACTGTCCGCAAGCCAGTTGCAAACCTGTAGCAGCTGCCGAAGGCTGCTACATAACTGCGATCTTTTCAGGGCATCAACCGGCAACCCTGCCGTTCACCGACCCAAGCGGCGCTGTTGCTGCGCCCCATACCGCCGACCGTCACCTGCTTGCTGGCGGCATCATCGATAAAATCGCTGGTGGGCAAATACTGCTTCACATAGCCCTGGCAATACTCGGCCGGATTGTTCATCACATAGCGGCACGAGCAGTATTCCTTGGCGGTGTAGGCGCTGATGATGTCGGGGAAGGCCCACAGCGCCAAATGCTCCTGCCAGCCCCAGCCAAGCAAGGCGATCAGCAGCACCAGCAACAGTGTGCTGAATGGCCGACGGCGAATAAAACTGCGGCGGCTCATGGCTGCACCTTCATGGCAAAGGCTTTGAGCGCGAGTTTGAGCAATTCGTTGTGCCGATAACTTCCATCGCGGTCATCGCCGTAGCGCACGATCACCAGCTTTTCGCTGGGAATCACGTACATCGCCTGGCCCCAATGGCCCAACGCGGCGAAGGTGTCGGCGGGGGCGGCGGGCCAGGGCTGTGTCGCGCCATCCACTGCGCGATTGAGCCACCAATGTCCGCCGGGCACCGCTTCATCCTGGTTGGCTTGATAGCGGGCAAAAGGCTCGCGGCTGAAGTCGACCCAATCCTTGGGCAGTAATTGCCGCTCACGCCAACGACCGTCGCGCGCCATCAACAGGCCGACCCGCGCCAGATCCCGGGCGGTGAGGTAGGCGTAGGACGATGCGACAAACGTGCCCGTGGCATCCGCTTCCCATACCGCACTGCGAATCCCCAAGGGTTCGAACAGCGCGGTCCACGGATAATCCGGATAACGGGCCGGGCCGACGATGGTTTTCAGCGCTGCCGCCAGCAGGTTGCTGTCGCCGCTGGAGTAGCGGAATGCCTGGCCAGGTTTGGCGTACTCGTCGTGGTCGGCGGTGAACGCGGCCATGTCGCGGTGACCACGGGTGTAAAGCATGGCCACCACCGAGGACTTCAACGGTGCGTATTCGTAGTCTTCCTGCCAGTCCAGGCCCGAGGCCCAGTGCAGCAGGTCGGCCATGGTCATGCCGGGATGTTTTTCCAGCGCAGGATAGAACTGCACCGCCGGGTCCTGCAGTTTGAACAGCCCTTCGCCATAGGCCACCCCGAGCACCGCGGCCATCAGGCTTTTGCTGATGGACCAGGTCAGGTGCGGCGTTTCAGCAGTGGTCGGGCTGGCGTAGCGTTCGTAGATCAGCTGACCATCGCGGATGACCAGCAAGGCATCGGTGCGAATGCCTTGGTGAGTGGCATCGTTGCGAGGTGGGAAGGCGTAGTTTTCCAGGGTTTGAAGCGCCGGGCCGCTGACTTTCGGGCCGGGCGACCATTGCTCGGCCGGCCAGTTTTCGGCCTGGGCCGCGAGGCTGAGCAGCAGCATGAAAATCAGGGACAAGCCTTTGAACATGAGGGGCGCTCGGAGGGATGAACCTGCAGAGCCTAGTTGAGCTTGATGACAGTTTTAGAACTTGCGTTGCCAATAAGATCGCCTTCAGCCTTACAACAATCCCGCCAACGCCTTGGCCAACCGCTTGCCCCGCGCCCCTGCCGCCAAATCCATCACGCTCTGATCGCGCTGCCACATCGCCGCCCATTGTGGCGAGCCATCGGCCAGGGCCTGATTCACTTCAGCCTTGAGCCCATCGAACTGCGCAAACAACCCGCCCAGCAACACATGCCCGGCCGGATTGTTCGGCGCCTGGCGGCTGACTTCCGCGCACCCGGCCAGCAACGCCAGCAAGCGCAGCTGCAAGGTTTGCGGCCAGTCGCTGTCTTGGCCAACGCCAAACAGCCACGCAGTCATGGCGCTCAGCACATAGATGTCTTCCAGGGTGCGGAATGGTTTGACGTACGCATCCCAGCCATCCCCTGCGAGCAATTCACACAGTGCGTTGTCGAGAAACAACCGGCCGTGGCTTATGTCTGGCATCAGAGGCATCGGCGCGAGTTTTTCCAGACGCACACCCGGTTCGCCGGGATAAACCACCGCAAGGTTCAAGCGCGGCACTTCGCCGGGTTCTTCACTGCGAGCAGCCACCAGCAACCAGTCGGCGGCATCGCCTGCGGTGACGAAATCCTTGCGCCCGCTCAGGCGCAAATCGCGCAGCCGGGTCTGCATATCCGCCACCCGCAAACTGCGCTGTTCGGTCGCACATAACGCGCCGAGGCTCAGCGGTGCGCTCGGCCAGAGCATGCGCAAAGCCGCCTGATAACCCACCAGAAACGCCAGCCCCGGTGTCGCCATCAGCCGCCCACCGACCACCGCCAATTCGAACGGCGTCACCGTGCCCAACTGTTGCAACAAGGTTGCAAATCCTTCGCCCAGGTCCGGGTTGGCGGGCAGACGGTCGCGGCGATTCAACAGAGATTGCCAGGGCATAAGAGGCTCCTTGTGGGCTGTCATATAAGCATCACCAAAGCTTCATGGCGATGACACCGGGGCTACATAGCCTGACTTTGCACAACACGGCTGCATAAAGAAAGTCGATCGGCTGCAACCCAAGACGGGTGGCCAGCCCGTACGGAGACTCACAATGACTCAGATCGCCCGCATCAGCGACACCGGCAATGAACGCCGCCTGCAAGCCGAACGCCTGGTGGGCGCCGAGGCGTTGCAGGAAGCCCAGGCCTTGCGCTTCAACGTGTTCAGCGGCGAATTCAACGCCACGCTGAAAGGCGCGGAGCTGGGTCTGGACATGGATGACTATGATGTTCACTGCGCCCACATCGGCGTACGTGACTTGAACACCGGGCGCCTGGTGGCGACCACTCGTTTGCTCGACCACACGGCCGCCAGCAGCCTGGGCAAGTTCTACAGCGAAGAAGAATTCAGCCTGCATGGCCTGGTCCATTTGAAAGGCCCGATCCTGGAAATTGGGCGCACCTGCGTCGACCCGGCCTACCGCAACGGGGGCACTATCGCGGTGCTCTGGGGTGAACTGGCGGAAGTGCTGAACCAGGGCGGCTACAGCTATTTGATGGGGTGCGCGAGCATTCCGATGCAGGACGGCGGCATCCAGGCCCACGCGATCATGCAGCGCCTGCGCGAACGTTACCTGTGCACCGAACACCTGCGGGCCGAGCCGAAAAAACCACTGCCGACGCTCGATATCCCGTCCAATGTCATTGCCGAAATGCCGCCGCTGCTCAAGGCCTACATGCGCCTGGGCGCGAAAATCTGCGGAGAGCCGTGCTGGGACGAAGACTTCCAGGTGGCCGACGTGTTCATCCTGCTCAAGCGCGACGAGCTCTGCCCGCGTTATGCCAAGCACTTCAAGGCGGCTGTGTAATGAGCCGCTTGCGGGTGTACGCGCGAATTGCGCGAGTGCTTTTGGTGGTCACGCTGGGCTTGAGCATGGCCAGTGTGTTCGGGGTGTTCGAGCGACTGGGGATTGCCCATTCGATGGTCCGTCGCCAGCGTTGGTCGCGGTTTTTCATGGCGCGGCTGAGCAATGCCCTGCCCTTTCGCGTGACCGTGCATGGTGAATTGCCGAAGGCGCCGATGCTCTGGGTCAGCAATCACGTGTCCTGGACCGACATTCCGTTGCTGGGCATGCTCACACCGCTGTCGTTCCTGTCCAAGGCCGAAGTGCGCACCTGGCCTGTGGCGGGCTGGCTGGCCGCCAAGGCCGGCAGCCTGTTTATCCGTCGCGGGTCGGGCGACAGCCAGTTGATCCGCAAACAAATGACCCGCCATCTGGAGCAGGAGCATCCGCTGCTGATGTTCCCCGAAGGCACCACCACCGATGGCCGCTCGCTGCGTACGTTCCATGGCCGTTTGCTGTCCGCTGCGATCGATTCCGAAGTGGCATTGCAACCGGTAGCAATTCGTTATCTGCGCGGTGGCGAGCTCGATACTTTGGCACCGTTCATTGGCGATGATGATTTGCTGTCGCACCTGATGCGCTTGTTCGCCCATGATCGGGGTGAGGTGGAAATTCATTTGCTCAAGCCGATCGAATGCCAGGACAGGGAGCGTGCGGCGCTGGCGTTCGAAGCGCAGCAGGCGGTGCAGAGGGCGTTGTTTGGTGAAGTCGCGAAATCTGCCGAGCCACAGCATGCCGGCGAACTGATCGCCGCATAACCCCGCTGTCCGTAGGAGCGAGGCTTGCCCGCGAAGCTTTTGGCGCTCGAGGGCCTCTTCGCGGGCAAGCCTCGCTCCTACAGGGATTTGTGTTAACGGTTCTGGGCGAACGCCTGCAACTCGGGATAGAACAACCGGAAATCCTCGCTCAACGGCTCATACAATACCCGTAATTCCTGCATCGCCCGCGCCAACTCCTCCGGCCGGGTCAACCTGCGCGAAATCCCGCGCAACACCTGCTCAAGCACTTCGAACTCCTGATAAGCCCCCAACCAGTCATTGGCCACCATGTGCGGCGCAATCTTCGCCAGGCGCTCCGGCAACTGCGGCTCGGCGGACAGCACCCGGTAAACGTCCGAGGTGAATTGCGCAAGCGGACGGTCAGCGTATAGCACCCAGTCCCGCGCCAGGCAGTGGTCGAAAAACACATCGAGCACGATCCCGGCGTAACGCCGGCGCGTGATGGAAAACCGCGACAAGGCGATGTCCACCAGCGGATGGCGATCAGTAAACACGTCGATGCTGCGGTGCAACTGGATGGCCGCTTCTATCTCCGGATCGAACTGCCCTTGCAGCCGCCCTTTGACGAAATCGCCATACAGACTGCCGAGCATTTGACCGGGGCGCTGGCCACCGAGGTGCAGATGTGCGAGATAGTTCATGCGCGCAGCTTAACACCGCGCCATCCATATCGTTATAACCCGATATACCGATTCATGCGGTCATCAGACCAAAATCATATTGGTATATCGCGAAGTACCGATTTAAAGTTCGCCTCATCGCGATATAGCGTTTTACTCATCACGAGCCCCAAATCATGACCATCGACCTCGACGAAATAATAAAAGCGCTGGCACACCCAGTACGCCGAGACATCCTCATCTGGCTGAAAGACCCCAAGGTCCAGTTCCCGGAACAACTCCACAACCATGAGTACGGCATTTGCGCCGGACAGATCGATCAACGCTGCGGCCTGTCGCAGTCGACCGTGTCCGCCCATTTGGCGACCTTGCAACGGGCGGGACTGATCAGCAGCCAGAAGGCCGGTCAATGGCACTTTTTCAAACGCAACGAGGACGTGATTCAGGCGTTCCTCGATGCCATCGTCAAGGAGCTCAGCGCTCCGACAAGGAACTGACAATGCCCCTCTCGCTACTCATTCTGGCCTTGAGCGCCTTCGCCATCGGCACCACCGAGTTCGTCATCATGGGCCTGTTGCCCGAGGTGGCGGCTGATCTTGGTGTGTCGATCCCCGGCGCTGGCTGGCTGGTGACCGGTTACGCCCTGGGCGTGGCCATCGGTGCACCGTTCATGGCACTGGCCACCGCCAGACTGCCGCGCAAGGCCGCATTGGTAGCGTTGATGGGCATCTTCATCATCGGCAACCTGCTCTGCGCCCTGGCCAGTGACTACAACGTTTTGATGTTTGCCCGTGTGGTCACCGCGCTGTGTCACGGCGCCTTCTTCGGCATCGGTTCGGTGGTGGCGGCCGGTTTGGTGCCGGCCAACAAACGTGCATCGGCCGTGGCCTTGATGTTCACCGGCCTGACCCTGGCCAACGTCCTTGGCGTGCCGCTGGGCACCGCGCTCGGTCAGGAAGCCGGCTGGCGTTCAACCTTCTGGGCGGTGACCGGGATCGGTGTGATTGCGCTGATCGGCCTGATTCGCTTCCTGCCGGCCAAGCGCGATGAAGAGAAACTCGACATGCGCGCCGAACTGCGCGCCCTCAAAGGCGCCGGCATCTGGCTGTCCCTGAGCATGACTGCGCTGTTCGCTGCCTCGGTCTTCACCTTGTTCACCTATGTCGCGCCTCTGTTGGGCGAGGTCACCGGAGTCTCGCCGCGCGGCGTGACCTGGACCTTGATGCTCATCGGCCTGGGCCTGACGGTCGGCAACATCATCGGCGGCAAGCTGGCGGACAAAAGCCTGGCTGCGACGCTGATCGGTGTGTTCATCACCATGGCGGTCGTGTCCACCGTGCTGACCTGGACCAGCATTGCCGTGATCCCCACCGAAATCACCCTGTTCCTCTGGGCCACTGCGTGCTTTGCCGCCGTACCCGCCCTGCAAGTGAACGTGGTGACCTACGGCAAGGCGGCACCGAACCTGGTGTCGACCCTGAACATCGGCGCTTTCAACGTTGGCAACGCGCTCGGTGCCTGGGTCGGCGGCAGCGTCATCGCTCACGGTTTCGGCCTGACACGCGTGCCACTTGCGGCCGCCGCACTGGCGGTGCTCGCCCTGCTGGTGACCCTGATTACTTTCCGTCAGAGCGGCGATGCCGAGCTGGCCCCCGCTACTAACTGATCGCTAAAAGAGAGCTACTTCATGACGACTATTTTCGATCCGATCAAACTGGGTGACCTTGAACTGGCCAACCGCATCATCATGGCGCCGCTGACCCGTTGCCGCGCCGACGAAGGCCGTGTGCCGAACGCACTGATGGCCGAGTACTACGTGCAACGCGCCTCTGCCGGCCTGATCCTCAGTGAAGCGACTTCGGTGACGCCGATAGGCGTGGGCTACCCGGACACTCCCGGTATCTGGTCCAACGATCAGGTGCGCGGCTGGAGCAACGTGACCAAAGCAATCCACGGCGCTGGTGGCAAAATCTTCCTGCAACTGTGGCACGTGGGTCGGATTTCCCACCCCTTGTACCTGAACGGCGAAGCACCGGTCGCGCCGAGTGCCATCCAGCCCAAGGGTCATGTCAGCCTGGTGCGTCCATTGGCCGATTTCCCAACCCCGCGCGCTCTGGAAACCGCTGAAATCGCCGACATCATCGACGCTTACCGCGTGGGTGCCGAGAACGCCAAGGCCGCCGGTTTCGACGGAGTGGAAATCCACGGCGCCAACGGTTACCTGCTCGACCAGTTCCTGCAAAGCAGCACCAACCAGCGCACCGACAACTATGGCGGCTCCCTGGAAAACCGTGCGCGTCTGTTGCTGGAAGTCACCGATGCCGCCATCGAGATCTGGGGCCCGGGCCGCGTGGGTGTGCACCTCTCACCCCGTGCCGATCTCCATGACATGGGCGATGACAATCTGTCCGAGACCTTCACCTACGTCGCTCGCGAATTGGGTAAACGCGGCATCGCCTTCATCTGCTCGCGCGAGAAAGAAGCCGGCGACAGCCTCGGCCCACAACTGAAAGAAGCCTTCGGCGGCCCCTACATCGCCAACGAACGCTTCACCAAGGACAGCGCCAACGAGTGGCTGGCCAGCGGCAAGGCTGATGCGGTCGCCTTCGGCGTGCCGTTTATCGCCAACCCGGACCTGCCGGCGCGCTTGAAGGCCGATGCGCCGTTGAACGAGGCGCGTCCGGAACTGTTCTATGCGAAGGGTCCAGTCGGTTACATCGACTACCCGGTGTTGTAAACGTGCGCCGTTGAAACGCAAAAGCCCCGACTCGAAAGAGCCGGGGCTTTTGCGTATGGAAGATCAAAAGATCGTCCGAAAGCTGCGATCTTGTCAGCGCTTGCGCTGTCCCCAGGCGACCGCAAGACCGCTGAGGCAAATCACCGTGATACCGATCACGCCAAAGCTGTCCGGGGTATGGTCGAAGATCAAATACCCGTATATCCCGGCAAACAGAATCTGCCCGTAACTGAAGGGTGCCAGCATCGCCGGCGCTGCATGGCGGAAGGCTTGGGTCAGCAGCATGTGCCCGAGCATGCCGCAAGTGCCAAGCCCGATCATGAACAGGCCGTGCAGCAGCGTCGGCGTGCTCCAAAAGAACGGCACTAGCGCAGTCATGATCAGGCTGTTGAGAATGCCGGTAAGAAAGTTGCTGGTGGTCGGGCTGTCGATACCGCTGAGCAGTCGGGTGAGCAATTGATAAAAGCCAAAACACAGCGCCGAACACAGCGGCAGCAGAATCGCCGGGGTGAACAGCGCACCGCCGGGCCGCACGACGATCAACACGCCGACAAATCCACCCAGCACCACCATCAGGATCGGATAGAACCCGGACAGGTACTTGGACAAAGTGTCGTGACTGGCGAACAACAACACCGCCAGGCAAATCAGCGCGATACCCTTGATCGGCTGCTCGGCGCCCTTGTAGCCTGGGTTGTTAACACTCATTCACACACTCGACACAAAATCCCTACAAAATACGTAGCTCGCTACCTATCAACCTGGCGAACGTATGTATATAAAAGCACCCCATTACCAAAGGCGAGCGAAGCAGGGATATTCCCCCCGCTTCAAGTCTTGACACAAACGGATCCAATTACGCATTTTGTTCAATTGCGCAGGCTGGGACTCAAGCGCAGCATATCCAACCCTGTATCGACGCAACGCTCGGCCTCGGTGTGCAGTTGAAAACTGTCGGGAGCCAACAGCCATTGATACAGAATGCCATCTATATAGGCATGCAAACTGATGGCCGCGCGGGCAGTATCGAGGTCTTCCGGCAATTGCCCGCGATTCACCGCATTACTCAGGGCCAGAGCGATTCGCACATTGCAATCGAGACTGGCCGTTCGGCGCTGCTGGCGCAGATCGCACATTTCATCGGTGAATTCGCACTTATGAAACAGAATCTCGTTGATGCGTCGGGTTTTCGGGTCCAGGGCAACTTGATGAAACAAATGAATCAGCAGTTTGCGCATGCAACCCAGCGGATCGAGTTCATCTTCGCTTTCACTGGCCTTGGCCATTTCATCCAGCGGCTCATGCAAGGTATCGAGCATCGCCTGCACCAGATCCGCCTTGTTACTGAAATGCCAGTAGATGGCCCCGCGAGTCACGCCGGCCAGGGTAGCGATATCCGCCAGCGTCGTGCGGGCCACGCCCCGCTCGTAAAAGGCTTTTTCTGCCGCTTCGAGTATCTGGCTTCGGGTTTCTTGAGCTTCCTCTTTGGTACGACGGACCATGGCAGTAAAACCTCAATCAGGGGTGCTTCAGCGATGTCTGAATATCAGCTGAATAAAAGTGGGGCGAGCGCTCTTGGGCGTCTCATCAGGCCTACAATTCAAACCTTTCAACGGCTTTTGTAACCATGTGGGTACACCGCCAAGGCCTTTACAAACAACCATGAACGTAAGTATATTCCTTAGCAAGCTACTTATCCACCCGGAAAAAATTTTTTAACCTTCCACATTTCTTGTGCGCAATGTGCGCGCCTGACCCGAGGATCTTCATGCAATTCAAGCCAGCTGTTACCGCTCTGGTTACTGCCGTCGCCCTGGCATCGCTGCTCAGCGGATGTAAAAAGGAAGAGGCGGCACCTGCCGCACCAGCCCCTCAGGTCGGCGTCGTAACCCTGCAACCTCAAGCCTTCACCCTGACGTCCGAACTTCCGGGGCGCACCAGTGCGTTCCGCATCGCCGAAGTTCGCCCACAGGTCAACGGCATCATTCTCAAACGACTGTTCAAGGAAGGCGGCGACGTCAAGGCCGGTCAGCAGCTCTATCAGATCGACCCATCGGTCTATGACGCGACCCTGAAAAGCGCCGAAGCCAACCTGCGTTCGACCAAGTCGATCTCCGACCGCTACAAGCAACTGGTCGACGAACAGGCTGTCAGCCGTCAGGAATACGACACAGCGCTGGCCAACCGCCTGCAATCGGAAGCGTCCCTGCAGAGCGCCCAGATCAACGTGCGCTACACCAAGGTTTACGCACCGATCTCTGGTCGCATCGGCCGTTCGTCGGTGACCGAAGGCGCGCTGGTCAGCAGCGGCCAGACCGACGCCATGGCCGTCATTCAGCAACTGGACCCGATCTACGTCGACGTCACCCAGTCTTCGGTGGAGCTGCTTGAGCTGCGCCGCGAACTGGAAAGCGGTCGTCTACAAAAGGCTGGCGACAACGCCGCCGCGGTCAAGCTGACTCTCGAAGACGGCAGCCAGTACACGCTGGACGGCAAGCTTGAGTTCTCCGAAGTTTCGGTTGACCAGACCACTGGCTCCGTGACCCTGCGTGCCGTGTTCCCGAACCCTGATCACACCCTGCTGCCGGGCATGTTCGTTCACGCGAAGCTGCAGGCCGGTGTGGACAGCGCGGCGATTCTGGCTCCGCAACAAGGCGTGACCCGCGACCTCAAAGGCTCTCCGACCGCGCTGGTCGTCGGTCCGGACAACAAGGTCGAACTGCGTCAGCTCAAGGCCAGCCGCACCGTCGGTAACCAATGGCTGATTGAAGACGGTCTGAAAGCCGGCGATCGCGTGATCACCGAAGGGCTGCAATTCGTCAGACCTGGCGTTGAAGTCAAGGCCACTGAAGCCACGAACGTTGGCATAAAGAGCCCGGCCCCCGCACACGCAGCTAACACAGCTGTCGGCGGCAAAGGGGAGTAAACCATGTCGAAATTTTTTATCGACCGTCCGATTTTCGCCTGGGTGATTGCCCTGGTGATTATGCTGGTCGGGGCTCTATCGATTCTCAAACTGCCGATCAACCAGTACCCGAGCATTGCGCCACCGGCCATTGCGATCTCTGTGACCTACCCGGGCGCGTCTGCACAAACCGTGCAGGACACCGTGGTGCAGGTGATCGAGCAACAGCTCAACGGTATCGATAATCTGCGTTATGTCTCGTCGGAAAGTAACTCCGACGGCAACATGACCATTACCGCGACCTTCGAGCAGGGCACCAACTCCGATACCGCGCAGGTTCAGGTCCAGAACAAGCTGAACCTGGCCACCCCGCTGCTACCGCAAGAAGTGCAGCAACAGGGCATCCGCGTGACCAAGTCGGTGAAAAACTTCCTGATGGTCATCGGCGTGGTGTCGCGCGACGGCAGCATGACCAAGGACGACCTGTCCAACTACATCGTGTCGAACATGCAGGACCCGATTTCGCGCACGGCCGGTGTCGGTGACTTCCAGGTCTTCGGTGCCCAGTACGCGATGCGAATCTGGCTCGACCCGGCCAAGTTGAATAACTACAACCTGACCCCGGTGGACGTGAAAACCGCCATCGCGGCGCAGAACGTCCAGGTCTCGTCTGGTCAACTCGGCGGCTTGCCTGCCCTGCCCGGCCAACAGCTGAACGCAACGATCATCGGCAAGACCCGTCTGCAGACTGCCGAGCAGTTCAAGGCGATCTTGCTGAAGGTCAACAAGGACGGTTCGCAAGTGCGCGTCGGCGACGTTGCGGAAGTCGGTCTGGGTGGCGAAAACTACTCGATCAGCGCCCAGTTCAACGGCGCCCCGGCCTCCGGCCTGGCGGTGAAACTGGCCAACGGCGCCAACGCCCTCGACACCGCAAAAGCCCTGCGCAACACCATCGACACCCTCAAGCCGTTCTTCCCGGAAGGGATGGAAGTGGTGTTCCCGTACGACACCACCCCGGTGGTGACCGAGTCGATCAAGGGTGTGGTTGAAACCCTGGTCGAAGCGATCGTACTGGTGTTCCTGGTGATGTTCCTGTTCCTGCAAAACTTCCGCGCCACCGTCATCACCACTATGACCGTGCCGGTGGTATTGCTGGGTACGTTCGGGATCCTCGCGGCGTTCGGCTTCAGTATCAACACCCTGACCATGTTCGGTATGGTGTTGGCCATCGGCTTGCTGGTGGACGATGCCATCGTCGTGGTGGAAAACGTCGAACGGGTCATGAGCGAAGAAGGACTGTCCCCCAAGGAGGCCACCAAGAAATCCATGGGGCAGATCCAGGGTGCGTTGGTCGGTATTGCCCTGGTTCTGTCGGCAGTACTGTTGCCGATGGCGTTCTTCAGTGGCTCCACCGGTGTGATCTACAAGCAGTTCTCGATCACCATCGTCTCGGCCATGGCCCTGTCGGTACTGGTCGCGTTGATCTTCACCCCGGCGCTCTGCGCCACCATGCTCAAAGCGATTCCGAAAGGTGAGCACGGCACGCCGAAACGCGGCTTCTTCGGCTGGTTCAACCGCAGCTTCGACCGTGGCGTCAAAAGCTACGAGCGCGGTGTCGGTAACATGCTCGCGCACAAGGCTCCGTACCTGCTGGCGTACCTGATCATCGTGGTTGGCATGATCTGGTTGTTCACCCGTATTCCAACGGCGTTCCTGCCGGAAGAAGACCAGGGCGTACTGTTTGCCCAGGTGCAGACACCGGCCGGTTCCAGCTCCCAGCGCACGCAAGTGGTCGTGGACGAAATGCGCGAATTCCTGCTGCGTCCGAGCAATGAAGGCGGCGAAGGCGACGCAGTGGCCTCGGTGTTTACCGTGACCGGCTTCAACTTCGCCGGCCGAGGCCAGAGTTCGGGTATGGCGTTCATCATGCTCAAACCATGGGAAGAACGTAACGCTGACAACAGCGTGTTCAAACTGGCGGCCCGTGCCCAACAGCACTTCTTTACCTTCCGTGATGCCATGGTGTTTGCCTTCGCACCACCGGCGGTACTGGAACTGGGTAACGCCACCGGTTTCGACGTGTTTCTACAGGACCGCGCCGGTATCGGTCACGAAAAGCTGATGGAAGCCCGTAACCAGTTCCTCGGCATGGCGGCGCAAAGCAAGGTCCTGTCGCAAGTCCGTCCTAACGGTCTGAACGACGAGCCGCAATACCAGCTGGAAATCGACGATGAGAAGGCCAGCGCCCTGGGCGTGACCCTCACCGACATCAACAACACCCTGTCGATTGCCCTGGGCAGTAGCTATGTGAACGACTTCATCGACCGCGGTCGCGTGAAGAAGGTTTACATCCAAGGCCTGCCTGGCGCTCGCATGAGCCCCGAAGACCTGAAGAAGTGGTACGTGCGCAACAGCGCCGGCACCATGGTTCCGTTCTCGTCGTTCGCCAAGGGTGAGTGGATCTACGGTTCGCCGAAACTGGCCCGTTACAACGGCGTAGAAGCGATGGAAATCCTCGGTGCCCCGGCGCCAGGCTATTCCACCGGTGAAGCGATGGCCGAAGTCGAAGCCCTGGCCAAGAAACTGCCGGCCGGTGTCGGTATTTCCTGGACCGGCCTGTCGTACGAGGAACGTCTGTCCGGCTCGCAAGCGCCAGCGTTGTACGCCTTGTCGCTGCTGATGGTGTTCCTGTGTCTGGCGGCGTTGTATGAAAGCTGGTCGATCCCGATCGCGGTGATGCTGGTGGTACCGCTGGGGATCATCGGTGCGCTGATGGCGACCAGCCTGCGCGGCCTGTCCAACGACGTGTATTTCCAGGTGGGGCTGTTGACCACCATCGGTCTGGCGGCGAAAAACGCCATTCTGATCGTCGAGTTCGCCAAGGAACTGCATGAGCAAGGACGTAGCTTGCGCGATGCCGCGATCGAAGCCTGCCGGATGCGTCTGCGACCGATCATCATGACCTCGCTCGCGTTCGTGCTCGGCGTAGTACCACTGGCCATTTCCACGGGCGCCGGTTCGGGTAGCCAGCATGCGATCGGTACCGGGGTGATTGGCGGTATGATCACGGCCACTGTGCTGGCGATCTTCTGGGTCCCATTGTTCTTTGTCACCGTGTCGTCCATGGGTCAGCGCAAAATCGCCGACCAAGATGACGACGCTATTGAACCTTCTAAAGAGGCTGGCTAATGAGCAAGTCGCTACTCTCCATCGCAGTCGCCGCCTTCGTGCTGAGCGGCTGCTCGCTGATACCCGATTATCAGCAACCTGAAGCACCGGTGGCGGGCCAATACCCGCAAGGCCCGGCGTATTCGTCGGCCCAGGCGCCCAACCAGGCCGCCGCCGAACAGGGCTGGAAGCAGTTTTTCCACGACCCGGCGCTGCAACAGCTGATTCAGACCGCACTGGAGAACAACCGTGACCTGCGTGTCGCGGCGCTGAACATCGACGCTTATGCGGCTCAGTACCGCATTCAGCGTGCCGATCTGTTCCCGGCGGTTTCGGCCACCGGCAGCGGTAGCCGTCAGCGAGTCCCGGCACGGGCCTCGCAAACCGGTGAAGCGGCCATCAGCAGTTCCTACTCGGCCACCGTCGGCATCAGTGCTTATGAACTCGACCTGTTCGGTCGGGTTCGCAGCCTGAGCGAAGAAGCCCTGCAGAAGTATTTCGCCACTGAAGAAGCGCGCCGCAGCACGCAGATCAGCCTGGTGGCCAGTGTGGCCAATGCCTATCTGACCTGGCAGGCTGACAAAGAGCTGCTGAAACTGACCCAGGAAACCCTCGGTGCCTACGAGGAAAGCTACAAACTCACCTCGCGCAGCAACGAAGTGGGTGTAGCCTCGGCGCTGGATCTGGCCCAGTCGCGTACCTCGGTGGAAAACGCCCGTGCGCAACTGGCGAAGTACACCCGCCAGGTCGCCCAGGATGAAAACAGCCTGGTGCTGCTGCTCGGCACCGGTATCCCGGCCAATCTGCAAGCGGCCAAGCCACTGTCGGACGACGTGCTGAGCGAAGTGCCGGCCGGCCTGCCGTCGGACTTGCTGCAACGCCGGCCCGACATCCTTCAGGCCGAGTACAACCTCAAGGCTGCCAACGCCAACATCGGCGCGGCACGGGCTGCGTTTTTCCCGAGCATCAG
The DNA here is from genome assembly GCF_031570575.1 of Pseudomonas sp. JL3. Taxonomy (NCBI): domain Bacteria; kingdom Pseudomonadati; phylum Pseudomonadota; class Gammaproteobacteria; order Pseudomonadales; family Pseudomonadaceae; genus Pseudomonas; species Pseudomonas sp. JL3. The sequence continues at coordinate 256,699 of NZ_JAKWJK010000005.1, forward strand.
CCTGACCGCCAATGCCGGTTCCCTGAGCCCGGACCTGTCCGGTCTGTTCAAGGGTGGTTCGGGCACCTGGTTGTTCCAGCCGCAGATCAACCTGCCGATCTTCAACTCCGGCAGCCTGCGCGCCAGCCTGGATTACTCCAAGATCCAGAAAGACATCGGCGTGGCAAACTACGAGAAGTCCATTCAAACGGCCTTCCAGGAAGTCGCCGATGGCCTGGCCGCCCGCCAGACCTACACCGAGCAGTTGCAGGCTCAGCGTGACTTCGTCAGCGCCAACCAGGACTACTACCGTCTGGCCGAGCGTCGCTACCGCATTGGTGTCGACAGCAACCTGACCTTCCTCGACGCCCAGCGCCAGCTGTTCAGTGCCCAACAGGCACTGATCACCGACCGTCTGGCGCAGCTGACCAGCGCGGTCAATCTGTACAAGGCGTTGGGCGGTGGCTGGAATGAACAGACGGCGAAGAACGAGCCGTTGAAAGAAGAAGCGCCGAAGATGAAGTTGTTCTGATAGCGCGGTAAACACGAAGCCCACCGTCTGGTGGGCTTTTTGTTGGCCGTGAATAAACCAGCCTGTTCACTTCACCCCCCGACTCCGTTGACCAGAAACACCGGTTCCTCCAGATAATCGAGCCCCAAGCGGTTTTCGAACATTTCATCGCGTAATGCCGCAGTGGTAAAAGAGCCCAGGCCCAGGGCGGTGGCCAGCAGTGAAAAGGTCTGACTCAGATGCCCGGCATCCATCAGCGCCACCCGCAGTGCGCGGCTGAATTCGTATTTCCAGGCCATTCGCTCGACCCGCGCCGTGGAAACGAACACCGCTGCCGCATCCTTGATCCACGCCTGTCCACCACAAGCCTCGCTGATCCAGGTTCGCGGATCTTCCAGGGAAATCAGCTCAAGCCCATGACGGCGTACTGAATAGTGGTAAAGGCCCCGCTCGAAACCCTGCACGTTCATCAGCACCGCATACACCTCGGTACCCTGCAGCGAACCGCCGGCCGGCGAGGTCTTCTTCAGGAAGTAGTCGCCCATGCGGTTCTGCTCCATGACGGTCGCGCCCCAAGTGTAGTAGAGCAACAAAGACAGTTGCGCCGAACTCAACGACTGGTCACTGAAGGTTCGTGACGTGCGGCGATTGCACAGCGAGTCCAGCAGCGTCGGCTGAGTGATCGCACAGGGCGTCAGCAGCGGATTTTCCAGGGCGATGAACGGATGGGACCAATAGTCCTTGAACGCCGAGGGCTGGCGTTGCGTCGAGGCCTTTTGCTCCAGCTCCGTATCCAGCTCGGCAACGCTGATGTAGGGCGTGTGCGAGCCGGTCCGGGTACTCAGGTAAAACTCCAGCGCGGCGTCCCAGCGGGTCCAAAGGTTGAGCGGATGCTTACCTTCGTTATAGGTGACCGAATCCGATTGATTCGCCACGGGCAGCAAAACACCATGGCTGACCAGTGTCCTCAGAAACGCCAGGTTGTCGTCCTGTGCAGGACTTTGCAAAACACCCGGCAGCAACAAGGCACTTTCCAGCGATTGCGGGCTCAGGAAATGGCGCAGTAACGGCAGCAACGTCACGCCAAACTCCAGGCTTAGGTCTCGTTGCCGATCCCGAATAAAAAACGATCCCATCCCGATGCTGAGCCAGGTGCTCTCCCTGAGTCGCAAAGGAGTCTGCGCATCCTCCGCCAGGGCCTCTTGCGCGCCCTGTTGATCACGGCCCCGCCAGAACAGGGCCTTGGGCTTCAAGGATTTGATGGCTTTGATCAACGTCAGCAGTTCCGCGTCATCGGTTCTGCGGGAAATATCCCACTCCAGGGTGATCGCTTTCACCGGGGATGAGGCGAACAGTTGGCGCAAGATCTCCCAATCCCGCTGCGGATGGCCGGTGTGAACCTCAATCAATCGGTCCAGCGGCAACGAACGCAAATAGTCGTTCAGGTCATACCCCTGGGTTCTGGCGGTCGCCATCGCGCTGTCCAGATCCAGCAGGAAACCCGCCCCGCTGCGCTCCACCACACTGGAGATGAATTCACCTTCGGGCAGTTCTTCTCCACCCGAGAATGAAAACAACCGCGGCGCGTTTTCCAGCACCAGCAGTGTGGCCGTGAGCTCGCGCAATTCGATGGCATTGGCCACCACCGTATCAGCCACCTCTTGGGCCAGGGTCGGCAAAATGAAGTGCTGCGTGTCGCCACCGTGGAAACGCGACCAGGAAATATGCTCAGCCAGCCACGGCGAGCGGGTTTTGTCGCACAGTCGCCGCGTCATGTTCAGAAATTCGCGATCCATCGCGATGCCCACGCTGCCCAGGGACAAACTGGACGAATGCAGCAGGCTCGGTGTTTGCACGCCGACCTCGAGCAAGCGCGGCTCGAGGATGCAATGGGTCGGTTGAAATTCGACATAGTCAAAGTGCGGCAGGCCCTCGGCGAGAATCCGTTCGACGGTTGGATCAAGCCCTTCCTGCGAACTGTCATGCCGAGGACCGCGTCGCGGCAAGTGGTATTCCAGCCCTACCCCTGCCTCGGGAAATTGCGCAGCATCAAACATCGCCATGATCGCCTCCCGGGCTCAAGCGGTCGCATCCAGCGCACGCTCAGGCACTGTCGCCGGCGCTGTCTTGGTCATTAACCCGGCGTGCTTGCTCTCCAGTGCCCTGACTTCTTTGGCCAGGTTTTCCAGAAGCTGTCGTCCCTGGGGCGTGAAATCGCCACTGGCTTGCAGATCCGGCAAGGCCCGGATCAATCCTCGCATGATGAACGCCAGCCGGTTTTGCGCTCGCTGCAACTCTTCGGACGAGCGCGAGCGGACCCGCTCCAGGTATTTGACCAATGCGATATACACGTAAAACGCATGAAAATAGCCGTACAAATCACGCTTCTGCCCTGACCACGGCAGGGTGAACGACGCCTCCCGCGAGGCAACTTCTTCGATCACCGGGCACATTTCGACAATGTAATAGAGTAGTTGATGAGTGGCCTCATGCACCAGTGACTCTTCCAGATCGAGTATCGAATTGTCGCGGCTCGACAGCAGGATGACCCCGGTGTAACGGGACGCCGAACAACTTCGAAATGAGCCATCGGGCAAATAACAAATGGCCTTGACCAGCTTCTTGAACCGCTCATGGCAGGCGGGCCAGGTGTGCTCTATTCGCAATAAGGCAATACTGACGATATCGCTAAAGAAACGCACTGGGTGACCATCACGTTCCAATTGCTTGCGGGTCGCTTCATCTTCCGGAAACTTATAACTGGGTGGTACCGCCATCGCGATGAGCGGATCGACATCGAATCGATACACCGGCGGGCAATCATGAATCAAACGGGATGTATCTTTTGCCTTTACCCGCGCCAGCATATCGGGAAAACCGATCAGCAGTTTTTCCAACTCGCCTGTCTCTTCAGATTTTTCGGTCAACACCAGATTGGTATGACGAAACGTCAAGCCCTGCCATATTTGAAATATCGGATCATTAATAATCGGATGCTGCTCCTGAGGTTCAAGCAATATAAGATTCACCGCTTGTTCAAAAAAGACGGCCAAGTGTGGTGAATCGGGAAACAGTCTGAAAAGTTCGGCATACAGCACAGTAAAAGTCGTATAACGATTTCGGCTGACACGCTCCAGTAATACGTCAAATCGAGAGGACTCCGTATCAGGGAGAAATGTCGTGCCTTGAAATAAATCGTCGACGGATAACTCACGTTGTCCACTGTTCCCGGTATCCATTTTTCAAACCTTCCCTTAGGCAGACGGCAACAGCTTCGCCATCGTCAGACTGGCGACGCCATAACCCAGTTGTTCATAAAGACCACGAGCCGCCTCGTTGCGGCCAAACACATGCAAGCGTATTTCCTCACACCCCGCCTGGCGCGCCCACGACTCGGCGGCCAACATTGATTGCTTGGCATAACCCCGACGGCGTTCGCCGGGCTCAATGTAGATATCCAGAATAAAAGCGCTCAGCCGGGTACCGGCATGTCGCAGGGCGATCCACAGTTCACCGATTCGCCGATCTTCGTCCTTGATCACCCAGAGTTGATTGTTTTCAGTCAGTCGCCCTTGCGGCAACAATTGCTCGAAGACGTTCCTGGACTTTTGCGATGCCTCTTCCTGCCCCCACTCACCTGAGGCGACCATGCCCTGGCCATATTCGGCAACGGCTCTTTCGGCGAACGTCACGAAGTCCGCGTTATCCATTGGAGCCAGGGTGACAGACATGGGGCATTCACTCCCTGTTCGACCACGTTGTTGTCCTGGTATTGAATCGAGCCATTTGGCGTACCGCACAAATCGACCGGCTTTACGTGGCACGCCAAACGGCATCACCGATCGTTAATCCATTTGTGCCTGTACATTCTGTTGTTGGTCGAATATCGCAGCATTACCCAGCTTGTCGCGAATACCCGCGCCGGCACTTCCCAGCTTTGCAGTATCAATGTTCTTTACGGCTGTGAGTTCAGTAGCAGTTAAGTGCACACCTATTCCTTTTACAGCGGCCTCGGCGTCTTTATGCAGTTGCTCAGCGAACTCCTTATCGAGAAGGGCGCGACCTACAACCGTAGCAAGACGCTCCTGATTAACAGCTCTTGTGGGCATGGTGTTTCTCCTTGTTATTTCAGCCTGATAAAAAAGTACTCCTGACGAGGCATAAACTTCCTTTGCCTGCCCTGAGAATTTTGAATATAGCAAGACCTCCTTTGTTTTCCAGCAATGCCAGCAACTGTCTTTAAATCTTTTCACGATAACCGATAATGCCAATCCTTAAGTTTAACTAGCGATTACCCATATATCTTTAATTACAGAAATAACTGTAAGAAGCTTCTTACAACCAAAGCATTAAGTACTTCCATCTAACATAAAAAGCGCCATTCATGAAACACGCACCCGGATACCTGTTATCAACCCGAATAACGATGGGATTTGATTAAAAATGCCTCATACCGTCCGCGTCCCGGCTGGCGTCGATTAGCGTTCGATAATCGCCCAAAACCCCATCCACCCAATTGAATCCCCCTGTCCATCCCTCGCACCATTGCCCGCACCTGCAAAATCAATAACTACAAGGTCCGACACCATGACTACGCGCCCTCCCCGCTCCGGCTGACCCGATCCTTTATCCGAATTCGATTCTTGTGTCTGCGACCTCTTGGTTGCGGCTGTGTACTGCTTTATCCCTGACAATTAGAGAGACCCGAGCCCATGACTTCCTCCACCCCGCAGTATTTGTTTCCCAGCCTGATCGCCATCGCACTGGCCGGTGCGGCTCTGCCCGCCATGGCCGAGGAAGCCGGTTTTGTCGAAGGCGCGAAGGTCAACCTGAACCTGCGCAATTTCTACATCAACCGTAACTTCACCAACCCGACCAAGGCTCAAGGCAAGGCTGAAGAGTGGACGCAAAGCTTTATCCTCGACGCTAAATCCGGGTTCACCCAGGGCACCGTCGGGTTCGGCATGGACGTGCTGGGGTTGTATTCGGTCAAGCTCGATGGCGGCAAAGGCACTGGCGGTACGCAGTTGTTGCCGCTGGATCACGATGGTCGCCCGGCGGACAACTTCGGTCGCACCAACGTGGCGTTCAAGGCGAAGCTGTCCCAGACCGAAGTGAAGGTCGGCGAGTGGATGCCGGTGCTGCCGATTCTGCGCTCGGACGACGGGCGCTCGCTGCCGCAAACCTTCCGTGGCGGCCAGATCACTTCGAAGGAAATCGACGGCCTGACGCTCTACGGCGGCCAGTTCCGCGCCAACAGCCCGCGGGACGACAGCAGCATGAACGACATGTCGATGACCGGCAAAGCGGCGTTCACATCCGACCGCTTCAACTTTCAGGGCGGCGAATATGCCTTCAACGGCAAGCGCACTCAGATCGGCCTGTGGAACGCTGAACTCAAGGACATCTACAGCCAGCAATACGTCAACCTGATCCACACCCAACCACTGGGCGACTGGACACTGGGCGCCAACCTCGGGTTCTTCTACGGCAAGGATGACGGCAGCGCCCGGGCCGGCGAGCTGGATAACAAAACCTGGTCGGGTCTGTTCTCGGCCAAATACGGCGGTAACACCTTCTACGTCGGCCTGCAAAAACTCACAGGCAGAAGCGCCTGGATGCGGGTCAACGGCACCAGCGGTGGCACGCTGGCCAACGACAGCTACAACGCCAGCTATGACAACGCCAAGGAAAAATCCTGGCAAGTGCGCCACGACTACAACTTTGCCGCCCTTGGCGTTCCGGGCCTGACCTTGATGAACCGCTACATCAGCGGCGACAACGTACACACGGCCACCACCAGCGACGGCAAGGAATGGGGCCGCGAAAGCGAACTGGGCTATACCGTGCAGAGCGGCGCCCTCAAAGAGCTCAACCTCAAATGGCGCAACTCAACCATTCGCCGGGATTTCAGCAACAACGAGTTTGACGAGAATCGGTTGATCGTCAGCTATCCGATCAGCTTGTTGTAAACCCCACTATCGCCATCGCGAGCAGGCTCGCGATGGCGATAGTTCAGGTAATACAACTTTCGCGGATCACTCCCGCGATTCAACCCCCAACTCATCCCACACCGACTCGGCCAGGTGGAAGGTCGCGTTGGCCGCCGGGATGCCGCAGTAGATCGCGCTCTGCATGATCACTTCTTTGATTTCGCCGCGGGTCACGCCGTTATTGGCAGCGGCACGCAGGTGCAGTTTGAGTTCTTCGTTGCGGTTCATGCCGATCAGCATGGCGATGGTGATCAGGCTGCGGGTGTGGCGCGGCAGGCCCGGGCGGGTCCAGATGTCGCCCCAGGCATGGCGGGTGATCATCTCCTGGAACTCCGAGTTGAACTCGGTCAGCGCGTTCAGGCTGCGGTCGACATGGGCATCGCCCAGTACCGCGCGACGAACGTTCAGGCCCTCGTCGTAACGTTGTTTCTCGTCCACAACAATCCCCTCAATGAGCTGACAAAAACGCCAGTACTCGGTCGCTGAACGCAGCGCCGGCCTGGACGTTAGACAGGTGTGCGGCGTAGAACTCGGCGTACTCGGCGCCACGCACTTGTTCCTGAATGAAATGCCCGCCCGACGGCGGTGTCACCGCGTCTTCAGTGCCGGCGATCACCAGCAGCGGCACCTGAATCGAGGACAACTGATCGCGGAAGTCGGCATCGCGTACCGCCGCGCAATTGGCCGCGTAACCTTCAGGAGAGGTGGCCGCGAGCATGTCGGTAATCTGCTTCGCCGCTGCCGGATTGGCCTCGGAAAAGTCTGGAGTGAACCAGCGCGCAATCGACGCATCGCGCAGGGCAACCATCGCTGCCGCGCCGTCACGCAGCACGGTTTCGATCCGTGGATTCCACACTGATGGATCGCCGATTTTCGCCGCGGTGTTGCACACGATCAGTTTGTTCAATCGCTGACCTGCATTGATCCCCAGCCATTGGCCAATCAACCCGCCCATGGACAGGCCACAGAAATGAGCGCGATCGATGTGCAAGGCATCCAGCAGCGCCAGCACGTCGCGGCCCAATTGCTCGATGCTGTACGGCCCCGGCGTCACCAACGACTTGCCGTGACCACGGGTGTCAAAACGCAGCACGCGAAAATGCTCGGTGAACGCCGGGATCTGCGCGTCCCACATGTGCAGGTCGGTACCCAGTGAGTTGGACAGCACCAGCACCGGCGCATCCGCCGGTCCATCGAGTTGCGGCCCTTGAATTTGGTAGTGCAGTTCGCCCTCGGCGAGTTGTACGAATGCCACAGCAGTCTCCTTCAAGCGGTCAACGCAAAATGTTCAGCCACCGCTCGCTCGACCCAGGTATGGGCCTGACCGAGGTAATGGGCGGGGTCCAGCAGACGATCGAGTTCAGCGTCCGACAGCTCGGCAGTCACCTGCGGCTCGTCACCGAGTACCGCGCGCAGATGACGTTGCTCGGCCACTGCGCGCTTGCAGCATTGCTCCAGCAGATGGTGCGCGGTGTCGCGACCGACCCGTTGCGCCAGGACGATGCTCACGGCTTCGGCCAGCACCAGGCCCTGGGTCAGGTCGAGGTTGTGCGTCATTCGCTCGGCATCCACTTCCAGTCCGTTGGCCACCAACAGCGCTTGCTGCAAGCTGCCTGACACCAAACAGCAGATCTCCGGCAGAGTTTCCCATTCGGCATGCCACAGGCCCAGGCTGCGTTCGTGTTCCTGCGGCATCGCGCTGAACAAGGTCGAGAGCAAACCCGGCACCCGCGTCGCCGCGCCGATCAGCACCGCGGCGCCCACCGGGTTGCGTTTGTGCGGCATGGTCGAAGAACCGCCCTTGCCCGGTGCCGACGGTTCGAACACTTCGCCGGCCTCGGTCTGCATCAACAGGCTGATGTCGCGGCCGAGTTTGCCGAGGCTGCCGGCAATCAACCCAAGCACCGCGCCAAACTCCACCAGACGATCACGCTGGGTGTGCCAGGGTTGATCCGGCAAGGTCAGTTGCAGTTCTGCGGCCAAGGCTTGGGCAATCGGCATCGCCTGTTCGCCGAGGGCCGCGAGGGTGCCGGAGGCGCCGCCGAATTGCAGCACCAACAGGCGCGGTTTGAGTTCCAGCAAACGCTGACGGCTGCGCGTCACCGCCCCCAACCAACCGGCGATTTTCATGCCGAGGGTGACGGGCGTCGCGTGTTGCAACCAGGTGCGTCCGGCCAATGGGGTGGCGACGTAACGCCAGGCCTGGGTCGCGAGGGTTTCTCCCAACTGCATCAGATCAGCTTCGATCAATTCCAGCGCGCGGCGCAGTTGCAGCACCAGGCCGGTGTCCATCACATCCTGGCTGGTCGCGCCCAGATGCACGTAACGCTCGGCTTCGGTATCGTTCTTCGCGATCTGCTTGCCCAACGCCTTGACCAGTGGAATCGCCGAATTCCCCGCCGTGGCAATCGCCTCACCCAGCGCAGCGAAGTCGTAATGCTCGGCCCGACATGCCGCTTCAATAGACATGACAGCCGTCTGCGGAATCAGCCCAACCCGTGCTTCGGCCCGGGCGAGTGCCGCTTCGAAATCAAGCATGGCCTGCACCCGGCCCTGATCGCAGAATACCTCACGCATGTCGTGTGCCGTGAAGTAGGCATCGAACAATTGATTGCCCGGTCGCTGGTTCATAAACAGTCCTTGCAGGCGTAGCCGGTCAGGCCCCCGCGTAAAGATCAAGAATCCCACAGATTTTGTGGCATTCAATCAATAATCGAAGAACACCGTCTCCGCATCCGTGCCCTGCAAAATCACATTCCACTGATAAACACCCGCAGCATCCTGCTTCGCCAGCAAGGTACTACGGCGTTCGGCAGGCACGCATTCCAGCAGCGGGTCCGCCGCGTTGGCCGGTTCGCCATCAAAGTAAATCCGCGTCAACAAGTGCTTCACCAACCCGCGAGCAAACACCAGTACCACCAAATGCGGCGCCTGCGTCGTTCCCTTCAGGCCTTCCACGGTGCCCGGTTTGATCGTGGTAAAGCGGAAGCGCCCTTGCGCATCCACCGGCACCCGGCCAAACCCTTCAAAGTTCGGGTCCAGGGGTTTGTCCTGATCGTCTTCAGGGTGGTCGTACTTGCCGGCGGCGTTGGCCTGCCAGACTTCCAGCATCGCGTCGTTGACGAAGTCGCCGTTGCCATCGACGACTTGCCCGGTGATCGCCACACGCTCACCGAGAGTCTGTGCAACGGTCAGGTCTTCGCGGTTCAGCCAAGTCAGGCCGATGTGGTAATACGGCCCGACGGTGTGGGACGTGGTCGCGTTCAGCGTCATCTTATTTCTCCATCGGCGTGGCTTCGCGGCCGCGCAAGACGATGTCCCAGCGATAACCGAGGGCGTAGGAAGGGATGGTTTTTTCCAGGTCGAAGCTGGCGATCAGGCGCTCTTTGGCGCTGGTGTCGGGCACGCAGTTGTAGATCGGGTCGTAAGCCAGCAACGGGTCGCCCGGGAAATACATCTGGGTCACCAGGCGCGTGAGAATACTGGGCCCGAACAGTGAGAAATGGATGTGCGCCGGGCGCCAGGCGTTGTGATGGTTACCCCACGGATAGGCGCCAGGCTTGATGGTCTGGAACTGATACCAGCCATCGGCGTCGGTCACGGTGCGGCCGGTGCCGGTGAAGTTCGGGTCCAGCGGTGCGTCGTGCAGGTCACGCGCATGGGCGTAGCGACCGGCGGCGTTGGCCTGCCAGATCTCCACCAGAATGCCTGGCACCGGCAGACCGTTTTCATCCAGCACACGGCCGTGAATGATGATCCGTTCACCCAGTGGCTCGCCCGAGTGCTGGGCAGTCAGGTCGTTGTCCTGTTCCTGGATGCGCTCGGCGCCAATGGTCGGGCCGGTGATTTCCGACAGCGAATGAGGCAAAAACACCAACGGCTTGGACGGCGAGCGAAGGTTGGTGGATTGATAAGGAGGGTGCAGGTATTCCGGCTGAGTGCCCGCCTGCGGGCGACGGTAACCAGGTTTGTCAGTCATTGCGCTTTCCTCAATTCTTATTAGTCGACGCTTCTTATTCACAGCCAAGCGTGTCAGACCCGTTCGATCGCCAAGGCCAGACCCTGGCCGACACCGACGCACATGGTCGCCAGACCTTTCTTGCCGCCGGTCTTTTCCAGTTGATGCAGCGCGGTCAGTACCAAGCGTGCACCGCTCATGCCCAGCGGATGGCCCAAGGCAATGGCGCCACCGTTCGGGTTGACCTGGGCCGCGTCGTCCGCCAATCCCAGTTCACGCAGTACGGCCAAGCCCTGGCTGGCGAAGGCTTCGTTGAGTTCGATCACGTCGAAATCATTGACCGCCAAGCCGAGGCGCTCAGTCAACTTGCGCACCGCCGGCACCGGGCCGATGCCCATCACCCTGGGTGCGACACCGGCACTCGACATGCCCAACACGCGAGCGCGGGCAGTCAGGCCATGTTTCTTCACCGCGTCACCGGAGGCCAGAATCAACGCCGCCGCACCGTCGTTCACGCCGGAAGCGTTGCCGGCGGTAACGGTTTTGTCCGGGCCGTTCACCGGTTTGAGTTTGGCCAGGGTTTCCAATGTCGTGTCAGCACGGGGATGTTCATCCTGCGTGACGACGCTTTCACCCTTCTTGTGGGCAATGCGCACTTCGACGATTTCTTCAGCGAAAAATCCTGCGGCTTGCGCGGCCGCCGTGCGTTGCTGACTGCGCAGGGCGAACGCATCCTGATCGGCGCGGGACACCTGGTAGTCGTCGGCCACGTTATCGGCGGTCTGCGGCATCGCATCGACGCCGTATTGGGCTTTCATCAACGGATTGATGAAACGCCAGCCGATGGTGGTGTCTTCCAGTTTCATGTTGCGCGAGAACGCCGCATCGGCCTTGCCCATCACGAACGGTGCACGGGACATGGACTCGACGCCGCCGGCAATCGCCAACTCCATCTCGCCACTGGCGATGGCCCGGAATGCGGTGCCGATCGCATCCATGCCCGAAGCGCACAGCCGATTGAGAGTGACGCCGGGAATGGTTTCCGGCAGGCCTGCCAGCAACAACGCCATGCGTGCCACGTTGCGGTTGTCTTCGCCGGCCTGGTTGGCGCAACCGAGGAACACCTCGTCCACCGCATTCCAGTCCACCGAAGGGTTGCGCGCCATCAGCGCCTTGATCGGCACGGCGGCCAGGTCGTCGGCGCGAACCGCCGACAAGCCACCGCCGAAACGGCCGATAGGGGTGCGAATGGCGTCGCAGATATAAACGTCACGCATCAGGCTTCTCCGGGTGTTTGGCCGTGGGCCGCCGCGGTGCGTGCTTCCAGATCGCGCAGCGCGGTCAGCTCGACATCGGTTGGCTCGGCGGTGTTTTCCACCTGATCGGCGAAGCGAATCGCCCAACCGGTGGCGGCAATCACTTGCTCGCGTGTCACGCCTGGGTGCAGCGCGGTCACCACGAATTCATGAGTATCCGCTTCGGGTTCCATGATGCACAGGTCGGTAATAATGCCGACCGGACCGGCGCCCGGCAGACCCAGACGCTTGCGCGAATCACCGCCCTCGCCATGGCCGACCGAAGTGATGAAATCGAGTTTATCGACAAAGGAGCGCGCCGATTGCTTGAGGATGATCAGCACGCTCTTGGCGGAACCGGCGATCTCCGGCGCGCCACCGGCACCCGGCAAGCGAACCTTGGGCTGATGGTAGTCGCCCACCACGGTGGTGTTGATATTACCGAAGCGGTCGACTTGCGCGGCACCGAGGAAACCGACGTCGATGCGCCCGCCCTGCAACCAGTAGCGAAAAATCTCACCGGTCGGGACGACAGTGTCAGCGGTTTCCGCCAGTTCACCGTCACCGATCGACAGCGGCAGTACGCTCGGCTTGGCACCGATCGGACCCGATTCATAGATCAGGACGACGTCTGGCGAGGAAGTCAGACGCGCCAGGTTGGCGGCTTTCGACGGCAGGCCGATACCGACGAAGCACACCGAACCGTTTTTCAGACGGCGGGCGGCGGCAACGGTCATCATTTCATTGGTGGTGTAAGTCATTACTTGGCCTCCGAAGCAGCGGCCAGCTTGGCCTGGAACTCACTGAAGTCAGCGCAACCGTGGATGTACTCGTTGATCCACGCGGTGAAGGTTTCACGGTCGCGGGCAATCGGGTCCCAGGCTTGATAGAAGCGGTTATCGCGTTCGGTGTAACCGTGGGCGTAGGACGGATGCGCGCCCCCCGGTACATGGCAGACCGCGCTCAAGGCCCAGGTCGGCAGCACGCAAGCGTTCATCGGAGCATTGAGGTCGTCGACGATTTCTTCAACAGTGACGATGCAACGCTTGGCGGCCAGCGCCGCTTCTTTCTGCACGCCGAGAATGCCCCACAGCAGTACATTGCCTTTGCGGTCGGCTTTCTGCGCATGAATCACGGTAATGTCGGGGCGCACCGACGGCACCGCCGCCAACACTTCGCCGGTGAACGGGCACGTCACGGTTTTGATCAGCGGGTTGACCTTCGGCAGGTCGGAACCGCCGTAGGCACGCAGCACCGCGAACGGTAAGCCCGAAGCGCCCGCGACGTAGGCATTGGCCAGGTCGGCGTGGCTGTGTTCTTCAATTTCCAGCGCATGCGGCCACTGCCTTTCGACCGCGTCACGCAAACGGTGCAACGAACCAACGCCAGGGTTACCGCCCCAGGAGAAAATCAGCTTGCGAGCACAACCGGCACCGATCAACTGGTCGTAGATCAAGTCGGGCGTCATCCGCACCAGGGTCAGATCTTTCTTGCCCTGACGGATGATTTCGTGACCCGCCGCCGTAGGAATCAGGTGAGTAAAGCCTTCGAGCGCGACGGTATCGCCGTCGTTGACGAACTGCTTTATCGCATCATGCAGCGAAAGGATTTCAGCCATGGGGCAGGCTCCCGTTTTGTTATGAACCGACAGTGGTAGAAAAAGGCGCGAGGTTCAGCGCCGGAATGACTGAAGATTAAGCCCCTGGAAAAACCCGAACAATCCGATAATCGACTAAGTGTTCGTTTATCGAACAGATTGTTATCTCCCTACCGATCTCCTCTGTCGATCGTTTCCACGCTCCGCGTGGGAATGCAGCCCGGGACGCTCCGCGTCCCAGAAGCGGACGCTCCGCGTCCGTTGAGACTTTCCCACGCGGAGCGTGGGAACGATCACATCTCGGAAATTGCCCTCAGGTCGCATCCGCATGGCTGACCATGCCCTTGATCACCACCGCCGTGGTCGCCAACGCAGCCGGAATTACCAGCGCCGTCAGCACCTGTTCGAAATTCCAGCCCAGGCCCAACAACGTTGCACCCATCCACGCACCGAGGATCGCGCCGAAGCGGCCAATCCCGAGCATCCACGACACACCGGTCGCCCGCCCTTGGGTCGGGTAAAACCGCGCCGCCAAAGACGGCATCGCCGATTGCGCGCCGTTGACACACATCCCGGCCACCAGCACCAGGGTCGCCAGCAATGTGATGTTGCCCAGGCTCTGCCCTACTGCGTAGGCAAACACCCCGGCCAACAGGTAGAAAATGCCGATGACCTTGTGCGGATTGAACCGGTCCATCGCCCAGCCCACACCCACTGCGCTCAACACTCCACCGAACTGGAACAGCGCACCAATGAACGCCGCCTGCTCCATGCTCGCGCCGCTGTCGCGCATCAGCGTCGGCAGCCAACTGGTCAGCAGGTAAACAATCACCAGCCCCATGAAGTACGTCAGCCACAGCAACAACGTGCCGGTGCTGTAAGTGCCGGAGAAGATCACCGCGAACACATTGCGTGCCTTCACGGTTTTCTGTTCCGGCACGCTGAAGCTCGAAGCTTGGGCCACCAGCGTCGGGTCGATGGGTGCCAGGGCCTTGCGCACTTTGTCCGTGCCACGATTGCGCACCACCAGATAGCGCGCCGATTCCGGCAACCAGAACAGCAAGACGACGGCGAGAATCAGCGGCAGAATCCCACCGATCATCAACAGGCTGTGCCAACCGAAAGCCGGGATCAGTTTGGCCGAGATGAACCCGCCCCCGGCCATGCCGAGGTTGAAGCCGCAGAACATGCTGGTCACCAGCAGGGATTTCTTGCGCTCCGGGGTGTATTCGGACAGCAGCGTGGTGGCATTCGGCATGCCGGCGCCCAGACCCAGACCGGTGAGGAAACGCAGCACCAGCAGTTGATCGACGTTGGTGCTGTACGCCGACGCCAGGCTGAAAGCGCCGAACAACAATACTGCGCCCACCAGTACGACTTTTCGCCCAAAGCGGTCAGCCAATGGGCCGGAACCCAAGGCGCCGAAGACCATGCCGATCAACGCCGCACTCATCACCGGGCCGAGACTGGCCCGATCGATGCCCCAGTCCTGGGACAGTGCCGGCGCAATAAAGCCCATGGCCGCGGTGTCGAGGCCATCGAGGAAAACAATCAGGAAACATAGAATCACCACCCGCCATTGGTAGCGCGAAATGGGTTGAGCGTTGATGAAGGACTGCACGTCGAGGCAGTTTCCTACAGCAGACTGAGGCTGGTTCATTATTTTTATTCCACGCAAAGAACGCAGTCGAACAAGTGCCAGCCGGGGCTGACGCTGTCACAAAAAAGGAGGTCGGGATCAGGCGATGCGGTTTCGGCAGCTAAATCGGCGGGAACAGCGACAGTCGGGAAACGTGCGCATAACGATGCCTCTTCTCATTATTATTGGGGGCGTCGTCCGGCGACTGAATGAAGGCCAGCAGTGCCGGATGACGCTGCCGCGACATTAATGAGCCAAGGGAAAGAGCGTCAATTCGATAAACGCGACTCTGTGCGTTTATCGAACAGCTTAGGCAAAGAGTTGCGCGCTCAGATCACGACTGGCGCTTAGCAGACCGGGCAAGAAACGCTGTTCCAGCTCGCTGCGACTGACCCGGCCGGCGTGGGTGCTGACGTTTAACGCCGCCACCACTTGGCCAGAAGCGTCGTACACCGGAACGGCAATCGAGCGCAGGCCCTGCTCCAGTTCCTGATCGACGATGCACCAGCCTTGTAGCCGTACCTCTTGCAGGCATTCGAGCAACGCCTCGGGGGTATGCAAGGTGCGACTGGTCTTGGCTTGCAGCTCTGCATGGTCAAGGTATTCGCGCAATGACGTGTCATCTAGCGCGGCGAGAAGAATCCTGCCCATGGACGTGCAATAGGCCGGCAGTCGCCCGCCCACCGAGAGGTCGACGGAAATCAGCCGCTGGGTGGTCGCCGAGCGCGCAATGTACAAAATGTCATCACCTTCCAGCGTGGCCATGTTACAGGCCTCATGCAGCTGCTCACTCATGCGGTCCAGATACGGCTGGGCAGAAACCGCCAATGGCGTCGACGACAAATAGGCATGGCCCAGGGTCAATACTTTGGGCAACAGCGAATAGGTGCGCCCATCGGTGGTGGCGTAGCCAAGTTTGATCAGGGTATGCAGGCAACGTCGCACAGCGGCGCGGGGAATTTCCGTGCGATGGCTGATCTGCGCAATGGTCAGATGCCGCTTGCGCTCCTGGAACGCTTGCACCACCGCCAGACCACGGGCCAGGGAGGTCATGAAATCCGGGTCACCGGTCAGGGCCTGGATTCGCTTGGCTGGCGAGGCAACGATCGGCGGTGCCACTGAAGCGAAGGAATTGCGCATTTGATCGTTCATATCAGGTTGTTTCCCACACGGATCAGCGACTATTACAAGCGGCTCCCGGTCTGACACTCAAGCCATCGGCCACCAAGATTGGGCGATTATCGAACCACCAGCCGATAATCGCAATCGATGGTGTCTAAGGTGAGTCGCACGGCTTTCACACCGCACAACGATTGTTATTTTCGGTCACAGACTAAAGAAGCACGGGTGTACTAATTTGTTCGGCTAAATGGCGTCAGAAAGTCACCGCTGTAACTGGCCATCACCGGCACCGTAGTTACCGGTAAAACTTTGCGAGTAACAAAACAATCACACACGAGGAACTACTTTTAACTCTCAAGAGATAGTGTTCTTCGGATCGACCGCTATAATGCATCTCAGTGGCGACCGGTTTTTTACGTGCCGATTTCGCCAACCGGCAGCGCAATATCCATTGCCGCTGTCCGCAGCAAGCGCCTGACGCTCATTTCATATGCTCCGCCAACGCGCTCGCTGAAACAGGAGACTGATGCTACGTCAGCTGTTTTTCTCTGGTGCCGTGGCCGCCTGCAACAAGGACGTATTGATTGCGCCGAGGGAACAATGCCGTGTCCGGCATTGTCCTTTCAACGAGCCTGGTCAATAAATCGATGCAGTCGTTTCACCAGAATTAATCTCAACTCAATCAGGTAGCACTGTGACGAAAGACGAACTGCGCGCGGAACTTGAGCGCCAGGAACAACGTTACAAGGAAGTTTACGGCGGGGAAGTCACCACCTACGCCGCTCAGCCCGAACCCGAACGCAAACCCTGGCGTAAACGCGCCACCGTTCAGGACCAGGCCTTCTCCCAGGAATTGCAGAAGATGGAAAAGGAACTCAAAGCCGAAGAGCCATGACCGCCTCGGTTTGAATTCTTTCAAGAGCCTGCATCTACACCTGTTAAAAACGGGTTGTATGGATGATGCTTTTCGTGCCCGCTACAAGCGGGCAGCGGTCTCCTCATCCATTGGATGAGGCAAATGGCTCCTGTCTGGCGCTCTTCCAAGAAATTTTCACACAAGCGTTCAAGCCTCTCGCTCTGTCGGGAGAAACCCTTGTGGCTGCGGCCTTTCCAAGTAAATTCAACGACTTGTAAAACCCTGAAAAAACCGGGGGTCCGGGGGATTGCCACAAATTAATTCGTTGAAGAATGTTACCGATGAGCAGCAAGTGCATCGATTAGCAGTCTTTTCTGGCATAATCGCGCCCCCTTACGACCGGGTCAGAAAACCTTCATGATCGATTTATTCAGCGGACTGGATGCTTGGGTGCTTGTGAGCCTCTTGCTCGCCCTGGCCTTTGTCCTCGCCTTCGAGTTCATCAACGGCTTTCATGACACCGCAAACGCGGTGGCCACTGTTATCTACACCAAAGCCATGCCGCCTCATCTGGCGGTGTTCTTTTCCGGTGTGTTCAACTTCCTCGGCGTGCTGCTGGGCGGTGTGGGCGTGGCGTATGCCATCGTCCATTTGCTGCCGGTAGAACTGCTGATCAATGTGAACACCGGTCACGGACTGGCCATGGTGTTCTCGTTGCTCGCCGCCGCCATCACCTGGAACCTGGGCACCTGGTACTTCGGTATCCCCGCCTCCAGTTCCCACACGCTTATCGGTTCGATCCTCGGTGTCGGCCTGGCCAACGCCCTGATCAACGACATTCCGTTGGCCGATGGCGTGAACTGGCAGAAAGCGATCGATATTGGTGCGTCCCTGGTGTTCTCGCCGATGGCCGGTTTCCTGATCGCTGCCCTGGTGCTGATCGGTCTTAAATGGTGGCGTCCACTGTCCAAGATGCACAAGACACCGGAACAGCGCCGCAAGATCGACGACAAGAAACACCCGCCATTCTGGAACCGTCTGGTGCTGGTGATTTCGGCGATGGCAGTCAGCTTCGTGCACGGCTCGAACGATGGCCAGAAAGGTATCGGCCTGATCATGCTGGTGCTGATCGGTATCGTGCCGGCGCAGTTCGTTCTCGACCTGAACAGCACCACCTACCAGATCGAGCGGACTCGCGATGCGACCTTGCACCTGAGCCAGTTCTACGAGCGCAATCGCGAATCCCTGGGTGAGTTCCTGGCGCTGGGCAAAAGCGTGAAAGGCGATTTGCCGGAGAAGTTCCGTTGCAATCCGCAACAGACCGAACCGACCATTTCAGCGCTGCTTGGCACCCTTAAAGGTGTAGCCGACTACCATTCGTTGCCGTCGGAAAGCCGCATCGAAGTACGTCGCTACCTGCTCTGCCTGGACGACACCGCGAAGAAAGTCGCCAAGCTGCCAGGCCTCGCTGCCCGTGAAAAGGCCGACCTGGACAAGCTGCGCAAAGACCTGACCACTACCACCGAATATGCCCCGTTCTGGGTGATTCTGGCGGTCGCACTGGCTCTCGGCCTGGGTACCATGGTCGGCTGGAAACGCGTGGTACTGACCATCGGCGAGAAAATCGGCAAGCAAGGCATGACCTACGCCCAAGGCATGTCGGCGCAGATTACCACCGCGTGCATGATCGGCGCGGCGAACATCTTCAGCCTCCCGGTTTCCACCACCCACGTCCTGTCTTCAGGCGTGGCCGGTACCATGGTCGCCAACAAAAGCGGCCTGCAAGGCGGCACCGTCAGAACCATCCTGCTGGCCTGGGTCCTGACCCTGCCAGCCACCGTGGCCCTGTCGGCCGGCCTGTTCTGGCTGGCGTCGAAGGCACTGGGTAGCTGATACACCGCTACTGAAAAAGGCGCGTTCCGTGAGGTTCGCGCCTTTTTATTGCCCGTATTTCGGTATTAGATCGTTCCCACGCGCAGCAAAGGAATGCAGCCCGGGACGCTCCGCGCCCCTTTCGAGAGCTGGAACGCGGAGCGTCCCTTGAGGTATTCCCACCGCAGAGCGTGGGAACGATCGCACAAAAAAAAAGGGCGACCGAAGTCGCCCAAAATGCCTTGCGTGCTCATTGCTCCAGAAAGACCTACGGTTTGCGCTTATGCGAATCCTTCCAGATAAAAAATCCAAACCCTGCAAAAAACAGAACCATGAGGCCGACTGTCAGCACTCCGGCGATCACCACGTTGTCGAAAAACATGACTAGCCTCCTGCACTTGCCCTGTTGCGATGGGGCTAAGTTAACCAATCAGGCAGGAGAGAAAATTGACCGGGATCAATGCCGCCCGAGACAGGCGTAAAAGGAAGGGAAATAACTGACCTGCATCAACCGATGCAGGGTGTTTCAACGCTTTTTCGGTTTGTTCTTCGGCTTTTTCTTCGCTTTGCCCAACGGCATCGCCTGCTCGAACGCCTGGCGTACTTCGTTCAGACGCTTTTCATTAAGGTCATGAACCCGCTTGGCGCGTTCAGAGTTGAGGTCGATCAGCTTGTCATCTTGGCTCATGGCGTTCAGTGCATCGCTTGGAAATGAATTCAACTGCCGGCTAAAGGCGACAGAATTACGCCAATAATGCGGTCTGGCGCGGGCGCTGACCAGTGATCCGACACTTCAGATCTCGATATCGACCCACAACCCCTGACGCGGCTGATCTTCCATCAACGGCACCACCGGCACGGTATTGTCGGCATTGAGCTCATTACCGGGAATCGCCAAGTGCTCTTCAGGATCTTCATCGGCCTCACGACGGCGCCGCTCCCGTTCCTGCTGCCGACGCTGTTCCTCGCGCAGCTGCAGGCCCGCCTCTTCCGGGTCGCGTTTTTGCAGGTCGATGGTGCTTTCGTTGGAGCTTTCCTGCACCGCCACCACGGGCGGAATGTCCGGGCGCGGGCGAATCGGATCCTGCTGTGAAGTGATTGGTACGGCGCTCAGGGGGAGCATCGGTGGCAGCATATTATTAGTCTCCTGTCAGCAGGCTGTCGGCTGCGGGGATGGCGACTTGAGCCATCGGTCGCAAACTTGTGATCCGCCCGGCACTGTAAGAGCTGGCGCAGCCTGCGTTCTTTTGATCTTTATCTCCCGAAAAGTTCGCATCCTCCCTCCGCGCACGCATGTAATCCTTTGGTCCTTAAGGCTCATTCCGTTAAGATAGCCCGCTTTTTCAAGGTGGGAGTCAGGCAGCATGGCGCAGCAGTATCAACCGGGGCAACGCTGGATCAGTGACAGCGAAGCCGAGCTGGGTTTGGGCACCGTTCTGGCACAGGACGGCCGCTTGTTGACCGTGCTCTACCCGGCCACTGGCGAGACTCGCCAGTACGCGCTACGGAATGCGCCCCTTACCCGCGTGCGGTTTTCGCCGGGTGACAGCATCACTCACTTCGAAGGCTGGAAACTGACCGTACAGGAGGTCGACGACATCGATGGCCTGCTGGTCTACCACGGCCTCAACGCGCAGAACGAAGTGGTCACGCTGCCGGAAACCCAGCTGTCGAACTTCATTCAATTCCGTCTGGCCAGCGACCGTCTGTTCGCCGGGCAGATTGATCCGCTGGCCTGGTTCTCCCTGCGATACAACACCCTGGAACACACCAGCCGCCAATTGCAGTCCTCGCTCTGGGGCCTGGGCGGCGTGCGTGCGCAACCGATCGCGCACCAGCTGCACATTGCCCGTGAAGTCGCCGACCGCATCGCGCCGCGCGTTCTGCTGGCAGACGAAGTGGGCTTGGGCAAGACCATCGAAGCCGGTCTGGTGATCCATCGTCAACTGCTCTCGGGCCGCGCCAACCGCGTGTTGATCCTGGTGCCGGAAAACCTCCAGCACCAATGGCTGGTGGAGATGCGCCGCCGCTTCAACCTGCAAGTCGCGCTGTTCGACGAAGAACGCTTCATCGAAAGCGATGCCGCCAACCCGTTCGAAGACACCCAGCTTGCATTGGTTGCGCTCGAATGGCTGGTAGACGACGAAAAAGCCCAGGATGCGCTGTTCGCGGCCGGCTGGGATTTGCTGGTGGTCGACGAAGCGCACCACCTGGTGTGGCACGAAGACCAGGTCAGCCCTCAGTACTCACTGGTGGAGCAACTGGCCGAAGTTATTCCCGGCGTCTTGCTGCTGACCGCGACCCCGGAACAACTCGGTCAGGACAGCCACTTCGCCCGTCTGCGCCTGCTCGACCCGAACCGTTTCCATGACTTGCACGCCTTCCGCGCCGAGAGCGAAAACTATCGCCCGGTGGCCGAAGCCGTTCAGGAGCTGCTGGACAAAGGGCGCCTGTCGCCTGAAGCGCACAAGACTATCCACGGTTTCCTCGGCAACGAAGGCGAAGCCCTGCTGACCGCCGTCAACGATGGCGACACCGAAGCCAGCGCCCGTCTGGTCCGCGAACTGCTGGACCGTCACGGCACCGGCCGCGTGCTGTTCCGTAACACCCGCGCCGCCGTGCAGGGGTTCCCGGAGCGCAAACTGCACCCGTACCCGCTGCCGTGCCCGGCCGAATACCTCGAACTGCCATTGGGCGATCACGCCGAGCTGTACCCGGAAGTCAGCTTCCAGGCCCAGCCGGACGCCAACGAAGAAGAGCGCTGGTGGAAGTTCGACCCGCGTGTCGAGTGGCTGATCGACACCCTGAAAATGCTCAAACGCACCAAAGTGCTGGTGATCTGTGCCCACGCCGAAACCGCCATGGACCTGGAAGACGCCCTGCGCGTGCGTTCCGGCATTCCGGCCACGGTCTTCCACGAAGGCATGAACATCCTCGAGCGCGACCGCGCCGCCGCCTACTTCGCCGATGAAGAATTCGGCGCTCAGGTGCTGATCTGTTCTGAAATCGGTAGTGAAGGTCGCAACTTCCAGTTCTCGCACCATCTGGTGCTGTTCGACCTGCCGTCGCACCCGGACCTGCTGGAGCAGCGTATCGGTCGTCTCGACCGGATCGGTCAGAAGCACGTCATCGAACTGCACGTGCCGTACCTGGAAACCAGCCCGCAAGAACGGCTGTACCAGTGGTATCACGAAGCGCTGAACGCGTTCCTCAACACCTGCCCGACCGGCAACGCCTTGCAGCATCAGTTCGGCCCGCGCCTGCTGCCGCTGCTGGAAACCGCCGATGACGGCGAGTGGCAAGCGCTGATCGACGAAGCGCGCGCCGAGCGTGAGCGCCTGGAAGCCGAGCTGCACACCGGTCGCGACCGCTTGCTGGAACTCAACTCCGGCGGTGCGGGCGAAGGTGATGCACTGGTCGAAGCGATCCTCGAACAGGACGATCAGTTCGCCCTGCCGATCTACATGGAAACCCTGTTCGACGCCTTCGGCATCGACAGCGAAGACCATTCGGAAAACGCGCTGATCCTCAAGCCAAGCGAAAAAATGCTCGACGCCAGTTTCCCGCTGGGCGACGACGAAGGCGTGACCATCACCTACGACCGCAACCAGGCGCTGTCTCGCGAAGACATGCAGTTCATCACCTGGGAACACCCGATGGTTCAGGGCGGCATGGACCTGGTCCTGTCCGGCTCGATGGGCAACACCGCCGTGGCGCTGATCAAGAACAAGGCGCTGAAACCGGGCACCGTGTTGCTGGAACTGCTCTACGTCAGCGAAGTGGTTGCCCCGCGCTCGCTGCAACTGGGCCGTTACCTGCCGCCGGCCGCCCTGCGCTGCCTGCTCGACGCCAACGGCAACGACCTGTCGACCCGGGTGTCGTTCGAAACCTTGAACGATCAACTGGAAAGCGTGCCCCGCGCCAGCGCCAACAAGTTCATCCAGGCCCAGCGCGACCAGCTGACGCCACGGATCAACGCCGGCGAAGAGAAAATCACCCCGCGTCACGCCGAGCGCGTCGCCGAGGCACAACGTCGCCTGGCGGCGGATACCGACGAAGAACTGGCACGCCTGACCGCCTTGCAAGCGGTCAACCCGACCGTGCGCGACAGCGAACTGGTTGCCCTGCGCAAGCAACGTGAGCAAGGCCTGGCCATGCTCGACAAAGCCGCGCTGCGACTGGAAGCGATCCGGGTGTTGGTGGCGGGTTAAGTCCCTTCTGCTCCACCGCTATAAAAAAGAAGGCCCGCAGTGATGCGGGCCTTTTTTTGTCTGCTTGATTGTTGTGGTGTTCTTGAGGGCCTCATCACGGGCTTGCCCGCGATGGCGATTAGGCTGTCGCCGCAGAACCCACAGGCTCAACCACCGCCACCAACCCTTCCTTCATCCGCTTGGCATCCCTGACAAAACACCGCGAAGCCAGAAACAGAAACACCATGGTAAAGAACAGCGCCACCGGAATCAGATACATCGCGTCATGCAAACCGACAGCTTTGAACGCTTCTGTCATCTGCCCAGCGCCGGCCGAGAGCATCGCCGTGTGCGCGAAGTGATCCGATAAACCACCCACCACCACCGGCCCCAAACCTCCACCCAACAGATACAACCCGGCAAAGAACAACGCCATCGCCGTGGCCCGCAGGCGCGGTTCGACCACGTCCTGGATCGCCGTGTACACGCAGGTATAGAAGTTGTAGGCGAACAACCACCCCAGGCTGAACACCGCGACAAATACCCCGATCTCGATCCGTCCGGCGTGCAGCGCCCAGGCGGTGCACAGGGTCGAAATGATCAGGCTGAATCCCGCGAACAGTAGCCGCCCATTGGCCACCCGCTGGTGAATCTTATCGGCGATCCAGCCGCCGAGTGTCAGGCCGAACAACCCGGTCACCCCGACGATCACCCCGGTCGCCACTGCTGCATCCTGCAACGGCATCAGGAAATAACGCTGCAGCATCGGCACCAGAAACGAGTTGCAGGCATAGGTCGCGAAGTTGAAGCACAGCCCCGCCATTACCAGCCACAGGAAAGTCGGCACCGCCAGCACTCGACGGATCGGCCGGTCTACGCGTTCCTGAGACACTTGCACGCTTTCCGCCGCGCCGCGTTTCGGCTCTTTGATGAAGAACATGAAGACCGCCAGGATCAACCCCGGCACCGCCGCGATGAAGAATGGCGCGCGCCAGCTGTCGAACGCCTTGACCATCCAGCCGATGGTGAAGAACGCCAGCAGCAACCCCAGTGGCAGGCCAAGCATGAAAATGCCCATGGCCCTAGCTCGACGATGAGCCGGGAACAAATCGCCGATCAGCGAGTTGGCAGCCGGTGCGTAACTGGCTTCACCGATACCGATGCCCATGCGCACGATCAGGAAACTCCAGAAACTGCCCACCAGCCCGTTGACTGCAGTCAGCCCGCTCCATGCCGCCAGGCCCCAGCCCATCAACTTGCTGCGCGAACCGGTATCGGCCAATCGCCCCAGGGGCAGGCCGGCAATGGCGTAAACGATAGTGAATGCGGTGCCGATGATCCCCAGTTGAAAGTCGCTGAGGTGCCATTCCATGCGGATCGGCTCGATGATGATGGCCGGGATGGTGCGATCGAAGAAGTTGAACAGGTTGGCCAGGAACAGCAGGAACAGAATGCGCCAGGCATTCGCCGCTTGGGTCGAGTTCTGCATGGGTCCGTCTCTTTATTGTTATTGGGGCTTCATTGCCAACGCATTCGAGCCCGGAACCGTCAATCTAGTCAGGCCCGCCAGTGCTGTCTGTAATTATTCGTAATCCTGATACCCCTCCATGGCCACCCATGGGGAATGAAACAATTTATTTCCAATCGTTCTAAAGGTCATTCCAAAAACATTGGCATTAATATGCCACCACCTCTTGCGCTCCATGCAAGGCCTCTATACTGCAAGCATTCGCCAGCGCGCATGGCGCCGGCCAGGATGGTTCAGAGATGGGGCATGCTATGGAGTGGCTTGGTTTGCATTTCATGACCGGGCTACCGGAGGGCGGGCAGGTCATACTCGATTGCACCCATAACCCTTTTCTAGTGTTGCTGGCCTATCTAGTGGCTTGCGCGACCGGCTTCGCGACGCTGGGCATGACCGAGCGGGTCGCCCATGTGGAAAAACCTGCGTCCCAACGCCTTTGGCGCTGGGTCGGTGCCGGGTGCCTGGCAGGCGGTATCTGGGCCATGCATTTCATCAGCATGCTGGCGTTCCAGGCGCCGATCGACATCCATTACCACTTGCCCACTACCCTGCTCTCGCTGTTGTTCGCCCTGACCGCCTCATGGCTGGCCATGCACACCCTCAGCCATCCTCAGTTGAACTTCTGGCAATACCTGCGAGCCGCGGTATGGATCGGCCTGGGCATCGCAACCATGCATTACATGGGCATGGCCGCCCTGCGATCGAATGCGATGGCCTACTACCAACCCGTGCTGTTCGTGCTTTCCATTGTGATCGCCATCGGTGCCAGCCTGGCCGCCCTGTTGATTTCAAGTCACCTGCGCGATGGCGCCGGCGTGTTTCATCAATTGCTCAAATACACCGCCAGCCTGGTGCTCGGAGCCGGCATCGTGAGCATGCATTTCACCGGCATGGCGGCGTTCAGCCTGGTGCTGCCCGCTGGCAGCCTTGAGCCCTTGCCCAGCGATAACAATCACCTGCAACTGGGACTGACGGTAGCGGTCATGACGCTGCTGATCATCGGCAGCGGCATCAGCGCTGCATGGGCGGACAAGAAACTGCAACACAAAGAGCATGACCTGCAGCGGGTCAACGCCCTGCTCAGTCAACTGGATCAGGCACGCATGTCGTTGCAACAGGTGGCGCATTACGACCCCTTGACCAATCTCATCAACCGCCGAGGCTTTAATCAGATCTTCGCCGAGAAACTCATCGAGAAAACCAACGAAGGCGGCATGCTGGCGGTGATGTTCCTCGACATTGACCACTTCAAGCGGATCAATGACAGCCTCGGCCATGATGCCGGCGATGAATTGCTCAAAGTTCTGGCCAGCCACATCAAGGCCGCGGTGCGCAGCCATGAAGACGTGGTGGCGCGCTTCGGAGGCGACGAATTCTGCATCCTCATCAGCCTGTACGACCGTGAAGAAGCACGGCAAATGGCCCAGCGCATCATGCTGAAAATGAAGGAACCCATCGAGTTGTCCGGTCGGCGCATGGTCATGACCACCAGCATCGGCATCAGCCTGTTTCCAGAAGACGGCAAGACCAGTGAAGAACTGCTGAAAAACGCCGACCTGGCGCTGTACCAGTCCAAGGATTGCGGTCGTAACGCCCTGCATTTTTTCAGCTCAAACTTGAAAACCCGCGCCACCCTGGAGTTGCAACTCGAAGAGGAACTGCGCCACGCCCTGCGCGAAAACGCCGGGTTGATGCTGTATTACCAACCGATCTATGACCTGAGAACCGGTCAGGTCACCAAACTTGAAGCGCTGATTCGCTGGCAACACCCGGTTCACGGATTGCTCACGCCGGATCGTTTCATCGCCATTGCCGAAGCCAACGGCCTGATCGCCGAGCTGGACCATTGGGTGCTGCGCAAGGCCTGCGAGGACTTGAGCGAGCTGTCCCATCATGATTGCGAAGAACTCAAAATCGCGGTGAATTGCTCACCCCTGAACCTGGCGCGAGAAGAACTGGCCGATGAAATCGAGCACGCCCTGCACGCCTTCGGGGTGGCACCACACCGGCTGGAACTGGAAGTGACCGAGAATGCACTGATGGGCAATATCACCAACACCCTGGTGTTGCTGCGGCAGATTCGTGCCCTCGGGGTCTCGTTGTCGATCGATGACTTCGGCACCGGTTATTCATCCCTGGCCTACCTCAGGCGCCTGCCATTAAACACGTTGAAGATTGACCGCTCGTTTATTCAGGACATCCCCAAGGCCACCCAGGACATGGAAATCGTCCAGGCCATTATCGTCATGGCCCATACCCTGCATTTGCAGGTCGTCACCGAGGGCGTTGAAACCTTCGAGCAATACGACTTCCTCGAGCGTCATGGCTGCGATTTCGTTCAGGGCTATCTGCTCAGCCGCCCGGTGCCGCTGGCCGAGTTGCGGCCGGTGCTGGCGGAAATCAATCAGCGCAAGCACATGCACACCGTCAATCCCTTGAGTCTGGCTCGCGGTATAACTGCACTAACGTCGACGGATCCTTTTCCAGGAACCCCTGCCCCCCATGGAGGCGCATCAGTTGTGCGGCCAATCCGCTGATCGGCGTGGCCGAGCCTTGTTCGCGAGAGAATTTCACGGCGCTGTCGAGGTCCTTGAGCAGCGTGCGCACGTGCCATTTCACCGGCTCGAAACGGCTTTCGGCCATTTGCGGCGCGAGGATCTGCAAGGGCTTTGAATCGGCGAAACCACCGGCCAACGCTTCGGCGATCAGGCCGGCGTCGACCCCGGAACGCTCGGCCAAGGCCACCACTTCGGCAATGACCAAGGCATTGCACGCCACGATCATCTGATTGCAGGCCTTAGTCACCTGCCCCGCACCGACGGCGCCCATGTGGGTCACGCGCTGGCCAAGGGTCAACAACACCGGCCGCACGCGCGCAAGGTCTGCCGCTTCGCCACCGACCATGATCGCCAGGCTGCCGGCCTCGGCACCGACCACCCCGCCGGACACCGGCGCATCGAGCCAACTCATGCCGGCTTTACTCGCCAATGCAGTCGCCATTTCCCGCGTCGCGGTGGGTTCCAGGCTGGAAAAATCCACCAGCAGCTGGCTGCTTTTCGCACCCTCGGCAACGCCCGCCGCGCCAAACACCACCTCACGTACAACAGCCGTGTCAGCCAGACACAGCATCACCACATCAGCGTACTGACACAGTTCGGCCGGTGTCGCCACTTGCCGCGCGCCGGCCTCGACCAGCACTGCGCACTTGGCCGGGTTGCGGTTCCACACCGTCAATGGATAACCCGCCGCCAACAGGCGTCGGCACATTGGCAAACCCATCAGGCCGATTCCGGCAAACCCCAGCGAAGGTAATGCTGCCATCATTTAGCCTCCTTTTGATTAAAGATCATCGAATATTGGCCGATTCATCATGATTAAGGAAAGGATTCCCCCCAGCGACTCTCAGGCCCAGACCCTGACGCTTGGGCCACATTCGCGCAGCAAAAAGACGCGAGATCCCATTCCGTGATGACTCGATGACACTTGTCGCCGAGCCGACCAGTCCAGGTATATGGCGCACAATGACTTCTAAAAATAACCCGGCCACCGCGGTATCCGACCTGACCCTGAGCCCCGCGGCGAACAGCCCCTCATCGTCGAAGCCATTGACCCCGTCACGTCCGCTGGCGACTCAGCAATACCTGTACTTCACCGAAACCAATACCGACCGCATCCTCGACAACCTCGACGGCCTGCGCGATATGGTGTTCCCGCGCCCACCACACCTGGAAGGCGATAACGAACAGCACAGCGATCAGGAATTCCCGTCGGTGTGCCTGATCGGCTTGGGCCGCTGTGGTTCGAACATCGCGCTGGACGTGGCGGAACTGGTGTACAACGCCCGCAAGTTCTACCTCAACGAATTCAACAACGAAGACCGTCTGTCGCCGGACAAACGCTATGCCGAAAAGGGCTACAGCCCGGCGCAGTGGATTCGTAACAACCTGCGCCTGGGTTCGAACAAGGCCAGCAAACCGGTGTTCCTGGTCGAACCGCTGGTGATGCTCGGCGACCTGGACAAAGACATCGCCGGTCGCATCCGCTTCTCGCGCAAGGGCGAAAAAAGCGGCTTTTTGCGCGACTACAGCAAAATGAAAATCATGGACTTGTCGGAAGTCCACGCCGGTGGCGCCGGTAACGCGCCGATCCTCGGCCAATACCTGGCCAAGATCATCCTGAACAAGGACACCCAACGCTTCTCCAGCCCTGACTGGAAGATGATTCACTCGTACCTGATCGACAGCTGCGGGATAAAGGCCAACCAGTCGCGCCTGTATTTCTCGATCTTCAGTGCCGGCGGCGGTACCGGTTCGGGCATGGCCTCGGAATTCGGCCTGGCCCAGCAGCACTCGTACATGAACAAGACGTTCGACACCAAGCCGATGGATGAGCACGACGGCAAGAGCGGTCATTCCTTCGTCTTCGAGCCGATCTTCACCAGCGGCATCTGCGTACTGCCGAACATTTCCGATCACCGCAGCGAAATGTCCGAGGCGCTGCACATCAACGCCGGTCGCCTGCTGTGCAAATACCTGTCGGAAGAGTGGGACTTCTCCTACAACTTCGCCAACGAAGACAGCAGCGAAGCCAGTGTCATGGGCCGTATCCGCCCATGGAACGCGATGATGCTGATCTCCAACGACATCATGCGTTATGCCGAAGAGAGCGATGACGGCAACATCCAGAACATCGATGTCAACGCGATGGAAAAGCACGCCAACCAGTACATCTCACAGCAAATCTTCAACATTCTGACGGCGCAGGCGGTGACTACCGACTACGACCAGAATTATTTCCGTCGTGCCGGCATCGACATCGGCGAAACCATTCGCCTGGACGCCAACGACCTGTTCATGAGCCTGGCCGGCCCGGTGGCGATTGCCTACGCCGAGTCCGTGGTGCCGGAAACCCCGCCGCCGAGCAGCGACAAATTCAAGGTGTTCGAAAAAGAGCCGCAGCGCCTGAACATCGACGACCTGTTTTTCCGCTCCATCGACCTGCCGCACTTCAACAAGGTCACCCAGGCGATCGAAGGCATCAGCCTGTTGCCGATCGAGTCCAAGCGCTATCGCGCCTCGCTGGAGCAGTACAAGAATTCGGGCTATGACGCGGCCGCGTTGCACGACCTGCACTTCTTCAAGAATTGCTCGTCGGTGGTGTCGATTGTTTCATTGCCCAAAGACTACAAGCTGTCCTACATGGACCTGAACCGGTTGAAGACCCACCTCAACAGCCTGTTCCCCAACACCACGCTCAAGCGTTATGCGCTGGTGATCGGCGCCTCGGCCAACCTGTCGCTGACCACCCTCATCGCCAAGAGCCCGTGCCTGTCGGACGACTTTCTGACGCTGATTGTGGCGTTCATCAAGCGCTGCTTTGCGAAAAACCCGTACCGCTTCGACGAGACGCTGGACAACTCGATCCTGGACTTCATCATCAATGAAGACTTCGACGAAGACCGCATCGACGAACTGCTCAACGAATTCGAAAACCCGGCGAAGATCCTCGATACCAATTGGTACGCGATCAAACCGATGTACGAGAAGAAGTACCGCGAGCTGATCAACGACAAGGACAAGTTTGTCTCGATCAATGACATTCGTTTGTCTCGGGATTGCGTGAAGAAATCGATCAAGTATTTGCGCGAGATTTACCGTCACCGCATTGGCAAGACCAAGGTTATTTCTTTGAATAACCATACCGGCAAGAGCTTCTAAGGATCGGTCCAGATCGTTCCCACGCAGCGCGTGGGAACGATCACATCCAGAAACAATTAAGCAGCCCATCGGCTGCTCAATAAACTGTTCCCGTTACGTTTACGTCACCCTCGCCAAGACCCTTCTGTGGCCTTTCTCTACGGCAACATGCCATCACGCTACTCGGCTACACACTTTTAACCGGCAAAGCTGTGCACAAAATAAGTGCAATCACTCAGCTCGTCGCCCTTTCCTGGATCAGAATCCATGGTGAAACCACCACCGCCCACAGCTCCGGATCGCGCTCGAAAAGATCCAGCGCCCGCGTTTCAGACAGCTTGGCGACCTTGTCGGCGGCCAGCCAGGCAGTGACTTTCTCGCCTTCATCGGTGGCCACTGCTTCCGCCGCAGCGATCAAATCCAGGCCTGGATCGACCCACAATAGGGCACCCTTGGCGAAGAACGGCTCCAACTCTTTCCAGGTAATAGATGCGGTTTCACCAAGCAGCTTGGCATAGAGGGTGCTAGGTTCTTGAGTCATGGGTTCCTGTCCGCAAAGAAAATCGACGTGAATGATAACGTCGGTATTGCGCCAGAAAAACCCGGATGCAATGGCGTTACCGATTGAAAAACGCAGGAAAGCCAAGGAATGCTGCTGAACCAAGTATTAGCCAGCTAACATCCCTCCGTGATTCTGTCTTTTTCTTTCAATAAAGCGACACCCTCAGGTTTTGCCCCCCGGCGCTGCCTTCCCAGGCTAACAATCGGCGCTCTACACTGTACCGGTACAGTTGCCGGGGGCATTTTCCGGAGGATATCAACGATATCTGACCCGGTTCTGCTGCTACGGCGCCAGGACTATAAAAACTACAACAGTAAGAGTGGAGCACTATGACTAAGGCTACTAAGCAGATTTCAAAACTGTTTGCCGCTATGGTTCTGGCCGGGGTTGCCAGCCATTCGTTCGCCGCTGACATCAAGATCGGCATCGCCGGCCCTAAAACCGGCCCTGTAGCCCAATACGGCGACATGCAGTTCAGTGGCGCCAAAATGGCCATCGAACAAATCAACGCCCAGGGCGGTGTCGACGGCAAGAAGCTCGTCGCTGTTGAATACGACGACGCCTGCGATCCAAAACAAGCGGTTGCTGTCGCGAACAAAGTCGTCAACGACGGCGTCAAGTTCGTGGTCGGCCACCTGTGCTCCAGCTCCACTCAACCGGCTTCGGACATCTACGAAGACGAAGGCGTGATCATGATCACTCCGGCTGCCACCAGCCCGGACATCACCTCCCGTGGTTACAAAATGGTGTTCCGCACCATCGGTCTGGACAGCGCCCAAGGCCCTGCCGCCGGTAACTACATCGCCGACCACGTCAAACCGAAAATCGTTGCTGTGCTGCACGACAAACAGCAATACGGCGAAGGCATCGCCAGCGCCGTTAAAACCACCCTCGAGAAGAAAGGCGTCAAGGTTGCCGTGTTCGAAGGCATCAACGCCGGCGACAAAGACTTCTCCTCGATGGTCTCCAAGCTCAAGCAAGCCAACGTCGACTTCGTCTACTACGGCGGCTACCACCCGGAGCTGGGTCTGCTCCTGCGTCAATCCCAGGAAAAAGGCCTGAAAGCCAGGTTCATGGGTCCGGAAGGCGTGGGTAACGACTCCATTTCGCAGATCGCCAAGGAAGCTTCCGAAGGCCTGCTGGTGACCCTGCCGAAATCCTTCGACCAGGATCCGGCCAACATCGCCTTGGCTGACGCATTCAAAGCCAAGAAAGAAGACCCGAGCGGTCCGTTCGTGTTCCCGGCCTACTCGGCTGTGCAAGTCATCGCCGAAGGCATCAAGGCCGCCAAGAGCGAAGACACCACCAAAGTGGCTGAAGCTATCCACAAGGGCACATTCAAAACCCCGACCGGCGACCTGTCTTTCGACGACAAGGGCGACCTGAAGGACTTCAAATTCGTGGTTTACCAGTGGCACTTCGGCAAACCTAAAACTGAAGTTTCGCCTCAGTAAGGCCTTGGCCTGACTGACTGCCAATAAAGCCCACGGCGTGCCGTGGGCTTTATTTTACGAACGTATTGGGCCGCGCTGGCGTGATCCGCCAGTCTCCCCACCTGAAAATCTCAAAACCGTCATCAGCGGTTCGCTGGCAAACCTCGAATTCGAAGTGGGTGCAGATCCACGGGGCTCGAGCGGGAAAATGACTCCACCAGTGAAATGCGTATCAGGTTTTTAGGAGCGCTGTAATGCCTGACATCTATCACTTCTTCCAACAGCTGGTTAACGGTCTGACCGTTGGCAGCACGTATGCCCTGATCGCCATCGGCTATACGATGGTTTACGGCATCATTGGAATGATCAACTTCGCCCATGGCGAGGTGTACATGATCGGCTCTTACGTGGCGTTCATCGCCATCGCCGGGCTGGCCATGATGGGACTCGACAGTGTCCCGCTGTTGATGACCGCGGCCTTCATCGCGACCATCGTCGTTACCAGTGCCTACGGCTACAGCATCGAACGGATCGCCTACCGCCCCCTGCGCGGCAGCAACCGTCTGATCCCGCTGATCTCCGCCATCGGCATGTCGATCTTCCTGCAGAACACCGTTCTGCTGGCGCAAGACTCCAAGGACAAATCCATCTCCAACCTGATCCCTGGCAACTTTGCCATCGGGCCAGGTGGCGCACATGAAGTGCTGATTTCCTATATGCAAATCGTGGTGTTCGTGGTGACCCTGGTCGCCATGCTCGGCCTGACGCTGTTCATCTCCCGTTCTCGCCTGGGTCGCGCCTGCCGCGCCTGTGCCGAAGACATCAAGATGGCCAACCTCCTGGGTATCAACACCAACAACATCATCGCCCTGACCTTCGTCATCGGTGCCGCACTGGCGGCCATCGCGGCTGTGCTGCTGAGCATGCAATACGGCGTGATCAACCCGAACGCCGGTTTCCTGGTCGGCCTCAAGGCCTTCACCGCCGCAGTATTGGGCGGTATCGGCAGCATCCCCGGCGCGATGCTCGGCGGGCTGGTGCTTGGGGTGGCGGAAGCCTTTGGTGCCGATATCTTCGGCGACCAGTACAAGGACGTCGTGGCGTTCGGTCTATTGGTTCTGGTGTTGTTGTTCCGGCCAACCGGCCTGTTGGGCCGCCCGGAGGTTGAGAAAGTATGACTAGGAATCTTAAACAGGCGTTGTTCAGCGCCTTGCTGGTATGGGCTGTTGCCTACCCGGTACTCGGTCTGAAACTGACCATTGTCGGCATCAACCTCGAAGTCCATGGCACCAGCACTGCAACGCTGATCACCATCGCCGTGTGCTCGGTGCTGATGTTTCTGCGGGTGCTGTTCGACCAGCAGATCAGCTCGGCCTGGAAAGCCTCGCCCAACCTGCCAGTGTTCCCGGCCAAGGCCAGTCATTTCCTGACCCTGCCGACCACCCAACGCTGGATCATCATCGCGTTAGTCGTGGGTGCACTGGTCTGGCCGTTCTTCGGCTCCCGCGGGGCGGTGGACATCGCCACCCTGGTGCTGATCTACGTGATGCTCGGCCTGGGCCTGAACATCGTGGTCGGCCTGGCCGGTCTGCTCGACCTCGGTTACGTCGGCTTCTACGCCGTGGGCGCCTACAGCTACGCGCTGCTGTCGCACTACTACGGCCTGAGCTTCTGGATCTGCCTGCCTATCGCCGGGATGATGGCGGCCACCTTCGGCTTCCTGCTCGGTTTCCCGGTGCTGCGTTTGCGCGGTGACTACCTGGCGATCGTGACCTTGGGCTTCGGTGAAATCATCCGTCTGTTCCTGCGTAACCTGACCGACCTCACCGGCGGCCCGAACGGCATCAGCAACATCGAGAAACCGACATTCTTCGGCCTGACCTTCGAGCGTAAAGCGGCGGAAGGCATGCAAACCTTCCACGAATATTTCGGCCTGGCCTACAACTCGATCAATAAGGTGATTTTCCTGTACCTGGTTGCCTTGTTCCTCGCGCTGGCCGCGCTGTTCGTCATCAACCGTCTGCTGCGCATGCCGTTGGGACGCGCTTGGGAAGCGTTGCGTGAAGATGAAATCGCGTGCCGTGCGCTGGGTCTCAATCCTACGGTCATCAAGTTGTCAGCCTTCACCCTGGGCGCCAGCTTCGCCGGTTTTGCCGGCAGTTTCTTCGCTGCGCGTCAGGGCCTGGTAACGCCGGAGTCCTTCACCTTCATCGAGTCGGCGATCATTCTCGCCATCGTGGTATTGGGTGGCATGGGCTCACAGCTGGGCGTGATCCTGGCCGCGGTGGTGATGATTCTGTTGCCTGAAATGATGCGTGAGTTCAGTGAGTACCGCATGTTGATGTTCGGCGCCCTGATGGTGCTGATGATGATCTGGCGTCCTCAAGGCCTGCTGCCCATGCAACGTCCTCACATGGAGCTGCGCAAATGAGCCGCGAGATCCTTAAAGTCGAAAATCTGAGCATGCGCTTCGGCGGCTTGCTGGCGGTCAACGGCGTCGCCCTGACCGTGAAAGAAAAACAGGTCGTGGCGCTGATCGGCCCCAACGGCGCCGGCAAGACTACCGTGTTCAACTGCCTGACCGGTTTCTACAAACCGAGCGGCGGCAGCATCCTGCTGGACGGCGAGCCGATCGAAGGCCTGCCCGGCCACAAGATCGCTCTCAAAGGCGTGGTGCGGACCTTCCAGAACGTGCGGCTGTTCAAGGACATGACCGCGGTCGAGAACCTCTTGATCGCCCAGCACCGTCACCTGAACACCAACTTCCTGGCCGGTCTGTTCAAGACGCCGGGCTTTCGCAAAAGCGAACGCGAAGCCATGGAGTTCGCCGAGTACTGGCTGGACAAGGTCAACCTCAAGGCGTTTGCCAACCGTCCGGCCGGCACCCTGGCCTACGGTCAGCAACGTCGTCTGGAAATCGCTCGCTGCATGATGACCCGTCCGCGGATCCTCATGCTCGACGAACCGGCCGCCGGCCTGAACCCGAAGGAAACCGAAGACCTCAAAGCGCTGATCAGCATGCTGCGCGAAGAGCACAACGTCACCGTGCTGTTGATCGAACATGACATGAAACTGGTCATGAGCATTTCCGACCACATCGTCGTGATCAACCAGGGCACGCCCCTGGCCGACGGCACGCCGGAACAGATCCGCGACAATCCTGAAGTGATCAAAGCCTACCTGGGGGAAGCGTAAATGCTGCAGTTCGAAAACGTTTCCACCTTCTACGGCAAGATCCAGGCACTGCACAGTGTCAACGTCGAAGTCCGCCAGGGCGAGATCGTGACCCTGATCGGCGCCAACGGTGCCGGCAAATCGACCCTGCTGATGACCCTCTGCGGTTCGCCGCAAGCCCACAGCGGCAGCATCCGCTACATGGGCGAAGAGCTTGTCGGCCAGGACTCGTCGCACATCATGCGTAAAAGCATCGCCGTGGTTCCGGAAGGTCGTCGGGTGTTTGCCCGCCTTACCGTGGAAGAAAACCTCGCCATGGGCGGATTCTTCACCGACAAGGGCGATTATCAGGAACAGATGGACAAGGTCCTCGGACTTTTCCCACGCCTGAAAGAACGCTTCGCCCAACGCGGCGGCACCATGTCTGGCGGCGAACAGCAAATGCTCGCCATCGGCCGCGCGCTGATGAGCAAGCCCAAGCTGTTGCTGCTCGACGAGCCTTCACTGGGCCTGGCACCGATCATCATCCAGCAGATCTTCGACATCATCGAACAACTGCGCAAGGACGGTGTGACGGTGTTTCTGGTGGAGCAGAACGCCAACCAGGCCCTGAAAATCGCTGACCGTGCCTACGTTCTTGAGAACGGCCGGGTGGTGATGCAGGGGACAGGTGAAGCGCTGCTGACCGACCCGAAAGTGCGCGAAGCGTATCTCGGCGGTTGAGCCTTGGCGGTAAACAAAAAAACGGCCTTCGGGTCGTTTTTTTATGCCTGCCACAAACCTGACAACAACAAAGATCCAATGTAGGAGCGGGCTTGCTCGCGAAAGCGGTGGGTCAGTCACGCCCATTGTTGAATGTCAGATTACATTCGCGAGCAAGCCCGCTCCCACAGGGAATTCGTGTGTTTTGAGAGTTTCTGAAAAAATTTTGGAGTGAGCTGTAACGCATCGCCCTTTCGTCTCTCTAGAGCAGCAAGCAAGCACAAACGCTTGCCAATCCAAGCTCAATTTCGGAGAAACATCATGACTGCTACCACCCGCACCCTGTCCGCCACCGCCCTGGTTCTGGCCCTCGGTTCTGCCCTGAGCATCGCCGCTGTCTCCACTGCCCATGCCGCTGACGACAACATGGAAAAATGCTTCGGCGTGGCCATGAAAGGCAAAAACGATTGCGCCGCGGGCGCTGGCACCACCTGCGCCGGTACCGCCAAAATGGATCATCAGGCCAATGCCTGGAAACTCGTCCCTAAAGGCACCTGCACCACCACAATGAGCAAAACCTCGCCAACCGGTTTCGGTCAGCTGGAAGCTTACAAAGCCAAGTCGTAATCAGAACCCAGCCTGAGTGTCGACCATGAACCCTTCATCTTCCGGGCTCCCGCCCCGCTCCGGGCTGGGGCTCAAGACCGAGCACTTTAGTGAAGTGCTCGGTGCACAACCGGACATCGGCTTCTTCGAAGTCCACGCCGAAAACTACATGGTGGCCGGCGGCCCGTTTCATCATTTCCTGGGGTTGATCCGCGAGCAGTATCCACTGTCGCTGCACGGCGTTGGCCTGTCCATTGGTGCCGAAGGCCCGCTGGATGGTGAACATCTGCAAAGGCTTGCCGCGCTGATCGAACGCTATCAACCCCAGTCCTTTTCCGAACACCTGGCCTGGTCCAGCCATGGCCCGGTGTTTCTCAATGACCTGCTACCCCTGGCCTACGATGCGCCGACGCTAAACCGCGTCTGCGAGCACATCGATCAGGTGCAGAGCACCCTCAAACGCCCAATGCTGCTGGAGAACCCGGCGACGTATCTGGCGTTCCAGCGCTCGACAATCGATGAAGCCAACTTCATCAGCGAAGTCATTCGCCGCACTGGCTGCGGCCTGCTGCTGGACGTCAACAACGTCTACGTCTCCTGCATCAATCACCAAAGGGATCCGCTGGCCTATATCGACGCGCTGCCGCTGCATGCGGTGGGAGAGATTCATCTGGCCGGGTTTGCCGAAGACACCGACAGCCTCGGCGACCGTTTGCTGATCGACGATCACGGTGCGCCCATCGATAACGCGGTGTGGTCACTGTATCGGCAAGTGCTGGAACGGGTTGGCCCGATTGCCACGTTGATCGAGCGCGACAACCAGTTACCCGCCTTCAGCGTGCTGCATGCCGAAGCCCGTCAGGCCGATGAGTTGCTGCATTGCGCGGGGGGCCGATCATGAGCACTCAAGCTGCGTTTGCCGCCGCCCTGCTCGATCCGCAACGACCCTGCCCCGAGGGTTTGTTCAGCGCCAATGGTGCCGATCCCGCCAGCCGTTTCGCGGTGTATCGCAACAATGTGCAGAGCTCGCTGATAAACGCCCTGGTCGACAGTTATCCCGTGGTTTCGCAGTTGGTGGGCGATGAGTTCTTTCAGGCGATGGCGGGGCTGTATGTGCAGAGTTGCCCGCCTCAAGGCCCACTCATCAACGACTACGGCAAGGACTTCGCCGAGTTCATCGACAACTTTGAACCGGCAGCCGGTGTGCCGTATCTGGCCGACGTGGCGCGGTTGGAGCGGTTGCGCGTTCAGGCCTATCACGCCGCCGATGCGCAGCCCTTGCGCCATGAACAGATCGCCGCCGCGCTATCAGACCCGCAGGCGCTGAGCGAGCTGACGGTGGGGTTCCATCCCTCCCTGAATCTGCTGACTTCAGCCTTTGCCGTGGTTGCGATCTGGGCCGCGCATCAACAGGACGCGACGCTGGCCGGGATCGACCTCGACCACGGGCAAAACGCGCTGGTGTTGCGCAATGGTCTGGAGGTTGAGGTCTTTGCCATCGACCACGGCGCCAGCACTTTCATTCAGAACCTGCGAAATGGCCAATCCCTGACCCAAGCGCTAGAGACAGCGCCCGCCTTCGACCTCAGCCAAACCCTCGCGCTGCTGATCAGCCACCACGTCATCACCCATTTACACCACAATCAGGTATCGCCATGAACAGTCGCCAGAACCCCATCGCCCGCGCCATCGCGCTGCTGGAAAAAATCCCCCACAGCCTGATCGCCTTTATCGCGCGTTTTTCCATTGCCGCAGTGTTCTGGAAGTCCGGGCAAACCAAGGTGGAAGGTCTGGCCATCGACTTGATCGACGGCACGTTTCAACTCGGCATACCAAGGCTGGCGGACTCGACTATTCCGTTGTTCGAGAGCGAATATCACCTGCCGCTGCTATCCCCGGAACTGGCGGCGTATCTGGCAGCCTTCGCTGAGCATTTCTTTCCGGTGCTGATCCTGATCGGCTTCGCCACACGTTTTTCGGCTTTGGCACTGTTGGGTATGACGCTGACTATTCAGCTGTTCGTGTACCCCGATGCCTATCCGACTCACGGCACCTGGGCGGCGGTGCTGCTGTATTTGATGGCGAGGGGACCGGGCAAGTTGTCGATTGATCATCTGATTGCCCGACGTTACGCCCGCTAATCCCTACCTCAGAATTCCAGACGATATAGAACCAATGTGGGAGCGTGGTGAGACGTTACCGCTGAAGCCGATCCAGTGCCTCACCACTGCGCTTGAACCAGCCAATCAAATAATCCGCCAGCACTTGGGTACGCTTCGGCAAACCGCCCTGATACGGATGCACCAGGTACATCGGCATGCTGCGGGTCTGATAATCGCGCAGGAGCCAGCGCAAACGCCCGTCAGCCAATTCCTCTTGCAGCAAGTACGACGGCAAACGCGCAATGCCCGCATCCGCCAGTGCGGCCTTCTTCAAGAGGTTGTAGTGGTTGCTGGCGAACGGCCCTGACACTCGCACCCGCAGTAACTCGTGCTGTTGGTGATAGAGCCATTCTTCGCGACCGCTGTAATGGCTGTTGAGCAGGCAGCGGTGCTCGGCCAGAGCCTGAGGCGTCAGCGGTTCACCGAATCGCTCAAGGTATGCGGGGCTGGCACAGGTCATCTCGTGCCAGGCCAGTAGCGGACGGGCGACCAGGCGTTCGTCGTGGGCCACCTCCGAGCGGATCGCCAGATCGAACCCGTCCCGGGACAGGTCGCGGTAGTTATTGTTGAGCTCCAGCTCGATCTGCACTTCGGGGTACTGCCGGGAAAACTCCAGCAGTGCGCCATCAAAGACGGTTTCCCCCAATGACACCGGAACCGTCATTCGCACCGGGCCGGCCATGTCGTCTTTCAACCGGGCCAAGGCCTGACGCGCTCGCTCGACTTGAATCACCAGCGCCTGGGCTTGCGGCAACAGCGCCGCGCCCGCCGCCGTCAGGCTCAAGCGGCGCGTGGTGCGTTGTAGCAACACCACGCAAAACCGCGTTTCCAGCAGGCTGATGCGCTTGGAAAGTTGCCCTTTGCTGCAACCCAGTTGCTGCGCCGCCAAGGTGAAACTGCCCGCCTCGATCAACACTGCGAACGCCGCCAGGTCGTCCATTTCGCTCATTGAATTGTTTCCATTTGAAAACCAAAGGTTGCCTATTAGCCCGCTTATCAATGGGAAAAACCACTCTAAACTTAAATTTAAATCCAACCCATTCAGGTACAGCACGATGAAAATTCTTTTGATTGGTGCCTCCGGCACCGTCGGTTCGGCCATTGACCATGAACTGTCTCAGCGCCACGAAATCATCCGTATCGGTCGTAAAAGCGGTGAGTTCCAGGTCGATATCAGTGACAGCGCCTCGATCCGCAAATTGTTCCAACAGACCGGCAACTTTGATGCGCTGATCTGCGCCGCCGGCAGTGTCAACTTCGTGCCGCTGGCGACCATGACCGAACAGGACTTCGAACTCGGCTTGCGGGACAAGCTGATGGGCCAGGTCAACCTGCTGCTGATCGGCCGGGAATTCGCCAATGACGGTGCGTCATTCACCTTCACTACAGGCATCCTCAGCCACGATC
Organism: Pseudomonas sp. JL3; assembly: GCF_031570575.1. NCBI lineage: Bacteria > Pseudomonadati > Pseudomonadota > Gammaproteobacteria > Pseudomonadales > Pseudomonadaceae > Pseudomonas > Pseudomonas sp. JL3. The sequence continues at coordinate 296,978 of NZ_JAKWJK010000005.1, forward strand.
CGATTCGTACCGGCAGCTCTGCCTCCATGGTCAACGGCGCCCTGGACAGCTTCGTCCGTGCAGCGGCGATCGAACTGCCGCGCGGCTTGCGCATCAACTCGGTCAGCCCGAATGTGCTGGTCGAAGCCATGGGCAGCTACGCTCCGTACTTCCGCGGTTTCAAACCGGTCCCCGCCGCCGAAGTGGCGCTGGCCTACGCCAAAAGCGTGGAAGGCTTACAGACCGGCCAGACCTACCGCGTCGGCTAAACCGAACGCGCCCCGTAGGAAAACAAGGACATTGCAGGGTTGTGATGAACGGTCAGGCTGAGTAACGTGGCGGCACTTGTCAGGAGACTCAAAGATGCGTGCTGCCCGTTCCTTAATGCTTGTTGCCCTGCTTCCGCTGTTCGCCGCCTGCCAGTTGCTTGATGGCCCGCGCGAAAGTGCTTCCCATGTGGGCCAGACCCGCATGCAGGGCCAGTTGACGGCGGCCGACGGCAAGCTGCTGTTCCAGCCGTGCAATGAGCAGCGCAGTTTTGTGGTCAACGACACCGGCGGCACCAGCGTCCTGCAAGAGGCCGCGACCCTGGCCGATGATCAAGGCAAGTTATTTGCCGACGTGCGTGGCCGAATCGTTGCCAGTGGGGCCGATAGCCGGCTCGATCTGGCGCAGTTGTACCGCGTCGAGCGCTCCGGCACGGCGTGCGACGATCCCAATTTCAAACAGCTGACTCTGCGCGCCGCCGGCCATGGCCCTGAATGGAACGTCAAAGTCAGCGGCAAGGGCATGGTCATCGACCGCGCCGGCCAGCCGCCCTTGGCCCTGCCGTATGTTGAAGAGCAACTGGGCGATGGCCGCTTCAACCTCAGCACCGAAGCCAATAACCAGCGCATCGAGCTGTGGGTCGCGCCGCAACGCTGCGTCGACAGCAGCACCGACAGCGTGCAGCACATGAGCGCCGAGCTGCGCATCGATGGCCAGGTGCAACGCGGCTGCGGGTATTTTGGCGGATCGCGTAACGACTGATCGTTTTTGCCTCACGGGAATCATCCTTTGAGGCTTATAATCGCGGGCTTCAAACGCCTTGGCGCAGTTGTGCGCCCCGCGAACCGGATCCCGTCATGTTACGAATCACCGAACTCAAGCTGCCGATCGACCATCCCGAAGAAGACCTGCGCCCTGCCATCGTGCAGCGCCTGGGCATCGCCAGTGATGACCTGCTCGACTTCACCTTGTTCAAGCGCAGCTACGATGCGCGCAAAAAGTCCTCCGAACTGTGCTTCATCTACACCATTGACCTCAACGTTCGCGATGAGGCGTCGGTGCTGCACAAATTCGCCGATGACCGTAACGTCAACGTGGCGCCGGATGTCAGCTACAAAGTGGTCGGCCAGGCGCCGGCCGACCTGAGCCAACGTCCGATCGTGGTCGGGTTCGGCCCCTGCGGGATCTTCGCCGGGCTGCTGCTGGCGCAGATGGGCTTCAAGCCGATCATTCTCGAGCGCGGCACTGAAGTTCGCCAGCGCACCAAGGACACCTGGGGCCTGTGGCGCAAAAGCGTGCTCAACCCCGAATCCAACGTGCAGTTTGGTGAAGGCGGCGCGGGGACGTTCTCCGACGGCAAGCTCTACAGCCAGATCAAGGACCCGAAATTCATCGGTCGCAAAGTCTTGCACGAGTTCGTCAAGGCCGGCGCGCCGGAAGAAATCCTTTACGTCAGCAAGCCGCACATCGGTACGTTCCGTCTGACCGGTGTAGTGGAAAACATGCGTGAGCAGATTCGCGCCATGGGCGGCGAAGTGCGCTTCCAGCAGCGCGTCACCGATGTGTTGATCGAGGACGGCCAACTGGTCGGCGTCGAGCTCAATGGCGGCGAGCAGATCCATTCGAAACACGTGATTCTGGCCCTCGGCCACAGCGCCCGGGACACCTTCCGCATGTTGCACAGCCGCGGCGTGTACATGGAAGCCAAGCCGTTTTCGGTGGGTTTCCGCATCGAACACCCGCAATCACTGATCGACCGCGCGCGCCTGGGCAAATACGCCGGGCACCCGAAACTCGGCGCCGCCGATTACAAACTGGTGCACCACGCCAGCAACGGTCGTTCGGTCTACAGCTTCTGCATGTGCCCGGGCGGCACCGTGGTGGCGGCGACCTCCGAGCCGAATCGCGTGGTCACCAATGGCATGAGCCAGTACTCGCGTAACGAGCGCAACGCCAACTCCGGAATCGTCGTCGGGATCACCCCGGAAGTCGATTACCCGGGCGGCCCGCTGGCTGGCATCGAGTTGCAGGAACGCCTGGAATCCCACGCCTTTGTGCTGGGCGGCAGCAATTACGAAGCACCAGCGCAATTGGTCGGCGACTTTATCGCAGGCAAGCCATCCACTGAATTGGGCAGCGTCGAGCCCTCCTACAAGCCGGGCGTTGCCTTGGGCGATTTGGCCCTGGCTTTGCCGGCATTCGCTATCGAAGCGATTCGCGAAGCCTTGCCGGCGTTCGAAAAGCAGATTCGTGGCTACTCGTTGCACGACGCGGTATTGACCGGGATCGAGACGCGCACGTCATCGCCGCTGCGGATTACCCGTAACGAGTCGATGCAAAGCCTGAACGTGAAGGGCTTGTTCCCGGCCGGTGAAGGCGCAGGTTATGCGGGCGGGATCCTGTCGGCGGGCGTCGACGGGATTCGGATTGCCGAAGCCGTGGCCCGAGACATCCTTGGCCTCGAGGCCTGACCCAGATGATCGTTCCCACGCTCCGCGTGGGATGCAGCCAGAGACGCTCCGCGTCCCAAAAGCGGACGCAGAGCGTCCGGTGAGACATTCCCACGCAGAGCGTGGGAACGATCATCGGGTCAGATATTTGCGCGCAACACGCTAGTCGGCAATGGCTCGCCGCGCTCGACACTCGCCGCCACGGCATCCATCAAACCACTCAACTCATACCCCTGGGCTTTGAGCCAGGCCTGATCGTAATAGGTGGTGGCATAGCGCTCGCCGCCATCGCACAGAATCGCCACGATCGACCCCGACTCCCCCGCCGCCACCATCTGCTGGGCGGCCATCAAGGCGCCGATCAGGTTGGTCCCGCTCGACCCGCCAACCCGTCGCCCCAAACGCTGCGCCAGGTAATGCATGGCCGCCAGCGACAACGCGTCCGGCACTTTGACCATCGCATCGATCACCTTGGGCAGGAACGACGCCTCCACCCGTGGCCGGCCAATGCCTTCAATCCGTGACCCGCAATCCAGGCGCAGACTGGCATCGCCGGTCTGGTAATAATCGAAGAACACCGAACGCTCGGCATCGGCGCACAGCACGCGGGTGCAGTGCTGGCGATAGCGCACGTAACGACCGAGCGTGGCGGTGGTGCCGCCGGTGCCGGGGCTGGAAATCAGCCAGCTCGGTTCCGGGTGTTGTTCGAAACGCATCTGCTGGAAGATCGATTCGGCGATGTTGTTGTTCGCCCGCCAGTCGGTGGCGCGTTCGGCGTAGGTAAATTGGTCGATAAAGTGCCCATCGTGTTCGCAAGCCAAGCGCTCGGATTCGGCGTAGATCTGCGTCGGATCGTCCACCAGATGGCTCTTGCCCCCATAGAAAGCGATCTGAGCAATCTTTTCCTTGGACGTGGTCGCGGGCATCACTGCAATGAACGGTAACCCCAGCAACCGGGCGAAGTACGCCTCGGAAATCGCCGTCGAACCGCTGGAAGCTTCAATCACAGGCGCACCGGGTTTGAGCCAGCCGTTACACAGGGCGTAGAGAAATAACGAGCGCGCCAACCGATGCTTCAGGCTACCGGTGGGGTGGCTCGACTCATCCTTGAAATACAACTCGATGCCCGGCAACCCCGGCAGCGGCAAGGGGATCAGGTGGGTGTCGGCGCTGCGCTGGAAGTCGGCTTCGATGATCCGGATGGCTTCGCGGGCCCACTGTCGGTTGTCGCTCATGATGGTTTTCTCGTTGAATCAGGCGAAGAGTCGGCCTTGTCGCAAGGCTCAGCCCACAAGCTTAGGAAAGAACCTACATCATGCACAGATACAGCTGAGGTCCAATACGTCCGGCAACTGCTAGGCTCAGGCCTTTGCTGACCGTCCGCGTTGTAACGACATATAACAAAAAAGAATATAACTTTTGTTTTAACAACTAACGGTACGGGTTAGGGTATGCCACCTTTTGAATTCATCGATGGAGAGCGACCTTGCCTCTGCGTAGCACGTTCACGCGTTTCTTTCAGTTGGAGGCTGCCAGCGGTCTGTTATTGATCGCCGCCGCTGTCCTCGCCCTGATCATCAACAATTCATCGCTGTCGTGGCTGTATAGCGGCCTGCTGGACACCCCCGTGGTGGCGCAGATCGGCGCGCTGAAAATCGCCAAGCCACTACTGCTGTGGATCAACGACGGCCTGATGGCCCTGTTCTTCCTGTTGATCGGCCTGGAAGTGAAACGCGAAGTCCTCGACGGCCAACTGTCTAAACCGTCGCAAATCGTCCTGCCCGGCGCGGCGGCGATTGGCGGCATGGTGGTGCCGGCGCTGATCTACTGGTTCCTCAACCGCGACAACCCGTCCGCCCTGAGTGGCTGGGCCATTCCGACCGCCACCGACATTGCCTTCGCCCTCGGCGTACTGGCCCTGCTGGGTAAACGCGTGCCGGTGTCGCTGAAACTGTTCCTGATGACCCTGGCGATCATCGACGACCTGGGCGCGATTATCATCATCGCGATCTTCTATTCCGGAGCGCTGTCGACCTTGTCCCTGGCACTGGCCGCTGCCTGCATCGCGGCCTTGATCGGGATGAATCGACTCGGCGTGGTCAAGCTCGGGCCGTATATGATCATCGGGCTGATCCTCTGGGTCTGCGTGCTCAAGAGCGGCGTGCACGCCACGCTGGCCGGCGTGACCCTGGCCTTCTGCATTCCACTGCGCACGAAAAACGCCGAGCCTTCGCCGCTGCTGACCCTGGAACATGCTCTGCATCCGTGGGTGGCCTACGGCATTCTGCCGCTGTTTGCCTTCGCCAACGCCGGCCTGTCACTGAGTGGCGTGACCGTCGAAAGCTTCACCCACGACGTGCCAATGGGCATCGCCGTCGGCCTGCTGCTGGGCAAGACCATCGGTGTCTACGGTCTGACCTGGCTGGCGGTAAAAATCGGCATCGCCCCCCTGCCCCAAGGCGCCAACTGGGGCCAGGTGCTGGGCGTGGCGATCCTTTGCGGTATCGGTTTCACCATGAGCCTGTTTGTCGGCTCCCTGGCCTTCGTGCCCGGTGCCAGTGAATTCGCCGGAATGGACCGGATGGGGATTCTCACCGGTTCGATTCTGGCGGCATTGATCGGTTATGCGGTGACGGCGGCGGCAAGTCGCAAGAGCACTGCACTGCAGTCCTGAACGATAGAGAACACTCTTAGCGACATTCAGGATTCGTCCTACAGCCACGATCAGCCACGTTCGTTAACGTCGCGCAGCCCCTCTTTCGGGGGTTGCCGATGGACGAACGAAAGGACAATCAGTGGCTGGCAACAAGGACATCCCCCGGGTTAAAAACCCACCGTCAGGCGACGGACATCACGTCACTCACCGGTTCATGACGGCCACCGAACTGGCCGAGCGGGACGCCAGGCAAAACGCCTACGACGCTATGCTGGCGAGGCAGCAGGCCTTCGAAGACAGCCTGCAAGTCGCTGCGAAAAAGGACGACGTTGCCCGCGCGGGCTGCGTATTCGCCAAGTCCTGCAAGCTGCCCGACGCAATCATCGACTACACGAATCCCTCCGGCGTTGTTCCCACCGACAGCCTGAAAGACTACGGCGAGCTGGTTCTGCTCGGTGCTCGCGAAGCCGATGAAAGCGGTCCCGTGCCGCTCAAGAAAATCAGTGGCACTGCGATTCCGGTGAGTTTCGGCAGCCTTGCGCTAGCCGGCTCGGCATTCGCCGCACTGCCCGCAGTCGCCGCCAGCACCGCTGCTGCCACCTTGGCAGGCTTGGTGGCCCTGGTCATACCGTCGAGCCTTGGCGACAGCTCGCTCTACACCGAAGACCAACTGCGATCCCTCAAACAGGCCCGCACCCGCGTGCGCCTGCGGGTCGAGCAACAGGCTGACGGCAGTCTCAAGGGATACGGTTTCTACACCGGCAAAAACCGTGACTGGGAAATGGTCGATGTCGTGCAATTCACCTTGCGCGGCAGTCAGCAAGTGGCTGACCTTGGGGACGGCATCGAGCTGATCTGGACGCCGGTCGAGGACGGCTCAAACACCCTCGGCATCCCCGCGCTGGAAGCCGCACCGCAAGCACCGCACATCTGGGTTTATCCGCCGACCAAGGCGGCTGACAGCATCATCGTGAATCCGGTGTACCCGCCTGAGTACAAGGATTTCATTCTGGTGTTTCCGGCGGATTCGGGGGTGTTGCCGGTTTATATTGTGGTGAGTGTCCGCCGCAAAGGTACGGCCGAAGCAGGTCATACATACCACCCAGCTCCCGAAACCAAGGACATCACTGCATTTCCTGACCTAACGAGAGTAAAAAAGAAAACCCCGTACAAGGGAGGCCTCCGGGATCGCTGGATGGATGCAAAGGGTAGAACAATCTACGAGTGGGACTTTCTACACGGTGAGCTTGAGGCGTATCGCTCAAGTGATGGCAGTCACCTAGGTTCATTCGACCATAAAACTGGTGAACAACTAGATCCACCCAAGAAGAACCGCAGCATCAAAAAATATTTATGAGGACTCTATGGGACTGAAAATAAGACTTGAATGGTATGACAAAAAAACTGAAATAGGCCAAGGAGAGGAGTTATCGAAAGATTTTGGTGATGATGGCTCGGTGATTGAAGCGTTGGGAATGCCGATCGAAAACAATATTAACAACGGTGGGTTTGACGTTGCTTCCAACTGGGTCAGTACTCTTCAGCCACACTTCCATCACGTCATTAACTTATCCTCTTATGACTACCAGGTCGCATTTGTCTATCGTGACAATTGGTAGATTTCACACGACTAAGGACTGTCAAACATGACTAGCATGCGACGCTTGGAAATCACCGGTTTCTACCCAGACGAAAAACAAGATGACTCCTTACAGTTTGAACTGGACATCGAAGGATCGGAGCTCAACGAAACCGTGGCGCAATTGATCGAATCAAAGCCACTGGCAGACCTTGAACCCGGTGAGTTGGAGCTGAGCGAAAAGCAAGTTATCGCGCTGAAACAATTGCTCGGCGTCGACTTTCCCGAAGGTCTGGAGTACTTCATCGGTACCCGCGCGGTACCGTGAACGAACCCAAGCCCCGACCAGTCACCTCATTGGTTTCTTTCCCAACTTAATGAGTCGCAAACAAAATGGAGGAATCATCGTTGAAAACATGGATAGTACTAATCGGACTGGTAGCGGCTCTGGGATGTGGTCAGGCGATGGCAGCAACATACTACCGATGCACTATCGAAAGGACGGTTGTTGCGTCCAAAAGCTCGCTGAGCCACATTTTCATCGGCAAACAGTTCACCGTCGAAAGGCAGACCGGGGTAATGGCGGGCACTCTGAAAAACACCTATGTGACCGCCCCTCAAGTTATTGACTACGGCTCAACAGAGAACAGCTTCAAGGCTGTCACCATCATGAGGAAGGAACAAGGCGCCGGAGCTGGATCAGCTATCTACGCCCTGACAATCAACGAGTACCAAGACGGCACCAGAAAGAATTTCATCTTCCTGCAAAACGATGAAGTGTTCCTAGGCTGGTGCGAGCACTTCTGAGCGGGGCGCTCCAAGGCCGATATCTTCAGGATCTGGCCCAAGAATGCGCTTCGATATTTGATCGTCCCCACGCTCCGCGTGGGAGTGCCGCAGGGGACGCTCTGCGTTCCGCTCGCGACGCTAGGCTCGAGTCCTGCGCAATGGTGACGCGGAGCGTCACGAGATGCATTCCCACGCGGAGCGTGGGAACGATCAGATCCAACAAGGAAGGTAGAGCCATGAAGCATTTAATTATGGGGGTTCCGAAAGGCGAGGATTTTCCTTCATTTGAGAAGCAGATCCCTATTTCCACCATCGAACTCAAACTGATTATGGGATGGGAGAAAGACGAAGACTCATTACATGACTATCGCCTTACCGAACAGCAAATCATCGGTATAGAAAAAGCATGCTCACTCGATCTGCCTAAAAATCTCGAATTATTTCTGACATCACACGACTAACGAGTTATCGAAAACAACTTGCATACGACGTCTGTCAGTACCCGCGCCATCCATAACAATCCCCAAAAACAAAACCCCGACCAGTCCACCTGATCGGGGTTTTGTTTTACCCGCTTCCGCTTAGTGCGTAACGCGGCTGGTGCCATCAACCGTAGCGATCCGCACCCGCTCACCCACGCGGAACACTTCGTTTGGCTGAACTTGCTGCACGTAGGCGCGCATGCTGCCATCGTCTTCGCGCACGGTGATTTCAACACCTTGCGTACGGGTCAGGCCTTCTTCGGCAGCCGAGCCCACCAGGCCGCCGGCGACAGCGCCGATGACCGCTGCGACGATGCTGCCACGACCGCCGCCGATGGCGCTACCGCCGACACCACCCACGACTGCACCGGCGGCGCTGCCGATCGGGGTTTTGGTGCCTTCGATTTTCACCGGACGCAGGGCTTCGATGGTACCCATGCGAATCGTCTGCACACGACGCGCTTCGTCACGGGAGTAGGAGTCACCGGTCAGGCTCGATTGGCAACCGGAGAGCAACATCGCCATCGTGGAAAAGGAAGCAACCAGCAGAACAGACTTACGCATAGCATCAAACTCCATAGGACAGGTATCCATTAAACTCCGCAGCTTGACGCCTGTCACGGCATTGCCCGGATAAAATTGGTTTCATTCAGGCCCGATACAGGCGCTTTTTCGAACTCAGCACACAGTAGCGTCAAATTACAAAATCTGCGCCGCTGACCCAAGGATTTTCATGGATTACTTCATCATTGTCGTCACGACGGTCGCCGGCTTGTACTTCCATGGGTGGCTTTACGTGCGGATCAAACGCTGGATGGACCGAGATCTGGCGTTATCACTGGCGGGTAAAGACGAACAAAAAAGAGCCTTTATGCTCCAGCAACTGGCGAACGCTCAAACGCAGAAGATCAAGCGGCGGGACCTGCCTCAGTGGCTGGAGGCCGCTGCGGCAAGGTATCCCGATCGGTAGACTGTTTACGGCGCCAGGCGTTCACGAACCCAGTCGGCGCCCTGCAAGCGGTAGTTGAGGCGATCGTGCAGACGGCTCGGACGGCCCTGCCAGAATTCGATGCGCTCGGGTAGCAAGCGATAACCGCCCCAGTGCTCGGGGCAATGGGGCTGAGTGTCGCTGAAACGTTGCTCAGTGTTCTTGAGTAACGCTTCCAGTTCGGCACGGTCGGCGATCACCCGGCTCTGGGGCGAGGCCCAGGCACCGAGGCGGCTGCCCAGAGGGCGAACCTGATAGTAGGCGTCGGACTCTTCAGGCGTGACCTTCACCACCCGCCCTTCGATGCGCACCTGGCGCTCCAGGGCTGGCCAGAAGAACGTCATGGCCGCAAATGGATTGGCTGCCAGTTGCTGACCCTTGTCGCTTTCGTAGTTGGTGAAGAAGGTGAAGCCCTGCTCGTCCAGCCCCTTGAGCAGCAGAATGCGGCAGTGCGGCCGACCGTCCTGATCGACGGTGGCCAGCGTCATGGCATTCGCCTCCACCGGCACCTGCTCGGTTTTAACCGCATCGGCAAACCACTGATGGAACAGCGCGAACGGCTCTGCCGGGGCTTGCGCCTCGGTCAGGCCATCTCGGGTGTAGTCGCGACGCATATCTGCCAAGGGCCGGGTCATGGCGCATTCCTTTTGGTTAACGAATCACTTCTTTGTGTCATCGGCGACAGCGACTTTCTTGGTGTCGGCAGCAGCTTTGGCCGGCGCAGTCTTTTTCACGACGGCTTTTTTGGCTGGTGCCTTGGCAGCCGCTTTCTTGGCCGGTGCCTTTTTCGTCGCCGGCACAGCCGCTTTCTTCGCAGCAGGCGCCGGGGTCACAGGCTTGGCCACTGGCTTGATGTCTTGCGCAGCGACCATCGTTTTCACCGGTGCCGGAGCCGGCATGTTGTACTTGCTCAGCAACGCGACCATGGTATTTGCCGGCGTCACCAACAGCTCGACGCGACGGTTCAAGGCACGACCTTCAGAACTGTCGTTGGCGGCACGCGGAGCCTCACCACCCATGCCGCGCAGCATCAGGCGATCACGCTGCAGACCGCTGAGGCGGAAGATCGCCGCCACGGCCTGGGCGCGTTCCTGGCTCAGCTTGACGTTGGCCGGTGCGGCGCCCGACGTATCACTGTGACCGAGTACCAGCACGGCAGTTTTTGGATCGACTTCGAGGATTTTCGCGACACGGGTGAACGGGCCGAGGGTCACCGGCAGCAGCATGGCCGGACGGTCAGGGTTGAACGAGCCTTCTACCGGTGCCGTGACGACCAGCACGTTTTCGCGGCGCTCAAGTTTCAGGTTGCTGTCCTTGATCGCCTCGCGCAGGCGCGGTTCGTAGTCGTCGAGCCAGGCCTGGGTGACTTTCGGGTCGGGCATCGGCACGGCTTTGGCGGTGCTCTGCTCCTTGCCGCCGAACGGCCACCACCAATTGCCACTGGCATTGGCTTCAGCCTTGGCTGCAACGGCCGGCTTGGTTTCAGGTTTAACTTCCGGTTTCACGTCCAGTTTGGCCACTTTGTCGGCAGCGTCATCGGAACCGAACGGCCAGTACCAAGGGGATGCACTGTCAGCCTTGGCGACGGGTGCTGTTGCAGCAGGTTTCAGTGTGGCCGGGGCCGGGTCTTTGGTCGCAACCTTGTCGGAAGAGCCGAACGGCCACCAGCTGCCGCCGTCTGCGTCATTTTGTGGGGTTTGTGCGCAACCGGTAATAGCGAAGCACAGGGCCAGGGCAAGAGTTTTATTGGATGACATGGGATATCCACAAAATGAAATAATGAAAAATCAGACCGGGCTGCCCCGGATAAACAGCGCTTTGAAACCACAAAGGCTTTCGGGTTCCGGCCCTGGCCCCCTTAAGCGTGATTTACAGACAAGTGGCCAGTACTCGCACAAGCTTTTGCGCTCGTGGATCCATCAGGACGTACGGCCCCAAGGTATTTGTCACAAAGCCGAAGGCCACATCGTATTCTGGGTCAGCAAAACCGATGGAGCCGCCGGCGCCCGGGTGACCGAATGCCCGTGGGCCGAGGCCGTAGGTGGCGTTGGGTACGTCCGGTTGATCGAGCATGCAACCCAGGCCGAATCGGGTCCGGGTCAATAAAGTCTTGTCTTCGCCGACGCTGTGTTCGCGGGTCAGCTCCTCGAGCATTTCGCTTTCCAGCAGGCTGCCGTCGAGCAACCCGGCGTAGAACCCGGCCAGGCTGCGGGCATTGCCATGGCCATTGGCGGCCGGCTGCTGCATGCGCCGCCATTCCGGTTTGTTGGTGCTGGTCATTATAGACGGCGGGTTGGTGAAGGCCCGGGTGGTCATGGCTGTCGGTTCGCGCATGGTCACTTGCAGCAAGTGCTGGGCCGCGGCATCGCCGAGGTTGCCCTTGCTACGGGCAATGTGCGCCACACGATGGAACTCTTTGTCGGCAAGGCCGACGTGAAAGTCCAGCCCCAACGGCTTCGCGACTCGCGCCACGATGGACTCGCCCGGCCCACGACCGTCGGCGCGACGCAGTAACTCACCGACCAGCCAGCCGTAAGTGATCGCCGCATAACCGTGACCTTCTCCCGGCGTCCACCAGGGTGCTTCGGCGGCCAGGGCATCGACCATGGTCTGCCAGTCGTAAAGTGCTTCTGGCGCCAGCAATTCGCGCAGCGCAGGCAGACCGGCCTGATGGCAGAGCAAGTGGCGCAGGGTCACGGATTCTTTGCCGGCGGCAGCGAACTCGGGCCAGTAGCTGGCGACCGGAGCATCCAGTTGCAGCTTGCCTTCGGCCACCAGTTGCAGCGCGGTTACGGCGGTGAAGGTCTTGGTGCAGGAAAACAGGTTGGCGATGGTGTCGCTGTGCCAGGCCTCAAGGCCGTCCTTGTCGGCGGTACCGCCCCAGAGGTCGAGAACGGTTTCACCGCCGATCCGGATACACAACGCCGCGCCACGTTCCTGAGGATCGTCGAACAGCGCCGCAAACGCTTCGCGCACCGCTTCGAACTTAAGCTCGTAATGACCCTGAATCTGCACCCGCAACTCTCCCGGATAAACGCTCTACAAAGTGGCCCGCATTGTTCCAGCCCTTGAGGGTTTTGGGAACAGGGTCGGGGCGGGCGGTCAGTCGCCCATGGATTGGATCAGAAATTAACGGCGTCTTTGTGGACGCCTTCGCGGGCAAGCCTCGCGCCTACAGGGATTGCGCAATCCCTGTAGGCGCGAGGCTTGCCCGCGAAGAACGATAACGCGCTCTCAGCGGTTAATGACCATTACCTGAATGCCCGCCCGCATGGCCTGCGCCCTGCTTCGCATCTTTGGCGGTAGCGCCTTGCTTGCTACCCTCGCCCTCATGGTTCTCGGTGGCTTTTTCCGCCTCGGCTTTGGCCTTCTCGGCCTCTTTGCCGAGTTGATCGAGAGTCTGCAAGTTGCTTTTGCGCACAGCGTCGACAAAGCCCTGGAACGGCAGATCAGTAATACCCACCAGCCCGAAGTGACCGTTCTCGCCATCCAGCAGGCGACCGGTCACCGGTTGATCGAGGTACTGGAACCAGTGCACCCCGACAATCGACGGTTCGCTCATCGCTTGTTTCAGGAAGTTGGCGTAGGCCGGGCCGCGGTCTTCTTCTTTCGCCAGTTGCGTCACGCCGCCCCAGAACGGGCCGCGATCCGTCGAGCCGAAGTTGAACTCAGTGATCAGCACCGGTTTGTCCAGGCTGCGCAGTCTGGCGAAGTCGTAACCGTCCTGGGGTTGCAGGGTGTACATGTTGAAGCTCAACACGTCGCAGTATTGCGCGCAGGACTCGACGGCTTCAGGGGTGCTGACGGCAAAACGGCCACCCAGCAACAACTGGTTCGGCGCATGCCATTTGAGCGAATCTGAAACGGTTTTGAAGTACGTGTCGGCGAACACTTTCTGGAAGTATTTGAAGTCGGCTTCGATCTCCGGGTATTCGGCGCTCGGCTGCGGCGGTACGAAGCCCGGGTCTTCCATCAACTCCCAGGCCGGCAGATCAATGCCCCAGGCTTTGGAAAGGCCCGCCTGGTTGCGGTACTTGTCACGCAGTTGTTTGAGGAAGGCACGTTTGGCCGGCACATCGGTGGTCATTTTCAAAGTGCCGTAGGCCAGCGCGTAACGGGCCTTCGGGTCATCGCCGGGACCGGCCCAGGCCAGTTCATTGTCGGCGAAGTAACCGATCAGCCACGGATCGTCGCGATGGTCGCGGGCGGCAATGGCCACGGCGCGCTCGGTGGCCATGGCGAAACGCGGATCGAACGGGTCGGGCATGCCGCCCCACCAATCGGTACCGGTGCTGATGCTGGCGTAATCGCCGACGATCGACAGCGGCAAGGTGTATGGCACTCGGTCGGCGTTGCCAAACACCGGTGCGCTCCAGTTACCGAGGGTGTTGAAACCCCAGGCTTGCAGGCGATCCAGGGTATGACTGGCCCAGCGTTGTTCGTCGAAAACCACTTTGCAGGGTTCGGCGGCCGTTTGCTCGGCCGCTTTTTCGACTGATGCTTCAACGGCGCCGGTCTTGGCCGCTTCGGCAACCCCGGCCGCGGATTCGGTCTGCGCAGGAGCGACTGATTGCTCGGCGGCCTTATCGGCCGTCGCCTCGACCGCATCAGCCTTGGCCGCTTCGGCGACACCGGCCTTGGTGTCGCTGCCCGGTGCGCAAGGTTTGCCATACAGACGCTGCAGGTTGGCACCATAGAAATCGTACCAGCGACCGGCGTTGTAGGCTCGGCCCTGATCGGCGCCATTGCCGCCACGGTTGTCGCCTTCGCCATAATAGCTGGCAAGGGGCTCGTCGGGTTTTGGCAGGGACTCGAACATCCACTCGCGACCGGCGACGTAGGTCTGGTTGACGCTCGGGTTCACGCTGTTGACGCCGAGTGAATAGAACGGATGCCCTTCCGGGGTCACCAGGTACCAGCGGCCGTCACGCTTTTCGGTGCGGAAAAAGCCGCTGGCCTTGAACGCCGGGCCTTTGGTCCAGCCGCCGAACGTGTCCAGGGACTGCTTCTCGCGCTCGGCCAGCCAGGTTTTCAGTTGTTGCTGTTCTTTGGCGGCGGCGGATTTCAGTTGCTCGTCGCTGCTGACCTTCTCCGGCCATTTGGCCCGGGTCGATTGACCGTAGGCGTCCACCAATCCGCCATAAACAGCCTTGGTGACAGCCTCGCCGTCCTGCACGCCGAAGCGTTCGAGCAGGATGCTTTGGGCGACTTTCGGCTGATCCATCGACAAAGTGACCGACACCACCTGGCTGCGGTCCAGCTCACCGGCGCTGCTGGCCAGCAATACACGCTGGCCTTCGAAGTTGATCGGCATCGGCGGGCCGGCTTTCATGCCCTGGCTCAAAGGTGAACTCGGCTGCAGTGGCACCAGCAGGGTTTGCGCAGGACCGGCCGGCAGATCGACACGACTGACCAGGGTCTTGCCGTCATTGCTCTGGATTTTCACGTACAGGGTCACGGCCCAGTTCATCGCGCTCTGGATCCGCAAGCTCATGACGCCCGACTGCGACCAGTCCCAGGCACCGGTCTGCGGCGTCAGGCGCAAGGTCGGCTGGGCGACCGGGTTGAAGGTCACACGGCGCAGCACTTCGCCTTCGGCTGTTTGCTCCGCATTGGATTGCGGCAGGCTGGCGTCCTGGGTCGCCACCTGAACCACGTCGGCGGGACGCACAAAGTTGAACAGCGTTTGCTGGCCGGCAGGGGCCGCCAGCAAAGGCGCTGCGAACATCAAGGCAAAAACAGCAGGCAACGAACGGCGAATCATAGGAACGTGGTTCTCTCAAGCGACCATCAATGGGCCAGTGGAACAGCGGTGGCAGTGAGGTAGACAACGCGGTGGGCCTGTTTGCCCACCGGTGCATCAGGAAATTTCACGACGAAATGGCGGCAATGCATTGAGAATAGCTTTGCCGTAGCGCTGCGTGACCAGACGACGGTCGAGCAAGGTGATGGTGCCGCGGTCTTCTTCAGTCCGCAGCAAGCGACCGCAGGCCTGGACCAGTTTCAGCGAGGCGTCCGGCACGGAGATTTCCATGAACGGATTGCCACCGCGGGCCTCGATCCATTCCGCCAGCGCCGCTTCGACCGGATCGTCAGGTACCGAGAACGGAATCTTGGCGATTACCACGTGCTCGCAGTAGGCACCGGGCAAATCCACGCCTTCGGCGAAACTCGCCAGACCGAACAGCACGCTGGAATCCCCGCCATCAACCCTCGCCTTGTGCTTGTTCAGGGTTTCCTGCTTCGACAGGTTGCCTTGAATAAACACTTGCTTGCGCCAGTCGCGGTCCAGACCGTCGAACACGTCCTGCATCTGCTTGCGAGACGAGAACAGCACCAGGGTGCCACGTGAACCTTCTACCAGTTGCGGCAGGTCGCGAATGATCGCCGCAGTGTGGGCCGGCGCGTCACGCGGGTCGGCTTTCAGGTCCGGCACCCGCAGCACGCCGGCGTCGGCGTGATGAAACGGACTCGGGACCACCGCGGTGACGGCTGTTTTAGGCAGGCCGGCACGCATGCGGAAGCGGTCGAAGGTGCCGAGAGCGGTCAGGGTCGCCGATGTCACCAGCGCCCCGTATGCCACGTTCCACAGATTGCGCCGGAGCATGTCCGCCGCAAGGATCGGGCTGGCATTGACCTCGATGTCGAACAGCGAACCGCTTTCGGCCAGGGTCAGCCAGCGGGCCATGGGCGGGTTGTCTTCCGGGTCTTCGACGGTGAAGGCCGTCCACAACTCCCAGTTGCCCGAAGATCGGGACAACAGGCTGCCGAACAGCGGATACCACTCTTCGGCCTGGTTGCTGGCGATGCCGATATTGACCTCGCCGTCCATGCCTTCCTTGAGCAGTTCGGTGAGCCGGGTGAACAGGTCGGTCAGCCGGGCAAAGCCCTTCTTCAGCTCGATGCCCATTTCGCGCATGTGCTCGGGAATCACCCCGCCGACAAAACGGTGGCGTGGCCGCTCGCGACCTTCGACGTCTTCGCCGGGCTTGAAGTCGGCGGCTTGCTCGCAGGCGCTGAACATGAACTGCTGCTGGGTCTTGATCTCCCGCGCCAGTTCCGGCACCTGCTCGATCAACTTGCCCAGATCGCCCGGCAGCGGGTGCTGGGCCAGCAGTTTGGTGAGGTTCTTGGCGGTGGTTTCCAGCCAGTCGGCGGTGGAACGCAAACGCGTGTAGTGAGCGAAGTGACCGATGGCCTTGTCCGGCAGGTGATGGCCTTCGTCGAACACGTAGATGGTGTCACGCGGGTCGGGCAGTACCGCGCCGCCGCCCAGAGCGAGGTCGGCCAGGACCATGTCGTGGTTGGTGACAATAACGTCGACCTTGCCCATGCCTTCGCGGGCCTTGTAGAAGGCGCACTGGCCGAAGTTCGGGCAATGACGGTTGGTGCACTGGCTGTGATCGGTGGTCAGGCGCGCCCAATCGGCGTCTTCCAGCGCCGTCGACCAACTGTCGCGGTCGCCGTCCCACTTATTGCCGGCGAGCTTCTCGATCATGCTGGTGAACAGCTTTTGACTGGCCTCATCGACCTCGATCTTGAAGCCTTCCTCTTCGAACAGCTGCGCGGTGGCAGTCTGCGCGTGACCTTCCTGGAGCAACATATCCAGCTTGGACAGGCACATGTAGCGCCCCCGGCCCTTGGCCAGGGCGAAGCTGAAATTCAGCCCGCTGTTGCGCATCAGGTCGGGCAAATCCTTGTAGACGATCTGTTCTTGCAGCGCCACGGTGGCCGTGGCGATCACCAGACGCTTGCCGGCGGCCTTGGCGGCGGGGATGGCTGCCAGGCTGTAGGCCACGGTTTTGCCGGTACCGGTGCCGGCTTCCACCGCGACAATCGCGGGGTCGCCATTGCGCCGGCCTTCGTCGTCGGTGTCGATGTCACCGAGGACCTTGGCAATTTCGGCGATCATCAGGCGTTGGCCGTAGCGCGGCTTGAGGCTCTTGGCTTCGAGAAAACGCGAGTAGGCGCCCTGGATCGTGGTTTTGAGTTCGGTGCTGATCATGGATTGTCGGGCGCAAAAAAGGCTGGATAAATTTTCAGTAGTTCGGTTCGGCCGCTATCATACCCCGCTAATTAATCCCGCGCAGAACGGAGTACCTCAATGACACCTTTTGGCATCGTTTATACCCTGCATGTCCTGGCCGCCCTAGTGTGGGTCGGCGGCATGTTTTTCGCCTGGATGGTCTTGCGCCCCGCGGCGATGAAGGCGCTGGAAGGCCCTGCCCGGTTGAAGCTGTGGGTGGAAGTGTTTCAAGGTTTTTTCCGCTGGGTCTGGATCGCGGTGGTGCTTTTGCCGATCAGCGGCGTGGGCATGATTCATCTGCAGTTCGCCGGATTTGAAGCGGCGCCGCGGTATGTGCAGGTGATGATGGGATTGTATGTGGTGATGACGGCGCTGTTTATCCGGATTCAGGCGTTGTTGCTGCCGGAACTGCGCACGGCGGTGACGGCTCAGGACTGGCCGACAGGTGCGGCGGTGCTGGGCAGGATTCGTCGGTTGGTGGGGATTAATTTGGTGGTCGGATTGGTGCTGGTGGCGATTGCTGCAGCTCGGCCGTGATCGTTCCCACGCTCTGCGTGGGAACGCTCGCTTGAGGGCTTACAACCGCTGAATCGTCACCGAACCCGCCACTCCCGCAGGCCCCGGCTGGCCATCGGCACCGGGACGGCCACTCTTGCCGCCATCGGCTTTATAGACGAAACAGCCCTTGGCCTTGCCGCCCGCCCCTGGTTTTCCACCGGGCCCTGCCGCACCACCCTCCCCACCCGCAATCTCCACCTTGATCTGCTCAGCGGGGTAATCACGCGGCACTTGCAGTCGAACCAGCGCCCCTGGCGCACCCGGCAGGCCATCACTGCCATCACTGCCATCGGCGCCGCGACCGGCCTGGCCCCAGGTGCAACCCGGTGCTTGACCGTTGGCGCCGTCGAGGCCGACAAACCCCGGGGCGCCCGCGCCACCGCGAGCGTCTACCGACAATTGCGGCGCGTTCAACGCGTTGATCTGCAAATCCAGATTGCGCCCGGAGCGAGCGGCCTTGAGGTAAGTCCCCGGCGCGCCCCGTGCAGTGATCTGGCTGCCTTCGGCCAACTCGGCTCGGCTGACCTTCAACGCCAGAGCCTGCTCGCTCGGCACAATGGCAATCCGCGCGTCACGTCCCAGGTGCAGCTCACCGACCGTCACTTCGGTCACGTTCGAGGGAATCAGCAAGGTGCCGTAATCGGCGACTTCCAGGCGTTCCAGTTGCAAGGTACTGGCCGTGTTGGGCAAGCGCATCAGCGAGTTGGTTTCGACGCTCACCACCTGCGCGCAGGCCAATGGGCTGATAAATGCAGCGAGCAGACAGAGTTTACGCATGGGAGGCCTTCAAAGCGGCCGGGGCCGGAATGGTTTGCAGGTGGAAAACGCCGAAAAAGACAATCTTCAGGCGATCACGCCAAGGGTGGGCTCGACCTTTGAGGCTGCGATTGCAGAACACCAGCTCCAGAAGATGGAGCCCTGCCAACACACTGCCTGCAAAATTGATCAGCAGGTGAAACGGATGAATAAACGGTATGAGCAGATTGACCAGCGCCACCAACCAGAACAGCAGGGTCAACAACTTCCCCAGCCCCCAAAACACCTTCATACGCAGCCCCGTTGAGAATTATTCTTTGCGCGCACAGTAACGGCTTACGCGCGGGATAAGCCAGAGGGCAACAAAAAATTCTTCCCGAAGGTCGCGAATTGGCCGCCGGAACAACCTGAATCGTCGTCCGACGGCTCTATAACACGGTTCAGCGATTGATGTGCAATTCCACGCGGCGGTTTTGCGCCCGTCCTTCTTCCGTGTCGTTATCGGCCACCGGCTGGCTTTCGCCCCGGCCTTCGCTGGTGAGTTTGTTCGGCGCCAGCCCCTGGCTCAACAGGTAGGCCGCCACGCTGCTGGCACGGCGTTCCGACAGTTTCTGGTTATAGGCATCCGAACCCTGGCTATCGGTATGGCCGATGACTTTGACGCTCACCACATCGGTGTTCTGCAATTTGGCCATCAGCGAATCCAGCTCACTGCGCGCTTCGGGCATCAGCTCGGATTGGTTGTAAGCGAACAGCACGTTGCCGTTCAGGGTGATGACTTCGGATACCGGAGGTTCAACAGGCTTCACGCTGGCCGGGTATTGCGGCAGTGGGCAGCCGTGATGTTCGACTGGCGTATCGGCGGGCGTATCGGGGCAGCGATCACGTCGATCGAAGACGCCATCATCGTCTTCATCGCCATCCTGGGCATAACAGATCAGGCCACCGGTCAGAATCCCGAGCGCCGTGCCACCCGCTGCCCAGGCACTACTTTCTATTGCGCCCAAACCGCCGCCGACCAGTCCGCCAATGACGCTGCAGATCGGCCAGGTACGTTGATTGAGGGGGGCGGTGCCATCGCTGTGAGTCGCACAACCGGTCACTAGACTGCCGAGCAGCAGAACCGGCAAGACGGTCCTTGTGAGAACGCTCATTGTGAATGCTCCTGTGTCACCGGCCCATACCGGTCACACAGGAGTAAAGACCCGCATCCGCGACTGTACAAGCCGCGGAATGCGAGAGGTTTAGCGGTTGATTTTGATTTCCGTGCGCCGGTTCATCGCGCGGCCATCAGCGGTTTTGTTATCGGCCACCGGTTGGCTTTCACCGGCACCAGTCACAGACACGAAACTGCTGCGTGGCACGCCTTGGGAAATCAGGTACTCCACCACCGAATGGGCGCGTCTATCCGACAGTTTCTGGTTGTAGGCATCACTGCCGACGCTGTCGGTATGACCGGTCACGGTCAGTTGGGCGCTGGAGGATTCCTGTTTCAGGCGCGTGGCAATGGTGTTGAGTACGTCTTTATCGGCAGGGGTGAGTTTGGCCGAGTCGAACTGGAAGTGAACATCGCGGATAACGATGACTTCTTCCTTGACCACCGCCGTCTCTTCGACCACCGGCGCAGGCGCCGGTGGAGGGCAGCCGTCGGCATCGACCCGCACGCCTTTAGGTGTTCCCGGGCACTTGTCGCGGCTGTCCGGTACGCCATCACCGTCTTCGTCGCCATCGCCGTGCACCCAGCAGTAAGCCGCAGCCATGCTACCGAGAAACAATGCACCACCGCCGGCCCAGGCCGTGCTTTCAGTTGCACCGAGGCCGGCACCGATGACACCACCGACCGCTGCACAGGTCGGCCAATCGGTTTTCTGCAAACCTGCACAACCAGTCAACACACTGGTTAGCAGAACCAAGGGTAATGCTGTCCGAATTATGCTCATCTAGTTCTTCTCCTGAGGGATCGGCTTAAAACCGATTCTAGGGAGTAAAGACCCGAGTTTTAATCTCCGCCAGCAATAGGCCACTGCTGTTTTGCCCCGTGTTCACGGAAGATCGGCGCTTTTTGGCTAAACCCGCGAGAAGGAACACTAGGCCCGGACGTTGGGGCAAGCTAGTCTTGGTGCTCTGATTGAGGATCTTCGATGATTGCAGGTATTTCTTCGCGCACGCCCCAGCAGGCGCTGGCTGCGTTGCTTGATCGTTACGCCCCGTCGCGTCTGTTGCTGATTGGCGCCAGCGAGTTCCCCGCGCTCGAGGCGTTCAAACTCGCGCATCCCGACGGCATCGTCGCCCTCGCGGCGCCCGGGCCATTGCCGGCCGAGCTGGCGGCACAGAGATTTGATCTGGCGCTGGTGGTCGATTGCCTCGAACACTTGCCCAAGCGCGACGGCCTGAACCTGCTCGGCGGGATACGCAACCTCAATGCCAGTCGCATTGCGGTGTTGGCCGACTTGCCGGCATGCGGTTGGCAGGAGACGGACTTTTTCTCCCTGGCGCTGCAAGCCAGCGAACGCTTCCAGCGCGATGATCAAGTGCTGACCCTGTTTACCTATGATCTGCTTGACTACAAACAGGTGCCCGACTGGCTTAACTCACGCTTCTGGGCCAATCCGGAAAATTTCGGGAAATATTGGTGGTAACGCAATGAGTACATCCATTTGCCCTTGCGGCAGCGGCACACTGCTCGATGCCTGCTGTGGTCATTACCATGCCGGCCATCCGGCCCCTAGCGCCGAAGTGCTGATGCGTTCGCGCTACAGCGCCTATGTACTGGGGCTGATCGACTATCTGGTGGCGACCACCCTGCCCGCACAACAGGCCGGCCTGGACCGCCAGTCGATCAGCGACTGGAGCGCCCAAAGCACATGGCTGGGCCTGGAGGTCGAAAGCGCCGAGGTTTTCGGCGGTCAGCCGGAGCACGCTTTCGTCACCTTCACCGCTCGCTGGCACGACAGCAGCGGCGAACACAGCCACCGCGAACGTTCGTCATTCGTACAGAACGCCGGCCACTGGTATTTCATCGACCCCACCGTACCACTCAAGGCCGGACGCAACGATGCGTGCCCGTGCGCCAGCGGGCAGAAGTTCAAGAAGTGTTGCGCGAGTTATTTCAGCGCTTGAGTTGACCAACAGCACAACGATCGCAGCCTTCGGCAGCTCCCGCCTGTGGACGCTGCCGAAGGCTGCGATCTTTTTAAGGCTAGACTGGGTCTCAAGGGAGATACCTCACCATGACCCGTCAACGGCGCGCATTACAGCTGCTCACCCTGCTCCTGTTTCTGGGGCTCGGCGGCTGTGCGTCGTGGTTCAGCAACGACCTGCCGGAGCCGCAGGTGCATCTGGTCAAGGTCGAGGTGGTCCGGGCCAAACTACTGGAGCAGAAGTTCCTGCTGCATTTTCGCGTCGACAATCCCAATGACCAGGATCTGACGGTGCGAGCCCTGGAATATCGCATTCACTTGGGGGACATACTGCTAGCCGAAGGTGAGCACGAACACTGGTTCACGGTCGGCCCCAAACGCAGCGTTTATTTTAAAGTGCCGATCCGCACCAACTTGTGGCCCAAAGCCCGGGAGCTGGTGAAACTGCTGAAAAAACCCGACCAACCCATTCCCTATCGTCTGGAAGGTGAATTGGAAACCGGTTTATTCATCGCGCACTACGTGCACCTGGCGCGCAATGGCGTGATAATCGCCGCCGATTTAATTCCGGAGTAACCCCGATGACCCAGCAACCTCATGTCCATGGCCCTGACTGCAACCACGATCATGACCATCACGACCACCATGATCACGACCATGGCCATGTCCACGGCCCGAACTGCGGCCACGCCCACCAGGAGCCGGTGCGCAACGCCCTGAAAGACGTCGGCCGCAACGATCCTTGCCCATGCGGCAATGGCAAGAAATTCAAGAAGTGCCACGGCGCTTGATGCTTCGGGCGGATATCTTTTTCGCCTGTTGAATCGCTATCGCGAGCAAGCCCGCTCCCACAGGGTTATCGTCGTACATGGATTATGCGTACGACACAAATCTACTGTGGGAGCGGGCTTGCCCGCGATGACGTCGGAACATTCAATACAACTGTTTCAGTTAGATCCTCATCGCGGGCAAGCCCGCTCCCACAGTTTTTTTAGTCGGCCTGCAGAATTCTTGCGGTACTGACGACCGTCGCATACTCCCCATGCAAATTACCCAGCGACATCGCATGCACTTCTTCGGCTGAATGGGCGTTACCAAAAAAATCCGCCTTATCGAAGGTAAAGCACGCATCCTCCACAACCCACGCCTCAAACCCCAGGTTGCCAGCCGTTCGCGCTGTGGATTCGACCGAGTTGTGGGTCGCCACGCCAACGATGATCAACTGATCGATCCCCGCCTCGCGCAAACGCACTTCCAGCCCCGTCGAACAAAAGGCATCCGGCACCTGCTTCTGAATCAGCCACTCACCCATCGATGGTTGAAAACGCTCCTGAAATTCCACCCCTGACTGCTGCGGCCAGAACACTGAGTCCTCTGAGCGGGACAGGTGCTGCACATGAATCACCGGCCGCCCGGTTCGACGCCAATGCCCCAACAATTCCAGGATGCACTCTTCGGCATGAGGGTTGTTTCGACGACCCAGTTTGGGGTGCAGGATGCCTTTTTGTTGATCGATGATGATCAGCGCCGCGTTTGTCTTGAGCTCCATGCCGACTTTTCTCCTGCCGGGGCATTGAATTTCCCGCACTTCAGCATCACCTCTTGCTACTGGCAAGCCATCAAACGCAAACAGGACGACCTGATGCCGACGGTCGCTGTCCGTACCTGACGATGTCTCTTGAAAATGGAGTACTTAATGATCGACTTGTATTACTGGACCACCCCCAACGGCCACAAGATTTCGATATTCCTGGAAGAAGCCGGCCTGCCGTACAACGTTTATCCGATTAACATCAGCCAGAACGACCAGTTCAAACCCGAGTTCCTGAAGATTTCGCCGAACAATAAAATCCCGGCTATCGTCGATCATGAGCCGGCCGATGGCGGCGCCGCGCTGTCGCTGTTCGAGTCTGGGGCGATTCTGCTGTACCTGGCAGAGAAAACCGGCAAGTTCCTGCCCAAGGATCTACGCGGGCGCCAGCAAACACTGCAATGGCTGTTCTGGCAGATGGGTGGCCTGGGGCCGATGGCTGGGCAGAATCATCACTTCAGCCAGTTCGCACCGGAAAAAATCCCCTACGCGATCAAACGCTACATCGACGAAACAGCCCGCCTGTATGGGGTGCTCGACAAGCAACTGGCCAACAATGACTTTGTCGCTGGCGGCGAATACAGCATTGCCGACATGGCGATCTACCCGTGGATCGTGTCTCACAAGTGGCAGAGCCAGAACCTGGAAGACTTCCCCAACGTCCTGCGCTGGTTCAACCACATCCAGAACCGCCCGGCGACGGTGAAGGCGTATGCGCTGGTGGCCAAGGTCAATCCGCCTAAACCCTGACGCCTTGTACTCTGATCCTTCCCATGCTCCGCGTGGGAATGCCTCAACGGACGCTCCGCGTTCGGCTCTAGATGTGACGCAGAGCGTCACGGGCTGCATTCCCACGCAGAGCGTGGGAACGATCACCATAAAGAAATAAACCACCGCCGCTTGCGCGGCCACCTCCTGCTCACTAACGTAGCGCCTTTATTGCGCCTCTACCCCCGCAGGAGCTTTGCCATGGCCTCGCCAGCCCTCACACATTTTCTTCCCCGGTTCGGCGTTGCCGCAGCAGTGGCCGGTGTTTTAAGCCTGACCGGTTGTCAGACCTGGAACACTCAAGACACCCTCCCGCCGACCTCCGGCGTGCAACCGCTCAAGGGCCTGGCGCAGAACGTTTCGATTCGCCGCAACGCCATGGGCATGCCGCTGATCGAGAGCAATAGCTTCCACGATGCGCTGTTCACCCTCGGCTACGTGCACGCCAGCGACCGCATCACCCAGATGGTCACTCTGCGCTTGCTGGCCCAGGGCCGTCTGGCGGAGATGTCCGGTGCGGACCTGCTCGATGCCGACCGCTACATGCGTGCGGTCAATCTGAAGAAAAGCGCGGGTGAGCTGTACAAGGCCTCCTCGCCGCGCCTCAAGCGGTTCTTCGAAGTCTATGCCCGCGGGGTCAACGCCTACCTGTTCCGCTACCGCGACAAACTGCCTGCAGACCTCGCAGCCACTGGCTACAAGCCGGAATACTGGAAACCGGAAGATTCGGCGCTGATTTTCTGCCTGCTGAACTTCAGCCAGTCGGCAAACCTGCCGGAAGAAATTTCCTCATTGATGCTGGCCCAGACCGTCAGTGCCGACAAACTGGCATGGCTCACGCCGTCCGCCCCCGACGAAAAACTGCCAGTCGCAGAAGCGGAAAAACTCCAGGGCATCAAACTCAACGGACAAATCCCGGGGCTGAGCGAAATCAGCAAAGCCACCGGCCAACTGTCGGATCTGAACCTGCTGGGCGCCACGTCTTCGAACAACTGGGCGATCGCCCCGCAACGCAGCCGCAGCGGCAAAAGCCTGCTGGCCAGCGACAGCCATGGGCCGCTGGGCGTGCCAGCGCTGTTCAGTTACGTGCAGATTCGCGCGCCGAAATACCAGGCCTCTGGCGTGACCATTGCCGGGTTACCGATGGTGCTTGGCGGTTTCAACGGGAAAGTGGCGTGGAGCATGACCACGGTCATGGGCGACAACCAGGACCTGTTCCTGGAAAAAATCAAACGCCAGGGCAACGGCCTTTCCTACGAAGTGGGCGGCAAATGGCAGCCCGCGATCGTGCGCAACGAAACCTACTTCGTCAAAGGCCAGAAGCCGATTCGCGAAGCGGTGTACGAAACCCGTCACGGGCCACTGCTCAACAGCGCCCAAGGCACCGCGTTGGCGAATGGTTTCGGCCTGGCCTTGCAGACGCCGAACTTCACCGATGACAAAACCCTGGACGCGTTTTTCGACCTGTCCCGAGCGCAGAGCGTCGAGAAAGCTTCGGACGCCAGCCGTGAAATACGCGCCATCGCCCTGAATCTGGTGTTTGCCGATGCCAGCAATATTGGCTGGCAAGTTACCGGTCGCTACCCGAACCGTCGAGAAGGTGAAGGCTTGCTGCCGTCACCGGGCTGGGAAGGTCGCTACGACTGGGACGGTTACGCCGACCCGATGCTCCATCCGTATGACCAGGACCCGGCTCAAGGCTGGCTCGGCACCGCCAACCAGCGGGTCATTCCCCATGGCTACGGCATGCAGCTGTCCAATTCCTGGTCGGCGCCGGAGCGCGGCGAACGCATGGCCGAACTGGCGGGCGTGGGCAAGCACGACACTCGCAGCGTGATTGCCATGCAATACGATCAGACCACCACCTTCGCCGCCAAACTGAAGAAGGTGTTTGAAGCGCCGGGCATGGCTCAGCCACTCAAACAGGCCATCGAAGCGCTGCCTGAGGCTGATCGCGGCAAGGCGCGCGAGGCTTACACGCGCTTGATGGCTTTCGACGGCAAACTCAGCCCGACCTCCGCCGACGCGGCGATCTACGAACTGTTCCTGCAGGAAAGCACTAAACAGATTTTCCTCGACGAACTGGGCCCGGAAAGCAGCCCGGCGTGGAAAGCTTTTATCGGCAACGGCAAGTTGTCTTACGCGGCTCAGGCCGATCATCTGCTGAGCCGTGAGGACAGTCCGTTCTGGGACGACCTGCGCACCCCGCAGAAAGAAGACAAACCGGCGATCCTCGCCCGCAGCCTGGCGGCCGCGATCAGCGCGGGGGACCGCCAGTTGGGTGGCGATCACAAAGCCTGGCAGTGGGGCAAACTGCATCGCTACGAGTGGAAGAACACCAGCGGCCAGACCGTGCGCGGTCCACTGGCGGCCGGCGGCGACCACAGCACACTCAACACCGCCGCGTTCACCTGGGGTCAGGACTTCAACACCACGCTGGCGCCGGCCATGCGCTTTATCGTCGATTTCGGCCAGGCCGAACCGCTGATGGGCCAGAACGGTACCGGCCAATCCGGCAACCCGGCCAGCGCGCATTATCTCGACAGCATCGATCCATGGCTCAAGGGGCAATACATGAGCCTGCCGATGCAACCGCAGAACTTTGACAAGGTGTATGGCAAGACACGGCTGACCCTGACGCCTGGCAAGTAACCCCGAGAGGGACCGGACCTGCTCGCCCCCACATTTGATCGCATTCTTTCTGAGAGAACCCGATTAAATGTGGGAGCGAGCCTGCTTGCGAAAGCGGCCTGTTCACACCTCCATTCTTCCCCGAAAATAAATAGAACTTCTCGTCTCGCGCAAACCTCCTAGCTAGCAGGCCACTCCATTTGGGTAACAATATGGACCTTGTTATCGCGCGTCCTGAAGGTTTGTACTGCCCGCTCGGGGATTTCTATATCGATCCATGGCAGGCGGTCGAACGGTCGGTCATCACCCACGCCCATGGCGACCATGCTCGCCGTGGCAATCAACATTATCTGGCGGCAGCACCGGGAGCAGGCATTCTGCGCGCGCGTCTGGGCCAGGACATCAACCTGCAAACCTTGCCCTATGGCGAGCCATTGCTGCACCGCGGCGTAAAACTGAGTTTTCACCCCGCGGGCCATGTGCTCGGCTCGGCCCAGGTGCGCCTGGAATACGGCGGGGAAGTCTGGGTCGCCTCGGGGGATTACAAGACCGAGCCCGACGGCACCTGTGCGCCGTTCGAACCGGTGCGCTGCCACACGTTCATCACGGAATCGACGTTCGGTCTGCCGATTTACCGCTGGCAACCCCAGGCGCAGATCTTTGCCGAGATCAATCAGTGGTGGCGGGCCAATGCTAATGCTGACAAGGCCAGCATGCTGTTCTGCTATTCCTTCGGCAAGGCTCAGCGGATTCTCCACGGCATCGATGCCAGCCTCGGCCCCATTCTGGTACATGGCGCGGTTGAACCCATCAATCGGATTTATCGCGAGAGCGGCGTTTATTTACCGCCAACGATCTATGCCAGTGAAGTTAAAAAGCATGACCCGATGATGCGCAAGGCCTTGGTCCTCGCGCCGCCTTCGGCGGGTGCCAGCTCTTGGGTACGGCGTTTCGGTGATTACAGCGATGGATTCGCCAGCGGCTGGATGCGCTTGCGCGGTACACGGCGGCGGCGCGGCGTGGACCGCGGTTTCGTGCTGTCCGATCACGCTGACTGGCCCGGCCTGCTCTGGGCCATCGAACAAACCGGAGCCGAGCGAGTGATCGTCACCCATGGATCGATCGGGGTACTGGTGCGCCATCTACGCGAACTAGGGCTCGATGCCATGAGTTTCAGCACCGAATACGGCGATGATGAAGACACCACAATCCTCGAACCCGAGGGTGCCGAGGTGCTGGCATGAAAGCCTTCGCCGACTTGTATGCCGAACTCGATGCCACCACCTCGAGCAACGCCAAACTGACGGCAATGCAGAACTATTTCGCCCAAGCCGCGCCTGAAGATGCCGCCTGGGCGGTGTACTTTCTGTCCGGTGGACGACCTCGGCAATTGGTACCGGTACGAATGCTGCGGGAAATGGCTACAGCGTTTTCCGGGCTCTCTCCCTGGTTGTTCGAAGAAAGCTATCAGGCTGTCGGTGATCTGGCGGAAACCATTTCACTGGTGCTGCCCGAAACGCTCTACACCTCTACCGACGGGTTGGCGGTGTGGATTGAAGACAAACTGCTGCCGCTGCGTAACGCCGCCCCGCAGACCCTCGCCGAATGCTTGCCGGCCCTGTGGGCACAACTGGATCGGCAGAGTCTGATGCTGTGCATCAAACTGATCACCGGCAGTTTCCGTGTCGGAGTCTCCAAATTGCTGGTCACCCGCGCGCTGGCGGCGATGGCCGGGCTCGACAGCAAACGCGTGGCCCAGCGGCTGGTGGGTTACACCGATCTATCCAACCGACCAAGCGCCGCCAGTTACCTGAAGCTGATCGCCCCCGAATCACCCAATGAGCATGCCCAACGGGGTGGCCAGCCGTACCCGTTTTTCCTCGCCCATGCGTTATCGCACCCGGTCGAGCGGTTTGAAACCCTGCTCGGACCGGCCAGTCATTGGCAAGTGGAATGGAAGTGGGACGGCATCCGCGCTCAAGTGGTCAAGCGCGATAGGCGCTTGTGGATCTGGTCACGAGGTGAAGAGCTGGTAAGCGAACATTTCCCCGAACTGGACAGCCTGGTTCACTGTTTGCCCGATGGCACGGTGATCGACGGTGAAATCGTCGCCTGGAAAGCTGCACAACCGGGCATCAACGATACCTTCGACCCGCAAGCGCCGTCGTCATCCGCTGTGCAGCCCTTCGCCCTGTTGCAACAGCGGATCGGCCGTAGAACGCTGAGCAAGAAAATCCTCGATGAGGTGCCCGTGGTCATCCAGGCCTACGACTTACTGGAATGGCAGGGAGAGGATTGGCGTAACCAGACTCAAGTCACGCGCCGTACTCAACTGGAACAACTCATCAAAACCTGCGCAAACCCGGTGTTACTGAGCTCGCCCGTGCTGACCGGTGAAGACTGGTTCGACCTCGCCCGCCAACGAGAGGCCTCCCGAAAATTAGGCGTCGAAGGCATGATGCTCAAGGCCTGCGATGCGCTGTATGGCGTCGGGCGGACCAAGGACATGGGCGTGTGGTGGAAATGGAAAGTCGACCCGTTCAGTGTCGATGCGGTGCTGATCTATGCCCAGCAGGGCCATGGCCGCCGGGCCAGTCTCTACACTGATTACACCTTCGCTGTGTGGGACGGCCCACCCTCTGCCCGCGAGCGAACGCTGGTGCCTTTCGCCAAGGCCTACTCCGGGTTGACTGACGAAGAAATGCGTCAAGTCGACAGCATCGTGCGCAAGACCACGGTGGAAAAGTTCGGACCGGTGAGTAGCGTGAAGCCGACCCTGGTGTTTGAGCTGGGGTTCGAGGGCATTGCCCTGTCGAAACGACACAAGAGCGGGATTGCTGTGCGGTTTCCGAGGATGTTGCGTTGGCGACAGGACAAGTCGGTGGAAGAAGCTGACAGCTTGGCGACGTTGCAGGATTTGCTCGCCTGAGCTGATTTCTGTGGACTGATCTTTGTAGCAGCTGGCGAAGCCTGCGTTCGGCTGTAGCAGCTGTCGAGCCTGCGAGGCTGCGTTCGACAGCTGCTACAACGGGCAAGCCCCCTGCGCACCACCCTGGCGCAGTAATCTGGCGATGCCCGTTTTCGTGCACAGATCGCGCTTTGCCACTTCTTGTATTACCTTTTAAACGCTTGTTCGGGACTCTGGTTCGGAAATTGCTACTTTTAATAGGTCTTACGCTTTCCAGTAACAGTACTTCTGCGCCACAAGCGCTCATATTGGTTCTTAGGGATTGAATAATGAAAAAAGCATTGCTGACCCTTTCTGCACTGGCGTTGTGCATGGCTACCGGCTCCGCGCTGGCCAAGGAATACAAAGAATTGCGTTTTGGCGTTGACCCTTCCTATGCGCCGTTCGAGTCCAAAGCAGCCGACGGCAGCCTGGTAGGCTTCGACATCGATCTGGGCAATGCGATCTGCGCCGAGCTGAAGGTCAAGTGCAAATGGGTCGAAAGCGATTTCGACGGCATGATTCCAGGCTTGAAAGCCAATAAATTCGACGGTGTGATCTCTTCGATGACCGTCACCCCGGCCCGCGAAAAAGTCATCGACTTCTCTGACGAGCTGTTTTCCGGCCCAACCGCTTATGTATTCAAAAAAGGTTCCGGCCTGAGCGAAGATGTCGCTTCGCTGAAGGGCAAGACCGTTGGCTATGAGCAAGGCACCATCCAGGAAGCCTACGCCAAGGCCGTGCTGGACAAGGCTGGCGTGAAAACCCAGGCCTATCAGAACCAGGATCAGGTGTATTCGGACCTGATGTCCGGTCGCCTCGACGCGGCAATCCAGGACATGCTGCAAGCCGAACTGGGCTTCTTGAAGTCTCCAAAAGGCGAAGGCTACGAAGTCAGCAAGCCGGTCGACAGCGAATTGCTGCCGTCGAAAACAGCTATCGGTATCTCTAAAGGTAACAAAGACCTCAAAGAGCTTTTGAATAAAGGTATCAAAGCGTTACACGACGATGGCACCTACGCCACCATTCAGAAGAAACACTTTGGCGATCTGAATCTGTACAGCGGCAAATAATGCCCGGCGCCCATCTCGCGATGGGCGCTTTTTTTACCCGATCAGGTTGCTGATTTATGTTCGAAAACCTATTACAAAGCCTGGGGCTTTCTGCCTTCAGCCTCAAGGGCTTCGGTCCGTTGCTGATGGAAGGCACCTGGATGACCATCAAATTATCGGTGTTGTCACTTTTGTTGGCCGTATTGCTCGGTCTGCTCGGTGCCAGTGCCAAGCTGTCAAAAGTCAAACTGGTGCGTGTACCGGCTCAGCTCTACACCACGCTGATTCGCGGGGTGCCCGACCTGGTACTGATGCTGCTGATCTTCTACAGCCTGCAAACCTGGCTGACCTCGTTTACCGATTTCATGGAATGGGAATACATCGAGATCAACCCGTTCAGCGCCGGGGTCATCACCCTGGGCTTCATTTATGGCGCGTACTTCACTGAAACGTTTCGCGGAGCGATCCTCGCCGTACCGCGGGGCCAGGTCGAAGCCGCCACTGCCTATGGCCTCAAACGCGGTCAGCGTTTTCGTATCGTGGTGTTCCCGCAAATGATGCGCTTCGCCCTGCCGGGTATCGGTAACAACTGGATGGTGATGCTCAAGGCCACCGCGCTGGTCTCGATCATCGGCCTCGCCGACCTGGTCAAGGCCGCGCAGGACGCCGGTAAAAGCACTTATCAACTGTTCTACTTCCTGGTGCTTGCCGCATTGATTTACCTGCTGATCACCAGTGCCTCCAATGTCGTCTTGCGCTGGCTCGAACGCCGCTACGCCGCCGGTTCCCGGGAGGCCGTACGATGATCGAACTCTTGCAGGAATACTGGAGAGCCTTCCTTTATACCGACGGCTACAACGTCACTGGCCTGGCCATGACCATGTGGCTGCTCAGCGCGTCGATCTTCATCGGTTTTGTGGTGTCGATCCCGCTGTCCATCGCCAGGGTTTCGCCCAAGTTCTACGTCCGCTGGCCGGTGCAGTTCTACACTTATCTGTTTCGGGGTACGCCGCTCTATATACAGCTGCTGATCTGTTACACCGGCATCTACAGCCTGGCCGCCGTGCGTGCCCAGCCAATCCTCGATGCGTTCTTTCGCGATGCGATGAACTGCA
This sequence comes from Pseudomonas sp. JL3, assembly GCF_031570575.1. Classification (NCBI taxonomy): domain Bacteria; kingdom Pseudomonadati; phylum Pseudomonadota; class Gammaproteobacteria; order Pseudomonadales; family Pseudomonadaceae; genus Pseudomonas; species Pseudomonas sp. JL3. The sequence goes on from NZ_JAKWJK010000005.1 coordinate 328,752, forward strand.
CGATCCTGGCCTTCGCCCTGAACACCTGCGCCTACACCACGGAAATCTTCGCCGGGGCGATTCGCAGCATGGCCCACGGTGAAGTCGAAGCCGCCAAGGCCTACGGTCTGACAGGCTGGAAGCTCTATGCCTACGTGATCATGCCGTCGGCCCTGCGTCGCTCGTTGCCTTATTACAGCAACGAAGTGATTCTGATGCTGCACTCGACCACCGTGGCATTCACCGCGACTATCCCGGATGTATTGAAAGTCGCTCGTGATGCGAACTCGGCGACCTTCCTGACATTCCAGTCGTTCGGCATCGCCGCGCTGATCTACCTGACCGTTACCTTTGCGCTGGTCGGCCTGTTTCGCCTTGCCGAACGCCGATGGCTGGCCTTCCTCGGGCCGACTCACTAGGACAATTCGTACATGCGCCACCAGATTCATGACCTGCTGGCCCCGCTGCCGGGGACCGTGCGACAGATTCACAGCTTCCACTTCGGCTCGCCGTCGGCCAAAGGCAAGATTTACATCCAGTCCTCCCTGCATGCCGATGAATTGCCCGGCATGTTAGTGGCCTGGCACCTCAAGCAACGTCTGGCGGAGCTGGAAGCCGCCGGCCGGCTGCGTAGCGAAATCGTACTGGTGCCCGTGGCCAACCCGGTCGGCCTGGAACAGGTGTTGATGGACGTTCCACTGGGCCGCTACGAGCTGGAAAGCGGGCAGAACTTCAATCGCTGGTTTGTCGATTTAAGTGAAGAAGTCGGCAACGAAATCGAAGGCTTGCTCGGCGATGATCCGCAACGCAACCTTGAATTGATCCGCGGCTGCCTGCGAAAAGCGTTGGCGCGGCAGACCGCAGGCACTCAACTGCAATCCCAACGCCTGACCCTGCAACGGCTCGCCTGCGATGCAGACATGGTGCTGGATCTGCATTGCGACTTCGAAGCCGTGGCGCACCTTTACACCACGCCCGAGGCCTGGCCGCAGGTCGAGCCGCTGGCGCGCTACATCGGTTCCGAAGCCAGCCTGCTGGCCACCGACTCTGGCGGCCAATCGTTCGATGAATGTTTCACCCTGCTCTGGTGGCAGTTGAAAGAGCGCTTCGGCGAGCAATTCGAGATTCCGCTGGGCAGTTTTTCAGTCACCGTCGAATTGCGCGGCCAGGGTGACGTCAATCACCCGCTGGCCAGCCTGGACAGCCAGGCGCTGATCGATTATCTGATTCATTTCGGCGCGATTGCCGGTGAGCCGGCGCCATTACCGGAACTGCCCTACCCGGCCACACCACTGGCCGGCGTTGAACCGGTGGCGACACCGGTGGGCGGGCTTCTGGTGTTCACGGCCCTGCCCGGGGAATACCTGGAGGCCGGGCAACTGATTGCCGAAGTGATCGACCCGATCAATGATCGTGTCACCCCTGTTCATTGCACTGCCGCCGGGCTGATGTACGCCCGTTCGCTGCGGCGCATGGCCACTGCCGGCATGGTGATCGCCCACGTCGCGGGCACCGAAGCCTATCGCAGCGGCTACCTACTTTCGCCTTGAGGATGCATGCCCCATGTACAAACTGACCATTGAAGGCCTGCATAAAAGCTATGGCGATCATCAGGTGCTCAAAGGCGTTTCGCTCAAGGCCAAAACCGGCGACGTCATCAGCCTGATCGGCGCCAGCGGCTCGGGCAAAAGCACCTTTTTGCGCTGCATCAACTTTCTCGAACAACCCAACGACGGCGCCATGAGCCTGGACGGCCAGAACATCCGCATGATCAAGGATCGCCACGGCATCCACGTGGCCGATGCAGATGAATTGCAGCGGATCCGCACCCGCCTGGCCATGGTGTTCCAGCACTTCAACCTGTGGAGCCACATGACGGTGCTGGAAAACATCACCATGGCCCCGCGCCGGGTACTCGGTTGCAGCAAGAAAGAGGCCGAAGACCGTGCCCGACGTTACCTCGACAAGGTTGGCCTGGCGGAACGCGTGGCAGATCAGTACCCGGCGTTTCTTTCGGGCGGCCAGCAACAACGGGTAGCCATTGCCCGCGCACTGGCCATGGAACCGGAAGTCATGCTGTTCGACGAACCGACCTCCGCGCTGGACCCGGAACTGGTGGGCGAAGTGCTCAAGGTCATCCAGGGCCTGGCCGAAGAAGGCCGGACCATGATCATGGTCACCCACGAAATGAGCTTCGCCCGCAAGGTATCGAGCCAGGTGCTGTTCCTGCACCAGGGGTTGGTGGAAGAAGAAGGTGCGCCGGAGGATGTTCTGGGTAATCCGAAGAGTGAGCGACTGAAGCAGTTCCTCAGCGGCAACCTCAAATAACCCACCAGCATCAATGTCACTGACGGACCGCTTTCGCGGGCGATCTTTGTCATAGACGAACGAAATATGGCCAGTCAGCTGAAATCTTTTACAGATATCAGCTGACTGGCCATTCATTTCGGCAACAGGTCAGGCGACTGGCGCGGGTGGTGGTTCGTCCGGAAGAGTCGGCTCTCCGGGCTCTGTCGGTTGTTCGTTGGGGGTATCGGGATCAGGCTGGCCGGGGATGCCCCCTGCCATGCTGACTGGCGGATGTGCCAACAAGGACCAGGCCAGCACGCCAACCTGATTGGGCTCAAGACTTGCCAGTTCGGCACTTATTCGTGGATCGATCTTCATGAAGCACTCCTGAGCGATGGCCCGATCCGCCTTGCGCGAATCGGAGCAGTACATTCCATAGAGTGTACGCCCGCTCAGGAATTCCAACGGTTTGTCAGACGGCTGACTCAGGTACGCGGCAGGGTCACGCCACGCTGGCCCTGATACTTGCCGCCACGGTCCTTGTAGGAGACTTCGCACTCTTCGTCCGACTCAAGGAACAACATCTGCGCTACGCCTTCGTTCGCGTAGATTTTCGCCGGCAGATTGGTGGTGTTGGAGAACTCCAGGGTCACGTGACCTTCCCACTCAGGCTCGAGCGGCGTGACGTTGACGATGATGCCGCAACGCGCGTAGGTGCTTTTACCCAGGCAAATGGTCAATACGTTACGCGGGATGCGGAAGTATTCGACGGTGCTGGCCAGAGCGAAGGAGTTCGGCGGAATGATGCACACGTCGCTGTGGATGTCGACGAAGCTGCCAGCATCGAAGTTTTTCGGGTCGACGATCGCCGAATTGATGTTGGTAAACACCTTGAAGTGATTGGTGCAACGCACATCGTAGCCGTAGCTGGACACGCCGTAGGAGATCACACGGCTATCGTCGCTGCCGCGCACCTGGCGCTCGACGAAGGGCTCGATCATGCCGTGCTCTTGCGCCATGCGGCGAATCCACTTGTCCGATTTGATGCTCATGGCGGGTGTCCTGAATAGCGAGGTGGAAAAATTCTGTCCGGCATCTTACCGGGCAGGCGCTCCGGGTTCAAAGTCCGGGAAACAATTCTCGCCGATCGCCCGTGAATCCTGGGCCTTCACCGCCATTCGATGCACCGTCAGTCATGAAAACAGAGAAACCTTCGCAAGAACCATTGGCACGTTCCGGAAAAAGGGTTAAGGTGGCGCCACTGTGCTGCTTGTGTCACTGAGAATCTCTACACGATATGTTGAATTTCGATCCAACCATCTACAAGAATTTTTCCTGCTCTTTGCACTCAGTCTCGGCCAGGGTTCTTCCTGCGTCGCAGTTATCTTTGTTCAAGGAGTTACACCATGTCTAATCGCCAAACCGGTACCGTTAAGTGGTTCAACGATGAAAAAGGCTTCGGCTTCATCACTCCACAATCCGGTGACGACCTGTTCGTTCACTTCAAAGCTATCCAATCCGACGGCTTCAAAAGCCTGAAAGAAGGCCAACAGGTTTCTTTCATCGCTACCCGCGGTCAGAAAGGCATGCAAGCTGAAGAAGTTCAAGTTATCTAACTTGTAACTTGCTTTAGTAAAAAGCCCCGCCCTCAAAAGCGGGGCTTTTTTGTGCCTGTGTGTTTTGTGTGGCAAAAAAAGATCGCAGCCTTAGACAGCTCCTACAGGATGTACCTCAACCCTGTGTAGGAGCTGCCGAAGGCTGCGATCTTTAGATCTTTCAGTCTTACCAGGTCACGCCAAACCCTGCGGTGTAACGGGTCTTGCTCAGGTCAGCCTCATCGCTACCACTGATGATGTCTTTCTCGGCCTTCAGGTTCAACGACGCCCAATCGGTGACTTTGTAGCGCAGGCCGACTTCGGCATCAAGGGCGTAATCCGCCACGCCCGACAGCGGCTTGCCGACCTCACCGTTGGTGAAGAACTCGACCTTCTTGCCGACCAGGTAACGGTTGTAGTCCCACTTCATCGCCAAGGAGTAGAAGTTTTCCTTGTTGCCGTTGGAATACTCATAGTCCGTATTGTTCAGCAGCGAGCCCAAGGAGAAGGCGCCCAGTTCGTTATCCCAGAACTGATAACCGGGGCCGGTACCGATGGTGCGCTGACGAGCGAGTTCTTCGACCTGGTCTCGCTTGTAATTCACACGCCCCTGCCAGAACCACTTCTCGGTGAGGAATCGGTCGAGAGAATATTCGGCACGCCAGTTATCAGTGGTGACGACGTCATCCTGGAACTCGCGGTTGTACTCACCTTCCGCCGTATGACGCCACCGACCATGACGTGCGGTGGTTTTGAAACCAACGTCATAATCATCAGTATCTTTTTCCGCACGCTGATAATCCAGCGCCATGTCGACATTACCTTTCCACACCAAATCCTCAACCACCGGTTTGGGCTTGAGCATCTGCTGGATACTGGCCAGTTCCACGGTCTTGGGGCCATCGCCATTGGCCAGGGTGACTTTGCCATCCTCTGCCGCGTGCAGCGCCTTGGCCTTCTCACCGGTGTAGGCATCCTGTTTGACCAACAGCTGCTGATCACTTTCCAGGGTTTTGACCTGTTTCCAGTCGATCGGGACCGCGCCAGCGTACTCGGTCTGAATCAACAGTTTGCCACCATCAAAGACGGTGATTTTGCCGCTCAACTTGTCACCGTTCTTCAACCAGACGGTATCGGCGAGCAAGGGAGTGGAAGCACTGACGACAGCGAGGCACAGCAAGGTTCTGGACAACATAAGCGAATCGAAAGCTCAACTTTGCGAAAAAAAGTCGGCATTATCCTCATGAATAAGGCCCTGACAAGGACTGACCCGACTATTTCTATTGAGTTCATTTCTCAATAGGCAATTCAGGATTTACTCTACAGACGGTCAATTGCGCATTTTTTCAGGAAGCCCGGGACGTGATCGACTCAAATGCAGAAACCGAAAGCGCGGCGCAAATCCGACGCACGGCGCTCTACCTGACCCTGGCACAAGTACCCAAGGGCAAAGTCGTAAGCTACGGCCAGCTCGCCGAGCTGGCGGGACTAGGTCGGGCTGCCCGTTGGGTCGGACGAACACTGAGCCAATTGCCCGGCGACACCAAACTACCTTGGCACCGGGTACTGGGTGCCGGCGGTCGGATCAGCCTGCCCGTGGGCAGCCCGTCAGGGGATGAACAACGGGCCCGATTGCGCATGGAAGGCATCAGTGTCCTGAACAATCGTGTTGATATTCAGCGTCATGGGTGGCGCCCGGTAGAGCACAGCGGTTAGAGTGCGCGCTTTGTTTTCGTATTTCTTGAGGCAGACTCCAGCCCATGCCCCGTAAAACCTGGCGCGCCGCGCTCGCCGCCTATGCCAGCCCCTCGACGCTCGTGCTGTTGCTGCTTGGTTTCGCCGCCGGCCTGCCCTACATGCTGGTGTTTTCGACGCTTTCAGTCTGGCTGCGCGAGGCCGGTGTTGCCCGCGAAACCATCGGCTACGCAAGCCTGATCGGCCTGGCCTACGCCTTTAAATGGGTCTGGTCCCCGCTGCTCGACCAATGGCGCCTGCCATTTCTTGGCAAGCTCGGTCGACGACGCTCCTGGCTGGTGCTGGCCCAGGCACTCGTAATCCTTGGCCTGATCGGCATGGGCTTCTGCGATCCGCAAAAACACCTGTCCTGGCTGATCGCCATCGCCGTGGTCGTCGCCTTTGCCTCGGCGACGCAAGACATCGCCGTCGATGCCTATCGCCTGGAAATCGCCGACGAAAGCCGTCAGGCCGCGTTGGCAGCCAGCTATATGGCCGGCTATCGGGTCGCGGCCCTGCTGGCGACGGCCGGCGCGCTGTTCTTCGCCGAGGGCTTCGGCTCCACTGGTTTCAACTATAAGCATGCGGCGTGGACGGGCACCTACGTGCTGTTCGGCGTCTTGATGATCCCGGCGCTGCTGACCTCCCTGTTCATGCGCGAGCCGCCGGTACCTCTACGTACTCAGTTGCAGGCCGGACGCTACAGCTTCGTACACCAACTGGCATCGGTGTTCGTGCTGATCGTGCTGCTGGTGTCCGTACCGGCCTTGTTCACCCAGCTCTACAACACTGACTTCGCCAGCGTATTGTTCGAAGGCGCCAGCGTGCTCGACCTGCTGCTCGAAGACCGCGCGTTCCTGCGGGCAATCCTCTATATCACGCTGACCGGCCTGTGCTTGTCGGCCATGGGCCGCCGTGGCCTGGCCCCGGTGCTTACCCCTGTCAACGACTTTATTCTGCGTTACCGCTGGCAAGCCCTGCTGCTGCTCGGGCTGATCGCCACCTATCGAATGTCCGATACGGTCATGGGCGTGATGGCCAACGTGTTCTACATCGACCAAGGGTTCACCAAGGATCAGATTGCCAGCGTCAGCAAGATATTCGGCCTGATCATGACGTTGGTCGGCGCCGGCATGGGCGGCCTGTTGATCGTGCGCTTCGGCATCCTGCCTATCCTGTTCATTGGCGGCGTTGCATCGGCTGGCACCAACCTGCTGTTCCTGATGCTTGCGGATATGGGTGCCGATCTGCAGATGCTGATCGCCACCATCTCACTGGATAACTTCAGCTCGGGCCTGGCAACTTCGGCATTTGTCGCTTACCTGTCGAGCCTGACCAATCTCAAATTCTCCGCCACCCAGTACGCCCTGCTCAGCTCGATCATGCTCTTGCTGCCCCGCCTGATCGGCGGTTACTCAGGGGTCATGGTGGAGAAATTCGGTTATCACAACTTCTTCCTGATCACCGCCCTGCTGGGCGTTCCGACCTTGTTGTTGATCGCCTTGCACTGGTTCCAGGAAAACCGCAGAGCCGGTCCGACACCGACGCCGGAACCGGTTCCAACCCAGGTCGCGGAAGAATCGTAGGCTCTTTACGCAGGAAACATCGCAGAGGGCGGGCAGATTCCCGCCCTAGGCCACACAGCCGGCCGCACTCCTGTACGCCAGCAGATCTCGCCCGTACAATGTTCCGTCATTTCTCGTCATCAGCAACCGACAACGGCCAACCATGCGCACCAGTCAATTTTTGCTCGCCACACAGAAAGAAACGCCTTCCGACGCGGTCGTCATCAGCCATCAGCTGATGCTGCGCGCCGGCATGATCCGCAAACTAGCCTCGGGCCTGTACACTTGGCTGCCGATGGGCTTGCGAGTGATGCGCAAGGTCGAAGCCATCGTGCGTGAAGAAATGAACGCCGCCGGCTCTCTCGAAGTGTTGATGCCGAGCACTCAACCGGCTGAGCTGTGGCAGGAATCCGGTCGCTGGGAAGAATATGGCCCTGAATTGCTGCGCTTCAAGGATCGCCACGGTCGCGATTTCTGCGCCGGCCCGACTCACGAAGAAGTCATCACCGACCTGATGCGTAACGAGTTGAGCAGCTACAAGCAGCTGCCGATCAACCTGTATCAGATCCAGACCAAATTCCGTGATGAAATCCGCCCACGCTTCGGTTTGATGCGCGGCCGCGAATTCATCATGAAGGACGCCTACTCGTTCCACGCCGACCAGGCATCGCTGCAGGTCACCTACGACCGCATGCACCAGGCGTACTGCAACGTGTTCACCCGCCTGGGCCTGAAATTCCGTCCGGTTGAAGCTGACAACGGCTCCATCGGTGGCGCCGGTTCCCACGAGTTCCACGTGCTGGCCGAATCCGGCGAAGACGACATCGTCTTCAGCAACGGTTCCGACTACGCCGCGAACATCGAGAAAGCCGAAGCCGTACCGCGGGAAACCTCTCGCGCTGCGCCGACTGAAGAGCTGCGCCTGGTCGACACGCCGAATGCCAAGACCATCGCGCAACTGGTGGAAGGCTTCAACCTGCCGATCGAAAAAACCATCAAGACCCTGGTGGTGCACGCTGAAGAAAAAGGCAAGCTGATTGCCCTGATCATCCGTGGCGACCACGAGCTGAACGAAATCAAGGCCGCCAACCAGCCTGGCGTTGCCAGCCCGCTGGTCATGGCTTCCGAAGCCGAACTGCGCGACGCCATTGGTGCCGGCGCCGGTTCCCTTGGCCCGTTGAACCTGCCACTGCCGATCATCATCGACCGTTCCGTCGAGCTGATGAGCGACTTCGGCATCGGTGCCAACATCGACGACAAGCACTACTTCGGCGTGAACTGGGAGCGTGATCTGCCGGTTCCGACCGTTGCCGACCTGCGCAACGTCGTGGCGGGCGATCCAAGCCCTGACGGCAAAGGCACCCTGGAAATCAAGCGCGGCATCGAAGTCGGGCACATTTTCCAGCTGGGCAACAAGTACAGCAAAGCGATGAAGTGCGAAGTGCTGGGCGAGAACGGCAAGCCGGTCACCCTGGAAATGGGCTGCTATGGCATCGGCGTGTCTCGCGTGGTGGCTGCCGCCATCGAACAGAACAACGACGAGAACGGGATTATCTGGAGCGACGCTCTGGCCCCGTTCCAGGTTGCCCTGGTACCGCTGCGCTACGAAACCGAACAGGTTCGCGAAGCCACCGACAAGCTCTACGCAGAACTGACTGCCGCCGGCTTCGAAGTGCTGCTGGACGACCGCGACAAGAAAACCAGCCCGGGCATCAAGTTCGCGGACATGGAGCTGATTGGCATTCCACACCGTATCGTGGTCAGTGACCGCGGCCTCGCCGACGGCAATCTGGAATACAAGAGCCGCACAGAGGCCGAGGCGCAAGCGCTGCCGGTCGCTGACGTGTTGTCTTTCCTCCAGGCCCGTATCCGCCGCTGACACCAGATAGAGACGTCATGTTCAAGCGAAACACCTTAGGCCTCGGTAGCGCCGCCTTGTGCGGCGCGCTGCTGGTCAGCGGCTGTGCCAACCAGATGTCACAACGCAGCGAGCACGAGGAACGGGTCGAGCGCAAATTGCTCGATCACAGCCTGCAGATTGATGTCGGCGAGCCCAAAGTGCTTGAGCTACCGCAACGTCGGGTGAAAATCCACGAGCAGAAAACCTTCGAAGTCACCGAGTTCGAAGTCACGCGCCGCTATGATCGCTATACGCCTTACCAACCCTGGCGGGAGGTCTACGAGATCCCGCTGGGCGCGGTGGCTGTGGTGGCCGGTGTCGGTGCGAACGTGGTCAACGTGTTCGCCCTCGGCAATCTGCCGGACAGCGTGACGAAGGACTGGCTCGGCTATGGTTTCGCCGGGCTCAACCCGTTCATGAACGTGCAGTCTCACGGTCGCGCACAGCAGAACCTGGCGGGCATCGACGAAGTCCAGCGCGACAAGCGCACGGAATATTCGAGCCTGCCATGGAGCGAACGTCCGGTGCAGGTCAAGGCTGGCAAGAACACCTTCGAACTGACCACCGACCGTAACGGCGTGTTGCGCCTGAACCTGCTGGACAGCCCGTTCGCTGAACATGACCTCAATCATCTGGGCAAGCTGCAAATCAGTGTCGAGGACAACAAGGACGATGTGCACACCGACTCGTCCCTGGCGATCAGCAGCAACTTGCGCGGCAAGCTGCTCGAAGCGCATGGGCTGATTTACGACGACCTCGAAGACGACGAAGTGAGCCAGTGGGTACACCGGGTCAAACGTCTGTCGGAACTGGGTCTGGAAGAAGAAGCCAGTGAGCTGGAACAGAGCCTGATCGAACTGACCCGCAACGATCCCGAGTTGCAGACCGAATTCCTCAAGTCATTGACCAAGGATGCCGGGCGACTGGTGGCGGATCCGGGACCGAATTAAACGCTTAAAAGCCTCGCGGGCAAGTCGGATCGCCGCACCGCCGCTCCCACAAGGACGATGCAGTACCTGTGGGAGCGGCGGTGCGGCGATCCGACTTGCCCGCGATGACGCCATTACATTCATTGCAAAACTACCGCTCAAACAACTCCATCTGCTCAAACCCGCCCCGCAAATCCTCCAGCCTCACCCCAATCCCCAACAACCGCACCGGTTTCCCACCACGGTTAAACGCCTGAGTCAGCAACAACTGATAACTCCCCAGATCCCGCCCTGCCCCGGCCTGCTCCAAAGTCGTCTGGGTAAAATCATGAAACTTCACTTTGACGAACGGCTTGCCCGGTCGATAGCTGCTGTCGATCCGCGCCATGCGGCCATTCAGGGACTCCAGCAACTCGGGCAATTTATCCAGGCAACTCACCAGGTCCGGCAGGTCCACGTCGTAAGTGTTTTCGACGCTGATCGACTGCCGCCGACTGTCGTTGTGCACCAACCGCTCATCGATCCCCCGGGCCAGGCTCCAGAGTCGCTCGCCGAAGCTGCCGAATTCACGCACCAGCGCCAACTTGTCCCATTCGCGCAAATGCGAGCAATCGACGATGCCGAGCTTGCCCAGCTTGTCGGCGGTCACTTTGCCAACCCCGTGCAGCTTGCTCACTGGCAAACCACTGACGAAGTCTTCCACCTGATCCGGGGTGATCACGAACAAGCCGTTAGGCTTCTTCCAGTCACTGGCGATCTTGGCGAGAAACTTGTTCGGCGCCACACCGGCCGACACGGTGATGTGCAACTGATTGGAGACCCGGCGGCGAATATCCTGGGCGATTCGCGTGGCACTGCCGCCGAAATGCGCGCTGTCCGACACGTCGAGGTAGGCCTCATCCAGGGAAAGCGGCTCGATCAGGTCGGTGTAATCGCGAAAGATCGTATGAATTTCCTTTGACGCTTCTCTATAGGCATCCATTCGTGGCTTGACGATGGTCAGGTCCGGACAGAGTTTCAGGGCATGTCCGGAAGACATCGCCGAGCGTACGCCATAAGCCCGCGCTTCATAGTTACAGGTGGCAATCACCCCACGCCGATCCGCCGAGCCGCCCACCGCCAATGGCTTACCGGCCAGGCGCGGGTCATCACGCATCTCGATGGCGGCGTAGAAACAGTCACAATCGACGTGGATGATTTTTCGCTGCGTCATATAAAAGCAGTGTTCATGGCGAAGAAATGATGTGTGGGTGAGTCGTACCGGCAGTATCTCACTGACACCTGTATATAGCACCAGTACTCTGAATGTTCTTTTTCCTTTGTAGGAAAAGCACGTATGAATTTATTTTCTCAATCGAAAGATCCCTCTCGATAGAGCCACAAGCCTTGCCCTGCCTGCGTTCCAGACCGGTAAGCGGGTGCTTTTTTCACCTAAGCGATTGAACAGGAACAGGTTTTACCGAGATTGAAGGTTGACAACCCTGCGATCCTCTGTAGAATGCCGACACACAGACGCGGGATGGAGCAGTCTGGTAGCTCGTCGGGC